>JAZSNH010000062.1:0-32840 GCA_045536305.1 Acutalibacteraceae bacterium
CGAAAGAAGGAAAATTTATGGCGACACACAGGATCACAGACAACGTATATTCGGTAGGCGTAGGCGATCCGAATCGCCGAGCCTTTGATATAGTGATGAAGTCGCCCTATGGCACGACCTATAATTCCTATCTTATAACAAGCGGTAAAACAGTGCTTGTGGATACAGCGCCCGAGGAGTTCTGGGATGATTACCGTTACAATGTGGGCTGTCTGTGCGATTTTTCCGATATCGACTACATCGTGGTAAATCACACGGAGCCTGACCATTCGGGCTGCCTTAAAAGGGTGCTTGACTATGCGCCGAATGCGACTGTTGTGTGTACAGCCATCGCCAAAAAATTCCTCCGTCAGCAGTTAAACCGCGATTTTAGCTGCAAAACGGTCAAGGACGGCGACACTCTCGATATCGGAAGAGATACCCTGCACTTTGTCGTGACCCCCATGCTTCATTGGCCCGATTCCATGATGACGCGGCTTGAAAAGGAAGGCGTGCTGTTTTCCTGCGATATGTTCGGCGCTCATTACTGCGAATTGACGATGTTTGACGAGCAAATCCCCGAAAAAATGAAAGAAAAATACCACACCCAAATGGTGCGGTATTATGAGGATATATTATCTCCCTTCAGCTTTTTTGTAAGACAGGCGCTCGAAAAGACAAAGAAATTCAACGGCAGGCTCCGAGCGATCTGCCCGAGCCACGGACCTGTTATAACAGAAGGGGTAAAGGCGCTGCTAAAGGATTATAAAAAGCTCAGCGCACAGCCAAAACAAAGCGACAACACCGAAATAGCAGTTGTTTATGCGTCCGCTCACGGCTGCACAGAGCGCATGGCAAAGGCTGCATCGGAGGAAATTCGCGCACTCGGAGGAACGCCGACCCTATACGACCTCTCCGATACCGAGCAGGAGCAGGGGTGCGCCGCAGGAATAGCACGGGCAGATGGACTGCTGTTCGGCACCACCACGATAAACTGCAATGCTCCTGCACCTGTATGGCGAGTGATTTCCGAAATAGACGTATATTCCATAACCGCGAAGCCTGCAGGGGTATTCGGCTCCTACGGCTGGAGCGGCGAGGGAGTCTCCACACTTTCCGCTGTTCTCGGCGGTATGAGATTTAAGATAGTCACGGAAGAGCCTGTAAAAAGTGTTTTCGAAGCGGATGAAAAGGTGCTGGAAGAGGTACGGCAGCTTGCAAAAACGGTTTTCGAAGCTGCAAGCGCGACAGAGCATATATAAAAAACTGCATCAGATATGCCCCCAAAAGCCTGACACTTTTGGGGGCATATTTTTATAAGCAAAAAATTATCTCTGAACACGGCCTGAGGCATTGCCGCCTGCAAGCTTTTCGACCTCGGAAACAGTAACGAAGTTATAGTCGCCCTCAATGGAGTGCTTGAGAGCGGAAGCCGCAACAGCAAACTCAACAGCATCCTGAGTGGATTTGCCGGAAAGCAGGCTGTAGATAAGTCCGCCGCCGAAGCTGTCGCCGCCGCCTACGCGGTCGATGATGTGGAGCTTATATTTCTTAGAGAAGCAGTACTCATTTGATGAGACATCATATAGCATAGCGCTCCAGTTGTTGTCAAAGGCAGATATGCTCTCACGCAGAGTGATTGCAACCTTCTCAAAGCCAAACTGCTCGGCCAGCTGACGTGCAACGCTCTTGTAGCCATCGAAATCAAGCTTGCCCGAATTGATATCGGTGTTCTCCGCCTCTATGCCGAAAACATCCTTTGCATCCTCTTCGTTGGATATGCATACATCGACATATTGGCAAAGCTTTGTCATGGCTTCGCGTGCCTCGGCACGGGTCCACAGCTTGCCTCTGTAGTTTAAGTCGCAGGAGATCTTTACACCCTTTGCCTTGGCGGCCTTGCAAGCATCCTCGCAGATAGCCACCATATTGGGGCAGAGAGCAGGGGTGATGCCTGTAAAATGGAACCAGTCAACGCCCTCGAAAATAGCGTCCCAGTCGAAATCCTCTCTTGATGCCTCTGCGATAGCAGAGTGAGCGCGGTCGTAGATGCAGACGCTTCCTCTCTGAGAAGCGCCCTTTTCAAGGAAATAAATTCCGACTCTGTCGCCTCCGCGAACGATCTTGCCGGTCCCGACGCCGTACTTGCGCAGAGAGTTTACCGCCATCTGACCGATAGCGTGATCTGGAAGCTTGGTCACAAAATCTACATCAAGGCCATAGTTTGCAAGGGAGACCGCAACATTTGCCTCGCCTCCGCCGAAGGTAGCCTCAAAGCTGTCTGCCTGAACGAAGCGGAGATAATCGTATGGCTGCAGACGCAGCATTAATTCACCGAATGTAACAACTTTACCCATTATGCTCTTGCCTCCTTGATAATTTCAACACTCTTTTTGCAGAGATCAGTGATCTCGTCCCACTTGCCGTTCTCAATGAGATCGGCAGTGACCATATAACTGCCGCCGCATGCCGCGATAACGGGGCACGATGCATAGACAGAAAGGTTTTTAAGGCTTACACCGCCCGTGGGCATGACCTTGAACATAGGGAAGGGAGCGGCCATAGCCTTGATCTTTTCAAGACCGCCCGACTGCTCGGCAGGGAAAAACTTGAGAACCTCAAGTCCGAGCTTGAAGGCGGCGTGGTAGTCGGTCGGAGTGGTGCAGCCAGGGAAGATTGTGACACCCTTCTCCTGACAATATCTGACAATATCAATATCAAGACCGGGAGTTACAATGAAGCTTGCGCCTGCATTTACGGCATCGTCAACCTGCTGTGTGGTCATAACAGTACCTGCACCGACCAGCATTTCGGGATAGCTCTCCTTCATAATGCGTATAGCGGTCGAGGCGCCTGCCGCGCGGAAGGTGACCTCAGCGACGGGAACGCCGCCTTCGATGAGAGCCTTTGCCAGAGGAGCTGCATCACGCTCGGGGTTTGTCAGCTTGATGACAGGAACAATACCGATCTCGCTGACCTTCTTTTGTAATTCATTCATACTGGTTATTCCTCCTGTGGGCATAAAGCCCTTATTTCTTTATCTACAGCTCGGCGGCAAAGCCGGGCTGTCCTGCGGCAAACTCCCTTGGGGTTATGCCGTATTCCGATTTAAAGGCGCGATAAAAGCCTGTGTAATCTCCAAAACCGCATTCGCTGCTCACCTTGCTGGGCTTATGACCCTGCGACAGCAGCTGGCGTGCTATCTGAAGCCTTTTTTTCTGAATATATCTGTAAACACTGGTGCCGATATGGCGGTTGAACTCATGGCTTAGGTGATACTTGCTTACAAAGAAGCGGTTCGAAAGGCTGTCAAGAGAAAGAGGCTCACTGTAGTGGATATTCACGTAATTTATAACGTCCGAGACAACACGGCTCGAATAGGTGATGTCATCGCACCGTGAACTGCCCTGCGCCGCTATGCGGTTTACAAGCACCATCAGGTGTGTGAGCAGGGAGCTTTGCATAAGATCGACACCGTAGCCCGAAGCCTCGGTCTCGTTGAGTATATCCTCCATAAGAGAGCGCACCGCACTGCGCTGCCCCGAATTGAGATGAAGCAGATTGGTATAATCGGGTCTTCCTATGTTAAAGCACTGAGCCAGAGCGGACTTCTCGGTGGAAAGCTGTTCGAGAAGCTTTGGGTCTATCCAGAGAACAAATCTTTCGTATGGAGTCATATCGGGCTTTATATAAACCTGATGAAGCTCACGCGGACTGATTATCATCATATTGCCAGGCATAACACGGTAGGTTCGTCCCTCGATGGTGTAGGTCACATCACCTGAGACAAGAAAATAAACCTCGTAAAAATCGTGATGATGAAGCTCTACATCCTTAAGATAGGTATCGCGCTTGTGCGCTATTTCATAATCTGAACGGCACATGACCTGACGAGGGTCGTAGGTTTGTATTTTGCCTCCCATTAGCATCACCATCCTCCTTTTATCCTATATTATAAGAAAGGGGATGTCAACAAATTTTTCCGCAAGAATTGCAATGTAATTTTGCAAACAATGCTGATTTAATAAAAAACTATGCATATCAGGCAAAAAACGGGATGCCTCGGAAAAGACGATTTCTCTTACCTGCCGCCCGATAAACCGCGGCAGAGGTCGGCGTTTTCGCATTGGGAAGAATTCATATAATAGCTTGGTGCGGCACCGAACTCCTTTTTAAACATCCTTGAAAAATATAAGGGCTCATGAAAGCCGCACAGCTGAGCGACTTCTGCTATGCTAATCTCTCGGCTCGCCGTGCGAAGTATATCTGCTGCAGTGTTCAGGCGCTTGTCCTGAAGATATTTGTGCGGAGTGACCCCGACCTCCTTTTTAAACAGCTTTCTGAGATAGTCGTAATTAAAGGGCAGGGACAGCAGATACTCATCGAGCATATAGCGGCAGTCGGTGAAATTGAGAATAATGCTGTTTTTTATGGATTCGACCGCAGGACTTAAACGGCAGGCACTGCTGTATGAATCGAGGTAACGGATAATAAGGTCGCCGTATGAGGAGAGCAGAAGAGTATTGCGGCCGTCCTCGCTGTTGAAATGAAAAAACACAGCAGTAAAGGCATCGCAAATAAAATGGTTTGCGTTGTCCGTAAAAAGCTGCGCTGTTTTAAGGGCAGGAGAAGGGTCAGAAATATGAATATGTATACCGACATAATCCTGCGTGCTTACGAAGGAATGAAATTTTTTTGAGGGGAGTACAACAACAGAACCCTTTTTGCACAGGAAGGTTTGATTGCTGTCAATATCAAACCGACTTTCTCCGTCGGTGCAGCAGATTAGCTCCGAGGTGTCGTGGGAATGCCCCTCAGCAGAAAAGGCACCGCAGTATTTTGCTGCATATATGATATCGCTCAAAGTCTAAGCACCTCCGCCTTTTTAAAACAGTTATCGCTCGTGTTTATAAAATTCATTTAATTATAGCATGCAATATCCGTGTTGTCCATAAAGAGAAGAGTTTCTCTTTCGATAAGTCGGGATAATATTCGCGCTCAAAAGAAAGGGGTTTTATTTGTTTACAATTACGAGAGGATACACTATAATTGAGATGCTGAATATCAAGGAAAAGAGTGAGCGTTTATGATATATACCTCTGCAGAGCAGCTGATCGGAAAAACTCCAATGCTTGAGCTTGCGAATATTGAAAAGAAGCTTTTGCTCAGAGCAAAAATATTTGGAAAGCTTGAGTATCTCAATCCTGCAGGCTCGGTAAAGGACAGAGCGGCATTGTATATGCTCAACGACGCAGAAAAGCGAGGACTCATAAACAAAAACACTGTCATAATCGAGCCGACCTCGGGCAATACGGGAATAGGCCTTGCCTGCATAGGTGCCGCAAGAGGCTATAAGGTTATAATCGTAATGCCCGATACCATGTCGGCAGAGCGCAGAATGCTTATGACCGCATACGGCGCACAGCTTGAGCTGACCGACGGTGCAAAGGGAATGAAGGGTGCGATAGAACGGGCAGAGGAGCTTGCCGCATTGTATCCCGACAGCTTTATTCCGGGTCAGTTTGAAAACGAGGCAAATGCACTCGCTCATTATGAGACCACAGGCCCTGAGATATTCGAAGATTGCGAAGGGGGCGTGGATATCTTTGTTGCAGGTGTCGGCACAGGAGGCACCATTACGGGTATCGGCAGGTACCTGAAGGAAAAGAAGAGCGATGTAAAAATAGTCGCGGTGGAGCCTTCCGCATCTCCGCTGCTTTCAGGGGGCGAGGCAGGCCCTCACGGTCTGCAGGGAATAGGAGCAAACTTCATACCGAAGCTGCTCGATACTGCGGTATATGATGAGGTGATCTCCGCAACGGAAAATGAGGCTTACGAAGCAGGCAGAATGCTGGGACGAAGCGAAGGGATACTTTGCGGAATTTCTTCGGGTGCGGCGCTTTGCGCGGCAATAAAGCTTGCGAAAAGAGCAGAAAACGAAGGAAAAAATATTGTTGTTCTGCTTCCTGATACAGGCGACAGATATCTTTCCACGGCAATGTTCGAGGAATAAGGAGCAAAATTTTAAATTCGCAAAAAAGATTAAAAAAACACTTGACACCCGATAACACTCGTGATATAATTCCATTCGTTGGTTGACGCGAGTGTGCTGGAATAGGCAGACAGGCACGTTTGAGGGGCGTGTGTCCATGACGTACGAGTTCAAGTCTCGTCACTCGCACCATTTCGAGTGTTCATAACGGACTTAAGTTATGAACACTCGATTTTTTTATTTTCCACATAGTAAAACAAAAAGCAGCAGACAATCACTGTCTGCTGCTTTTTTCAGTGCCGTTCATCCTCATCGCAGAATCGCTGGCAGAAGCGGCCTGCAAAAGCGGGCTCAATATCGCCTGCATAAAGATGAGAGGTATCGCCGTAGCTGTTGACACGGAAGCTCACAAAGCCTTTTTCGCGTTCCTCGGTGTAAATCGTTGTCACAGAGGAAGGCGGAGCCATAAAGCCGTGCCACAGAAGAACGGGGGATATACCGAGAAGATAGGAGAGTATCGCACAGCCCGACCCGAAATGACAGATCAGTGCGATGGTGTCTCTCGTGCCGTTGCCTTGAGAGGTAAAATATCTGTCTTTACGGTGATAGCCGTATTTTGAGAGCAGCTCATCAACGCCCTTTTTCAGCATTTCGTATCGTTCAAAGGGTGTGATGCCCTTAGGCGCAGAGCGCATAATATCGTTGTCGAGCCATGAATCGACGGAAAAAAAGCTTTTCTCCGCAGTCCACACTCTTGGGGGAAGATCCCAGGGAATGCCTCTGGTTCTTTCCTCGTCGGGGAGATGGATCTGAGTGTTAAATTCCTCTGCCCACGGAAGTATCTGTGCAGTCCTGCCGAGCCTTTCAAGAGTCGGGGCAAGAGTGTCCCGAGCCCTGCCCATGGGCGAGCAATAAAAATCTCTTATATCTTCTCTTACAAGACGGTCGGAAAGAAGCTGAGCTTCCTTTCGGCCTCGTTCGGTAAGCGAATCTATGGAGTAATCGGGGTCTGCGTGACGGATAAGGAGGATACGCATTATCAGAGATCCTCTTTTCTGCCGTCCTCAAGAAGCTCGATGAATGTGCCGAGGGTAGGCACGGCATTCATATAGGCATATCTGCCGGAAGCATCACCGTATTCTCCGAACTGTTCGAGGGTCATGCCGTTGGTCATGCAGGTCATAAGCTTATCGCCGAGACCCTTTACGAGAAATGCCACATGGTGGATACCGTCGCCGTGTTCGTTGAGAAAATCGCGCCATACAGAAGGTGCGGCACTGGGCTGAATAAGCTCTATCTGAAGACCGTTCGGCAGGTCGAAGAAAGCCAGCAGACAAGCGGCATCGGGAGCGGGAGCGCCCTTATAATGCACCTGAGTGACCTCAAATTCTCCGCCTGTAAAGGTCGGGGGGACTTCCATGCCCAAAAGCTTTGCCCATTCCTTCTTTTTAGCCTCGATATCGGCAACGATGATACCTACCTGACATACATTATCTGTTCCGAGCAATGACATATTATAATTCCTCCTGAAAATTTATTCCTCAGGCGAGAGGAGCGGTTCCTCTTCGCCGTCGTCAACATTATCCTCCTCTTCACCGATGTCGTAATCAGCGAGAACCACACCCAAAAGCTTTACAAGCTCGGTTGCCTGAAAGGCGCTTATCTTAGCGCCGCGAAGCTCGCCGCCTGCAAAGGTGAGAGCGCCCAGCTCGCAGGTGGAGATATCGACACCCGAAAGGGGAGAGTGAGAAAAATTGGAGCCGGTCAGAATGCAGTCTGACAGCTCGATGCTGCGAAATTCGCAATAATCAAGACCTGCGCTTGCGAGATTACAGTTTTCAAAGCGTGCGGTTTTGAAGGTTGCGCCGGTTAGGTTTATGTATTCGCAGTTTACATCCTGAAATGCGGTCTGCATCAGAAGTCCGCCGTCAAGGCTCGCGCCAACGAACTTTCCGCCAATGACATTGCATCTGAGCAATGCGCTTTCCGAAAGACTGTTGAGAGAGAAATCACAGCCCTCCATAACGCAGTCGATAAAGGTGCAGCGGTGGAAGGTGCAGTCGCGGAAGCGGCAGGCAAAGAAGTAGCAGGAGATAAATTCGATGTTCTCGATGTTCAGATCCTCTACTGTATCGCCCTCAAAGCGCATGGAGCGAAGGTCGGTCTCGGTTTCTCCCGCCTCCATAAGAGCCTCCTCAAGAGGCGCAACGGGAAGATTGTCGGAGATCGTCGGCTTTTTTATTTTCATTTCTTGTCCTCCGAAAATGTTTTCTGAAGCAGTATGTTTTCGTTTTGTTTCGCTTATCATATTAGCACATAAAAGCAGCCTTTTCAAGCGGTATGAAGAAGGCTTGCCGGTTTGACAAATAACTGACAAAGTGGTATAATAAAAAGGAGAAACAACCCAAAAAATATTTGGAGGTAATAAATAATGGAACTTAAAAACCGCAAGGATATGGACGCGGCATTCCAGTGGGATTTTGCCGATATATTCGCGACTGACGAGGCGTGGGAGGCAGAGCTTAACGCCATCGCACAGGAGATATCGAAAATCTCCGCCTATGAAGGAAAGCTCGGAAAAAATGCAAAAACCATGAAGGAGGCTCTCGACTTCTTTGCAGAAATGATGAGAAGAACAGAGCTTGTGTATATCTATGCAATGCTTCATAAATCCGCCGATGCAAGCGAGCCGAAGCATCTTGAAATGGAAGGCAAGGCAATGATGCTGTATGTTCAGCTTTCCTCATCCCTTGCGTTCTTAAATCCCGAGATACTTGCCATTCCCGAAAAGAAGCTCAAAAAGATAATGGATAACAAAAAGATGGCTCTTTACAGACACATGGTAGAGGACATCACAAGAGCAAGACCTCACACGCTGGACGCAAAGACAGAAAAGATAATGGCGATGATGAGCGATTTTACAAACACTCCGTCCAATGTTTATGACGCTCTTACCGATGTTGACATGGAATTGCCGAAGATCAAGGATGAAAACGGCGAAGAGGTTCAGCTTACAAGCGGAAATTTCGGTGTTTTCAGGATCAGCCCCAGCAAGGAAGTCCGTGACGCGGCATTCAACGCAATGTTCGGCACCTACAAGAAATATAACAACACCATCGCCGCAAACTACGCAGGCGAGGTAAAGTCCAACATTTTTGGCTCAAAGGTCAGAAACTTCACTTCTGCATGCGAGGGTGCGATATTTAACAGCAACGTTCCCGTTGCTGTATATGACAGCCTTATCGAGGCTGTCCACAGTGCACTTCCCACAATGAAGAGGTATATCGAGCTGAGAAAGAAGGTACTCGGACTTGAAAAGATCGACATGTACGATATGTATGTGCCTATGGTCGAAAATGTCGAAATGAAGTTCACCTTCGAGGAAAGCCGCGAGGTAATAAAGAATGCGCTCGCTCCTCTGGGAGAAGAATATGCAAAGCTTCTTGACGAAGCCTACGACAATAAGTGGATGGACGTTTACGAAAACAAGGGCAAGACCTCAGGCGCATTCTCCTGCGGTATCTACGGAGTACACCCCTACGTCCTTCTCAACTTCACCGAGACCTTTGATGATGTTTCCACCATTGCACATGAGCTCGGTCACGCAATGCACAGCTACAAGTCCGCAAAAGCTCAGGAATACATCAATTCCGATTACAAGATCATGGTTGCAGAGGTCGCTTCCACAGTAAATGAGGTGCTTCTTACAAAGTATATGCTCAACAAGGAGACCGACCCGAAGAAGAAGGCATATCTTCTCAACCATTTCCTTGAGGGCTTCCGCACTACCGTTTTCCGTCAGACTCTGTTTGCAGAGTTTGAGAAGAAGGCTCACGAAATGGCAGAAGCAGGCGTTCCGCTTACAGGCGAAGCACTCAACAAGCTGTACAGAGAGCTTGAATGCCTCTATTACGACGGTGCCGAGGTGCCCGAGCTGGTAGATTATGAGTGGAGCTACATCCCCCACTTCTACCGCTGCTTCTATGTCTATCAGTATGCAACAGGCTTCTCTTCCGCAGTAGCCATAGCAGACAATATCCTTACAACAGGCAGTGCCGAAAATTACCTCAAGTTCCTTGCAACAGGCGGCAGCGACTATCCGCTCGAGGAGCTGAAGATCGCAGGAGTCGATCTTACAAAGCCCGAGGCAGTGGGCAATGCCATGAAGGTGTTTGCAGATACTCTGGACGAGCTCGAAAAGCTGCTTGAAACGATCTGATAATCAGCAGGCTTTATGCATCGCATAAAGCCTGCTTTTTTCGTGCTTCCGAAACATTAAGGCAGGCGCGGACGGAGACTTCCGTAATTGACAGCCATTTTTTAAAAGAGTATAATCATTGTGCCAAATTAAAACAAAGCAGGCGTGATGAAATGAAAAAAACACTTGTTATCGCAGTTGTTTGTATAATAACGGTGCTGAATATTCTGTTTCTTGTTATGAACGGAAGAAATACAGCCGAAAAGAAAACAGAGTCCGAGAAGGAAAGCTCGCAAATGGGTGCTTTCGACAGCGAAGGCTCTAAAGAAAAAGAGCCGCATTCGCAGGCGACCCTTTCCGATACAGACATATCGCAGTCAGACATTTCCGAAACCGATGCGCCGATCGTATCGGACAGCGAAGCAAAGCCTGCGCCCGACCTTAATCAGTATGCAATGATAACTCAGAATGCAAACCTCAGAAAAGAAGCATCGAGCGACAGCAAAAAAATCGACATGGTAACAAAGGGCAGTAAGGTCATAGTTGTCGGAGTCAACTCAAAGGAGACGTGGTATAATGTAGTTTGGGGCGAAAAAACGGGATGGCTGCACAAAAATTCCGTGGAGCTGATACGCAACAGAGAGCTTGATGCGGTGCTTTATCCCGCCGTTCCCGAGCAGGTGGTCGGACAGATACATGACATCAACGGGACAGCCGTTGATAAATATATGGGCGAGATCGCAGAGGATTACCACGCCACAGGTATCCAGATAGCAATAATAGAAAAGGGAAATGTGGCATATACCATGGAATACGGCTCTGCGAACCTTGAAAAGAAAACAGAGGTCACCGCGGATACGAAATTCCGCATAGCATCGCTGACAAAGGTCTTTACCACCATGAATATTATGAAAGCCGCAGAGGATGGGACGATATCGCTCGACGAGGATACGAGCGAAATAATAGGAAGAAAGAACCGAAACCCGTATTTCAGCAGTACACCCATAACGATGAAAATGCTTGTGACCCATACCTCAAGCTTTAAGGATAACGAAGAAACCTACGAGCTCTACCCTTGGACACAGCTTTCAAAAAAGAAAAGCTACCATCAGACAAAGCCGGGCACGCGATTTAATTATTCAAATTACGGCATGGGATTTGCCGCGGCATGTCTTGAAAAGAGGACAGACAAGCAGATATCTCAGGTCGCAGATGATTATTTCCTTGACAAAATGAACATAGATGCGGCCTATGACGGTTCACGAATCGATGATAAAAGTCTGGTTTCAAATCTGTATTCCGGCAGTGTTGTTATAAGAAGTGCGGATAAATTATGTAAGGCACCGAGATTTTCGACGCCCGGAAACACGTATGATGTAGGCGCCGGAGGTTTGATAATAAGCGCGAAGGATTATGCCGCTCTTATTACCATACTTATAAACAAGGGCGAATATAAAGGTGAAAGATATCTTTCCGAAGCAACAGTGGAACAGATGCTCACGCCGCAGCTGAACGGAATAGGGTATAAGCAGTGCATCGGCATAAGGCTCAAGGAAAATGTGGTGGACGGACGGACGATGTACTATCACCCGGGAAGCATGCACGGCATATTTTCGCTTATGGGCTTTGACCCGGAAGACGGCAGCGGCTTTGTGGTGGTTACCAACGGAGCAAGGGGAACTCTCACTGAAGACAATATGTACCGCGTATGCGTCGAGCTTGCACAGCTTTGCTATGATGAAATAATCAATGCATAAAAATCTGCAGGATTTTAGCAGAAAAAAGGCCTTCCGCTTTGACGGAAGACCTTTTTTGTTTGCACCGAAATATAATTTGTACACGTTTACTTGACATCGGAGGCGAAGTTCCGTAAAATAAAAATGTCTGTAAAGGAAATAAAAGATTATTGCAGAATTTTTTTACAGACAAAAAAGCTGTGAAAGAGTAAAAGGGCAAAAGCTGCGGAACGAATGGATATCGTCTGCCGCAGAAAAAAGAACTATTGGAGGATGAAAAATGAAATGTGAAAGATGCGGATGCGAAATATATCCGAGAGATGCCAGATGCAGAAAATGCGGTGCTGTAGTGGAAAGAAAAAGATCATGGATGTTGACGCTGTATAAGCTGATGACCTTCCTCGGCTTCTTTCTGTTGCCTGCTGCAGTTGTCAGAATGGAATTTTTAAGCAAAGCATTGCTTAGAGATAAGCCGGGATTTTACACAAGCAGCGAACCACTTATACTGGTAATAATTATCTTGGGTGCAGCAGCTTTGTTTCTGCTCTCTTTTATTATGGAGCTTATTACAAATTCGGCACTCGGAAATTCTGCCTGGGGAGGCATAACGATTGTAAGAGCGGTTCTTCCCTCCGCACTGTGGGCGGTATATGCCGCGGCCGTCTGGATAGCGGCTGCACTTGGCGATGAGGGCGCTGCAGGAATGGCAATACCATCAGTGATGGTGCTTGTTTATCATTTAATCATGATGGCAATGGCCTTGTACATGGGAACGAAGATCGAAAAAGAGAAGATAAAAACAGTCGCAGAAAAAAAGAGCAAAATCGAACCTGAGAAAATCGAACCTGCGAAAATAGAAAATACTGCACTTTCTCAGGCAGAGCCTGAGAAAGTCAATGAAAAAAGCGATGAGCCTGCAGACGTTCCGCGAATTGTTTCCGTTTCTTATCTGGTAATGACACTGGTCCCGCTGAGCGTTTTTCTTTTATGGGCAGTGATAAGATGGCTATATGCGACGGAGAGTTATTTCTGCGAGCCGAGAGTGGATATTAACAGTCTGCCGCTGATAGGCGGCATTGCAGGAGCAATGACCTTTAATCTGTTCTACATACTTCCGGTCATTGTGGTTGTTTTTTTAGGCGTATCGATCGTTTCGATGATCATTGAGTGTATAGTTTTCAGAGAATACAGCAAGTATAAATGGTCAAAGAAGGACTATGTGCTCGCTGCCATGCCTACTGTCCTGAATCTGCTTTACATGACGGTCGAGATCATGCTTTATCTTGCAGGCAAGGGCTCGGTCCTGTTCATTGTCTTTGCGATTCTTGCGGTAATATATCATATAGTTATGATGCGAATGGCATTTTCTGCCGGCGTGCGAATACGTAAAAAAATGAAGACCTTTAAGGTTGGCGAAGAAGAAAAGGAAGAGCTTAAGGATAAAAATCTTTTCAGATGCAGAAAATGCGGCTGGAAGCTTAAAATGGGCAGCGTTACCTGTGAGTGCTGCGGAGAAGTACAGGCTCTCGATTCCCTGTATGCATCCACGGCGATTGTCAGAAACTCCTCACTGCTTGCATTCAGATGGAGAAGAGTGCCCTGGTGGGCAGGCATGACAGGTATGTCGGAATCATTTGATGAAGACATGACTCAGGATGAAGCACGCGCCCGCAGTATGCCCGGGTTTGCACTTCTTCGCAACGCCATGATGATTATGTTGGTTTTACTCGCAATTCCTGCATTGAGATATGTCTTTTTCCGTACAGAGGGCTGTGCGCCCTCCTATGAGCGAATCTATGAAGTTGTATCGCCTGCATATAAGTTCCTGTTTGCAGCGATTTTCGTGGTGTTTGCTGCCGGCTTCTTTTTAAACGGACAGCTTATAAAGGCGGTCAGAGACAGATATTGGGAGAAAAAAGCAGGAATCTGTGTGCTTATAGCGTTTGGACTCTGGATGGTGCTGGCGGCAGTGATGGTATTTATCCTGATGTTTGTAGACGAGGCGGCATTAAATCTTGTTCCTGTTATAGTATTTTTCTGTGTTGTGCAGCTTGCTCTTCTTATAGTAAGCAAACAGGCCGAAAAGCACATAGCTTTGTACAAGGAATATGAAGCAGCATTTAAAAAGAAAAGCGACAGCTGGTCGTTGAGAAGAAAATAATTGAAAGCGAAGGGGTGCGCCTGTGCGCGCCTCTTCGCTTTTGCAGGGATAGAATACGGTTGGTTTTGACAAAGGAACAGGAGATGGTGTATAATTAAAAAGTATACTCGAAAGGAATGAATGCGTTGGCAAATAAACATTTTTTTAACGAAACCGTTTCCGACCATGAAAACAGAATGGTGTTTTTAAGAATGATATTTGCAGGCGGACTTGCACTGCTTATACTGACTCTTTTTATATCCGTCTGTGATAACTGCACATCCTGCTCCGAGGAAGAGAGCGTGGCAGTTACTGCGGAAAAGCTGGTGGGAGTGGAAACCTATCCTTACATTATAGAGGAACCGCTCGAAGCCGACTGGTCTCCGAGTGATCTTGTATATCTTATCGGCGCACCAAATGGCGACAATGTGCAGCTTCGTCAGGAGCCTGCGCGCGCATATCTTGAAATGCACAACGCCATGGTGCTGGAGGGCATGAGCGTCATACCCGTTGAGGGCTGGCGCAGTGCGGCATCTCAGACCGATATGTACAATAAAGAAATTTACGCTCTTATGGGTCAGGGCAGCAGCCATGACGATGCGGCAACACAGCTAAGAAAGGTCATCAGAGCAGGCGGACTCGATGAGCATCAGCTGGGTATGACGGTGGACGTGACCACACAGGCAGGTGTGCGTCAGGACAATTTTGCATCACTTGCTCAGGGCAGATGGCTCATACGCAATGCCCACAAATACGGCTTTGTTTTCCGCTATACAAATACAAAAGAAACCGCAACGGGAATGCAGGCTCGCCCGTGGGAGCTTCGCTATGTCGGCAAAGAGGCGGCTGAATTTATAGTGGAAAATTCTCTCTGCCTTGAGGAATACATAGCTGTCTGCAAAAAGGACTGCCCCGATGCCGTAAAGGAGGAGATCGAATGAGCTTTGCCGATAAGCTGAGGGAGAGACTGCTTGACGAAGGACTTTGTGCCGTGGGCTTTTCAAAGCCCAAGCGAATACCGTCAAAGCTTTCAAAATATCCTTACGCGGCAACACTTATGTACAGGCTTTCCGATGCTGTGCTCTCCGATATCGCGCAGGCACCTACGTATGCCTATTTTCAGCATTATCGGGCGGTAAATGCTTTGCTTGACCGTTGTGCTTTGATCTGCGGAGAAATGATACGCCGCGAGGGCTATGATTATTTTCCCATCGCCGCATCTCAGAGCGTGCATGACGAGGAGGACGAATACACAGGTATTTATCAGCATAAAACCGCGGCGGTGGCGGCAGGGCTTGGCTGGATAGGCAGGAGCGCACTGTTTGTAAGCTGTGAGCACGGTCCGAGGGTGCGTCTTGCCACGGTGCTGACCGATATGCCTCTTATAGAGAAAAATCCCCCTATGGCAGAAAACAGGTGCGAGGGCTGCGGCAAATGTGCCGAAGCCTGCCCTGCGGGTGCGATAAAGGGAGGCATCTATATTTCCGGCAGTGACCGCGATACCGTATTTGACGCAAAAAAATGCTCTGAACACATGAAAAATGCATACAAGCACATTGGCAGAGGAGCTGTGTGCGGAAGATGCATATATGTCTGTCCCTATGGAAGGAAAGGATGAGACAAATGAAAACACTTATCGAGCTTTATGATGAGGAAACAATATATAATCTGCTGACCGCTTGTGCCGCACAGCCGGAAACTCTTGTTATGATCGGCGGCGAGCGGCTTTCCGATGAAATACTGAGACGCAGAATGGAAGCTTTTCTTGCCTTGCGCAATGTTAAGACAAAGATAGAATATAAAATATGCAATATCGGGGACTGTACCTCCATAATCGAAGCGTTGGCAGAGGTCACGGATGAATACGGCAGCTGCGTCATAGATGTTTCCGGAGGCAGCGACCTTGCGCTGCTTGCCTGCGGAATGTTTGCGGAAAGCTGTGATGTGCCGTTGATGCGGCTCGATGATGAGAGAGAACGCTTTCTGGATGTACGCAGCTGCCCCGAGGCAGAAGAACTCAGGCTGCCGGTATTCACTATAGAGGATATGGTGGCGATGACAGGTGCCGGAGTTATACGCCACGGAAGGATATCTGCAAGGGATATAGATGAAGAGCTTCGCGCAGACACATTTTCCCTGTGGGATATTTTTACAAAATACCGTTCCTCATGGCATAAAACAACCTTGTTTTTTCATTCTGCAAGGGAGGAGACAGGGGATAATCTTGCCGTCAACACCAAGGCACCGCGTCCTATAGACAAAAACTACTGTCCGCCTGCATTGCTGAAAATGCTTGCGGAAAAAGGGCTTATAACCGATTACGAAAGCACAAGGGAAAATATAAAATTCCGTTACAAGAACCCAACCATGCGTGCGATCCTGCGTGACAACGGTTCGGCATTGGAGCTCATGACCTACTGCAGGATAAACGATTCGGGATTGTTTGACGATGTGGATATAAGCGTTATAATAGATTGGGACGGCAAGGGAGAATCCGATACCACGAATGAGATAGATGTGATGGCAGTACGTGGCCTTACCACCTATTTCATATCCTGCAAGAGCGCCAGAGCGGATAATTTAAGCAGCGACTATCTCTATGAGATCGACACCATGGCGCATAAGCTTGTGGGAAAGTTTGCTCAGCCTGCACTGGTAACATCGGTCAGCAACATACGCGGCACCGCACAGCCTATGTGGGACCGCGCTCATGATATGAGGATAATAATTGCAGACCACAGTCACCTCGAAAGCGGAAAGCTCGGAGAGCTGCTGGCAAACTATAAGCGCAAACCGCCGAGAAAGTAAAATAAATTTCTTAACCCGATTCGAAAACCGAGTCGGGTTTTCTTTTCCCAAAAAGCAGATGCTTTACAGACGCATTGCTCAAGTGTATAATAAAACTGATAATATAAAAACTAACAAAATGCAAAGAAGTGATATTACCAAATGAAATACAGAATAGATGCTTTGTCTAAAAAGCCTGCATATCTTCAGCTTTATGAGCAGCTCAAGGAGGATATTGTAAGCGGAGTGCTGCCGACAGGCACAAAAATGCCCTCAAAGCGTCTTCTTGCAGAGGAATCCGATGTCAGCGTAATAACCGTACAGCACACCTATACTATCCTTTGCGATGAGGGCTATGTTGAGGCAAAGCAGAGAAAAGGATATTTTGTAATCTACAAAAGCGATGATTTTCTTACAGGAACGGATATGGCAAATTATGCGCCGAGTGTTGCAAAAAACACACATCATCCGCAAAACGACTTCCCGTTTTCCATTCTGGCAAAGACTATGCGAAAGGTGCTTCTCGATTATAACGAAAGCATTCTTACAAAATCGCCCAATCACGGCTGTCTTGAGCTTCGTTCTGCGCTCTGTGCGTATCTTGCGCGAAGCTGTGGCATAATCTGCCGTCCTCAGCAGATAATAATCGGCTCAGGGGCGGAATATCTTTACAGCCTGATAGTCCAGCTTCTGGGGACAGAGCGGGTGTTTGGTCTTGAAAATCCGTCGTATGAAAAGATACGCCGAGTGTATGCGGCAAACGGAGCGGTGTGTGATATGCTGAAGCTTGGGCACAACGGAATAAGAAGCTCGGAGCTTGAAAGGACAGAAGCGACAGTGCTTCACGTTACTCCGTTCAACAGCTTCCCGAGCGGCATTACAGCAAGCGCCTCCAAGCGTTATGAGTATCTTAAATGGGCGGAGAAGAGAAAGGGTTATATAATAGAGGACAATTACGAATCGGAGCTTACGGTATCGACAAAGAATGACGACACTGTTTTTTCGCTTTCTCAGAACGGCTCGGTCATATATATGAATACCTTTTCAAAAACCGTTGCGCCCTCAATGCGTGCCGGTTATATGGTACTGCCCGAGGGCTTGCTTTCGGATTTTGAAAGCAAGCTGGGCTTTTATTCCTGCACAGTTCCCGTGTTCGAGCAGTATGTGCTGGCAGAGCTGCTCAATTCAGGGGATTTCGAGCGGCATATAAACCGTATTCGCAGAGAACGCCGAAAAAGGCTGTGAACTGGTTATATAAAATCATATTGTTTTGGTTATTTGCTTAATACCAACAAGGGTCTATACTAAGGGTAATTCATACATGAGGTGAAATACTATGGCTTATAAGAAAATTCTCACCATTCAGGATATTTCCTGCGTAGGACAGTGCTCTCTTACCGTTGCGCTTCCTATACTTTCTGCCTGCGGACTTGAGACCTGCATACTGCCCTCCGCAGTTCTTTCCACCCATACCGCAGGATTTTCGGGCTATACCTTCCGCGACCTTACCGATGATATGCCTGCAATAAAGGATCACTGGGTAAAGGAAGGCATAAAATTTGAGGCTATATACACAGGCTATCTCGGAAGTACAAAGCAGATAGAATATGTAGCGGATATATTCACTGCCAACGCATCGGAAGGCTGTATAAAGGTGGTCGATCCCGCAATGGCGGACAACGGCAAGCTTTATCCGGGCTTTGATGAGGCTTTTGTTGAGGCTATGAAGGGTCTTTGTGCAAAGGCTGATTATGTAGTGCCCAATATTACAGAGGCATGCTTTCTCACAGGCATGGAATTTAAAACGGAATATGACCGCGCATACATAGATACCATTATCGAAAAGCTGACGCTTCTCGGCTGCGGCAGCATCATTCTCACGGGTGTATCATACGAAAAGGGCAAAAACGGCGTGGTCATCGTTGAAAAGGGCGAATATAAATATTATGAGCATGTTATGCTCGAAAACAGCTGCCACGGCACAGGTGATATTTACGCCTCCGCCTTTACAGGCGCACTTGTCAACGGAAAAACCGCTTATGAAGCCGCGAAGATAGCTGCGGATTATACCATAGAGTGCATCAGAGCGACCGCAGAGGAGAAGGATCACTGGTACGGAGCAAAATTCGAGCCGGTGCTCTATAAGCTTATCGAGGCTTTGAGGTAGTTTTGCCTGTGTTTCTTGACATTTTTGTCTGTTGTGTTATTATAGAAGCAATTATTTGACATGAAAGGGCTTTTAAAATGAGAAAGTTTAAGTCAGTTGTTGCTGTGCTGCTCGCATTGTCCATGATCCTTTGCTTTGCCGCATGCGGAAAGAAGAGCGATCAGGAAAAGATACAGGGAAAATGGACAACAGAAATGGATTTTACCCAGTACATGAAGAGCATATTTGAGGATGTTGATCTTCATGAAAGTGTAATTCCCGAGGATCAGATGAGCGTTTACATGGTCTTTGAGTTCAAGGAAGAAAAATGCTCCATGTATTTCGACAACGAAAAAACCGTCGAATCAATAAAAAGCTATATAGAATCCTTCAGAGGGCTTCTTGTGGAGTATCTTTACGGCCAGTATAAGGATACTGACCTGAGCAAGGAGGAGATCAACGATCAGTTCAAGGATCTGTATGATGTAACACTGGATGAGTTCGCCGACATGGTCGTATGGAGCACCATGGATGCACAACAGATTGCCGATTCCATTGCGGCAGAGGGCAGTGCGGAAGGCTATTACAAGATAGAGGACGGCAAGCTTTATATCGCAGAAAGCCTGCTTACCATGGACGCTGCCGAATATTACAGCTATTCCTTCGACGGCGACAAGCTTCTTATCGAGGGCTCAAGCAGCGAGACCTTCTTCAGCAGCTTTGAAGAGGCGGGAGTCAAATTCCCCCTTGTGTTCGATAAAAATTAAGGCAAGCTAAAAGGACCGGTTCTGCCGGTCCTTTTTCTTGACTTTTCGCTTTAATGTGTTAATATAAATACAAACAATGAAAAGAAAGGGATAGATCAAATGAAAATGTTTAAGTCAATTCTTGCTGTGCTGCTTGCGGCAGCACTCGTCTGCTTTGCAGGCTGTACACCGAAGGATTTATACGGCGGCGCGGTTGATACAGATGCCGATAAGATCGTTGGAACGTGGAACACAGCAGTAGATATCTCCGAAATGATAAACGACGAGATGAACACAACATTCAGCTCCATGGGCTATGACGGCATCGAGATGCCCGAGACAGCACTTTATGTAAGCATGTCCATTGATTTTGATGAAGACGGAACCTGCGTGCTTTATCTTGAGGAGGACGAGACCATTGAGTCCATGAAGGTTTACATTGAAGATCTTATGGACGGACTTGTAGAATGGATGTACGTATTGTTTGAGGGCATGGGTATGAGTCGTGAGTCGGCAGACGAATCCTTTGAAAGTCTTTATAACATGTCCATCAAGGAATATATGGATCAGGAGATGGCAAAGGAGCTCAACCCTGAAACACTGGCAGAATCCTTCGCTGACATTGAAAATGTTGAAGGCTTCTACAAGATCGAAAAAGGCAAGCTTTATATCGAAAGCACAGAGGAAGAGCTTGAGAGCAGTGAGGAATATGTCGCCTGCACCATCACCGACACTACCATGACCATCGAAGAGGGAAATACCCCCGGCGTGCTTGCTGCATTTGAGGAGCTCGGAATGGAAGGCCCCATTACATTCAACAAGAAATAATATCAGCAATCAAAAAAGATCGGCTTTGCCGGTCTTTTTTTGATAACTAATAATTTACACTTTGCTATTTAAATCATGAAAGTAATGTGATATAATAAATCAGTACACGTTATAAATAGGAGTGCTGCAATTGAGTTACAAAGTAGGTATGGTCAGTCTCGGCTGTCCCAAAAATCAGGTCGATGGGGAAATAATGCTCGAAAAACTGCGTCAGGGCGGCTATAAGCTTGTTGAGGACGCCGCAATGGGCGAAGTTGCTATAGTAAATACATGCGGCTTTATTGAAAGTGCGAAGGCTGAATCAATAGAGGAAATACTTGAAATATCGAGACTCAAGACAGAGGGCAAGGTCAAGAGGATCATTGCCACAGGCTGTCTTGCCGAGCGATACAGAAATGATGTGCTTGAGGAGATCCCCGAGCTCGACGGCGTTGTAGGCATCGGCGCAAACGACAGGATCTGCGAGGCCGTGGAAAGGGTCATGGCAGGCGAGAGGGTCGCGCTTTTCGGAGAGAAGGAGGAAATGCCGCTTGACGGAGGCAGAGTGCTGACAAATCTTCCGTATTATGCATATCTGAGGATCGCAGACGGCTGTGATAACTGCTGTACATACTGTGCAATTCCTCTTATAAGAGGAAAAATGAGAAGCCGCACTATCGAAAATATCGTTGATGAAGCAGAAAGTCTGGCGCGCGACGGTATAAAAGAGCTTATAATCGTTGCACAGGATACCACCCGTTACGGCGAGGATATCTACGGAAAGCCTGAGCTGCCGCAGCTTCTTTTAAGGCTTTGCGAAATAGAGGGCATAGAGTGGATTCGTCTTTTGTACTGTTATCCCGACAGAGTGACCGATGAGCTGCTGGACGTTATGGCTTCACAGCCGAAGATATGCAAGTATATGGATATACCGCTCCAGCACGCAAACGGTGAGGTGCTCAGAGCAATGAACCGCAAGGGTGATTCGAAATCTCTTCTCGCCCTTGTAAATCATATAAGAGAAAAGGTTCCGGGAATAACCCTTCGTACAACGGTCATGGTTGGCTTCCCGGGAGAGACGAGAAAGCAGTTTATGGAGCTTGCCGAATTTGTAAGAGCTGCAAAGTTTGAGCGTCTCGGCTGCTTTATATGGTCCGCAGAGGAGGATACTCCTGCCTTAGATTTCCCTGACAGAGTGAGCGAAAACGAAGCTCAGCGCCGTTTTGACATCATAATGAACGAACAGTCAAGAGTGATCGATGAATGGGTCGAAAAAATGCAGGGGCAGGAAATAACGGTGGTCACAGAGGGCTTTGACCGTCTGGCGGAATGCTGCTTCGGACGCAGCGCCGCAGATGCACCGGATATAGACGGAAAGGTGTTTTTTACCACAGGCGGCAAAAAGCTTACTGTTGGAGACATGATCAGGGTCAGGATCACAGACAGCATGGATTGTGATCTTATCGGTGAAATGATATAGAAGCAAAAGGAGAAGAAAAATGAATCTTCCAAATAAACTTACTCTTTTACGAATGATCCTTGTTCCGGTGGTAGTGGCACTTATTATGATAGAATTTCCATTTCACTGGCTTTTTGCAGGTATTGTGTTCGGTGCGGCGGCAATAACAGATGCCCTTGACGGAAATATTGCGAGAAAGCGCGGACTTGTCACCGATTTCGGCAAGCTTATGGATCCTATTGCAGACAAGCTGCTGGTGATATCCGCATTTGTCTGCTTTATCACAGTTGCCCTTCCGAATCCGCAATGGGGCGCTGCCTGCTCTCCGTGGGTGGTTATAATTATTCTGGCACGCGAATTTCTCGTTACCAGCGCAAGAATGATATATGCCGAGCGCGGCGTTGTGATCGCCGCAAACATCTGGGGCAAGCTTAAAACCGTTATCCAGATAGTATCGATCGTAACTGTTTTTGTTATAATGTTTGCGCTTGAAATAGTCGGCATGACTGCGATAAATGCAGATACAACTGCTTTTTTAAACGACATTGCAAGTATAATTATTATCGTTGTGACATGGCTTTCCGCACTGATTACGGTCATTTCCGGAGCAACATATCTTTATCAGTGCCGCGATCTGCTTCGTGACGCTAAATAGAAAACGGAGGTAAAAGACTATGGCTTTTAACAGCAGAAAATTCCAGAGACTTATTGAGGAAGAAAAAGCAAATGCTTCTGAAGCCGCAGGCGGCTTTGAGGATGACTTCACCGATGATTTTGATGAAGAAGAAAATATAACAGAAAATGCTGCAGAGAAGCCCGCAGAAGAGCCTGCAGAGGATATGACAGACGATTTTGCAGATGACTTTGAGGATGACTTTGAGGACGCTCAGGAAGAGAACGAGCCTGCCGAAGAGGAAAAAGTAGAGGCGAAACAGCCTAAGGAGCCTGAGGCAGAGCCGGAAATAATTCCTGTATTGTCAGAGGAGCCTGAGGAGGAAGCTCCTGCGGCAGAGGAATATGACGCACACAAAATGTGGCAGGATATGGCGACCCTTGCAATAAAGGCAAAGCAGTGCATTACCGCAGGCGCATATTTCCGCGCAAACGATATTGTTACTGCAATGCGCTCAATACTCGTTGAGATGATGTGCAGAGCCAACGGCATCGAAGAAAACTTCAACGAAAATGCAGACAATCTCAGCGATGAGTGCAAGCAGGATATTTATACAAGCTATGTCGCTTCTCTCAATGAGCAGACACTTTACGATGTTGTTACGCATATAATGGCAGTGACATACAAATACATCTGAGTCGGAGAGTTGATATAATGCCCTCATATAAAAAAGAGCTTATAGACGCTATAATGCAGCGAGATCCGGCAGCAAGAAGCCGTTTTGAGGTGCGTTCACTTTATCCGGGCTATAAGGCTGTTATGGCGCATCGCAGAGCCGCATGGTTTTACAGGATGAATATGCGGTTTATCGCGCGTCTTATAAGCGAGAGAGCAAAGCTGAAAACAGGAATAGAAATACACCCAGGAGCAAAGATAGGACGGGGTGTGCTTATCGACCACGGATATGGAGTGGTTATCGGTGAAACCGCAGAGGTTGGAGATAACTGTACTATATATCAGGGGGTCACACTTGGCGGTACAGGCAAGGATAAGGGAAAAAGACACCCGACCATAGGCAATAATGTGCTTATCGGCGCAGGTGCAAAGGTGCTTGGCCCCTTTACCGTCGGAGATAATGCGCGTATCGCCGCAGGCGCGGTGGTACTCAGTGAGGTGCCGGCAGAGGCTACGGCGGTCGGCGTACCTGCGCGTGTGGTACGCATAGCAGGAAAAAAGATCGACAGCCGCGATCTCGACCAGATCCATTATGCCGATCCTGTGTCTCAGGAATTTTGCAGAATGCGTATGGACATGGAAAAGCTGGAGCAGCGCATAAAAGAGCTGGAAGGCTCAAAGGAATAACCCTTAACTGGATGTGAATAACTTGACTATCCAAGAAATTACAAATTTGCTCTTTTCTCAGCGATGTTGAAATGTTGTGAATATTAACGGAAAATTATGAAATAAACATCTGAAAAAACAGGAAAAGAGTGAAATAAACATGAAAATTTACAATACACTTACAAGAAGCAAGGACGATTTTGTGCCGATCGAAGAGGGCAAGGTAAAGATGTATGCCTGCGGCCCGACCGTTTACAACCTTATCCATATCGGCAACGCACGTCCGCTGATAGTTTTCGATGCATTCCGTCGTTTCCTCGAATGGAAGGGCTATGAGGTCACCTTTGCCCAGAACTTCACCGATGTCGATGACAAGATAATAAACAAGGCAAACGATGAGGGTACGGATTTTATGACTGTATCCGAGCGATATATCAATGAATTCTGGGTCGATGCACAGGGCCTTGGAGTTAAAAAGGCGACCATCCACCCGAAAGCAACGGAAAATATAGATGAAATAATAAGCATAATAGAGGCTCTTGTTGAAAGAGGTCACGCTTACCAATCGGGCAGCGATGTTTATTTTGCAACCGAGACCTTCCCCGAATACGGCAAGCTTTCCAAAATGACCCTCGATGCACTGCTTGACGGAGCAAGCGAGAGAGTATCTCTTGACGATGTAAAGCGTTCTCCTGCCGATTTTGCGGTGTGGAAGGGTGCAAAGCCGGGTGAGCCTGCATGGGAAAGCCCGTGGGGCATGGGAAGACCGGGCTGGCATATAGAATGCTCTGCAATGTGCCGCAGATATCTTGGCGAAACTCTTGATATCCACGCAGGCGGCCAGGATCTTATCTTCCCTCACCATGAGAATGAAATAGCGCAGTCGGAGTGTGCAAACGGCGTGCCTTTTGCGCGTTATTGGATGCACAACGGCTTTATTACGGTAAACAACGAAAAAATGAGCAAATCGCTCGGAAACTTCTTCACTGTTCGCGATGTTGCGGAAAAGTTCGGCTACGAGCCTATCAGAATGATGATGCTTGCAAGCCATTACAGAAGCCCGATCAACTATTCCTACGATGTCATAGAGCAGAACAAGGCGGCGCTTTCCCGTCTTTACACCTGCCTGAGCAATCTTGAATTTGTTGTATCCAAGGCAGAGGGCGCATTAAAGGACGGCGAAGCCGAGATAAAAACAAAGCTCTGCGACCACAGAGCACATTTTGAGCAGGCACTCGACGACGATTTCAATACGGCTGAAGCACTTTCTGCCGTTTTTGACCTCGCACGAGATATAAACACTTATGTATCGACCTCGACCAATCCCTCAAAGGAGCTGGCTGAGTATGCACTCGGATTGTTCAACGAGCTGACCGAGGTGTTCGGACTCCTCTATAACCGCGAGACCGATGATGATGTCGATTCCGAAATCGAAGCTCTTATTGAGCAGAGACAGGCAGCAAGAAAGGCAAAGAACTTTGCCGAGGCAGACAGGATCCGTGACGAGCTTAAGTCGAGAGGCATCATTCTTGAGGATACTCCGCAGGGAGTAAAGTGGCACAGAAGCTGATGAGTAAGGTTGTAACTATAACATTAAATCCCGCCTTTGACACAACGCTTGTTCTCGATGGCCTGCACACGGAGAGGATAAACCGCCCTGTCTCGGAAAGCAGGATATCCGCAGGAAAAGGCATCAACATTTCGGAAAGCCTTACTGCATTGGGTTTTCCGAACATTGCCGCCGCAATAGTCGGCCGCGACAGTCTCGAGATATTCCGCAAGCCTCTTGACGAAAAAGGGATACACTGCCGTTTTGTGATAGTGGACGGTGAAGTGAGAGAAAACCTGACACTGCTCTCAGAGGGCAAAACGATAAAAATAAACCGTGCAGGACAGGCTGCAGATGCCGATGCCGCAGAGCGCATGAAGGAACTTATCCGCGATATATGGGAAGAGGATGATGTTATCATCTTTTCGGGAAGTGTTCCCGAGGGCATAAGCGAGAGCGAGGTGGACAGCCTTATATCCTACGCCTCTGAATGCGGCTATAAGGTGGTCATAGACAGTGAGGCGATCTCGGCCGAGCGGCTTATTTCTCTTCGCCCATGGCTTATAAAGCCAAACGAGCATGAGCTTGAGCTTATTGTCGGCAGACCGCTGAGAGATATCGATGACATGCTCGCAGAGTGCGGCAAAATGGTAGAAAACGGCATAGAAAAGGTTATTTTAAGCCTTGGTAAAAAGGGTCTTTACCTTATTGCAAAGGATAAAAAAATACAGGCAGTACCGCCCGAAACAGACGAGGTAAACACAGTTGGAGCGGGCGATACGGCACTGGCAGGATATGTTTATGCATTTCTTACGGGAATGACAGAGCGTGAATGTGCAGCCTGTGCAGCCGCCTGCGGCTGTGCTGTGGTGGCCTCAAAGCTTCCGTATCTAACAGACACGCAGAAGGTAATGGATATAATCGAAAAAACAAAAGTTTATTAAGGAGAGTGGCAGAAATGGCAGTTACTATCAGTACAGTCAATTATTTGCGTTTTGGAAAGTGCGTCCGCATTGCAAACGAGGACGCTGAGCTGCTTATCACCGTAGACGGAGGTCCCCGTGTTATTTCCTATCGCAGAACCGACGGAGAAAACCTGTTCTTCAACGATCTTGATGGAAAGAATATAGTCACCGACCCTTCCATAATGGAGGCCTTCGGCAAACCCGTATACGAGATGTGGGGCGGTCACAGAATGTGGGCAACGCCCGAAAGCATGCCGCTGAGCTACTATCCCGACAACGAGCCTGTTGCATGGACTGAGCTCGAAAACGGTGCAGTTTTCACACCCAACGCCCAGCCTGTTACCGACTGGCAGTTTGAAATGACCGTTACATTGGCAGAGAGCGGCACAGAGGCCACCGTTAAGATGGACATAAAGAATCTCCGCGACGAATTACGCACCGTCGGCACATGGGGAATCACTCAGATGCGTAAGGGCGGTACGGCAGTTTGTCCGATGAATAAGGTAATGGAGCTTTGTCCTCTGCCCGATAAGATGATCTCCTTCTGGCCCTATTGCGATATGACCGACAAGCGCTTCTCCTTCGGAAAGGATTGCTATAAGCTTCAGCATAACGAAGATGTCAGCAGCTCCTTCAAGTGCGGCATAAACAGCAATGCAGGCTGGCTTGCATACATAACTGAGGAGGATGTGTTCGTAAAGAAGACCTCCTACGAGGCAGGCGCTGTTTATCCCGATTTCGGTTGCAGTATAGAAACCTATGTTGACGGCTTTATGCTCGAAACGGAAAGCATCTGCCCCATGAAGAAAATAGGCAAGGATGAGGTCGTTTCTCTGACTGAGGTATGGAGCATTACAACTGTTGACGATGAGATGTTAAAGCCCTATATCGGCTGATAGGCAAGAACTCAACAGGTAATTGGTTTTCTTTGGCAAACTTAAAAAAGGTTATGCATCGGTTTACCGATGCATAACCTTTTTTGTTATCTTCCGATAAAATTTTCCGAATAGAGAAATCCTTATCAATCGACCGTCCTTGCTATAAGGAGGCTGTCGCCTTCGTGCATGATAAGGCGCTCTTTTTTTAAAAGCGTTATACGCTCATCGCTGTGCATGATGCCGATAACGGTATGACTTTCGGGGATCTTAAGCTCGTCAGTATAGCGCCCGTCCATCAGGTCGTTTACAGGGCGCAGCTCAAAGCCGAGCGTATTGGTTCCGAACTGCACGGTCTGACGCGCCTGATGTTCGGGTGAAAGAGCAGAAACGATAGCGTTTGCAACGAGTCTTGTAGAGCATATCGTTTCGAGGCCGTAATGCTGATATATGTCCTCGCGGCTGACGTCCACAAGGCGAGTTACTATCTTTTCGGTCTTGAAGAACTCTCTTACCATCTCCGAGACCATAACATTGGTGTTGTCGTCATCGGTGCAGGAAACAAGGGCATCGCAATCCTCAATTCCCGCAGCTTTGAGAGAATCGAGATCGGTAGCCTTGCCCAGGGTGACACTGCCGGGAAAATCAGAATCGGAAAGAGCGTTTACAGCTTCTCCTGTTTCGCAGAGAACAGAAACCTCATGCCTTGCGGCAACAAGCTCACGGGCAACATGACGTGCATTCTTTCCGCTTCCGACAACAAGAATATTCATGGCTTTTACCTCCGTATTTACAGCCAGTCGAGGGTGTTATCCTCAGACTCAAAATCAAGATCGACCTCAAGGGTCGGAGATACAACAGGGATAACGCTGCCTGTTTCCACCGATTCCATTCCGGGCACGGAAGGAGGTGCGAGAGGAAGCTCAGGCTCGGGCGGCATATCATTTCTGCCGGTGCGCTCTGTTATTATTATATAGCACAGCGCGACAAGGAAAGAAAGAACACTGACAACGACGCATACCTCAAATCCGACAGGGATATAGGTCAGTGTAAGGGTGTGCTGTCCCTCGGGCGCGCCTATGGCCATAAGACCGCCGAAGCACTCGTAGGTGACAGCTTTTTTTCCGTCCACAACAGCAGTCCAGTTCTTGCTGTAGGGGATAGTCGTAAAAATAACATCTCCTGCCTTGGTGTTGGCAACTGCCTTGACGCTGCTGCCGTTTTCACGCACAAAGGTAAGCTGATCTGTGCTGAGTATGCTGAGAACAGAAGAGAAGGCATCCTTGTCGAGAGTCATAAAGTAAACATTGTTTAGTGTTGTGTTTACTTCGTCAAGCTCTATTTCCACAGTCACACTGTCAAGAGCATTGTGTCTGCCCAGATAAACGATAGAAGAAAGGTCGGTGTTTTTCTCGAGGGAGCCGTTTATGGAAAGTGCGGCGTCATCCGGCAGACCGGAGGAGAGCCACATATACATATCACCCTCGCAGAGTGCGGTTACCGTATAGGAAAGGACGGCCTCATCGGCATAGCGTGTTATAAGCATGCTTTCGTTGAATTCATTGCAGGAGGCGCCGTCATAGCGCATTTCTGTTATCTGTGCGGGGGTAAAAACAGTTCGCTGTTCTCCGAGCACGGCAGAAAGCATAAGCTCCTGAGCAGTAAAGGGATTAGAGGAAAGTGAGGGGTCTACTCCAAGAATGATATCCGAGGCGGCAAAGCCTGCGGAGAGCGTATTTTTATTTTCGTAAAGACCGATACCCTCGCCAACAGACAGAGCGGTATAGGTCTGTTCATTCTCGTCGGAGATAAGGTAGCGCACACCAAAAAGGGTGTCTGTAACGCCCGTCCAGCCGTTTTTGCCGTTGATACCGAGGCTTTTGAAAAGCGTTAAGCTTGTCTCGGAATCGACGACCTGCTGGCTGAGAAGAGAATCTGATGAAAGTATATCGCATTCACCGCGCACTCGGGAAATACCTTCGCGCTTTCCTGTAAGCTCCCAGCCCGACAGCAGAGAATCGACCGCTGTTTCCGCCGCCGCTGCCGAGGCTATTGATTCGCTTTTTACGGGTATGGATTTTTCCTTTGCTGTAAGTATGCAGTCAGAGCCCGCCGTTATGGCCTCTGCGAAAATGCACAGCATTATTACAATACTGAATATGGCAGGAGGCCTGCGGTCGCTCATGACAACAAGAACTATAGCGGCGTATAAAGTGACAAAGCCTGCGGTGACTATCATAATAAGGAACCGCATATCTTCCCGGCCGAACGCCAGCGATGCGGCAAAGATCAGAATCACCATAAGCCAGCTTCCCACGACCTTGCCCACAGTGATGCCCGACGGAACCGAAAGACCGCGTGCGGCAAAGGCAACGGCGCAGGTGCAGAACATGAATGAAACGCCGCTTTCACAGCCTCCGACAGGAACAAAGCCTGTAAAGATTATGCTCAGAGAGGGTACTACCTGCACCAGCATAAATAAAAGCAATATGCCTGCAGCCATAATGCGTTCGCCCTTTGGAAGCTTGCCGTTGAAAAGATAAACGGGGAGCATGATAAGGGTGCATACAGAGCAGTATATAAAGGCGTTGCTGCCGATTTCGGCTTCACTGCCCATAAAAAGTCCTGAAAATAGATCGGGGAGAGAGACTCTTGAGGTGTCAGAAAGAGAGCGGATAACACCGGAGGTTTCAGCCGTTTCGATCATTGAGGGGACTGCAAAGATAACTCCGACACCCAAAGCCAGAGTGAAAATAACAGCACATCTTAATGCGGCGGCTTTTATATAGCTCTTTTCCTCAACCGCATTTGTGCCCCAGACAAAGAATGCGGCTGTAAAGAAAATTGCCGCAGGCCAGAACTGCCATGAGGTTATCATAAAAAGCACAAGAGAGAGTGAAAGCCATATCGTACGGCCGTTTTTCAGAAGAGACAGAACGGCTGCGCCTACAGCGGGGAGAAGTGCGGCCGCACTTGCGTAAAGCGGAGAAAACACACATATCAAAAAACCTGCACAGCCGCCGTAGGCAACCGAAAAGCCGAGACACAGCTCAGCGCGGTCGTTGAGAGAGGAAGTCAGCAGATAGCTTGTAAGTCCGGCTATGCCCATACGCAAAAGAGTAATAAGCATAAATGCATCTGCGGCACGTGAGGCGGGGAATAAAAGCGCGATAAGATAAAGAGGAGAGAAGTAGCCTTGCGAATAGGTGCTGAAGGTGCCGCCTCCAAGTCCTTCGGTAAAGCTGTAAAAAAGACTTTCTCCGCTCGAAACAGTGCGTCTGAAGCGTTCGAGAGTTTCGATAAATTCAGCGTTGAATTCGGAAACAAGAGTCGCGTTTCCAAAAGGACTTATGCCTCCGATAATACATACGACAATAAGCACCGCCGCAGGCAGTAAAAATGCAAAGGGCGTCATAACACGCTTTGCGCGTATTTCGCGTTCGGTAAGTTCAGAGCTCATATTAAATACTGATCTTAAATCAGACAGCCTCCCTTCCATGTCGTATAATATAAAATTATATCACGTGTTTTTGTACTAAACAAGGGAAAAAAACAAAATAGAAAAGCGGCGTTGCCGTGAGCGATTTTTTCTGATATAGTATAAGCTGTAACGGAGATGATGCTATGAGCGAGTTTGAACCAAATGTAATAGAAATAACCGATTTTGAAGCGACTGAGCTTGATGTTTATGCGCGTCTTACCGAAGCACAGCTTCTAAACCGCGAGCATCCGCAGAGTGCGATGTTTATTGCGGAAAGTCCAAAGGTCATAGAGCGCGCGTTAAACGCAGGCTGTGAGCCTGTGTCGATGCTCCTTGAAAGAAAGCATATACGGGGAGAGGCAAGAGAGATAATAGAGAGATGCGGACATATTCCGGTATATACCTCTGAATTTGATATCCTTACACAGCTCACAGGCTTTAAGCTGACTCGCGGAGTGCTGTGCGCCATGCGGCGTCCGAAGGCGAAAAGCGTTGATGAAATATGTGACGGAGCACGGCGAATTGCGGTGCTTGAGGATATAATGAATCCTACGAACTTAGGCGCGATATTCCGCTCGGCAGCAGCCTTTAATATAGATGCGGTACTGCTGACTCCGGGCTGTACAGACCCTCTTTACCGCCGCTCTGCAAGAGTGAGCATGGGCACGGTTTTTCAGATACCATGGACATATATCGGCGAAAAAACAGTACAGTGGCCCGAAGAGGGGATGAGGACAATACGCGAAAAGGGCTTTAAGACAGCGGCAATGGCGCTTTGTGACGATTCAGTCGGGATTGACGACCCGTGTCTCATGACAGAGGAAAAGCTTGCGATAATTCTCGGAACAGAAGGAGACGGCCTTTCTGAAAAAACCATTGCCGATTGTGACTATACGGTAAAGATACCAATGTCACACGATGTGGATTCACTCAATGTCGCGGCAGCCAGCGCAGTGGCATTCTGGCAGCTGCAAAATAAAGGCTGATAATATCGAGCGGCACAAAAGGAAAAAATAAAAAGGCTTAAGTCTGCATTTTGCAGATTTAAGCCTTTTAGTATGCACTTATGAATTAGTTGTTTTTGGTGTAGGTGTTGCCGCCCATGGTGAGGGTGTCGCCCTTGATTTTAAAGGTGGCGGTGTCGGTAACGATGAGTTCATCAACATCAGCCTGAGTAACAAGACCTGCATCGAGGAGCTCTTCGATGCTCATGCCGAGCATATCCTCAACAGTACCTGTGGTATCGAGGGTGATTGTGATGTTGTTGCCGTCGATGGAGTAAGTCATTTCCATTTCCATGCCCATGCCTTCAGCAGTGCCGGTGCCGTCGCCATTGAAAATATAGGTGCATTCGGTGCCGTCTTCCATACCGGTCCAGGAACCGATAATTGCAGTCTTGGGGTCAACGCCGCTGCTGCATGCTGCGAAAACACAAACGAGGAGCATAACGATTGCGAGAATTGCGGAAATCTTTTTTGCCATAAATATTACTTCCCTTCAAATTATTCAGATTTGTAAAATCTACTATTGATATTACATGAAGATAATGTGAATGTCAAGTGAAAACAGCATGACTCAGACAATATATTTGATAAAAAGCAGCAGAATATATAATATGCGATATTGTATTACAATACGGAGATAGAATAAAAGCGCCGAATTTTATATTGAAAAAGCAATACAAAAAAATAAATTTGCATTTTATCAAGAAATTTTGTCAACATCCCTTGACAAAACAAAAAGAAAAGATATAATGTTATAAGCAACGGGCAAATTATTCATAGTCTGTTCGTTGAATAAAACTTTACTTATCCGGGTGTAGCGCAGTTTGGTAGCGCGCTTGAATGGGGTTCAAGAGGCCGCAGGTTCGACTCCTGTCACTCGGACCATTTCGAGTGTTCATAACGTATCTGAGTGGTACGATATGAACACTCGATTTTCATTTGATGATTATTCTTGTGTGAGCAGGCTTCAGGTCTGCTCTTTTTTGTTATGCCGAAGCGTTGTTCGGGATATACTCGATCTC
>JAZSNH010000012.1:0-5012 GCA_045536305.1 Acutalibacteraceae bacterium
ATGGCTACGATCCGACTTCAGTTCCTCATCCTCGAATGGCAGAGCGTGCGTTTGTGCTTGTGCCTCTTGCGGAAATATTCCCGAGCGGCGAAGCGCTGGGGTTTGATTTTTCAGGGGCATTGGAAGCACTGACCGACCAAAGAGTGGTAAAATATAAAAACAGTAAAACAACAGGCACAGCGGATTAAACTGCTGTGCCTGTTGTTTTTGTTTTGTAAGCCCCCGATAAAGGGATTGCTTTTTAGAGCCTACAGTGCGATAACATCGTCATTTTTAAGCTCGTCGCCTATAAGCGGAGGATATGGCGTGTCGTCGAAATCGCCGCCGTATCCTGTGCTTATGTCGGGTGCGTGCTCGGCTGAGTCTTCAGCCGAGGGTATATCGTTTTCGGGCTCGGGAAGTACCACGGGAGCTGCGTTATCTTCCTCCGCTTTGCTTTCGTCCTCACCGCCGAGATCGAGAACAGGCTCGTCCTTTTCGTAGGTGCTTCCGAAATCAAATATGGGCTCATCCTTCGGCTCGGGTTTCGGCTCTTCCTCCGCCTTCTTTTCGGGTTCGGGAATAAAGACAGGGGCAGGCTTTTCCTTTTTTTCTTCGGTCTTTTTGTCGTCAATGACCGCAAGAGCGGTGGAGGGGGCAGGTTTTGCGGTGATTATAAGGATAAGATTCAGTACCGCAACTATCGCGGCAAGTACAGCCGCAATAAGCAGGGGTATCGAAATGTTGTCAAGCTTGAGCAGATATATTCCGCCGATGACCGAGGCGATGCTTGTCAGCTCAAGAAGCAGGTTGCCCTGACCCCAATAGCCGATGCGATCCTTGGTATTGAAGGTCTTTTCGTCGTCGTCGGTGCCGTAAACTCCGTCGTCGCCTGCCGTGCGGTCGTCCTGAGTGAGATAAGCGTTTATTGTGCCGTGGCCGAGCACCTCAGCTATGACCAGCAGGAAATAGCAAAGCGTAGCGGTAGAGGGCGAGGGAGCAACAGCAAAGGGAACAATGGAGGCGGCAAGGAACAGTCCGGAAATACCGAACATAAATCGCAGCAGGGGAGTTTCTGCCTTGCGGTAAAGATTGCCCACAACGCCGCCGCCGAGTATAACGCAGGCGAAGCCAAGAGTTATGGCAGTGGCGGTAACACCCTGAGAATAAAGATAAACTGTCAGTCCAAACCAGCCGAACGAGAGTATGACCGAAAACACAATGGCGAGTATACCGAATCTTCCGAAAACGGTATTTCTTGTATAGACCTCGTTGAGGAAATCCTCATCGCCGTCGCGGGAGATATGAGAGCAGCCGGTGTTTTTAAACAGAGCACAAACAAGCACGGCAACTGCGGCGATGAGTGCCGCAGAACATACAAACAGGAATTTCGTTCCGCCGCGTACATACATGAATGAGCCGATAAGTATACCTGCGGCAAGTCCCAGATAAGGAGAATAGATGACGGAAGGATCGTTATGTGCGCTGTATCTTGCATAGACGCGGTATTTATCGACCATACGTGCGGAAAGCCCGTAACCGAGGCCCCAGAAGGCAACACCCATAAGGGGCGAAGAGCGGAGCATGAGGACAGCGCCTGCAACAGCAAGGGTACTGCCGATAAGCACAACGAAAACGTTGAGATAGTTTTTCATGATACCGCCGAGACGATTTCCGATTATACAGGTGACCATATATATAAGAAGAGGCATGTAAGGCAAAATAAGCTCGGGGATAAAGCTTGCCTTCTGAGAGAAAAATGCCGCCGATTCATCGGCAAAATCAAAGAAGATCGGGCATAGCGGTATAGTACAGCACATGCTCATAAGCAGTGAAACGGAACGAGCCGATTCATTGCCGAGCCTGAATGCGGGATTCGCACCCAGACCGCTGTCAGATTCGCCGATACGGGGGCGAAGAATGACCTCGAGAAGATGGGAAAGTGCATAATAAAGGATGATAAGAAGTATCACCGCGCCTGCGATGGTCATTATGAGGGGGAAGTTTACAAGATCGAGCGCAGATTTTATGTTGAGATTTTCGCTTATCTCAAGCGCGCCTACGCACTTGCCGGTGGTTGTATAGACAGGAACGGTTGCGATAAGGTATTCGCTGTCCTCAAATTCAAAATAATTGAGCTGACGAAGCTCATTGTCGATGGTGTATACCGCGCGGCTTATGGAATCCTCGTTTGTGGGAGGATTGCCGCATTCAAAAACAGGTAGCCCACGGCTGAGATCAGTCCCGAAATCGCCTGTTGACTGAGAATATATATCGGACAGGTCTATGTACAGATAAAGAGCTGCATTTCTGCCCTCTTCGATCTGAGTGTCGGTAAGAAGAGCGCTCACTGCATCGCTGACAGATATCACATAATCCTCGTCAAAGCGTGTGTCTGCGCCGACAGCATCGGTTATTCCGACCGATGCGGCAAGGGTTATCTGAGAAAGCTCGTTTTTCTGAGCATTTTCATCCTGCAGATTGTAGTCATGCTCGAGAATAACGAACGCGCTGACAGAGATACCGAGAATGATCACCACATACCGCATGAAATGAAGGGCAAATTCCGTGACCTTGAGACGGGAAGCCTTTACAAGCATGATGATAACGTCGAGTATCAGAAGAAACGCGCCCAGTCCCAGAAGAACATAGACCGCTATCTGAAGGATACCGGCAGTTTTTTCGTTCTCAACGGTGTTTTCATAGGCGTTGAGAACAAAACCGCCAAAGACAAGCGCAAGAGAAATAAACAGAAGAGTAAGACACTTGAACCAACTGAATTTTTTCATCTTGCCACCTCCGTTCTGCGCTTTTTAATGGAGGAGATAATTCCCGAAGCGGAGAAATAAACTATGACCGACAAACAGCAGATGACAGCGAACAGGGAAAGCCTGTTGCGAACAACTCCCGCGTATTCCATAGTACCTTGACGCTCCGCAGAAATTACGAGCAGAGCAAAGCATTCGCCGCTTTCGCCCTCGATGGGCTTGTAGGTCACACTTACGTCACCGTCGACATAAGTCGCGGTCCTGCCGCGCTGAGTGAGCGAGGCAAGCTCGGAAAGTTTTTCCTCGTCTGCAATGGGCTCAAAGGCTGAGCTTTGGGCTTTCAGATAAAGCATGCCGTTTTCGAGGGTATAAATTCCGCCGGAATATATGATCTCCTCGGTGGTCAGACATGAATTGAGCATATCGGAATACTTCTGTCCGATAAATTCGTTTCTCTCATCATTGCCCTGCATGAGATTTTCCTCTTTTATGACAGGTGCAAGATATTCCGAAAGCTGAGCGGTGGTCTGCTCAAGCTTTCCGTCAGAGGAACCTTTGTAGTCGCTTTCGAAGGAGTTCATGATAAGTACTACGCAGAATATCACCGCGCACATTGTAAACAGGATCTCAAACACTGTTCGTATGCCGATGTGTCCCACCTGCAAACGTTTTTCGTCTGTTTTCAAAATAATCACCCCAATTTTCAGGTTATGATAATTATAATAGAAAGAATTGACATTTACAAGAGCGAATTATTTCATTGTGCATAGAGCCTGCATTGTTTACAGATCGGACTTAATGCGTTTTAAAAATTATTCTCCTTAACAAAATTTCACAATGACTAATATCATGTAAAAAACCGAAAAGCGGTATTTATCCGGGAGAACTGTAATGCAGCATACAGCCCCGATAAACCAAAAAACGACCCTCTCAGTTATGCGTAACTGAGAGGGTTGTTATAATTTTAATCCTCGTCACGTCTTCCTATGAGGTCATTAAGATCATAGGGAGTCTGCTGATATACGTAATAATTGAGCCAGTTTGCAAAAAACATGTGGGCGTAGGAGCGCCAGTTCTGGAAAGGAGTCTGCTCAGGGTCGTCATCGGGGAAATAGTTGTAGGGTATCTGAGGCTCAATGCCCTTTGCCACATCCCTGAAATATTCATTGGCCAAAGTCATGCGATCATATTCAAGATGACCTGTGCAGAAGAACATTCTGCCGTTCTTATGGGCGACTATGGCAACGCCGGCACGCTTGCTCTTGGCTAAGGTCACAAGCTCGGGCACGGCATCGATATCAGTATCCCTTACGTAGGTATAACGTGAATGCGGAGAGAAGAAGCGGTCGTCAAAGCCTCTCATAAGAGGATGAAGCGGGTCGAGAACATCGTGGCGGTAAACACCCGACAGCTTTTTATCCAATGCACGCTTCTTTATGCCGAAGTGATAGTAAAGGCCTGCCTGAGCTCCCCAGCATATATATAATGTCGAATATACATTGGTTTTTGCCCAATCCATTATAGATGTAAGCTCGTCCCAGTAGTCTACCTCCTCAAAGCTCAGAGTTTCAACAGGCGCACCGGTAATTATCATACCGTCAAACTTCTGATCTTTTATATCGTCAAGAGTTTTGTAGAAGGTGGCAAGATGAGTACGTGAGGTGTTCTTGCTGGCGTGTGTCGCGGTCTGAATAAGCTCTATCTCTATCTGCAGAGGTGAGTTGCCCAGCAGACGAAGCAGCTGAGTTTCTGTTTCTATCTTTGTAGGCATGAGGTTGACAATAGCAATTCTGAGAGGACGAATATCCTGACAGCCTGCGCGTTCCTCGGTCATAACAAATACATTTTCACTCTCCAGAACCTTTCTCGCCGGAAGAGAATTTGGAATCATAATAGGCATAAATGTCTTTTCCTTTATTATAATGATGACCGTAGTATAACAGATAAAAATACGCTGTTCAACCCGGGAAAATAAAAAAATAAAAAACTTAAAAATAATGCTTGACATTTAGTCTGACCTATGATAATCTAATGAAGTCGCCGCAAGAAAGCAACTTTCCCGAGTGCGGCACAGAATGTTCCTTGAAAATTAAACAACGAAAGTAAGAAGTACCCGTAATTTCTTTTGAGGGTGCAACGCAAGTTGCACTCGTACTTTGAAAGAAACACGAATATAAAAATGTAACTTTTACGTCAGCAATGTCGGTTTTGAGCATCAAGCTCTGAAAAAGTGATTCTAACAGCGAAAGCTGTTAAAATACAATT
>JAZSNH010000070.1:0-5573 GCA_045536305.1 Acutalibacteraceae bacterium
CGAAGATTTACAAGATCGCCTGTTATCTGAACCTTTTGGTTGGCAGTCGGGGAGACGGTGACTAATTTTGCAAACTGGCTTGTGACCCATGCCTTGGTGGTGGAATTATACTGAATCTGATACCATTCGATACCCGATACGATTTTGCTTGCAAGATAGGAAAATTGAGTGCCGTTTTTAGCCGAGCCCACCTTGCTGTAGGATGCGCCTGCACCGCTGCGAAGATTTACAAGATCACCCGTTATCTCAACCTTTTGGTTGGCAGACGGGGTGACGGTGACTAATTTTGCAAACTGGCTTGTGACCCATGCCTTGGTGGTGGAATTATACTGAATCTGATACCAGTTGATACCCGATACGGTTTTGGCAGCAAGATAGGTGAACTGAGTGCCGTTTTTAGCCGAGCCCACCTTGCTGTAGGATGAACCCGCACCGCTGCGAAGATTTACAAGATCGCCCGTTATCTCAACCTTTTGATTGGCTGTCGGGGAGGCGGTGACTAATTTTGCAAACTGGCTTGTGACCCATGCCTTGGTAGAGGAATTGTACTGTATCTGATACCAGTCGATACCCGATACGGTCTTGGTTGTAAGGTAAGTAAACTGAGTGCCGTTTTTAGCCGAGTCTACCTTACTGTAGGATGCGCCTGCACCGCTGCGAAGATTTACGAGATCGCCCGTTATCTGCACAACTGTAACGGTTTCAGTGCTCTCTGCAGCCGATACCTGCAGTGCAGGCAGCGCCATAACGGAAAGCATCAATATGGCCGCCATTACGATGGAAAGAATTTTTTTCATTGTTCCCATTTTCTTCGTCTCCTTTTATAATTTGTTTTTACACCCACTTTTAAATTGCCGACCGTTTTTGTACGAGCAGCATTTCTGCTGTCGTATCGGTTGTATAATATCACAGATAAACAAATAATTAAATATGTTTAGGCTTGTTTTAATAAATTTTTTATAAAGCAGATATGTGAATATGCAGACGGAGAGAAATATTGACTTGCAAAATGAACGATGATAAGATGATAAAAGCATATAAGAAAGAATTAAAGGGGGATTTCATGTGTTAAATAAATGCAAAGCTGTTTTATTTATTTTGATTATAGCGACGGTCGCTGTAATGAGCTCCTGCGGCAAAGCTTCGTCTGACGATAGGAGTGAAACGGCAAGCGTTTCCGATATTGGTGCGATCGAAGAAGAGGTGTCGCATGCAGACATCAATGATACTTCGGAGATTAACGAAAAAAGCTCATACATCGGTGTTATGGAAAATGGTTTAACCTATAAAATCGAAGGCGAAGAGGCAATGATTACAGGATTTCCGCAGTATGATGCTTCGGTAACGAGCGGTGTGCTGGAAATTCCTGAAAGCATCGATGGAAAAAGAGTTACAAAGATAAGTGAAAATGCTTTTTTGTGCAATAAAACTCTGACAGAAATAATCATTCCCGACAGTGTGATTGAAATAAAACATCATGCATTTTGTGAGTGCAAAAAGCTTAAAAAAATCGTTTTCCCCGCCACATTGACAGAAATCAGTGAATATATGTTTGTGGGGTGCAGAGAACTTAAGGAAGTCAATATCCACGAAGGCATTGAGAGCATTGGCGCAGGTGCATTTGCCGGATGCTATGCCATTGAATCGATTCATATACCGGACAGTGTAACGTATATTGGAGAAAGAGCTTTTGATAATTGCCTTTGCCTTAGGGAATTTGAGCTTCCGCCCAAAATTACAGTTATCAACGTGGAGACCTTTGCTACGTGTGAGAACCTCAGAAGTGTCAAAATTCCAGATGGAGTAACAGAAATAGGCGAAAGAGCGTTTGACAGTTGTTTAAAACTAAGACAAATTACGATTCCCGACAGTGTAACCGCCATTGGCAAAGAGGCATTTGTTGACTGTGAGAATCTTACTGTTATAGCTCCGCATAAAGCATCATACTATAATTATGAGATTGATGAAGATGTAAGATGGGTAGTAAGTGACTGACATTTTCGTTCTGCGAACAAAAAAAGAATAAAACAATCGCTCATTGAAAAAAAGGGTATGCTGTCTGTTCTGCAGACAGCATACCCTTTTGAAATATCATTGAATATTCTTTTTTTAATCATTATAGCTCAGACCGTATCCAAGCTCAAACTGAAGGACAGGAGCATCGCTTCCGATATCTTCGTTGGTCTTGTACCAGGGCATTGGGAGCTTACCGATGAAATCCTTATCGCCGTACAGCACAGGGGCGACTGCGCCGCTCTCGGAACCAGGCAGATAGCACATAACTGCGGCATCCCATTTGTCAATATAATCGGATACAAGCACATTGCGTCCTGCTACAATGAGGGCTGCGACAGGCTTGCCGCAGTTTTCAGCAAACTCGATAAGCTCAGCGTTTCCTGCAAGAGCGTTGTTTCCGATTATGGAGATGTTATCGGAATCGCCGTACCATTCGGCATAGGGAGACTCACCGAGACCGATAATTACAACGTCAGCTTCGTTGACACGGCTGCGGTCTGTGATAATTTCCACATTGTGTGCAGAGGCGTATTCCTTGAGTCCGTCAAGGATAGTGGTGCCGGGCATTATTCCTCCGGTGTTTTCGTCGGTATCGCCGCACCATGAACCGGTCCAGCCGCCGCACAGCACGCCCACATCATCGAGAGCCTGTCCAAGGACCAGTACCTTTGCGCCGTTTTTAAGAGGAAGAATCTCGTTTTCGTTCTTTAACAGAACAAGGGACTTTTCAACCAACTGCTGAGCAAGCTGACGGTACTGTGCAGAGCCGAGCTCGGTGACTGCCGAAGGATTATTTTTATTGTACGGGTCATCGAGAATACCCATATCAAGCTTGACTCTTATTATTCTTGCAACAGCATCGTTGATGCGTTCTTCAGGAATTTTTCCGTCCTCCACAGCCTCAACGATTATACGGGCGACGTTTTTGAAGTTATAGGGCTGCATGAGCATATCCACGCCTGCGTTGATCGCAAGAACAACATTCTCCTCAAGAGAGCCGCCGGACAGTTCATTGACAGACTCCCAGTCGGAAATAACAAATCCGTCAAAACCAAGCTCACCCTTGAGCAGATCGGTAAGCAGCTCCTTGTTCTCGTGCATACGCACACCATTTACTGAACCGTGAGAGGGCATCATGATCTTGACGCCGGAGTCGATAAGTGCCTTGTAGGGAGGAAGCAGACGCTCTTTCAGCTCGTCCATCTCTATAACGGTGTTTCCGCGGTCAAGAGGAGTGCCGTTGCTTCCATAAGCAGTTCCGTATTCTGTGCTTCCGTCGCCGATAAAGTGTTTGCCGCAAGCCATAACTCCCTGTGAAATGAGTCCCTCGGCGTATGCCTTGCCAAGAGATGTAACGATAGCGGTATCGCTTGAATAGCACTCATAAGTACGGCCCCATCTTGGGTCGTCGGACACGGCCACACAAGGTGCGAAATTCATCAGAATGCCTGCCAGTTTCATCTCGTTTGCAACAGCCTGACCCATCTGGTAGGTAAGCTCAGGGTCGTTGGCAGCACCTATACCTATGTTATGAGGAAAGACAACAGCTCCCTGCATTTTGCCTACGCCGTGCACAGCATCTATGCCGTATATTACGGGGATGGGAGTATCGCTTGCGAGGCTGCCGTTATGGTAGCCGTTGATAAGCTTTTTCCATTCCTCAACTGTCCAGCCGCTGTTGCTGAAATCACCGCCGCCGCTGAGCACGGAGCCTACCGGCATTTTGAGAAGATCGGTGGTATAAATTGCATCGTTCTGAGCCTGAACCATCTGGGAGGCCTTCTGATGCAGCGTAAGGCCGGAGATGATCTGCTCAATCCGCTCTTCGGGAGTCAGATCGCTGACAGAGACAGTTTCCTGTACGTCTGTGCCGGAAAATACAGGCTCTGCCTGCGGCTTTTCCTGCTTGCAGCCGCTTAGCACCATAACGGTGATGATGGAAAGAGCAAGCAATACAGAAATAATTTTTTTTGTGACAGAATTTGACATGTTTTACCTCCGTTGCCATTAAGCCGCCGCGTTCTTCGGAAGACATCGTTGTCAGAAGCGCGAAGACTCTTCTTTTTTACTTTCCGAACGCGGTAAACTGCGCCCGATAAATCTAAATTTATCATGTGCCGTGTTGTATTGTCAAGTGTGGTTTTGGTAAAAAACAATATTAAAGCTCTGCACCCGTTACGATTGATTTCAGGGTGCAGAGCTCGGTTTAAAGGTTATTGACGCTGTGCGTCGGTTGCCGAAAGATCGGACGAAGAAAGGTCAGAGCCCGAAAGCGGCTCTTCGGGAACATCGATGACCTCGGTGAGTACAGGGAGCATTACGTTTATCTCCGTGCCGCCATCGGCATAGGTCATATCATTGCTGTAAAGGAAAAGCTGTACATCGTTGGCGTTTACAGTAAGATTTGAGGCAAGCAGATATTGTCCCTTGACAAAGCCCTCGGTATATGTACCTGCAATCGGCACTGTCACGCCCTTGAACTCATAGTCACCGTACCTGTTGAGCTTTCCGCACAGCCTCAGCATTTTTCCTGCGCCGCAGTCGGTGGTGACATAGCTCAAGGTGTTGTAAAGAACCGAAACATGCTCAAGAGTGCCGTATTCGGACAAACGAGCGCAAAGCTTTGCGGCAAGCTCCTGCTGGCGCAGTGAGCGCGCAAATTCATTGTCGAGCTGAGACATTCTCGAATAGATAAGTGCCTCCTCGCCGTTTAAGGTAAAACGCCCTGTGCCGCCGAAGCGTTTCTGAGGGTCGTATTTATTTGAGGCCATCCATTGAGAGATGCGTTCCTCTGTGATCGTAACGCTTGCTCCGCCAAGGTGATTTACCAAAGTCTCAAAGGCGGTAAAGTTTATGACAAAATAATGATCGATACGCACCTTAAGTGAAGCCTCCACGGTATCGCGAAGCGTTTTGGCTCCGCCATAGGCGTAAATGTTCCTCAGCGATGAGCCGTAGTTTACGCCGTCGATCTGCTCGGCGAGCGGAACATACAATTCGGGCAGGATATTTACAAGGCGTATTTTTTTTGTTTTTTCGTCTGCGGAGACTATGACGATGCCGTCTGCTGTGCCCTGCTCATCAAGCGCCACAAAAAGAAAATTTTGAATTTTTTTATCTGATTTTACCGAAAGATCGGACAGCTCGAAGGCATCGTTGAGCTTTGAAAGGCGTGTGCGGTCATCTTCCGATATGGAGATGGAATCGTCGAGGATGGATGTGACCATTGTGGGCTCATAGAAATAAAGGTCGTTCATATCGTAAGAGCCTTTTACGGGTATCTGGTTCATCTTTCCGATAAGCATGAGATTTACCGTAAGGAAAATAAACCCCACAAAGGCCGCGCAGATGCATACACCTGTGAGAATCGCCTTCTGCCAAAGCTTTAAGGGCTTGCGGTTGCGCTTTTTGTAGCGCATGCGGCGCTCGTTGTCACCGACATCGATGGAGGGGACATAATAATGCTCTTCGCCGTCCTCCTCGTGCGCGCTTCTCGAAAGGCCGACGATCGGACCCTGATAGGCAGGCGGCTTTTTTTCCTCAAATTCGCGAAGCTT
>JAZSNH010000071.1:0-9190 GCA_045536305.1 Acutalibacteraceae bacterium
AAAATAACAGCCCCCGAGTAGGGGGCTGCCAGTGACAAGAGTGTGGCTGTCACACCATTCAGTGCCCCTTAAGGGGCTTACAGGTGTTAAGCCCTTATAGGGCTTGAGCAAACCACCGGTTCAACCGGTGGTTTTGATTTATTTTTTGTGTTTTTTAATAAGAGAGCGAATTTCAGCTTTTGAAAAAGAGCTGTATTTTGCGAGCTGATCGATGATCTCACCCTCGCGCGTTTCGATCAAGGATCTTATTTCTTTTACATTGGCAAGCCATGCTGTGGTGGAGGGTGCGTGCCAGCGCTTGTACTGATTAGGTATCTCAGCTTCTATTTCCGCTGTCATTTCGTCAAAAATACCGAGCATTCGGTCGGTACACAATGTCGCTGCAAGCAATTCGCAATAGCGCTCGACAAATCTTTTTTCAAAATCGGGATTTTTCAGCAGGGCGGTCATTATAGGACAGTAAACCGCCCCGAGATAACCCTCCCTGTCGTTGTCCGCACCGGAATATAAACGCCCGATAAAATTCGAATACATATATTTTGTTGTAAACGCATAATCCATATCGTAATAAATAAACTGCCATTTGCCGTCGGAAGCCTTCCAGCGGCATGTGTTGTGCGTATCAGGGTTTGAAAAATAGCTCTCTGCTATCCAGAAGTCGATCAAAGAGTCAAAGTCAACTCTTTCTTCCATATATTTATAGCAGATCGGGTCTGTCATGCTTCTGCTTTGAGCGTATTCCTCCAGCTCTTTATACTCTGCACCTTTGAGATAGCTTTCGGAGATAAAAATTTCATCCGCATCATATTCCGTATAGGAGGCAATGAATTTTTCGTTCCGCTTTTCTCTCAGATAATACAATCCGTAATAATTGCCGTTGATATAAACCACGCACGGCTCGGCCGCCTGAACAAGACAATTTACACTGCCCTTAAGAGCGCGCGCCGTATATTCATCTCGCAGCTTTGATTTGTTCCATTCCTGACCGCAGGCGCGTAAAAGCAGATTAGGAAATTCAATACGATTGCTGTCGCGGAAAAGTGCGCTTGTGACCTTCGAATCGCCGACTCTTTCCGAAAAATTAAGGGAAAAGCTTTTTTGAGGGTAAGCTCTGCTGGTGTTTCCCGCGACATGGAAGAGTGTATCCGTGCTTAAAATTCTGCACCCGTTTTTATCGTAATATTCAAAGTGTACGAAGGGGCGGTAATCATTCTCATACCGAGTATAGGCGCCGCTCGAACCAAAGAGGCTTGACGGCTCGGCAGAAACGGAAATTACAGGGAGAGAATGTCTTGTGTAGGAATCACCGACGATATATGTGGCGCTGACCTCGTCGCTTTCGAGCATGGTTTGTCGGAGGTCGTTTGTCGGAAAAGCCTTTGCCCGTATCACGCAGCTTGAGTTAAGCTTGATCGGCTCGAAATAGACAGGAGAGCTTTCGGTTGGCTCTGAACCGTTTGTCGTATACCTGATAATGCATGAAGCATCACAGGATATCGCGACCGTATCCCCTGCGGCGGCATAAAGCTCCCGATTGGATAAGAGAGGTGCTTCGAGGTAGCCGTAATAAAATTTGCCGCTGTTTTTCGACCCCTTTGTCGGATTTGCAAAATACACCCGCTCGAAGGCACTGTTTCTGCCGCTGCTTATTCCGAGCCTTTGCTTGCCGCTGTCAAAGGTGTCCTGAAGGGTTTTGTCGGTGTCATAAAGATACAGTGCTTCCCCGTGCTTATTTATGCTGAAGCCCGTACTGCATTCTATGACGTAATATTCATCGGACATAATCGTCCTATCGGGAACAGTGTATATCTCACTGCCTCCGTCAGAGAGAGTCCATCCGAAGACAGAGACCGCAGAATTACTGCTGTTGTACAGCTCTATCCAATCATAAGCTCCGTCATCGTGTACCGCCATCACTTCGTTTATAACAATGCCTTTATGAGTGCGCCGCGCAAGCTTTTCTGCGCTTTCATACAAAGTATCGGAAGGCTTTCCGGGAGAAGGCAGGGCATATTTTATTTTATCGCTGCTTTTGACCAGAGAATAGCCTAAACTGTTCGAGTTCAAAGGCAGGAGATCGATCAGAGTGTTGTCAGGGGCACGAAAATACAATGCATCGTCCTTTTCCGTCAGCTGAAATCCGAGGTACATATCGGAGCCGGAAATCAAAGCTTCTTCACCTGAGCAGATAACGGCATATTCTCCGGGAAAAAGAGTATATGTAGGAAAGATGAATTTGTTTTTATATTCGTCGTCTGAAAGAGAACAGCCTCGAAGCTCAATGGGTTGATTGGTTGGATTGTATATTTCCGCAAAAGGAATGTAATTTGCGGCCTCGGCACTTGTTTTTTGGCATTCGGGAAGACATTCGCTTATTTCAAGGTCATAGCGGATATTTTGCATTTCGTCGTAAGTCATACGGGCAAATCCCGAATTGCGTTCGCCCGGGGAGGGAGAAGCGAAAAAACCATAGCTGAGAGTGCCTCCCTCATCATCGATAACACCCCAGCTCATATTGCCGTCGAGCTCAGGTACACTGAGAGTTTCGAGAACATTTCCAAAAACGGTGGAAAGATGTATATCGGTTCCTGATGCAGGGAGAGTGCAGTAAACTATCGGTTCATCGCTTTCAAGGGGTATATCCTTATCTGTAAACAATACCGCAGTGTAATCTCCGGGCTTGAGAATGGTGTTCGGAAGACTGGAGAATTCCGTCTGTTCGCTTCGGCTGAATCTCAGCAGAGAAAGTGGGACATCCGTTGTGCCGTAATTGTAAATTTCCACCCAGTCGGTACACTTGCCGCATTTTGCAGATACGGTATCGTCATTTTTGCTCATGACTTCATTTATTCTGATTTTAAAATCCTCAATGCGCATATCCGCGGTAACGCTTTCGGGTATGCACATTGAAATAACGATCAGTGCCGTTAAAAGGGAGAACAAGACGGACAACGAAATGATTTTGTGCGATCCAAGCCAGTTGTCAAGTCTTTTTCGCCTGATTTCGTTAGTCACTGCCATACCTCCCGATTTAAAATTTATCAGTAATTTCCGCGCTCGTAATGCGAAAATCCCGACCTGTACAGACAACTATAATTTATCATAACAGAATATTATTGTCAATTGAACGGATTTGACATTTAACAGCCGATAAACGCCTGCTGTTCACAGTTTGTTAGTTGACGTATATTGTTTTTTTCGGTATAATATCTAAGTTAGCATATCTACCTCGAAGTTAATGATTTGATTTTTATCACGCCTTGTCCGGCTGCAGCAAGGGGTTCGTGATTTTTATGATTGCAGCGGAAAGGCTACGGGATTTATGGAATCAAACAGAATAGCGGAAATATTTGCTAAATTCAATACAGGAGACACGTTTATATCTGCCGTGCCGTTTGGCGGCGGACATATCAATGATACCTTCATGGTCACCTGTGAAAACGGAAGATACATTCTTCAGGGACTTAACCACCATGTATTCAAGGAACCTGAGCATGTAATGCACAATATAAAGCTTGTGACCGAATATCTTGCTGAAAAGATCAAAGCCGCAGGAGGCGACCCGAAACGCGAGACTCTCAACCTTGTCAGAACAGTAGACGGAAATACGCATTATTATGATGGCGAAAAGGGCTTTTTCAGAGTATTCCTGTTTATCGAGGGTGCAACCTCGCACGCAGCGGTAGAAAAGCCTGAGCATTTTTACAATGCGGCGCGCTCCTTTGGAAAATTCCAGAAAATGCTTGCCGACTTCCCTGCAGAGATGCTTTATGAGACCATTCCCAATTTCCATAACACGGTCTCCAGATATAAGGATTTTGAAAAAGCTCTTGAGGAAGACAGGGCAAACCGAGCAGCTTTTATAGAGGATGATATTGCGTTTATCACAGAGCGCCGCGATATGTGTTCGGTGGTCATCGATGCAATGGCAGACGGAAGCGTACCTGTGCGTGTTACCCACAACGATACAAAGTACGACAATATAATGATAGACGATAAGACGGGCGAAGGAATATGTGTTGTCGATCTCGATACGGTAATGCCCGGCTCAATGCTCTATGATTACGGCGATTCACTTCGCTTTGGCACAAATGCAGGCGCAGAGGACGAAAAAGACCTTTCAAAGGTATGGTGCCGCCTCGATCTGTTCGAAGCCTTTACAAAGGGTTATCTTGAGGAGCTCTGCGACAGCATTACAGAAAGAGAAATAGAGCTTATGCCTTTTTCTGCAAGACTTATCACCTTTGAATGCGGTATGAGATTCCTCACCGACTTCTTAAACGGCGACGTATATTTCAAGATCCATCATCCAAGTCACAATCTTGACAGAGCACGTGCACAGTTCAAGCTGGTTCGTGACATGGAAGAGCACGAAGAAGAAATGAAAGCCATAGTAAACAGACTGAAGGAGAGTATTTGTAAATGATTAAGCCTGTACTTGACCCAAATTTCATGCCTGCGAGAGTATGGAACGATGAATTTTTAAAAACAGCAGATCGCCCGTTTTCTATCGCCGTAGAGCGCGAGGACGGACTTGTCTATCGTGTGGACACATTTCTCGGTGATAATGAAAATAAGAACAACTTCTATGTAGAGCGCAAGGTAAAGCATATTCTGTGGGCTGCAGGCGGCTGGAAGGTAATGCTTGCAGGCGACCACAAGGTCTATGAATTTATTGCGGACGCATATACCAAGGATGGTCTGCGCGCATTTGATGTTGACTTCTGGGGCACTGTTTACCAGAAGGAGTTTACGGTTGAGGAGCGTTCCTTTGAGGATATGCCCGAAAACTCAATGAATCCGCTGCCGTTCGGCCGCCATCTTGACGGCTGCAGAGTCGGATTTGATGCAGGCGGAAGTGATATCAAGGTTTCCTCCGTTGTCGATGGAGAGGTCGTATTCTCACAGGAGATCGTATGGAATCCCAAGGTCACAGCAGACATAAATTATCATTATGATAACGTAAAAGCCGCTATCGAGCTTGCCGCTTCCAAAATGCCAAGATGCGATGCTGTCGGAGTATCTTCCGCAGGCGTTATTGTAAAGAGCAGACCGATGCAGTGCTCTCTGTTTATGGAGGTGCCGAAGGATACCGACGAACAGAAGGAATTGTGCCGTAATCTTTACATCGAAACAGGCAAAAGACTCGGCATTCCCATGGTAGTTGCAAATGACGGAGATATCGCAGCGCTTGCCGCATCAATGGCACTCGATAAGAATGCAATTCTCGGAATCGCAATGGGAACCAGCGAGGCAGGCGGCTATGTAGACCGCAACGGCTTTGTAACAGGCTGGCAGAACGAGCTTGCTTTTGCACCTGTTGACTACAACACCAATGCAGAGCGTGACGACTGGTCTCAGGACTTCGGCGTAGGTGCAAGCTATTTCTCTCAGTACGCAGTCATCCGCCTTGCAGGCTTTGCGGGGATCGAGCTTGATGAAAGCTTTACTCCTGCACAAAAGCTTTCCTATGTACAGAAGCTTTTGGAAGAGGGCGACAAGAGAGCAGAGCAGATATTTGAAAGCATCGGTACATATTTCGGTTATGGTGTTGCAAACTACACACAGTTCTATGATGTCGATTTTATCCAGATATCAGGTCGTGTGACCTCCGGCAGAGGCGGCGAGCTTATCCTCGAAAAAGCAAAGGAGCTGCTTGCTGCGGAATATCCCGAAATTGCAGAAAAGGTGACTATATTCCTGCCGGGTGAATACGAGCGCAGGATCGGCCAGTCTGTCGCAGCAGCAAGTCTTGTAAAACTTTAATCTTAAAACCAAGGAGCAATACAATGCGTATAAATAACATAAAAATAAACAATGAGTTGTGCGATGTTGTGGTTGAAAACGGAGTAATAACCGAGATCGCTTCACCGAACAGCGGTGAAGGTATCGATTTTGGCGGCAAGACTGCAATTCCCGGTCTTGTTGATATACACACACACGGATGCACCGGCTTTGATACAATGGATGCACGCTTTGAGGAGATGTGCGAATTTCTTGCAAAGAATGGAACAACTTCATGGTGTCCCACTACAATGACCATGGATTATGAATCCATCAGCAAGGCGATGAATGCGAATACAGACTGCAAGGGCGCGCAGATACTCGGATTCCACATGGAAGGCCCCTATATTTCCCCCAAGGCAAAGGGCGCACAGAATGAAAAATTCATCAAGGCTCCCGACATTGATGAGTTCAATACTCTTCCCAATATAAAGATGGTAACCATCGCTCCCGAGCTTGAGGGCAGCATGGATTTCATCAAGAAATGCAATGCGGTAGTTTCCATAGGTCACACTGCGTGTGATTATGACACTGCTATTGAGGCTATCGAGAACGGTGCAGCGTGCCTGACTCATACATTTAATGCAATGCCTCCCATCCATCACAGAAATCCGGGTCCTATTCCCGCTGCGGCAGAAAAGCAGATCCATGTACAGGTCATCTCCGACGGACTGCATCTTCACAAATCGATCGTTCTTATGCTTTATAAGCTTTTCGGAGCAGATAAGATGGTTCTCATCAGCGATTCGATGAGAGCAACAGGTCTCTGTGACGGTGAGTATGAGTTCGGCGGTCAGCCCATTATTGTCAAGGACAGCGTAGCTCGCTGTCTTGACGGTGCTATTGCAGGCAGCACAAGCACTCTTTGGATGTGCGTAAAGAAGGCTGTCGAGTTTGGAATCCCCTTTGAGGATGCTGTAAAGATGGCAACAGAAACTCCTGCAAAGCATATCGGCGTAACAAATAAGGGCGTGCTTGCTGTAGGATATGATGCAGATATTATCATTCTCGATGAAAACTGCGATATTGATACCGTATTTATCAAGGGCGAAAAAATAGCCTGATATTTAAGAATGCTTATAAAACCTCCGCTTCTGCGGAGGTTTTGAGCATTATATAGCTTAAACTTATTGACATATTCTTTTGTTGTGCTAAAATAAAAACAACATTCGGACGCATAGCTCAGCTGGTTAGAGCGCCTGCTTCACACGCAGGAGGTCGGCGGTTCGAGTCCGTCTGCGTCCACCAAAGAAAAACCGCACCATTAAGCTGCTTTTGTGCTATGTGGTGCGGTCTTTCTTTTTCTTGTTATAGTGTAATATAGGACAAAATATGTTGTTTTTGGTAATGTTAGGGGGACAGATAAGGGGACAATATTGCAAAACAAAAAACCGCCTACTCCGTGATAAAGGGAATAGGCGGTGTTACTCTTTATTCTAATTTGTCGTTATCGTCAATAACTATACCATCAACGGTGTTAGGTGCGTCAGTGTGTTTTGCGTCAGCCCAGCCCTCAGCAAGAATGTATGACAGAACGGCACCACCCTGCATAATACATCCGGTAACAGTTTCTGCTCCGGACTTATCGCCTCCGAATGCGACGATCAGACCTGAAACGAAAAGTGCAACGGCCATCCAGAGCTTACGGCTTGTCAGTTTTCGGATGATATTTTCCTTGCTCATGTAAATCCTCCTATCGGTTAATGAGATGATTTTGCAGGGCTTCTTTTGCGTCCTGCATTTGCTTTATGTTGTTACCATCGATGCCGTGATCCAATAGGGCGAGAAGAGCGTGCTGAGTTGCTCGATTGCCTTCTTCAATGCTATTGATCCTTTTATGGTCATTATTTAATTTTTCTTCAACTGTCTGTTTCCATTTTTCCAGATCAGTCAGTCGTTCATCCTGACGCTGATTCGGAGCTCTGGCTACTTTGACTGCACTGATAATTTTCTCTGCGGCATTTAACAGAAGTACGATAGCAGAGGCAATAGCAAGAATCGCTGTCCATGCTGCTCCTGGATTTATATTATCCATCACTTCACAGCCTCCTTCAGAGCTGCTCGAGTCGCAGGTCCTACACGGCCGTCAACCTCAAGCTTCTTATCCTCCTGAAATTTTCGGACGGCTTTATCTGTTGCAGGTCCGAAGCTGCCATCGATACCGTCGCTGCCAACGCTATAACCAGCCTCAATAAGATGCCACTGAACCCATTTCACGGCCGTGCCCTTACAGCCTTTATACCGTGTATTTGTCGGCTCGGTGTAAGGGCATTTCCTTTCGACCGCAATCATTTCCTCAAACGGAAAGTTTTTTCCGGGACAGGCAGTCGCACAGACATCCTTGTGCCTGCAGAATGTAATGGACGGGTATTTACACCTTATGTAGGCAACAACCGCTTTTCCGGCAGCGAACTGTGCTTCGGTCATGGTTTCTTTTGTGAAATCGCCCTCGAAGCAGATGCCGATACTGTCGGAATTTGCCCCCGATGCATGAGCTCCGACAGTATCAAGAGGACGTCCTTTGTAGACGGTACCGTCCTTACGGATAAAGAGATGATATCCGATTCCTTTCCATTTGTTCTTAAGATGCCAGGAGTGTACATCTTTAACCGAACATTTTTGTGCTGCCGCATGATGTAAAATGCCGCGCTTTGTTTTCTTTCTTTTGGACAGCGAGTTTGTAAATTTCAATCCTGCGTCCTTAATTATAATGCTCATTTTTATACCTCCAATCAATTGTGGCAAATTATTTAATCTTACTTAATGACTCTTGTAAAAGGTTATACGCCTTCGTAGACGTGAAGATATTTACTTGCGGTTTTTGCAAGTACAAAGCATTATATCGGATGTTCGGAGCCGTACCGCCCAATGAATGTACGATAATTGTTCCTTCGACAGAACGAATTCGGATCACATCCGTTCCGTTAATAAGATCTCCAATTTCAGCAATGTACCCGTGTCGACCGTTTAGGGACATTTCATTTTCTATTACTGGTTGAAACGTAACGCCGCCGTACTGTTCGCCGTACTTGTTTAACTCCTTGATGTCTTTGATGAAATACATGATATGTCCGATGTCTTTGTATCGTCGTGGTGGATCTTCCACGTATCCACAGTACACGATGTCTCCCGTTTCCATCATTTCGAAAACAGATTCGTCCCAAGTCGCAACGCCGTCGCTAATAGTGCACAGAGTGAACAAGGACATACCAAGTTTAGCAGTTGAATATGCCGTTTTATCGACGCTTTGCGAGTATAGGTTTTTAAAATCGAAAGTATATGGTTTCTCATGATACGCCCCACTCTCAATTGCGTAGGGCAAAAGTTCTGGCAAAAATGATTCATATGCATCAGGGGTTTCAACGGGATCAATCGGATTTAAAAATCCGTAATAATATGCCGATTC
>JAZSNH010000096.1:0-28091 GCA_045536305.1 Acutalibacteraceae bacterium
AGGAACTTCTTCGGCAGGAGCTTCTTCAGCAGGAGCTTCTTCAGCGGGAGCTTCCTCAGCAGGAGCTTCCTCAGCAGGAGCTTCTTCGGCAGGAGCTTCTTCAGCAGGAGCTTGATCAGCAGGAGCTTGATCAGCAGGAGCTTGATCAGCAGGAGCTTGATCAGCAGGAGCTTCCTCGGCAGGAGCTTCTTCAGCAGGAGCTTCTTCAGCAGGAGCTTCTTCAGCGGGAGCTTCCTCGGCAGGAGCTTCCTCAGCAGGAGCTTCCTCAGCAGGAGCTTCTGCGGCGGCACAAACTGCACCAATAGTTGCAGCCATTTCTGCGATAGCATTTCCGTCCTCAGAAATTGCAATAGTTTCAGCGGCTTTCAGATCTTCTTCTGTGTTCTCGGTGGAAACACCGTGAGCAGCAAGCTCTGACTGCATCTGAGCAAGTTTTTTCTTGTTCAGATTATATACAAGAGCAATACCGATAAACATAAGAATTGCACTTACCATATAGAGAGCTGCAACCAGCCAGCACATATTGTATGAGGTTTCAGCACTCTGACCGATAGTTCCAAGCTTGGAGTTATAGCCAAGGTATCCCATTACCAGCAGAACGATAGAGGGACCTACGCCCTGAGCAAGCTTACGGAAGAACGAATGAAGTGCATAAACAGTTCCTTCTTCTCTTCGGCCGGTTTTCCATTCGTTGTAATCGATAGCATCTCCCATTAAAGCCCAGGAAACACAGGTATAAATTCCCATACCGAGGCCAAACAGAACGAGAGCGACAAGATAAACGAGAAGAGCAATATCTTTATTAATTAATTTGCCGACAATGGGGAATGCAAACATTATACCTGCACCGATCAGAGACACAATTGATCCGGCAACGGAAGCTTCTTTTTTACCCCACTTATTTACGATTTTCTTTACAAAAGGCATGAAAATAAACATGGGGAGGAAACCGATCAACATAACAACACCGGACATTTTAGCTTTACCAAAGTAGGTTGCGAACATAATGGTGTTTGCGGTAGATGCAGACTGCATACCAAGAAACATACCCATAGCGGCAATGGTAGCACCAACAGCAGGACGGTTTTTCATAAAATTGATGAAAGCTTTAAAAATATTGAATTTTTCGCCTTCGTTAACCTTAACGGTGTTTTCAGGAACACGAACAGTAATATTTTTGATCATGAACAAGAACGCTATAAAACCGAGAACACCCATGATAAGAGCTGCGTAGAATACATTTTCACCGAGCAGGATCTGAACCTTTTCGCCTGTAGCAGGATTGAGTATCTGCTCGCCTGCCTTGTATGCTTCGCCGGTTATAGGGTTAGAGAGAAAATCTGATTTGGAAAAGCCTTCGGGAATCTGAATTCTATCAAGAAAATCAGTGGTTCCGTCGTAAGTAACATTTTGCCAGATAAGCATGGGAAGAAGGATCATGGGAACCATGTTTCCGATCATGGAGCCAACACTTCGCCATGTGGAAAGCTGTGCTCTTTCGGCGTTGTCTTCTGAGATAAGAGACAGCATTGAACCATAAGGCACGTTAGCGATTGTATAGCATGCGTCCCATACAATATATCCGAGCACAAACAGGACGGCTTTGACTACATCAGATGCATTGGGGAACGGGAGGAATACTGCAGCACCTGCGATAAGCAGTCCGCATGCACCGATAAGAATATATGTTTTGAATTTACCTCTTTTGTACTGTCTTCTGTCATTATCTATTATTGAACCGATCATTGGGTCGTTAACAGCGTCCCAGACCTGAACGATAAACAGAAGAAGGGAGAGAAGACCTGTTTCCATCATCATAAAAACAAGCCAGAATGTCTGAACAGTACCTTTAAGAGCGAAGCTCATGTTGCAGCCGAAGTCACCGGCGGCATACGCAAGTTTATCGCGCATACCGAATCTGCGATAACCGTTGGCATCAAGCTTAGGGGTTTTATTTTTCTTTGCCATTTGAAATGCTCCTTTCATAATATGTTGTCACAGACAACCTCACATTTATATTATACTTTATTTTTTTATTTACAGAAGAGACAAAAGTGTCATAACTGTGACATGTCAAATTAGAAAATACAACAAAATTGTTGTGCAAAATATACAATTAGTGAATGCGATATAGAATACATTTAAAATATATGGTATAATTATTTTATAATTTATATAGTGGGAGCACAAATATGTATAAGGAATGTAAAACCGTTCAATCGGCAAACAGACAGATAGGCATTGCAAAAACATTGAGTGAAATGATGCTGACTCAGCCATACGAGGAAATAAGCGTAAGTGACCTCTGCAAAAAAGCTGAAATTCCAAGAAAAAGCTTTTACAGATATTTCGATACGAAAGATGATACTTTTAATTTTCTTGTAGATAAAATGCTTTTGGAATGCGACAACATGATAGAGCGTGGTCGGACATTGGAGCTGGCAGTGAATATAGAGCTGCTTACTCAACGATTTAAGTATTTTAAGGAACACAGAAATTTAATAGGAGCAATTGCAAATAACCGTTTAAGTATACCAACGATTCAGCGCATTTGCGAAACAGTTGTTTCACGCATAAATGGTGTTGGAATAAGCATCACAATTGAGGATAGGATGAAGATCGCCGTGGTTACTGCGGTTATTTTTGCAACTATTATGTCGTGGCATCATTCAAATTACGAGACTCCATGCGGCGAGCTTGCTGTCATGACGTATCAGCTTCTTACCAAACCTCTTATTGATCCCGATGCAAAGCATTAAGGAAAACAATACAACTGTCACACATTGTGAGATTTTGGGTAATTGAACAAAAATAAGATAAAGTGTATACTGATAATGTAAAACCTTAAATTAAGGAGGATTTTAGCAAAATGCGAAATGTAATGAATTTCAATAATGGCTGGGTTTTCTCAAAAACAGCGACAGAGATTCCTGCTCAGATGCCTAAAAAATGGGAAAAAATAAACATTCCTCATTGCTGGAATGCAGTTGACGGGCAGGATGGCGGCAACGATTACCATCGCGGCACCTGTTATTATGCAAAATCCTTTGCAAGGAAGGATATTCCGGAAGGCGAAAAGGTATATCTTGAGCTTCAGGGTGTAAACTCATCTGCCGATGTATACCTCAACGGTGAGGTGCTCGGTCATCATGACGGCGGATATTCAACATGGAGAGTTGATCTTACTCCTATGCTCGAAAAGAAAAATCTTCTTGTTGTAGCGGTTGATAATCAGAAAAATGATACGGTTTATCCCCAAATGGCAGACTTTACCTTCTATGGCGGCATTTACCGTAATGTAAATATCATATCAGTTCCGAAGGCACACTTTGATCTTGATTATTATGGCGGTCCCGGCATAAAGGTTACTCCCGAGATAAACGGAGAAAATGCTGTGGTTGAGGTTGAGGTATATCTTACCGCTGCTGATGGATGCAGGATCGCATATACCTTGCGCGATGCAGACGGCAATATGGTTGCGGAAACCGAAAGTGATGAAACAAAAATATCACTTAACATTGAAAATGTACATCTTTGGCACGGCAAAAAGGATCCTTATCTTTATTCTGCAGAGGCAAAGCTTATTTCGAACGGAAATGAGATCGATTCGGTAAAGACTTCTTTTGGATGCCGTACATTTAAGATTGATCCCGAAAAAGGCTTTTTCCTCAATGGAGAATCCTATCCTCTGCGTGGTGTATCACGTCATCAGGATCGCTTTGGTATCGGTAATGCACTGCTTCCCGAGCATCATGAGGAGGATATTGGATATATATGTGAAATGGGTGCAACCACTATTAGACTTGCACACTATCAGCATGATCAGTATTTTTATGATCTCTGTGATAAGCACGGACTTGTAATCTGGGCTGAGATACCATATATTTCTGCACACATGCCTACAGGTCGTTTGAATACTGTTTCTCAGATGAAGGAGCTTGTTGTACAGAACTATAATCACCCGAGTATAGTTGTATGGGGTCTTTCCAATGAGATAACCATGCAGGGCTCGACGGAAGATCTTATTGAAAACCATAATATTCTCAATGACCTTGTTCATGAAATGGATAAGACACGTCTTACTACTATGGCAGTTGTATCCATGTGTGATATTCATGATCCGTATATTCAGATCCCCGATGTTATTTCATACAATCACTATTTTGGCTGGTACGGCGGCGATACAAGCATGAACGGTCCTTGGATGGATGATTTCCACAAGGAATTCCCCGATATTCCGATTGGAATGAGCGAGTACGGCTGTGAGGCGCTGAATTGGCATACCTCCGATCCCAAACAGGGTGATTATACCGAAGAGTATCAGGCATACTATCATGAAGAGCTTATAAAGCAGCTGTACAGCCGTCCTTATATATGGGCAACTCATGTATGGAATATGTTTGATTTCGGCGCCGATGCAAGAGCAGAGGGCGGAGAAAACGGTCAGAATCATAAGGGACTTATGACCTTTGACAGAAAATATAAAAAGGATTCGTTCTATGCATATAAGGCATGGCTTTCCGACGAGCCTTTTGTTCATCTTTGCGGCAAGAGATATATTGATCGAGTTGAGGATGTTACAAAGATTACCGTATACTCAAATCTTCCTGAGGTTGAGCTGTTTGTAAACGGTAAGAGTATTGGAAAGAAGCAAAGTGACGAACACTTCTTCTATTTTGATGTCCCCAATAAGGGTAAAACAAAGCTCAAGGCCGTTGCAGGAGAATTTTCTGATGAGAGTGTTATCAAAAAGGTAAAGAAATTTAACGAGAAGTATCGTCTTAAGGAAAAGGGCGCTCTTCTCAACTGGTTTGACATAACCGAGGTTGAAGGATGTTATTCTGTTAAGGATAGCATAGGAAGCATTATGAAGTCCGAAGAAGGCAAGGCGCTTTTCATGAATATGTTCCAGGAAATGTCCAAGGGAAGCGCAATGGCAAGCGGATTTAAGATGAATGCTGCTATGATGAGAATGATGGGCGGCTTTACTGTAATGCGTCTTGTAAGTATGGCAGAAGCGGCAGATTTTAAGGTCACAAAGGAACAGGTGCTTGATTTGAACGCAAAGCTTAATCAGATCAAAAAAGTAAAATAAATAAAGAATAAGCCGTCGGATCGCTCCGACGGCTTTGCCGCGCAGCTAAAGTCAGCAAACGGTGGACATTTTTTTCTTCGATAGGAGTCTGATGCATAGTCTTGCTTAATTTACTGTGTCGTGATAAAATCACATAAAAGCTATAAGAAAGGAAGCAAAGGCATGAAAAAATTTATTCTATGCATTATTCTTGCAGGTTGTCTTTTTACAGGCTGCTCATCGGGCAGCAATGATGTATCGGGTAAAAATGAACTCGGATATAAACAGGTCGGAGCAATAGAAGCGATGGAGCTTATGAACACCAAAGAGAATTATATAATTCTTGATGTTCGCAGACTGGATGAATTTGAAAGCAGACATATAGTCGGTGCAATATGTGTTCCCAATGAAATGATAGGTACAGAGCCTATTCCCGAGCTTCCTGAAAAAGACCAGTTGATACTTATATACTGCCGAAGCGGAAACCGCAGTAAGCAGGCTGCAGAAAAGCTTGTGAAAATGGGATATACAAATATTGTTGAGTTCGGAGGAATAATCGATTGGCACGGAGCAACAGTATCGGGGGAGTAAACAGATGAGGATTACCGTACTTGCAGAAAATACCGCTTGTTCATCTGCTTTTTTTGCCGAGCATGGATTGAGCCTGTATATTGAATCAAACAATAAAAAGATTCTCTTTGATATGGGACAAACCGATGCCTTTGCAAAAAATGCAGAGGTGCTTGGAATAGATCTTTCCAAAGTGGATTTTGCTGTGCTTTCTCACGGTCACTATGATCATGGCGGTGGATTGCATACCTTTCTTTCCATCAATAAAACAGCTCCTGTTTATCTTAGCCGTTATGCATTCGGCGATTATTTTTCAAATAAATACATAGGACTTGATAAAGCTCTCTTAAAAGAACCGCGCCTTGTGTTTACAGATAATTACATGAATATAGATGCAAATTTTGATTTGTATTCCTGCAATGAGCGTGAACATACTTTTTTGACTGAGCCGTACGGTTTGAGTGCTGAAATTGACGGAGTTCGAAAGGATGATGATTTTCGCCATGAGCAATATATGGTCATTACTGAAAAAGGCAGAAGAATTGTAATAAGCGGATGCTCTCACAAGGGTGTCTTAAATGCAGTGAATTGGCTTGAGCCTGATGTCTTTATCGGTGGTTTTCATTTTGTAAAGCTTGAACCGAGCGGCGAGGGAAAAGACACACTCGATATGGCGGCAGATTTTCTCGGCAAGAGAAAGACAACATATTATACCTGCCACTGTACAGGTACAGAACAGTATAAATATCTAAAAAATAAAATGGAAAACCTGCATTACATTTCATGTGGTATGAATATTGAAATAATGCCATGTGATTGATTTATAAAAGGTTATATGATATAATATTAAGCAATGAATAAAAGAAAGAGGTTATTAAAAATGAAAAAGATCCTTGCACTGCTTCTTGCTGTACTTATGCTTATTATGTGCACTGCATGCGGCAGCAAAAAGAATGAAAACGAAAAAACAGATGAGCCTGTTTATGATGCAAACAAGGTCTATGATCTTCCCGAAACAGTAACTGCTGCAGATGTTGAAAATCCCATTACTTATTTTTCTATAAATTCCGGAAACAATGCAACAGGTGAAAACAAGTACATGAATGCTGCTCTCAGTGAGGTCTCCACATGTGACATCAATTATATGGGAGAAGAGAGAAAGGTCGGAAAGTTTGATCCCGAAGCACTTGATATTATCACCGCAGCCTTTGAAAAATCAGCTCTCCCTGCGCTTAATGGACAGAGTGTATATGACGAGGGTGATGAGTATGTCTCTATGTTTATAGAATATGCAGACGGGACAATTGTTTCGGCTGATTTTTCTGGCAATGTTCCTGAGGATTTTATGAACGGCTGGAATGCAATGAATGATTGCTTTAAGAATTTTGCAGATGCACTTCCCAAGTATGTTCCTCAGCCTAATGTTGCAGGTGTTGTTAATGAAACTGTTCTTGCCGAAATGATGAGCATTCTTAATAAGTCTGAAATCGAAGGACTTGACAGCTTCACTATCAGCGATATAGCTATTGATGAGTTCTTCACAATGACCGCAGGTCTCTCAAAGAGCGAGGGCATTACAAACGGTACTCTTTGCGCTCCTATGATGATGACTACTCCATATTCGCTCGTTATCGTAACAGTAGAGGATAAGGCAAATGCCGAGTCTGTACGTGCAGATTTCGAAAACAGCCTTGATTGGCAGAAATGGGTATGCGTAATACCCAATAATGCGCTTATAGCTCAGAAAGACAATATGGTTCTTTGTCTGGTTGGTTCTGATGAGCTTTACAATAAGACTGCTGATGCAATTGGTGCAGCAGGCTGGACCGATGCAAAAGAGCTTGATAATCCCGGGATGTAATTGTTGATAGGTAATAAATGACGTCGGCAGAAAATGTGTTTTCTCTGTCGACGTCATTTGTATATTTTTGCCGCAGTGCAGAAATATACTTATAAAATTGAAGCAGAAAATTTACGTTTTGTTTTTATAAAAACTGAAAATTATTGTTGTTTTAAAAAATATTAAGATGTATAATGTTTCCAAAGATAAATGGGAGATGAGTTTTTTGAGCAGTCCTAAAGTAAGATTCCTTGTTAATCTTGCATTTTATGCAACAATAATTACACTCTTCTTTTTTGCATTGCAAAATTTACTGCCGCTTGTTATGCCGTTTGTTGTTGCGTTTGTTGTTGCAGCTATAATACAGCCTGTCACTCGATTTTTTAATAAACACCTAAAACTGCCAAAAAAACTATGTGCAGCATTATTTATATTGATTTTTTACGGGACAATAGGAGTTGGCGTTGTCTATCTTTGTATATGGCTTGTAACCGAGCTTATCGGCTTTGTAAACAGTGTACCGGTTTATCTCAATGATCTTGCGAGAATAATTGAGGCATCATCTCAGGAAGATATTGCGGACTTTTTCTCAGTTCTTCCGGCGTGGCTAAGCAACCCTCTTGAGCAATTTGTTGTAAGCCTTTCGGAAGATGTTCCCGGAAAGCTTACAGAGTATGCAGAGCTCATTACAAATCAGATACAGCTGTCAAGCGTATGGAATGTCGGAACCAATACTATCGGCAGGATTATAGGTTTGCTTCTCGATATACCGGGAGCTATAGTGGTTGTTGTTGTAACGATAATTGCCACATTCTTTATCGGTCTTGATTACGACGGACTGCTTGATATGATAATGAGGGCGTTCCCTAAAAGAACAAGACCAACTGTAGAGAAGGTAAAAAAATATACTGCAGATACCATACTTGGTCTTCTCAAAACGTATATCCTGCTTATGACGCTGACCTTTGCAGAGTTGGCACTGGGCTTTGCAGGAATTAACCTGATCGGAGAATATATCGGAATAAAGATAGAATATGCCGTGCTGCTTGCAGTGCTTATTGCATTTGTAGATATACTTCCCGTACTCGGTGTCGGTGCGGTGCTTATCCCATGGGCGTTGATCGATTTTATTATCGGAGAATGGCAGCTTGGAATAATGCTGCTCGTATTGTATGTTATCATAATCATTATAAGAAATTATTTGGAACCGAAAATTATCGGAACGAAATACGGAATGCATCCGCTTATAACTCTTGCAGCGATATATATAGGCGGAAAATTATTCGGCGTTATCGGAATATTTGCATTGCCGCTTACCCTTATCATCTGTAAGAGACTTTATGATGTTGGTGCTATCAGAAAGCCGTTTGACGATGTTGATGAAGATAAAACTGTATTGGAAGAAAAAAAGTCAGATGAAACATCGGAAAATGAAGTACAAGAGGATGAAAAACAAGAAACAGAATCAAATATAGTACCTGCTTCAGAAGAATAAAATAATCAAAAAAAACGAGGATTTATTCCTCGGTTTTTTGATTATTTTTTAAATACACCTCTTGAATTAAGAACTGAAGTGCTGTAAATAAAAAGCACATCACAGTCTTTGTTAATTTCAACAAAATTTGAAATATAAGAGGGTGCAATATAACGTGTATCAGCCACTATTATTTCACTGTAGGCATCGATAAGAAGCGGTACAAGACTGCTTCCGAATGAATCTCTGAAAACAACAAGCTGCTTGCCGTTTTCCTGCGAGGGGTTATTTATTTTGAGAAGAGCTTTTGCACCGCCAAGGAATATATCATAGGGGTCGCTATTTTTGAAATCTTCCATATTATACACCTTGGTCACTTTGTTTTTTTCATAATCGATAACAGTGCAATTTTCAATAGTTTCATTTGTCAGCAGAGTTATATCTTCCTTGGGAAGAGGAAGTGCGAGCTGACCGCTGTAGGTTCCTTTGAAGTTTTCAAGAACTATCCGGTTATAGGTGCTTTGTGTGTTTTCATTGCCCATTTCACTGAGAATATGCTTTGCGGCAGATGTGATTTTTGCCTGATCCCAGTGAGGGTCGGTATTATAGTAATCATCACCGCTGAGAAGAGGGAAGATGTTTATATAAGAGATATTCTCGTTAAGTTCAGATGCGAATTGATTGAGAAGTAAATTATAATCATAGCAGAGATGTCCGCTGTTTTCGGCATAGAAATAATTTTTGTCGGGGATGATACAATAATACGCGTCACTGTCACTGAGGGCAAAATATGTGTCATAAAGGTTGTTGACACTGAGTGCGGCGGAGAATATTGCATCCTCGTTGAGAACGCTATCAAGTTTACATGCAGAATTATCTGATACGTAATAGCCGTTATGATCGCTCTGGAAGAGGGTATAAAGCCGTACTGCAGAACTTACAGAACGAAAACCGTCGCGTGAAGGAAACTGATCGAGGAAATAGTCTTCGAGCCATGCAAAATATTCTGTGAGGGGATATTCTTTTCCTCTTTTTTCTGCAGCTTCCTTCTTTTCAAAATAGCTTTCAAATTGCTCAAGCGGTCTTCTTTCTGAAAGAGAAAGTTCCTGATCTTTATTCAGGAGGGCGAAAACAGCAAAGGCAGCAAGCCAGATTATAAATACAGCAGATATAATGATATTTTTGGTTTTCATTTTCTAGCCCTCCTTAAAATCTGAAATATAAAAATGGTGAAAAAGAACCGTCTACGATAAAGCCTGTACAAACAGCAAGCATAAGAATGATAATAACAGGCTGAACAGCTATAGAAAGCTTATTTACGATATTATAAGAGCAAAGCTTATTTATAAGTTTTGCGGGATAAGGTGTCGCAAGGGATGCGGCAATAACAAACAGAACAAGTGAGCTTCTAAGATAATAAAGAACGGTTGGATCAGAGAAAGAAAGACCCGAAAAACCGAACATGCCGCCAAGCTGAGTAAACGCTGCAGACAGACTTTCTGCATTGAAAATAACGAAGCTTATGTTTACGAAGAAGAGAACATAAATTATGCCCAGAACTTTCGGGAATTTTTCAATAAGCTTTCCGAGAAAAAGCTTTTCTATAAGCAGGAAGAATGCAAAGAACAAGCCCCAAACTACAAAATTCCAAGCGGCGCCATGCCAGAGTCCTGTCAGAGACCATACGACGAGAATGTTAAAAAACCAGCGGAGCTTAGGGCAGCGGTTGCCTCCGAGTGGGATGTAGACATAATCCCTGAACCAGGAACCGAGAGAAATGTGCCAGCGCCTCCAAAATTCGGAAATGGTGCGGGAGATGTACGGATAATTAAAATTCTCCATAAAGTTAAATCCGAACATTCTGCCAAGGCCGATAGCCATATCGCTGTAGCCTGAGAAATCAAAGTAGATCTGAAGCATGAAGAATATAGCGGAAAGCCAGCATGCAAGAACGGAATCCTTGCCGAAATCGACTGCAAATGCAGCAAGAGAGTCGGCAATTATTACTTTTTTTGAAAGACCGAGAACAAATCTCGAAACACCGGAGGAAAACATTTCAAAAGAGTGAGAGCGGCTCTTCAGTTCATTGGCAACAGTCTGATATCTTACGATAGGTCCTGCTATGAGCTGAGGGAAAAGTGAGACGTAGGTTGCAAGCGTGAAAGGATTGCGTTGTGCAGGAACCTCTTTGCGATAAACATCGATAATATAGGACATTATCTGGAAGGTATAAAAGCTTATTCCGATAGGAAGCGCAATATCAAGCAGGTCTGATTCTATGCCGGTCAAACCTGTAAATGTAGATATTGCAAAGTTTGCATATTTGAAAAAACCGAGTATACAAAGGAGGATACCAATTGAGCAGAACAGTATAAGCTTTCGCCATTTCAAGACTTCTGCTTTATCAATGAGCAGACCTGCTGCATATCCGATGATACATGCTGAGAGCATAAGAATGCAGTAGGAGGGTTCACCCCAAAAATAAAAAAGAAAGCTTGATACAAGAAGTACATAATTTTTCGCTTTTGACGGTACCGCAAAATAGATAAGTATTACCGCAGGCAAAAACCAATAGAGAAATGTTATGCTCGAAAACAGCATGGTATAACCTCCTTAAATAATAAACGGCACACGGCGATATGCCGTGCGCCGTTTATAAGAAATATTGATTAGATGTTATTAAATGCAGTAAGGATAGCGTTGACCTCAGCCTGAGAGCCCATAACGAAAAGAACGGTGTTGCCGTTTACAGCTGTATCAACAGCCTCGGCCTCAACACAAATAAGCTTGCGAAGATCGGCCTTTGATTCGAGCTCATCTGCAAGAGCCTGAGCGTTCTGATCCTCAGCAACTCTGAAAACTATCATAGTAAACGGATTTGTGTTCATCATGGGAACGTGAGCGACTGCTTCGGTAAAGGGAGCATCGATAGCTTCGGTTCCAATAAGGTATGCTGCCATGGAACTGTCAGCAGATTCTGTCATGAAGGAAAAGAACTCAAGATCAGAAGCGCTTGCGGTCTGAGAAACTATATCGGTAAGAGAGATTTCATCGAGGTTTGTTGATGCATTGTTGTTTCCGGTTTCGTTGTTTGCGGGTTCTTCGTTTTTAGCGCCGCATGCAGAGATAGAGAGAACAAAAACGAGTGCGAGGATAAGTGCAAAAATTTTCTTCATTTGATTTAACTCCTATTTTTATAAGTATTTTTGCCCGATAAAATAAATTATCCATTCGGACACAATATATAAACACAGAAAGAATACATTTGGTTGGCTGAAAATAAAAATAATTAATTTGGAAATTATTTTATCATAAATCAATGCCGATTCAATCTGAGGAGTTGTCGATAAAATACAATTTAATAATTTTTAACTTTACAGAATACACACTGCATGATATAATATGATATATTAAATATGCGGAGGTCACAAAGCTATGTTTAAAATATTTACAGAATCCTCCTGTAACCTTCCGAAATATCATCTTGAAAAATATGATGTCGGAGTTCTTTGCTGGACTTATTTGATCGACGGAAAAGAAATAACAACCAAAGAAAGCATTGATGATTTTGACGGTCATAAGTATTATGAGCGTCTGAGAAACGGTGCAGAATCAAAAACATCGCTCATTAACACAGAAAGATTTATTGATGCATTTGAGCCTGTTATAGCAAGCGGTCAGGATATTGTGTTTATTCTGCTCTCCTCAGGGATAAGCGGCACATATCAATCTGCTGTAATGGCATCGGATATACTTTCCGAAAAATATGAAAATAAGGTATATGTGATCGATTCCAAAGGCGCAGGCTTTGGTGTAGGACTTCTTGTCTGCCGAGCAGGTGAGCTGCGAAGGAAAGGAAAAAATGCAGAGGAGACAGCAAGGATTATCACAGAAGAAACTAAAAACCTTTGTCAATTTTTTACGGTCGGAAATCTCAGTTCGCTCAGAAAAGGCGGCAGAATTTCAGGAGCTGCCGCAATCATAGGTACCGCGCTTCAAATTAAACCGATATTATATGGATGCAAGGGCAAGATAGAAGCATATAAAAAAGTGCGTGGGCGCAAAGCGTCCATTCTTGAACTTGCGGAAATTTATCGTCAGAAGGTAACAAACGCAGGAAAACAGCTTGTAGCTATATCTCATTGTGACTGTCCTGAGGATGCCGGAGTTCTTGCTGAGCTTATAAAAACAATCGCAAAACCTTTAGAACTGATTATTCGATGTCATGAACCCATGACAGGCAGTCATCTCGGCCCCGATTCACTGGCACTTTTCTTCATGGGTAATATATAGCTTTTGTGCCTGCAAAAGCTTTCAAAAATATCAATTACAGTTAAATGAGTTCGGTGCTGCATCGGACTCATTTGATTTATATTTTTGCTATGCTATTATTCCTTTCAAGAGAATTGCTCTGCACGGAGAACCTTCTGCACCCTTTATTTTAAGCGGAGCGGCAACAAGATAATAATCTCCTGCAGGAACCTTGCTCAGATTAAGGCTTTCAAGCAGTGCGACCTCGGCGCCTAAAAGCTCTAAGTGAACTGCTCTCGGAGAGGAAACATCACCGACGGAGAGGGTTTCTACACCTACAAGCTTGATTCCTCCTTCGCGCAGGACAAATGCGGCGCTGGGTGTGATAGCACCGTTTCCTTTTATCAGAAGTCTCTTTCTGATATTAGGAAGAAGTTCTTCAGCTTCCTGTCCTGTCATCGGATGGTCACATTCTATGACTGTACAGTGACCTACACATTTATCGAGAGAGACCTTGTCTATCGATTCGCCGTCTTGTATGAAATGAAGAGGAGCATCGACGTGAGTTCCGTTATGTACACACATGTGCAAATTTGAAAGATTGAAAAGTGAACCGTCTGCCATGCTCAGCACAGTTTCTATTTTAGGTCCATCATCGTCGGGGAAAAGCGGAGCAGACAGAAGCTCACGCGAGATATCAAATATTGTCATAATTATTACCACCTCGCATGTATTTTATCATATCTGTATTTTTTTAGCAATTATTATGAATAAAAAAACTAAGGGTATGGAAATATGATGAATAATATGATACAATGAAAAAAACTTATTTTGAAAGTAGTGACCTGATATGAACAGCACCAAATATCTTGTTGTCCTTTGTGACGGTATGTCTGATTATCCGGTGGAGTCACTTGACGGAAAAACTCCAATGGAATATGCAAAGAAGCCTAATATGGATTATTTCGCTGCAAACGGAATCTGCGGATTGGTATCGAATGTACCGCAGGGCATGAAACCGGGCAGTGATGTAGCTAATCTTTCTGTAATGGGATACGATCCTGAAAAATATTATTCCGGACGTTCGCCGCTTGAGGCAGTGAGTATGGGTATCAAGCTTGAATGTACCGATGTTGCATTAAGATGTAATCTTGTTACCTTGTCCGATGAAGAGAAATATGAAGACAAAACAATGGTCGATTATTGTGCGGGAGATATTTCCACCGAAGAGGCGACAGAGCTTATCAAGGCCATACATAAAGCATTCGCATCTGAAAAATTTGATTTTTATCCCGGCTTTTCTTACAGACATTGTTTGGTATGGCATAACGGTACGCCTGATATCGGCACACTTACACCGCCTCACGATATTTCCGGCAGAGTTATCGGCGAGTACTTAAAGAGCTTTTCTAATGTTCCTGAAATGCTTGAAATGATGAAAAAAAGTGCAGAGATACTGAAAGATCATCCGGTAAATATCGCTAGAGTGCAGGCGGGTAAGCGTCCTGCCAATTCTATATGGCTTTGGGGACAGGGGACAGCGCCGTCACTTGATCTCTTTGAGAAAAAGTACGGAAAGAAAGGCACTGTTGTTTCTGCGGTCGATCTTATAAAAGGCATCGGAATATGTGCAGGTATGAAGGTTTGCGAGGTGGAAGGTGCAACAGGATATATAGATACCAACTTCGACGGAAAAGTCCGTGCCGCGTTAACTGAGCTTGATAATGGCGCTGATTTTGCATATCTCCATTTTGAGGCACCTGATGAGTGCGGCCACAGAGGCGAATTGTCCAACAAGATCAGATCAATTGAGCTTATAGATGAAAAGGTTCTCTCGCTTCTTCGCTCTGGGCTTGGAAAATATGATAATTATCGTCTTCTTATTTTGCCTGACCATCCGACTCCTCTCGCAACCATGACTCACGAAATGGATCCTGTTCCATTCATACTCTATGATATGAAAAAAGATAATGGGGAAAATGTCATATCGTGCTTTAGCGAGAAAACAGCAAAAGAAAGCGGTGTAATTGTTTCAAAAGGCAGTGAGCTTATGAATATACTGCTTGAGAAAACCAATATACAATAATCTTTGATTGAGGTGATTAGGATGAAACGGTGTATGATCGCCCTTCTTTTGGTCGTGTGCATGTTGGCTGTATTATTCTTATCGGGCTGCAGCAAAAAGAATGAGACAGAGGAACCAAAGCTGAATTATACTGACGATTATCAGGCTGTAGCACAGGTGGATTATGAAACACTTTCGGTTCAGGTTCGAACAAGTTCATCTGCATACTTTTCTGGATCTGTCATTTCTGTTACTGCAGTAATAGAAAATAAATCTCAGAATTATTATTGCATCGCCCCGGAAGGAAACGGATTTGATATTTCCGTAGCTGTTGATGGATATGAACTGGTTTCGTCGGGAAGTGTTTCGCCGTCTGATACGGCTCTTGTCCTTGAACCTAACGGAAGTGTCAGCATGACAAAAGAATATAAATCCAAGGCTTATGTATCGGGAGAAGAGAGACCTCTTTGGGAATGTGTTCCGATTGCAAAGGTTGAGGTGAAAATAAGTGAACCTGCAGTGTCGAGGCAGGCTGCTGTTGAGTCTCCTCTTTCAGACAAGAAAACTGCGGAGACATCCTTTACGGTATACGGTACAGGAGAAAAACCATAAAAATTAAAACGAAGCTGTATTTTATGCGGCTTCGTTTTAACTATCTTTAATTATGTTAAAGAGGGTGCTTTGATTGAAAAATAAAGATATAAATGAGCGATACAAACGAAATACATCAAACAGCATTTTAATAAGACGATTTCTTCCTTATTATAAGCCGTATATATGGCTTATGATATTTGATCTTATATGTGCGCTTCTTACTACAGGCTGCGACCTGTATCTTCCTACAATAGTACAAAAAATTACAAAGGACGGAATGGAAGACCCTCAGGCTATGGCAGTAAGATCGATATTGATAATAGGCGGAGTTTATCTTGCCATGCGTATTATTGATACTGCGGCTAACTTTTTCATGTCGGGCATTGGTCATATTACAGGAACAAAAATGGAAACTGACATGCGTCGGGATCTGTTTGCTCATCTTCAAAAGCTTTCCTTCTCTTATTATGATGAGACCAAAATTGGTCAGCTTATGAGTAGGATAACAAATGATCTGTTTGATGTAACAGAATTTGCACATCATTGTCCGGAGGAGTTTTTTATTGCCGGAATAAAAATAATCGGTGCATTTATAATTCTTTGCTTTGTTAATGTGCCGTTGACCTGCATAATATTTGCTGTTATCCCTCTTATTCTTGTGACTACACGATTTTTCAATAAAAAAATGCGTGCTGCATTTGCTCAGTCGAGAGTGAAGGTGGGGGAGCTGAACTCTCAGGTTGAGGACAGCTTGCTGGGCGTGCGTGTGGTGCGTTCGTTTGCAAATGAAGAAATAGAAGAGAAAAAGTTCAAAGAAGGAAACGAAGCATTCCTTAAGGTAAAGAGCAATGCTTATTATTATATGGCAGGATTTAATTCCTGCACACGATTCTTTGACGGACTCATGTATATTCTGGTTGTTGTGGTTGGTGCTCTTTTTGTAAAAGATGGAAAAATTACGGCACCGGATCTTGTTATGTATCTGTTGTATGTTACAACTCTGCTTAATTCAATAAGGAGAATAGTTGAGTTTACCGAACAGTTTCAGCGAGGTCTTACCGGTATAGAAAGATTTACTGAAATACTTGATACGCCTGTAACGATCAAGGATGCACCCGATGCTGAGGAGCTTACCGATGTTAAGGGAGAAATCGAATTTAAAAATGTTCAGTTTAGATATTCGGACAACAATGATTATGTTCTTTCGGATATAAATTTAAAGGCAGCGAAGGGTGAAAACATTGCCCTGGTAGGTCCGTCGGGCGGAGGTAAAACAACGCTGTGCAGCTTGATACCGAGGTTCTATGAAGTTACTGGCGGTGCTGTAACGATCGATGGGAAAGATATAAGGAAAATAACACTTGAATCATTACGTTCGAATATCGGCGTTGTCCAGCAGGATGTGTATCTTTTCAGCGGCAGTGTTCTTGAGAATATAGAATATGGAAAGCCGGGCTCTGATCGAGAGCAGATAATAAAAGCAGCTAAAAAAGCAGGAGCGCATGAATTTATTATGAAGCTGCCTAATGGTTACGACACGTATGTAGGCGAGAGGGGGGTAAAGCTTTCAGGCGGACAGAAGCAGAGAATTTCAATTGCGAGAGTGTTTCTTAAGGATCCTCCCATTCTTATTCTTGATGAAGCAACCTCCGCACTGGATAACGAAAGTGAAAAGCTTGTGCAGAAATCCCTTGAGGAACTGGCTGTGGGAAGAACGACCTTTACAGTTGCTCACCGTCTTACAACTATCAGAAATGCAACAGAAATACTTGTTCTTACAGAAAACGGTATAGAAGAACAGGGAACTCACGCAGAGCTTGTTGAAAAAAACGGTATGTACAGCGAATTGTACAGTATGTATAACTCATAAGCTATTGTAATATTATGTGATATTATGATATTATATAAAAAAATGAATGGAATGATAAATTGTGCCATACGATCCGCAGCCTACGGAATATCTGTTCCCCGAAAAGACCGATCAGCATTATCTGCCTGTAAAGAAAAAAGTAAATACAGTATTTGATGAAAATTATCCATACGTTGATAAATCCTTTTCCTACCGATTTAAGGAATGGTGGATGAGATTTCTCTGCGTTACTTTAGCTTTTCCTGTTATGAGACTCAGATGTCTTCTTAAGGTCGAGGGCAGGGAGAACATAAAAAAACATAAAGATGTAATTAAAAATGGCATTGTCTCTGTTGCAAATCATATGTTTATTTGGGATTTTATTGCAATCATGTATGCGGTTCGTCCATATAGACCATGGATACCCGTTTGGGACAAGAATATGCGCGGCGAAAACAGAATACTCATAAGATACAGCAGAGGAATACCGCTGCCTACTGAAAGCAGAAGAGCGACGGCTGCTTTTGCACATGCCATTGACAGTCTGTTGTCCGATGATAAACAGTGGGTGCATGTTTCTGCCGAGGGCAGTATGTGGGAATACTACATGCCTATTCGTCCTTTTAAAAAGGGTTCCTTTACCTTTGCGGTTAGAAACAACGTGCCTGTTCTTCCGTTTGCTTTTTCATACAGAAAGCCAAAAGGCCTGCAAAAGCTTTTCTGGCATAAGCCGCTTCTTACACTTCATGTTGGCGAGCCGATCTACCCAAATATCGAACTTGGAAAGGTTCCGGCGACAGAAGAGCTTGCTAAGAAAGTTCATGCAGAGGTGTGCCGACTTGCAGGGATAGATCCTGATGAGAATATATACGAGCCTATATTTGCAAACTCTGACAGAATTGATTATTACACCGATACATACGGCGTTAAGAAAAAGTACAGATAGCAAAAAACTAACTCGAAGCAAAAGCTTCGGGTTAGTTTTTGCTTAAGGAGACAAAGAAGTAATCACAGCTTAAAATATTTATTTTGCAAGTTTTTATTTACAGATCCTGAATATCTGCAAATGGAATATCGTTTTGTATATTGTCTCTTGCAAGATCGTTGTCGATTTCAGAATATATCCGCGAGGAAATCGGCTTTTCATCCAATTTGTTTAAATTTGTAGAATTTTTAACTGTTATAATAGATTTTGCATTTTCTTTGCTTGATTCAAATTTTCTCTGTTTTTTAGAAAGAGAGGAAATATCATTTTTTAATGCATTGTATATTTTGTTATTATTTTTACCGTTATCCATAAAAATCACCCTAAAAAGATTTTGCTGCGTCTTAAATAAAATATTCGTTAAGTGTTCTATTTTTCAATAAATGAAATAGAGTAAAGACGACAAAAATGGGTTTTGTAAAATGAGAGAGACAGATGCGGCTTGCAACTGTCTCTCTCATTTTTGGCCCGCCCGAAGGGATTCGAACCCCCGTTCTTCAGAATCGGAATCTGCTGCGTTATCCAGCTGCGCCACGGGCGGATGTGCCGTATGATTATATCATTATTCTTTTGATTTTTCAATAAATATATTTTGATTTGTTTATACAGGATCTAGACATGAAATCCAAATGTTGTAAATTATCACAAAACAGTGTGCGAATTGTTGTTAAAAGTCACATGAATTAGAGTTTAAATTAGCATAATAGCAGAAAAATCAAACAACGTATTGTATAATTCGAATAAATGAGTATAATCAAACTATAAAAGGAAACAGTTAATAGGAGGATATGTCAAATGAAGAAGACCATTGCACGAAAGGTATACAATACTGATACAGCAACTGAGATCAAGAGAAATGCATACAGCTATTTCGGTGATCCTGCAGGTTACGAAGAGGTCCTTTACAAGACCGCTAAAGGCGATTATTTTGTATACGGCGTAGGCGGAGAAGAAAGCAAGTATGCAGAACCTGTTATCTTTGTTGTAACCGCTGACGAAGCAGAGAATTTCTGATTTATCGTTCGAAACATAAAAAAGACTGATTTTGCAATTTTGTAAAATCAGTCTTTTTTATGTTTAAATTTAAAATCCGAATCTTTTTAAAACAGCTTCACAGCCAATTATAAGCTGATCAAAGGTAGTGTCAAAATCACCGCTGTACCATGGATCGGCAATGGAACCGGGATTATCTGTTAGGTCGAGCAGACGCATGATTTTATTTTCGGGATCTCCGCCGCAGATGAGTTTGGCGTATTCAATGTGATAATTTTCCATGCAGAGCAGCAGGTCAAATTTATCGTAATCCAATTTAGTAAGCTTGACTGCCTTTCTGCAAGGGACATCAATTCCCATTTGTTCAAGCTTCCTGCGAGCAGGAGGGTAAACAGGGTTGCCTATTTCTTCACTTGTGACAGCAGAAGATGCTATAGAAAAAATTTCGTTGATTCCAAGCTTTTTTACCATATCTTTAAGAATAAATTCTGCCATGGGTGAACGGCAAATATTGCCGTGGCAAATAAACATAATTTTATACATGATCTTTCTCCTGATAAATAAGTGCTGTTTCAGGTGAAAAGTCTGTAACAGCACTTGAAATATTTATTTTTCTTTATAAATATTGGTTATAAGCTTTGCGCATTTGTAAACATCACCGCAGCCCATTGTGATTATAAGATCACCGCTTTGTGCGTTATCTGTAACATACGCTGCAATTTCCTCAAAGGTAGGAAGGAGTATGCTGTCGGGGATGAGTGCCATGAGCTGCTCAGAGGAAACACCGAGATCATCTATTTCGCGAGCTGCCATGATAGGTGTAAGAATAACTTTGTCGGCAATTTTTAAAACATCGGCAAAATACTGAAGATGCTCCTTGGTTCGCGAATAAGTAAAAGGCTGAAAAATCGCCCAGACACGTTTAAAGGACATTTCTTTGCATGCAGTAAGAATTGCCTCAATTTCAGCAGGATGGTGTGCGTAATCATCGGCAACGGTTATGCCGTCTTTTTCAATGTGTATTTCATATCTGCGGCAAGCGCCATGAAATACGCGCAGACCGTGTTCGATCTGTTCGGGAGATGCACCTGCGTATTCGGATGCTGCTGCTGCTGCGAGAGCATTGAGAATATTATGGTGTCCGGGGACAGCAAGTACAGCGTGGAAGAGATGTGTTCCGTTTTTTATGACATCAAATTCCCATTCACTGCCTTCGTCCATTTTTATGTTTGATGCATAATAATCATTCTTTTCGGAAAAGCCGAAGGTGATTACTTTTGCATCTGCGCCTTCAACAGATTTAAGAGAATTAGAATCGTCGCCGTTTACAATAAGAAGCTCGCTTGTTTGTTTTGAAAATTTGTTAAATGAATTGATAACGCCGTCAATTGAGCCGAAATATTCAAGGTGATCCGCATCGACATTTAGTATTACCGCGCAGGCTGGTGTAATCTGAAGAAATGTATCAACAAATTCACAGGCTTCGCAGACCATGTAAGGGCTTTTTCCTGCCCTTCCGTTGCCTCCTATAAGGGGAAGCTTGCCGCCGATAATGATGGAGGGATCGATTCCTGCCTCAACAAGAATAGTGGTTATCATCGAAGTGGTTGTTGTTTTGCCGTGAGTTCCCGAAACAGCGATAGTGTTATTATAGCGGCGGCAAAGAGCACCAAGAAGTATTGAACGCTCGATGGTGGGTATGCCGCGATTTATAGCTTCAAGAAGCTCGGGGTTATCCTTTTGGATAGCTGCCGTATAAACAACAAGATCAATATCATCTTTGATATTTTCGGCCTTCTGACCGATCATGACCTCGATTCCGTAGGAACGTATTCTCTTAACGGTGTCGGATTCATTATCAACATCAGAGCCGCATATTATTTTTCCTTCATTGTGGAGTATTTCGGCAAGAGGACACATGCCCGAACCGCCGATTCCCATGAAATGGATTTTTTTAGCCTCGTCAAGAATTTTGTCATATTGAAGATTTACCATAGAAAACATCTGCCTTCATTAAAATAAAATAGTAATAAGCTCAGTCATAAGACTGCCGATTATGCCGCGCTGAGCAAGTATGAAATAACTGATATAAAGCGCTATTGCAAGAAAGAACAGAGGCATGCTTACGCTGCCTTTTTTAACAAGCCTTTTGTTGAACTGCTCTGCAGTTTTTGAAGAATGATTGATTTTTTTAACTCTTTTTATACATTTTTTCATGTATATTTTATTGGCGAAAATACCTGTAATTACAGATAGAACAATCGGAATGTTCGATGCGAGGGCATAGGCATAGTATCCGATCAAAATCATAGGGTCGTCGCTTGTCAGTATGGCTTCTATGCTGAGATCAACCTTGGTAAAAACAGCATAGGCTTCGTAGAAATCAATATACAGATACGAAGCAAAGGTCAATAAAGAGAAAACTATACCCAATCCGTAAATCTTTCTGGAAAGAAGCCATATATATGAGCCGATAAAGGCGGAGAAATTTATCCTGAAAATCCGAAGGCCTTTGATTTTTGCATAGAAAAGAGGAATATAGTATATCCACGCAGGACCGATGAATTTTTTGAGATCTCCCACAGGAACTTCGTCAATTTTTTCTCCGTCTGTAATTACATGTCCGAACGGTGAATTAAAGGTATCACTTTCAAAAGGATTGTTTTCCTGTGAGGCATTTTCAGAATGGTCGGTATCAGAAGAAGCATTAAAATCGGAATTTAACGGATTGTCGTCTTGCTTTCGATCTTCATGAACCATAGTGGCAGATTCAAATATAAATCCCTCAGCGTGCTTAGATTCATTTGCACAGCCTCCGGAATTTTTATAGCATTCCCTGTGATGAGGTGTGCCGCAGGTCGGACATACGACAACATCGTCGTTGTCCGTAAAGATAAGACCACATACAGGACAATTATCATAGGCATATCTGAACATAGCAATCTCCTTTAAAACAACATTATAAATATTATACAACCTATCTTTGATTATTACAACATAATTTCGTGAACTAAAAATGAGAAAATAGAAGAATATTCCTTTACAGAGCGTCCAAAATATCGTATAATTTATTGGTATGGTATTACGATAGGTTTTGCCGATATTATTATGACTGGATTGATTTATATGCTGCAATTTGAAGAAATTTTGCTTAAATTAAGAGATTTGGAGCCTGCACTGAAAGAGCTTTGTGAGGCTATGGGTATTGAGCAGAATAAAAAAGAGAAAGAGCGCCTTGAGGAAATAAGCTCACAGGATGGCTTTTGGGATGATATGGAAAATTCCCAGAAGGTTTTAAAGAAGATAAGTGCTTTGAAAAATACAATTGAAACCTTTGAGTCGTTATATTCTTCCTACGAGGATTCAATTGCACTTACTGAACTTGCGGATGAAGATGGAGATCTTTCTATGCTTGATGAGTGTCTGGAGGCTGTAAGCTCTGTTGAATCAAAAATGGAAGAGCTGCGCCTTACCACGCTTCTTACAGGAGAATACGACAAAAACAATGCTATTCTTAATTTTCATGCGGGAGCGGGAGGAACCGAAGCTCAGGATTGGGCAGAAATGCTTTACAGAATGTATACACGCTGGTCTGAACGTCACGGATTTACTGTCAAAACATTGGATTACCTTGATGGCGATGAAGCTGGACTTAAGAGTGCGTGCATTCTTATAGAAGGTGAAAATGCCTATGGATATCTTAAGTGTGAATCGGGGGTTCACCGTCTTGTCAGAGTATCACCGTTTGATTCCTCGGGAAGACGTCACACTTCTTTTGCATCCCTTGAGGTTATGCCTGAGATCAGCGATGATGTAAATATCACAATTAAACCCGAAGATCTGAAGGTGGATACTTATCGATCCGGCGGCGCAGGAGGTCAGCATGTCAATACGACCGACTCGGCTGTAAGAATAACTCACCTGCCGACAGGCATTGTTGTTGCGTGTCAGAACGAAAGAAGTCAGCATCAGAACAGAGATGTTGCAATGAAAATGCTTGTGTCAAAGCTTGTTGAGATCACTCAGCGAGAGCATCTTGAAAAGATTGAGGATATAAAGGGCGTACAGAAAGAAATTGCATGGGGAAGCCAGATACGCTCTTATGTATTTATGCCGTATACTCTTGCAAAGGATCACAGAACCGGCTATGAGATGGGCAATATAACTGCTGTTATGGACGGAGACCTTGATGGCTTTATCAATGCATATCTTAAGGCTCAGAGCCTTGGAAACTTGGGTAATTTCGAATGAGTAAAATTTTAATGGTCGCACCATGCCTGATGGGGCTTGAGGGCCTTGTGTCCAATGAGCTTAAAAGGATGGATGCAGAAGATGTCTTGGCGGAAAACGGCCGTGTTTTCTTTTCGGGTGATGAACATATACTTGCAAGAGCAAATATATGCTCTCGTTATTCTGAACGTATAGCTGTTCTTGTAGGAAGATTTGATGCTTTTTCTTTTGACGAGCTGTTTGAAAAAACAAAAGCACTTGACTGGAGCAGATGGATAGGAAAGACAGATGCCTTTCCGGTAAAAGGCAGCTCTATCAATTCAAAGCTTCACAGTGTTCCCGATTGCCAGAAAATCATCAAAAAAGCTATTGTTGAAAATTTAAAGCAGAAATATAGCGTCAGCTGGCTTGATGAGACCGATGTAAGAAAACAGATTGCTTTTCTTATTTATAAAGATAATATCTGTCTGATGATAGAAACCTCAGGAGAAGGTCTTCATAAGAGAGGGTACAGGCGAGAAGGTGCAATTGCACCGATAAAGGAAACACTTGCTGCTGCGATTGCAGATATATCCTATGTAAGGAGAGATACATACACTGTTGACCCTTGCTGCGGCTCAGGAACGCTGCTTATTGAATCGGCGCTGAAAGCAATGAACATTGCGCCCGGAATCCACAGAGGCTTTGCTGCTGAAAAATATAAGCAGATAGACCAAGCGATCTGGAGAGATGAAAGGGCAAGGGCGCGTGATCTTATAAAAAGAGATGTTGCTTTTTCTGCATGTGGATATGACATTGATGCAAATACGCTTGCAATTGCTAAAGCGAACGCCGCCAAAGCGGGCGTAGCTGACAGAATAGATTTTTCTGTGCGAGATCTGCGTGATTTTAAACATGAGTCAGATTCAGGAGTTGTTATCTGCAATCCTCCTTACGGTGAAAGACTTCTGGATTCTTGTGGAGCAATTGAGCTTTACAGAACCATGGGACGTGTTTTCAAAAAAAGAGATGGCTGGGGCTACAGCATAATCAGCCCTGATGAGCAGTTTGAAAAGTTTTTCGGAAGAAAAGCGGATAAACGCAGAAAATTATATAACGGCATGATAAAATGTCAGCTATACACTTACTATAAATAAGGAGTGAAAAGTACATGCGCTACTGTTTTATTATCAATCCTGTTGCGGGAGATATCAAAAATCTCGAAAATTACGGGGACGTGATCAGGGATTTTTGCGAAAAGAAGGGTATAGAATATGAAGTGCATGTAACAGAAGGCTGTGAGCATGCAACGGAAATAGCAAGAAGTTGTGCCGAAAAAGGCGATGCTGTTCGCGTTTTTTCCTGCGGCGGAGATGGTACTCTTTCCGAGGTTCTCAACGGTATCGTTGGATATGATAATGTTGAACTCGGTTGTATGCCTTGCGGTTCGGGCAATGATTACGTTAAATGCTTTGGGAAAAAAGAAGAGTTTTTTGATTTGGAAAACTATGTGTTTTCTGAAAGTGTCGGAGTTGATCTGATCAGAACAGGAGAAAGATACAGTATAAACATAACCTCTCTTGGACTCGATGCTATAATATGCGATCGGGCTGACAGATATATACGTTCAGGAAAGTATTCCGGCAGTAAAGCGTACGATAAAGCAATGGTAAAGTCGTTGTTTGGCAAGCGTGATAATGATCTTAAAATAACTATTGATGACAACGAGATCATTGAAGGTAAATTTCTGTTTTCGTTGGCGGCAAGCGGTATTTGCTACGGCGGCGGCTATTACAGTGCTCCGATGGCGGATCCTACCGATGGTATTCTTGATTTTATTTTGATAAAATCGGTACCCTTTATTAAGATTCCGTTCCTTATTAAACCGTACAAGAACGGTACATATATCAATAAAAAGAAATTCAAAAAGATAATGTATCTGAGAAAAGGAAAGAAGATGCATATTGAATCGAAAGGGCCTGCAGTTATCAATATAGACGGTGAATGCTGCACAAGAGAATCGATTACACTTGAGCTTATGGAGAGGGCAATAAAATTTATTGTTCCGCCTGCATACATTGCTCGAAAAAATGAAGGTAAATAGTATAATATTACCAAATTGTAAAATGTATTCAAGCAATGCGAAAATGACAAAAAATACTTGATTTTTATAAAAAATTGAATACAATATCAATTAGCACTCGAGAGAATTGAGTGCTAATTGATTTGGTTTATTATTTATAAATAGGAGGCATATTATGACACTCAGACCATTGGCAGACAGAGTTGTTCTCAAAATGACTGAAGCTGAAGAGACCACTGCAAGCGGAATTGTACTTCCCGGAAACGCACAGGAAAAGCCGCAGATCGCAGAAATAGTTGCTGTCGGACCCGGCGGAATTGTTGACGGAAATGAAGTTGCTATGATTGTAAAGGTTGGCGAAAAGGTCGTCATAAATAAGTATAGCGGAACTCAGATAAAGCTTGACGGCGTTGAGTACACTATTGTAGCGCAGTCTGATATTCTCGCTGTTTGCGAATAAGGAGGAAAATACATGGCTAAGATTTTAAAGCAGGGTGAAGAAGCAAGAAAAGCTCTTCAGTCAGGTATAGATCAGCTTGCCGATACTGTTAAGATCACACTTGGTCCTAAGGGTAGAAATGTTGTTCTTGATAAGAAATTCGGAGCACCGCTTATAACCAATGACGGTGTAACCATCGCTAAAGAGATCGAGCTTGACGATGCGTTTGAAAATATGGGTGCACAGCTTGTAAAGGAAGTTGCAACCAAGACAAATGACGTAGCAGGTGACGGCACCACAACCGCAACTCTTCTTGCACAGGCACTTGTACGTGAAGGCATGAAGAATGTTACAGGCGGCGCAAACCCTATGTTTGTAAAGAAGGGTATTTCTGTTGCTGTTGATGCTGCTGTTGATGCTGTAAAAAATAATTCTCAGGCAGTAAACGGTTCAAAGGATATTGCCAGAGTTGCAGCTGTTTCATCTGCTGATGAGGTTATAGGCAAGCTTATTGCCGATGCAATGGAGAAGGTCACTGCTGACGGCGTTATAACTGTTGAGGAGAGCAAGACTGCTCTTACCGATATAGATATCGTTGATGGTATGATGTTTGACCGCGGCTATATTTCCCCGTACATGGTAACTGATACCGACAAGATGGAAGCAGTTATTGACGATGCATTCATCCTTATAACCGATAAGAAGATTTCAAACATCCAGGAGATACTTCCGCTTCTTGAGCAGATCGTAAAAGCAGGACAGAAGCTTGTTATTGTCGCAGAAGACATAGAGGGTGATGCACTATCTACCATTCTTGTAAATAAACTTCGCGGTACCTTTACCTGTGTTTGTGTCAAGGCACCCGGTTATGGTGACAGAAGAAAGGAAATGCTTCAGGATATTGCAATTCTTACAGGCGGTGCAGTTATCAGCGAGGATATCGGCCTTACACTTAAGGATACTGATATTTCTCAGCTCGGAAGAGCACGTCAGGTAAAGGTCACCAAAGAAAACACCATTATTGTTGATGGTTCGGGAGATACAAATGCAATAAAGGCAAGAGTATCCCAGATAAGAACTCAGATTGAAAACACAACATCTGAATTTGACAAGGAAAAGCTTCAGGAGCGTCTGGCAAAGCTTGCAGGCGGTGTTGCTGTTATTCGTGTCGGTGCAGCTACCGAGGTCGAAATGAAAGAAAAGAAGCTTAGAATTGAGGATGCTCTTGCAGCAACCAAAGCGGCTGTCGAAGAAGGAATTGTTGCAGGCGGCGGCGTTGCGCTTCTCAATGCAATTCCTGCTGTTGAGGCTGTTGTAAATTCTCTTGACGGTGATGAGAAGATCGGTGCAAAGATCGTTCTTAAGGCACTTGAAGCTCCTATACGTCAGATCGCTGAGAATGCAGGTCTTGAGGGATCGGTCATCGTTGATACCATCATGAAGAAAAATACTGTAAGTTACGGATATAACTTTGTAACTGACAAGTATGTAAATCTCATTAAGGAAGGTATCGTCGATCCGACAAAGGTTACTCGCTCCGCGCTTCAGAATGCGGCTTCCGTTGCGGCTATGGTTCTTACTACCGAGTCTATTGTTACAGACAAGAAGGAGCCTGCTGCTGCAATGCCTGCTGACCCCACAGGGGGCAAGGGAATGTACTAATAT
>JAZSNH010000001.1:0-11459 GCA_045536305.1 Acutalibacteraceae bacterium
CTCACAGGCAATATCGCCTGTGAGCGGTCTTTTACAAATCATCAACGTCCTGCTCGGGCACAAGATCATCCCCCATGCAAGTCCCTGTATAACTGCCCATAACATCACTGTTTGAGCAATGCCATTTTTCATTTTGCATCACAGGCAGCATTCTTGATACGGTATCACCTTTTGTGCCCGTTTTCTTTCTCACAACCACTGTAACTTTTTTTCTTGTATTCTCATCCATTTTATCACCTCACTGAAATTATTTCCAAACTTGCGGCATATATTTTGCATGAGGTGAAAAAAATGATTGCAATGCTTGAAATTATACCGGATATGAGAAAAACGCTTTTTAAGAAGCTTAATTATATATATCCAAGAAAAATCTCCGCGCGTTTAATTATTGCAGGTGATGTTCAGATGGTAAGTGTTATTCATCGCGAGCATATCAGAGGTATAAACTGGCGCGGACTTGAGTACATAACAGAGGCAAAAGACTGGCTTCTTCCTTCGGGACTGTCTGTCCCCAAAAGCTGTTCACTGAAAGTATTTACCCCTCTTTATTTGCCTGCAAGATTGATGGAAAACACTGCGGTAAATGTTCTTGAAAATGCCGATATACGGCCTTCTGCCCTGTCGCTTGGAATCTATCCCGATGAAAACAGTACGCTCACGGAAAGCATTATCGAACGTGCAAGAGAAATACGTATTCTTTGTGACGAATACAATGAAAAATATGTATATGATATTATGGACCGATACGGTGCCGCAATTGTATGCGGCAACAGTGAGGATATATTTAAAAACTGTCAAATGGTAATTGCTCCCAATGACAAAAAAGGTCGTGCCCACGCTTCCAAAAACGCCTTACTTTTTTCCCCGTCACCCAATCAGCAGCACGCCCTTCATGTGCGCGAAACCATTCCTCAGGCTCCGGATGTGTACCGATATCCTGCGCGTCTTTTTGGTGCAATGAAAACTCTCAGCGCACTTTACGAGCTTGAAAACCGTACTGAGTTAGGATTGATCACCCCGTTTCTCTCAAAGCTTGAAGACGGGATAATTACATCAAACGAGCTTTCTCGTTATCTGAGAACCTTAATATGAGGAGGTAAACATGATATACTACATAGATGTTCAGCCAATCCGAAAAAAAACAAAAGCGCCTTTTAAAAATTTTCGTGCATGGGTCTATTTCTCTGCGCTGCTGGTTTCTCTCTGTATTATCATTCCTTTTTCGCACACACCGCACAAGAAAACATATACAATAGCAGTTTCCTCGGCAGAATACGCTGTTGATACCTCTGTTTCCCCATCTGACGTAATCGAAGAAGTTTCAACACCTGTTTTTTCTGCTTTTTCATCACCTTTGGACAGTGCATATATTTCCTCGCATTACGGTTTCAGAGTTAATCCTGTATCGGGAAAATACAAGCTTCACGGCGGACTTGACCTTGCCTGCGGCGAAAACTCTCCGATATATGCCGTTTCAGACGGCGAAGTTATCACAGCCTCATATTCTGAAAGCTACGGATATTATGCTGTTATTGACCATAAAAACGGATTTAATACCCTATACGCTCACTGTTCAAGTCTTTTATGCAACGAAGGCGATACAGTAAAGCAGGGCGATACGATCGCACTTGTAGGAAGCACCGGAAATTCGACAGGACCGCACCTTCACCTCGAGGTAAGGCTTTGTAAGGAAAGGGTAGATCCTGAGGTGTATTTCGGAGAATTTTTCAATGAGCTTTAAAATAAAAGATTGCAGGATAACCGTTAGCTTTTACTTTTTTATCGTTTTATGTATATGCTCCTTTGCTGACAACAGCTCAATTATGTATTTCGGGCTGTTGTCAGCACTATTTCATGAGCTCGGACATATATTAGCCTCTCTTTATTTCGGACTAAGACCTAAGGCTCTGTCATTTACCTCTGCAGGCTTGATTATGAATATACCGAATATTGACTCAAACAAAAAAGCACATATATTTATTGCCTTAGCCGGTTGTTTTACAAATTTTTTTATTTTTTTGCTTTCGTTTTGTTTTTTTAATGCTTTTGCCGCTGCAAATCTTACGCTGTGCATACTTAATCTGCTCCCATGCGACCCGTTTGACGGCGGAATCGTTGTTCGTATAATTCTTGAGAAATATCTCAGCGAAAGAAAAGCAGAAAACGCAATGATAATGCTCACCTTAATATTTCTTACTGTATTGATCGTACTCGGAGTATACGTTCTCTTTCGCTCAAAATATAATTTTTCGCTGCTTACAATTTCCATTCTGATTTTCATAACAATTTGTCAAAGAACATTGAAATAATCTTTGTTTTGCGGTATCATTAGATGGATTGGAGGTTATCTGATGATACGCAGTGATATTCAGGATTTCCTGCTCAAGGTTCAGAAACCCGGCAGATATGTCGGCGGCGAACCCGGCAGTATAGTTAAAAATATATCTGATATTAATATACGCTTTGCCTTTTGCTTCCCCGATTCCTATGAAATAGGCATGTCTCATCTCGGAATAAAGATCCTTTACGGTCTTTACAACAGTATTCCGGACGTCTGGTGCGAACGCATATTTGCTCCATGGGACGACATGGAAAAGGAAATGCGTGCAAGGAACATACCGCTTTACGGACTCGAAAGCGGAGATGCAATAAAGGATTTTGATTTTGTTGGTTTTACCCTTCAATATGAGCTCAGTTATTCAAATATTCTGAACATGCTTGATCTTGCACAGATTCCACTCCTCGCCAAAGAAAGAACCGACGATGACCCTATAGTGGTGTGCGGCGGACCTTGTGCATGCAACGGTGAGCCTCTTGCCGATTTTGTTGATATTTTCTCTCTCGGTGACGGTGAAGAGGTTTCTGTAGACATGTTTGACCTTTACAGAGCCTGCAAGGAAAAAGGCTTTACACGACAGCAATTTCTTCGTATGGCAAGTAAAATCGACGGATTGTATGTTCCTTCCCTGTATACTGTTGACTACAATGAGGACGGAACTATAAAAAGTGTTCTCCCGACGGACGATGCGCCCAAAACAGTAAAAAAACGTGTTGTTTCTGACCTTAACTCCATGTATTATCCCGATAATTTTGTTGTACCCTTTATCGATATCGTACATGATCGTGCAGTTGAGGAAATATTCCGCGGCTGTATAAGAGGCTGCAGATTTTGTCAGGCAGGTTTTCTTTACAGACCGATACGTGAAAAAAGTCCCGAAACGATCAACAAACAATCCCGTGACCTTTGCAGAAACACAGGCTACGATGAAATATCTCTTTCTTCACTTAGCTCAAGCGATTACACAAAGCTGCCCGAGCTTCTTGATGAAATGATCGATTGGTCCGAAAAGGACAAGGTAAGTATTTCTCTTCCCTCCCTGCGCGTTGACGGCTTTTCTGCCGAGCTTACCGAAAAATTAAAAAAAGTACGCCGCGGCGGTCTTACCTTCGCTCCCGAAGCCGGAACTCAAAGACTTCGCGATGTTATCAACAAGAATGTAACCGAGGAAGAGCTTATCAATACCTGCCGAACTGCTTTTGACGGAGGCTGGACAAGCGTTAAGCTCTACTTTATGATCGGTCTCCCCACCGAAACCTTAGAAGATGTTGAGGGTATTGTCAAAATGTCTCAAATCGCGGTAGATACCTTCTATCGCAATCCCAATAAACCCAAAGGCAAAGGTGTTCAGGTCACCTCAAGTGTATCAACATTTGTTCCTAAGCCGTTTACCCCTTTTCAGTGGGAGCCGCAGGATACCATTGATGTAATTCACCAAAAGCAGAAGCATCTTCTCGGATGTATCACATCGAAGAAGATCACTCTTAATTACCATGATGCATCTACAAGTTTTCTCGAGGCTGTTTTTGCACGCGGCGACAGACGGCTTGGCAAGGTATTGCTCAGAGCTCATGAGCTTGGCTGCAAGTTTGACGGCTGGACTGATTTCTTCAGCATTGATAAATGGATGCAGGCTTTTAATGATTGCGATGTCGATCCTGCTTTCTACGCAAATCGCAGAAGATCCTACGATGAAATACTTCCATGGGATCATCTTGATTACGGTATCAGTAAATCGTTTCTCATAAGAGAACATGAAAAATCTCTTCGCGCCGAAACCACTCCGCATTGTCGTCAGCAATGTGCGGGCTGCGGTGCCAACAAGCTTAACGGAGGTAAATGCGATGCTCTTACCCGTTAGAATGTTTTTTTGTAAGGATGGCCCTTCGAGATATATGTCTCACCTTGATCTTACCAGATGTATGACACGCTGTATAAGGCGTGCAGGTCTTCCAATATGGTATACCGAAGGCTTTAATCCTCACGCTTACATGACATTTGCACTTCCTCTTTCTCTCGGTGCTTCAGGTCACTATGAAATAATGGACATTCGTCTTGTTGAGGATATGCCGCTTTCCGAAGCAATGGAACGTCTTAATAAGGCTTTGCCTGAGGGTATTACTGTCTGGAAGGCCGCTGAACCTGTCAAAAAGCCTACATCAATAGTTTCTGCTCGCTGGGAAATATCACTTGATGACGGTAATATATCATCAGCGCTTCTTGCCGACTCTCTGCAAAAATTTCTTTCAAGAGATGAGATAATGGTCGAAAAGAAAACCAAGGCCAAGAAGCTTACAACATTTGATGTGAAGCCTCAAATCATCGAATGGACTGTTTCAGCGGAAGAAAACGTAAAGCTTATGCTCCTTCTTCCTGCAGGCTGTATCAACAACATCAATCCGAGTATAATACTTCATGCTTTTGAGAATGAGCTCGGGCACGAATTGTCACACACCTTTATAAAACGAACAGAAGTCCTTGATGATGAGGATCGATTGTTTATATAAAAAAAACGATTGCCATAAGGCAATCGTTTTTTTATGGGCAATAAATCACTGTGCCATACCGATCTTAAGCGCTGTTCTGTTCTTTTCGATCATTTCAGCTTTTCTTGGCGGTATGCACTTGAGAAGTGCTGCATCAAGAATTTCATCGGCACAGAATGCAAGCTCCTTATGAAGCTTACCGAGAAGGATGATATTCGCAAGACCCTTGATGCCGTTTTCCTCTGCAAGCTTTGTTGCGGGAACATAGAAAACGGTCACATCGTCACGCTCAACCTTTTTATCAATAAGATAACTGTCTACTATAACGATTCCACCCGGCTCTACAGCATCGATAAACTTATCGAAGGAGGGCACATTCATCGCTATAAAGACGTTGGGGTTTACAACCAAGGGAGATCCAACTTCTTTTTCAGAAAGACAAACAGAGCAGTTTGCCGCACCGCCGCGCATTTCAGGACCGTAGGACGGAAGCCAGGAAACATTCTTACCGTCAACAAGACCTGCATAAGCGAGAACTTTTCCTGAAAAAAGAATACCCTGTCCGCCGAAGCCTGCAAAGAGAATATTGTAATCTTTCATTATTCAGCAGCCTCCTTGTCCTTATATACACCGAGGGGGTAATACGGCATCATATTGTCGCGAAGCCACTGGAGTGCATCATTAGGTGCAAGACCCCAGTTTGTCGGGCATGCGGAAAGAACCTCAACAATAGAATAGCCTTTTCCGTTTATCTGATTTTCGAACGCCTTCTTTATCGCTTTCTTTGCAATCTGAACATTTTTCGGACTGTCAACAGAAACGCGCTGTGCAAGAGCAACACCGTCAAGAGTAGAAAGCATCTCACAAACACGAACAGGATAACCTGCGTAGTTTACATCACGACCATAAGGAGTGGTCTGTGTGATCTGGCCGGGAAGAGATGTCGGTGCCATCTGACCGCCGGTCATGCCATAAATTGCATTATTGACAAATATAGCAGTAATATTTTCACCGCGTGTAGCTGCATGGATAGTCTCTGCAGTACCGATTGCAGCAAGATCTCCGTCTCCCTGATATGTAAATACAATATTTTCGGGAAGAGATCTCTTCACGCCTGTTGCAACAGCCGGTGCTCTGCCGTGAGCAGCCTCTATCATGTCACAAGCAAAATAATTATATGCAAAAACAGCACATCCAACAGGACATACGCCGACAGTCTTACCTTCGATTCCAAGCTCATCAATAGCCTCTGCAACAAGTCTGTGGATTATACCGTGAGTACATCCGGGACAATATGAATCAAAGTTTTTATCAAGTGCCTTTGGGCGTTCAAATACGATTGCCATTACTGAACACCTCCTGCAAGAATTTTGATCTGTTCAAGGATCTCCTTCGGAGTAGGTATAATACCGCCGGTTCTGCCGAAGAAGGAAACAGGGCAACGACCATTAGATACAAGCTTAACATCATCGACCATCTGTCCCATGCTCATCTCAACTGTAAGAATATGCTTTGCTGTGCCGCATACGGCATCAATAGCATCGGTCGGGAACGGCCAAAGAGTAATCGGACGCACAAGACCTGCTTTTATGCCCATTTCACGAGCGCTGTTGACAGCACTTCTGGCAACACGTGAAGATGCACCGTATGCAACAACGACGATATCTGCATCCTCTGTCATATAGCATTCACACTGCTGCTGAGTTGCCTTGATCTCTTCATACTTCTTGTAGCGCTCTATAATAAGCTTTTCAAGCTCATCAGGCTGAATGTAAAGAGAATTTATAATATTCTTCGCTCTTGCATTCTTATGACCGTTTGTTGCCCATGTCTTTTCGGGAAGCTCAACATTTGCTTCCTTTATCTCAACCGGTTCCATCATCTGACCGAGCATGCCGTCTGCAAGGATCATTGCAGGCATTCTGTATTTATCTGCAAGATCAAATGCACCTGCTACAAGATCAACCATTTCCTGAACGGTTGAAGGAGCAAAAACCAGAACCTGAAAATCACCATGTCCGTTAGCTTTGGTTGCCTGCCAGTAATCTGCCTGAGAGGGCTGAATACCGCCAAGACCGGGGCCGCCGCGCTGAACATTGATAATAAGACAGGGCAGGTCAGCACCTGCAAGATAAGATATACCTTCGCTCTTAAGGCTGATTCCGGGCGAAGAAGATGATGTCATTGCACGAACACCTGCCGATGCAGCACCATAAACCATATTTATTGCCGCAACCTCAGATTCTGCCTGTAAATATGTACCGCCGATTTTGGGCATACGCTTAGCCATATAAGCAGCGAGCTCCGTCTGCGGGGTGATGGGATATCCGAAAAAGTGCCTGCATCCTGCCTGTATAGCAGCTTCTGCAAGAGCTTCGTTACCCTTCATCAGAACTTTGTCTGCCATTATAATTCTTCCTTTCCTGTTATCTCTCTACTGTAATCGCTACATCGGGGCACATCATAGCGCACATAGCACAGCCGATGCACTGCTCAGGAGCGGTCATTTTTGCCGGGTGATAACCCTTTGCATTGATAACCTCCTTATCAAGAGCAATTATCTTCTTTGGGCAAGCATAAACGCAAAGCTCACAGCCCTTGCACACTGCCTGATTGACTGTAATTCCGGGCATTAACTTAACCTCCCTATTTATGATTCCTCGGTTTCCCAAGGTTTTTTTACAATTATTTCTATGGGGTAAATTTTATCAACAACCTGTGATACCTCATTTACAAACCTTTTTTCACAGGTATTCATTATCATCGGCAGCCCAAGGATCTCTGCTGTTTTTTCAGCATACACAGCGCCTTCTGCAATGTTTTTCGGAACGGTTTCTCCGCAAAGATGAGCATTGCTTACAATAGCTGTTGCCTTAAGTCTTGATGTGTATTCTATCTCCCTTAAAAGCTGTGCCGAGTTTTCAGGTTCATTTTGAATATCGCGATATTTATTAACAACATAAAGCATTTGATAATCAACATCTGCGAGCTGCCTGTTAAATCGACCGAGAGCTGTTGAACCGTCATCATCACCGCCGACATCTATTATAACTGTATCCTTGCTTTCAAAAACAGAGTACATTTTAGCCGGAAGTGACGGCAGATCAACATTGGAATGTGCAAAGTTAGGTGCAATAAGCTCTATTCCGCGTTCCGAGAGAAATTCAGGGTAATCGCTTGAGCGAAAATACGGATTAACTATATCCATATCGACAACTGTAACCTTTTCCCCAAATGCAGCACGTTCTGCAGCAATATTAAGGGTCAGATTTGTCTTTCCACAGCCGTAATGACCACAGATTATAATAAATTTTCCTAGATTTGCAGTATTCATATACCAACCGCCATAGATTTAATATTGCTAATTATAGCACTCATTTTTATACATTTCAACAATATTCGTTATCAATTTAAACCACAAAAGTCCATTCTTTTTATACTAGTTGCCATATATTGCCGTCAATCGCTCTGCAATGAACTTAAAACACGGTCCTGCACTAACCGTTCCCGATACTGCATCCTCCTCCATGACAACACATACAAACTTCGGCTTTTCAGCAGGAAAAAAGCCTGCGAACCAACCGCGTGTTACCTTCTTTCCGTTTTTTATAATGCCTGTCTCTGCTGAACCTGTTTTTGCCGCTATCGATACTCGCTCTGAACACACACTTTTTCCTGTCCCGTAAATCATTACAGCTTTCATAAACTTTTGTAAATTTTCCGCTGTGTTTTTTTCTATTGCCTGATACGACGGTTTATTATTCCATACACCTATTGTTTTCAAATTTGAATTCACGGTTCTTTTTACAATATGAGGAGAAACATATTCTCCGTCATTTGCTATGCACGAAACAAGCGCACCTATCTGGATAGGATTAGCCATAAGAGAGCCTTGTCCGAACGAAAAATTGGCAAGACCGGCAGGTCTTGTCAGTTCTGTTATATCGGGCAGATTCCCCTTTCCTGTTTTAAAATTTTCACCTAACTGCACGGCACTTCCGAACCCAAGGATTTTTGCCTTGCTTAAAATTGCTTCATACCCCAGTTCCTGTGCCAACGCAATGAAATAGGTATTACAGGAATGTGCCGTTGCCTGTTCGATATCCATTTCTCCATGAGCTGTGCTGCTGCAATTCATCACTTTATTCCCAACTGTTATGGAACCGTCACATTTGTGCTTAAACCCCAAAAGCCCTGTTTCAATCGCCGCCGCAGCGACAACGAGCTTGAACACAGAACCGACATCATAAGAAGAAAATGCTTTATTTACAAGAGGAGAGGATTGTGCATCGAGATATTTTGAAATTTCATTTTGTTTATAGCCGGGAGATGATACACACGCAAGTATTTCACCTGTTTTTGGCTCTATTATAACTATTACCCCTGAGTTAAGATATTCCTCTGCCGCCCTCTGCGCCATGAGCTGTATTGAACTGTCAACAGTCAACACCACTCCGCCGTTTGAATTGACTGTTGTATCCTTTATTATCTTCTTTTCGCCAAGACTTTTGCCAAGAGCGTTAACCTGAAACGTTACTTTATATTCCCCTGCAAATTCATTAAGCAATTCATTATATGCCTTCTCTATTCCGTATGCACCCTGTCCCCCTCCATCAAGGTATCCGATAATATTAGGTGCTGCAGGTTCGTCATTATATCTTTTTACGCACTTGATTATTTCGATGTTTTTATCGGATTCAAAATCCTTCGGAACATTCAGTACAAACGGCTTATTGCCTTTTATTTTTTCATCAAGGCCTTCAGGCATATCGTCTTTATAATATGATAATAATTTTGCAGTTACCTCCGATGACGGTTTTATGATCGCCTTATATTCTGACGCTCCCCCTGCAACAGCAATCATATTTCTGTCGTATATTTTCCCTCGTGTACGATACACAGTCAAAGTATAAGAGCTCTGAGAATTGCCTGCAGCAATAAATTTTTCGGAAAAAGTAACATTCATCAGCCAGCCTGTAAGCAAAACTGTCAGAATAATATATACGCAAAATACCGCCACTATTCTTCTGCCCATCAGATCACCTCACGAGATATTATTGGAGATATTTGGACAGATAACATATCTTTTCTTTATTCTTTTAAAAAAAAGACACAGTATAGTTTTTTGCACTCAAAGCAACTATACTGTGTCTTTTTTCAGTAATTATATATATTGTCTTCGTCCAAGTCGGTATCTGTAAGTTCCCACGGCATAGCGTCGGCAGGATTCAGCGCAGAAGCTTCATGACCTTCTGTTTTATAAACATACTCTCCGGTATTTTCGTTCAAGTAATAATATCTGCCTGTTCTGTTATCAAAATAATAAAATATACCTGTTTCTTCGTCCAGATAATCACCGTATTCGTTGGTTTTGTAATTATTGGCAGGCTTTGATATCCTTTTATTATATTCCTCTTCGCCTCTATCCAGAGTGCCGATTCCGTAATACGACTGATTTCTTACGTTTTCTGATACCCGTCTTTTTGATATTGTCCTGAAATCACCGCCATCAAACGCCGTAAAATCTCCGGCATCCTGGGCAAATTCAATCGTACGCATCTCTTTATTTATATATGGTGCCATTTTCAATGCGGTTGCAGATATTGTCAGAATCAGTACAGTATAAACAATTCGTTCGATAAAGCGTGAAACAAACACAGTTCTTATTGATGTTCCTGCAATTTTTGAACCAAGAAAATACCATTTAATCTGAGTTGTATTTACATCAATCTCCTCTGAAAAAAAGCTCCAATTATATGAATCGACAAAACAGCCTCTCAGTGCCGATACAACAGAAATAAGCGCAATAATCGAAAACAAAAGAGTTGCAAATCCGAAAATTCCGAGGAAATAACATCCGGTTGTATTTACAGTGTCACCCTTTGCTGCCGATAATACCGATACCGCTACTATTACAGCAACTATAAGAAAAATCGATTGTAAAAAAGTTTCCGCATCAGCTTTAAGAAATATGACCTCCATGACGCTTGCTATAAAAAGGCATGCAGAACCGATAATTGGTAATTTTAAAACAAATATAAGCCTGTTTCCTCCATCGCGGGAAAAAAGCAAGGACATCACCGATCCTGTTGAAAGAAGAAGCAATCCCACCACAGAAATCAGCGCTATCAAAATATTGCCGCCCGAAATAATCGATGCAGCAGAAAGCACTGTACGAATGATAGTATATATAACTATCAGAAGTGTACAAAAATGCACAGCAGGATTTTTTAGTGTCAGTCGAGCCATGTACATTTCTGTGTTGTACTGTGCTGTCTCTCGCACCGTCTTCCTTTGTGCCATAATTGTCACCTCGCTAAGTTACTTCTTTCTGTAATTTGGATTTTGTCCCTGCTGAGCATTTCTCTGCTGATTATTATTCTGATTAGGTTTCCCTTGCACAGGTCTTTGCTGAGCATTATTCTGATTAGGTCTTGCCTGCACAGGTCTTTGCTGAGCATTGTTCTGATTCGGTCTTGCCTGCACAGGTCTTTGCTGAGCATTATTCTGATTAGGTCTTGCCTGCACAGGTCTTTGCTGAGCATTATTCTGATTAGGTCTTGCCTGCACAGGTCTTTGCTGAGCATTATTCTGATTTTTCTTTTTATTACCGAGAGATCTTTCTAAGTCGGATC
>JAZSNH010000004.1:0-32273 GCA_045536305.1 Acutalibacteraceae bacterium
AACATTAACAGAAGCAGGATATGTGGGTGAGGAGGTTGAAAATATTCTTCTCAGACTTATTCAGGATGCTGACTGCCAAGTATCCGAAGCAGAACACGGAATAATTTATATCGATGAAATAGACAAGATTGCAAGAAAGTCCGAAAATCCTTCCATTACACGTGATGTAAGCGGTGAAGGCGTACAGCAGGCACTTCTTAAAATTCTTGAGGGTACTGTTGCAAATGTTCCTCCTCAGGGAGGCAGAAAGCATCCGCAGCAAGAATTTATTCAGATCGATACATCAAATATTCTTTTTATCTGCGGCGGAGCTTTCGACGGTATCGAGAAGATAATCGAAAAACGTGTTTCTACATCTTCTCTTGGATTTGGCGCTGATGTAAAAAGCAAGGATGATGCAGAATACAGCGAACTTCTCACGCAGGTAATCCCTCATGACCTTGTAAAATTTGGTCTTATTCCTGAAATTGTCGGAAGACTGCCCGTTTTTGCGACATTGGATGCGCTTGATAAGGATGCTTTGGTCAGGGTCATGTCCGAACCTAAAAATGCCATAATCAAGCAATATGCAGAGCTTCTCAGAATTGACGGAATAGAACTTGAATTTACAAAGGAAGCTTTATCTGCCATTGCAGAAAAGACCGTAGAACAAAAAACAGGTGCACGAGGCCTTCGCGGAATAATAGAAGGCATCATGACACCGATAATGTTTGAGGTTCCGTCTGATCTTACTGTCCACAAAATAATAATTGATAAAAATTGTGTGGACGGAAACGGCCCCCAATATATAAAGGGCGAACCGAGAGAGATGTTTAATACATCGTATAGTGACTCTGCACTTCCAAAAAAGTCACCGAAAAGCAGTCAAAATAAAAAAACAAGTTGATTTTACAAGCACGAACGCTCGTTCGTGCTTATTTGTTTAATTCTTTTTTGTAATAAAAACCGTTAATGTTTGACAAAACACTGCGTGCGTGGTATATTTTTTTTAGTGCAAATAAGGGGGGAGTAAATTGGAAAACGATTATAATATTTCGTTAGAAAATTTTGATCCAAACTATATACATGATGAATATATGGACCAATCAAACAATTATGCACAGAATGAATATCAAGAACAGACCCAGCAGAATATTATACAGAATTCCGGATATCCTCAGGCTGTCCATGCTGTATATACCCAACCTGTAATTCAGCCTGTATACACTCAGCCGATATATACCCAACCCGTGTACACTCAGCCTATTATTATGCCCGCCATCAAGCCTGCGGAACAGATTCGCCGGTCCGATATTAAAAATAATAATTATTTTCCGATAGAAGAACTTAAACCAATAAGATGGCATGCACATCCGCTCCTTGTTTTCTTTGCACTCATCCTTTGTTTTCCGATTGGCCTGATTCTTCTTCTTTTCTTTACAAAGTGGGGCGTATTCCCCAAGGTTTACATAACATTATTTACTTTGATATGTTCAGTTTTTGTTTATGAGTTAGTTATCTTATATTCAAATCTTGATTTCCCGAGCTTACTTGGCATTATTTTTTGACAGTAAGACCGTCCGTTGAAAGGTAGAGATAAATTTGAGCAAAGTTCTTAAACGCACATGGGCGGAAATTGATCTTGAGATGATCAGGCACAACTATAGTATTATAAGAGAAAAAATTGATCCTTCGGTAAAAATAATGTGTATTGTAAAAGCAGACGCATACGGCCACGGTGTCCAAAATGTTGCGCTTGAGCACCAGAGGATCGGCGCAGATTGGTTCGGAGTTTCGAATCTTCATGAAGCTCTTCAATTAAGAAATTACGGAATTACAAGGCCAATACTTATTCTCGGATATACACCGCCGGATAGGGCAGCAGAGCTCTCTGCATTTGGAATAACTCAAGCTGTTTTTTCCGACGAATACGCACGTGAGTTATCTGCCTGTGCACAGAAGAACGGAAGCCCTGTAAAATGTCATATAAAGCTTGATACCGGAATGAGCCGATTGGGCTTAGGCTGTCATGACAAAACACAAAACGATAATTCTGTTGAAATGATTTGCAGAATATGTCAATATCCAAATCTTGACTGCGATGGTATCTTCACTCATTTTGCCGTAGCGGACGAAAACTGTGACGGTGTTGAGTTTACACGATTACAGTTTGAAAATTTTAAATACGTTATAGAAAAATTGTCCGGTAAAGGCATTACCTTCAGGTTCAAGCACTGCTGCAACAGTGCCGCAACACTTGAATATCCTGAATTTCACATGGATATGGTTCGCCCGGGAATAATCCTGTACGGACTTACGCCGTCAAAGTATTTTAAAGGAAAATATGATTTAAAGCCTGCAATGCAGTTAAAATCTGTTATTTCAATGATAAAAACTGTCGAGAAAGGTGCTACAGTCAGTTACGGAAGGACATTTACAGCCGAACATGATATGAAAATTGCGACTGTCCCTATAGGATATGCAGACGGATATCCCAGACCGCTGTCAGGTCGGCAGGATATGATCGTAAATGGTGTCAGAGCACCCATCATCGGCAGGATATGCATGGATCAGCTTATGCTTGATGTAACTAATATTGAAAATGTGGCAGCAGGAATGACTGTAACTGTTTTTGGTGAAGACAACGGTACATTTCTTTTTGTCGATGAGCTTTCCGAAAAAACAGATACCATAAATTATGAAACTGTTTGCTTGATCGGCAAACGTGTTCCGAGAATATATCTGCGCGGCGGAAAACAGGTCGCACAGGTCAATTATATTATCAGCGAGGAGCGTTACCTTTGAACTATTTATTGTCAAACCGAGTATCATCTCTGAAGCCTTCACTAATCCGTGAAATACTTAAAATGTCCTCTTCTCCGGGAATGATTCCTTTTTCCGCAGGAAATCCTGCGCCCGATGCATTTCCGACAGAACAAATATCTGCAATAACTGCCGATATATTGTCAAATGAACCTATAACAGCGCTCCAGTATTCCATTACAGAGGGCTATCAGCCTCTTAAAGAAGCTGTCAGAGCAAGATATTCTCATTTATTTGGTGAGAATGATGACATCATCATTACATCAGGTGCTCAGCAGGTCATGAACCTCACAACAATGAGCATGTGCAACGAAGGTGATGTAATAATTTGTGAAAAACCAAGCTTTATCGGTTCACTCAATTCGTTCCGTTCCTTTAATACAAAGCTTGTAGGCGTCGATGTTGAATCGGACGGCATGAATATTGATATGCTTGAATCTTCACTCAAGGCAAATCCCAATGCTAAGTTTATATATGTAATTCCTGATTTTCAAAATCCGACAGGCCTGACTACATCCCTTGAAAAAAGAAAAGCCATATATAATCTTGCCAAAAAATACGGTGTAATGATCCTTGAGGATAATCCGTACGGAGAAACAAGATTCTCAGGTGAAGCAGTTCCTACAATAAAAAGCATGGATACAGACGGCATAGTAATTTATGCAGGCTCTTTCTCAAAAGTAATTGCACCGGGTCTGCGAGTAGGATATGCAATCGCACCAAAGCCTGTACTTGCTAAAATGATAGTATGTAAGCAGGTTCAGGATGTTCACACCACCATACTCTCTCAGCTTATAGTGCATAAATTCATGACAGGCGACAGTTATGAAAAGCACCTTGATATGATAAGAGGCATTTACAGAAACAAATGCAGACTTATGTGTCAATGTATGGAAGACGGTTTTAAGGGCAAAGTAGAGTTTACAAGACCTGATGGCGGTTTGTTTATATGGTGTCAGCTGCCCGAGGGCTCCGATATGCTTGAATTCTGCAAAAAAAGTATTGATCTCGGCGTAGCAGTAGTTCCCGGCACTGCATTTTTAACCGATGAAACTGAAAGCTGTATATCATTCAGAGCGAATTATACAACTCCATCCGATGATCAGATCGTCAAGGGTGTTTCGATTCTCTCCGATCTTGTGGCTAAGCTTTAATTTTAGGAGGATTATATAATGGAAACACCTGAAAAGAAGAAACGAATTTTTTCTGCAATTCAGCCAAGCGGAGAAATGACAATAGGCAATTACCTTGGTGCAATCCGCAACTGGATTTCTATGCAGGATGAATTTGAATGTATTTATGCAACTGCAAATTTGCACGCTATAACCGTTCGGCAGGATCCAAAGGTTCTGAAAAAGAACACTGAACAGCTTTATGCGCTGCTGCTCGCTGCGGGTGTTGATCCTGACAAATGCATTTTTTATCACCAGAGCATGGTTCCTGCCCATGCTGAGCTTGCTTGGGTGCTTAATACATATACTCAATTCGGCGAGCTTTCACGAATGACACAATTTAAGGATAAGTCTCAGCAGCATGCCGATAATGTTAATGCAGGTCTTTTTACATATCCTGTACTGATGGCTTCTGATATACTGCTTTTTAATGCTGATATGGTGCCTGTTGGCGCTGATCAGAAGCAGCACCTTGAGCTCACACGTGACGTTGCGGAACGTTTTAACGGTGTATACGGAAACACCTTTACAGTGCCTGAGCCTTTTATTCCGAAACAGGCCGCACGTGTCATGAGCCTTGCTGATCCGACAAAAAAGATGAGCAAATCAGATCCAAACACAAAGAGCTTTGTGCTTATGGTAGATGAGCCTAATGTTATTTTGAAGAAGTTCAAATCTGCTGTTACAGACAGCGAAGCCTGCGTTTGCTACAGAGAGGGCAAGGGTGGAATAAATAATCTTATGGAAATATATTCTGCCTGCACCGGTCTTTCCTTTGAACAGATCGAAAAGGATTTTGAAGGTAAGGGTTACGGCGACTTCAAAATCGCTGTAGGTGAGGCTGTTATTTCGGTTCTTGAGCCCATTCAAAAGCGTTACAAGGAATTTCTTACAGACCGAGCATATCTTGAGCAAAAAGCCAAAGAAGGCGCAGAAAAAGCAGCGTACCTTGCCGAACGCACAATACGCAAGGTGTATAAAAAAGTTGGTTTGCCAAGAATCTGACTATTATAGAGGGCTGCGTTCAACAGCCCTCTTAACTTTACTTATAATAATTTTCCATTATAATTATCCGTTTGAAAGGATTGCAATAAAGTGAAAAGAGAGATTAGCACCGAGCAGAATGGACTGGTATACGAACGCTGGCAGAATCAGTTTGAGGAATTTTCTCATTCTGAGTTTGTATGCGGAATTCCGCAGGTCTTATTTATGATAACAACAAATAAAGAAAATGGTCTGCCTAATGCATGCTTTCATTCGTGGAGCTGTTTTTCGGGCGATGCCGGCGGATTTTATGCAATATTGTCTTGTTTGGGACGTCATACTCATACATATTCAAATATAATAAGAGACGGAGAATTCTGCGTGAATTTTCTTTCTCAAAAATATTACGAAAACTGCATGGAAACTGTCAGAAAAAATTCGATGGCAGAAAATGAAATAGTTTCAGGCGGATTTACGATGGAGCAGTGCAAATCGATTTCGGTTCCAAGAATAGCAGAAAGCTTTTTGTGCCTGGAATGTAAAATTGAATATGATGTTGATTTATCAAAAAGAAATATAAACTCACTTATAATAGGAAAAGTACAGAACATTGCCATGGAAGAAAAATACATGGAGGGTATAGACCAAAAATACAGTGAAAATGGCTTTATGTTTAACATACACTCACCGGTCGATTTTGCGACCGGAAAGTGTGATAAGATAACATCTGCTTATCTTAATATTTTTGATGATAAATAAAATACTGATTAGGTGGTTAATTTTATGGCACGATTGGTTATTGGAATTGATGTTGGAACTTCAGGATGTAAAATACTTGTTCTTGATGAAAACGGAAAAATATGTGCAGCGGCCACTGAAGAATATCCTCTTTATACGCCCAAACAGGGGTGGACCGAGCAAGACCCCTCCGACTGGTGGAATGCAGTTGTAAAAGGCTTGAAAAAAGCACTTTCAAAATGCAGCGGTGAAATAGTCAGCGTCGGTTTTTCGGGACAAATGCATGGTATGGTTGCCTTGGATGAAAACAATAACGTTGTGCGTAATGCTATCCTGTGGAACGATCAGCGTACTGCCGCGGAATGTGATGAAATAACCGAGCTCGCAGGCGGAATCGATTCACTGCTTGCATACACCAATAACAAAATGCTTACAGGTTTTACCGGCGGTAAAATCTTATGGATGAAAAAAAATGAGCCCGAAAATTATGCAAAGACAAAACTTATTATAAACCCTAAGGATTATATAAGATATAAGCTTTCAGGTACTCTTGAAACCGACGTTTCCGATGCATCGGGTTTTGGCTTATTTGATGTTAAAAATAAGGTTTGGGCGTATGAGCTGATAGATAAAATCGGTCTTGACAGAAGTCTTTTTCCGAAGGTTGTTGAATCTTCTGAAAAAGTTGGCAATATAACCGAAGAAGCATCAAAACTAACAGGTATTCCGACTTCCTGTATTGTTTGTGCAGGCGGGGGCGATGCTGTTATTTCAACAACAGGTTTAGGTCTTATCGGTGCTGGCAGAATAGGAATCACACTCGGCACCTCGGGAGTTGTTGCGCTGAGTCTGCCGTCATTTACCCCCAATCCTAACGGTTCTCTTCAAATCTCATGTAATAATGCGCCCGACACCTGGCATGCAATGGGCGTTACACTTGCAGCCGCAGGCAGCTATCAGTGGTTTAAAAATACTTTTGGCGACTATGAGAGCTATCGCGGAGCAGAGATAGGTAAAACTGCTTTTGTTTTGCTTGATGAGCTGGCAAAAGAAACCCCTGCGGGCTCTGAGGGACTTATTTTCCTTCCTTATCTTACAGGTGAGAGAGCTCCTATAAATGATCCTGACGCAAAAGGTGCATTTCTCGGTATCGATTCAACAAAGAAAAAAGGTCATTTTGCAAGAGCTGTCATGGAAGGTGTTGCGTATTCGCTCAGACAGGTCTACGACCTTATTTTGAGTGTAAGTGACAATATAAAAACAGATTCCGTTATTCTTGCAGGCGGCGGAGCTTATGCACCTGTCTGGAGGCAAATTTTTGCAGATGTATTTGAGCTTCCTGTTTACACTGTATATGGCAGTACAGAAGGCGGCAGCTTTGGTGCTGCGCTAATTGCAGGTGTTGCTGGCGGCTTATGGAAGGATATTTCTTCTACGGTAGAAATTATAATTCCCGAAACAGAAACACTTCCTATAGCGGAAAATGTTTTGATATATAAGACACAGTACGAAAAATACTGTAAATTTTACGATGCATTAAAGTGGAGTTTTAAATGATAAAGCTTTACTTATATGATTTAAATGAGCTTCTGGCAAGAATCAACGAAGAATCAAAAGCCGTAAAAACAAAGCTCATATCACAGAAGGCGTACGAGCTTATAATCGAAAAACTATATGAAATTACCGGTCATAGCTGTTTAATAAGGAAAACCTCAAGAGGAAAGCCTTTTTTGGAAAATTCAAAATTACATATAAGCATTTCTCATTCAGATAATTCTGTTTTATTTGCAATTTCCGATGATATAATCGGAGTAGATATAGAATATTTGCGTTCATTTTCAGAACATGCAGCAAAACGTCTTTTCTCTGAAAATGAAAAAAATTATATTTCAAAAGGAAATTATGATTTTAATTGCACTGTTTTATGGACTATGAGAGAATCTGTTTGCAAAGCAATGGGCGAAGGCTTTTCAGAATGGTTTTTCAACTGTGATTTTGTTGATGATGAGGCTAATCTTGTCAATACATTTGAGCGAAATGGCAACACATTCAATCTTTATTATTTTACATTTAATGATCAGATCTGCACTGTAGCATCTGTTTCTTCGATCGAAAGCCTCGAATTTTTTCACTATAATCTCTGATATGTCATATAAAGCACCTGTTTCGCATAATTTTATATGGGAGGTGCTTTTTATATGAATTGCAGAATTGCAGAATTGAGGAACAAGGATGTTATCAATGTGCGCGACGGAATATGCCTCGGTTATGTAAGTGATGTTGAGGTTGATACATGTACAGCGCGCGTGTGTTCAATCATAATTTACGGAAAAAGCAGATGCTTCGGACTGCTCGGAAGAGATGATGATTGCATTATTTGTTGGGAAGAAATTGAAATGATAGGGAAGGACACCATACTTGTAAATTGTACCGAACCTCCATGCCGCAGAAAACGAACGAGCATAATTGACAGCTTATTTGGATATAATTGAGAAATAAAGAACATAGCCCCGTAAAACAGGGCTATGTTCTTTATTTCTTCTTTTTTCCGTATGCAGACAGGGGATTGGAGAGAGCTGCTTGTTTCATTTGTTCGTCAGAAATATGTGTATATATTTGTGTTGTTCCAAGATTTTCATGACCTAAAATATCCTTTAGAATTCTAATATCAACATTGCCGTGCTGATACATCAGTGTCGCAGCAGTATGTCGTAATTTATGTACACTCATTTCATCAAGACCAATTTCAGACAAGTATTTTTTTACAATATACTGGACAGTTTTTGGACTTATTCTTTTCAGCTGTCTGCTGATAAACAGCGCATCTCGATCTTTGACACAATCTACAGGACGAACTTTTAAATATTCCGTAATAGCATCATTGCAAGAATCATTCAAATATACAATACGTTGTTTGTTTCCTTTTCCTGTAATTCTTAACCTGCTATCATCGAGAATATCGCTTAAATTTATTCCAACAAGCTCGGATAAACGCATACCGCAGTTAAGAAACAAAGTTACGATACAATAATCACGAGCTTTATAAGGACCATCGATAATCTCCAATAATTTCTGACTTTGTTCAAGACTTAAAAACTTTGGCAAAACAGATTTAAGCTTTGGATTATCAAGATTTGCTGTGGGATTATCCTTAAGTAAACCTGTACGATTAGTCAGATAATCAAATAATGATCTTAATGCAGAAGATTTTCTCGAACGAGCTGCACCGTCGTTTTTTCGAACCGATGCAGTATAATTCATAAATTCAAAAATTTCTGTAAGTGTAACTTTTGATAAAAAATCAACATCAACATTAATAATATCAACTGTTGATAAATCAGTTCCATAAGGAACGATTCCACGCATAACCTTAAGATATCTTAAAAAGGTTCTTATGTCCAAAAAATATTCCTCAACAGTTTTTGTTGATTTTCCTTTTACGGTTTCCAGATATCCAAAATAGCCTCTGAGTATGTCCGGAGCCTGCTGCATGTATTCTATTCTCATTTTCCTCTGCCCCCAATTATACAAAATATTCATTTTGTATAATTATATCACACTCATATTCCACTGTCAAGTTTATTATTTTTCTCCTCTTTGAAATAATTATCTTATGGATTTAAGTGTCTCATTATGATATAATATTTTCAAGGAGTGAAATGTATGAAAAAACCACATAAAGCGTTAGTGGCGCTGCCCGTTGCACTTGCTGTCTTTTTTGTTGCTAATGGAATGGCTTCCAATTATATATTTAAACATATTACATTTTCCATGTTTGACAATGTTGAAAAAGTATCCGAGACTGACGAATCTGTTATTACATTAAATATCGGTCAGCTTGTCGGATACGCACGCAGTACAGATTTTACTGTTCCCAAAAAAACAATTATTTATTTTGGCGGTGCCGGTGAAATAGCTTATAACAGTACAATCAAACATCTTGGTAAATTTGATGATTTTGTGTTTATCAGTGTTGATTATCCCGGCACTCAGGACAGCGGCGGTGAAATGACTCTTGAGGAAATGCAGTTTGCCGCAATGCAGATATTTGATTATGCCAGGCTGCTTGACTATGTTGATAATGATAATATCTATATTGTTGGGTACAGTTACGGAACAGGAATGGCAACATATTTAGCCTCAAAACGTGATTGTGCAGGACTTGTCCTTGTTTCTCCTTACAGAGATCTTCTGGATTTGTATGATTCTCGGGTTCCTATATATAGTAAGCTTTTCAAAGGATTTGTCACAGATAATATAGATACAAAATCGTATGCTCCAGATGTTTCGTCAAAAACTTTGATCATAACCTCAGAGGATGATGAGACCTTCTCCCCCGACATTGCAGATTCACTGGCAGAAAAGTTTTGCAATTCCGATACAAATTTATATAAGTACGAAGATTTAAATCATGCCGATTACTTTACGGATGAACGAGTAATTTTACAAATCAATAATTTCTGCAATTAGCAAAAAGCCCAGCTCTAAATGATTTTTCAGAGCTGGACTTAAAATTTATGAGAAAAGACTTTTTTGTTTATTAAGGTTTGCTTTGCTTTTTTCGGCAGTAAGAGCTTCATCGACAGAAAGAGTTCCGTCATCTGAAATCCTTAAACAAGTTCCTTCCTTGACTCCCGTTGGAAGCTCCTGCGTAGGTATTGCAAACTTAGCTCCGTCCTTGTCTTCGCAAATTGCATAAATGCCTTCAAAGCGATCAATTGATAAAATTTTCATTATATTTCTCCTGTTCGGTTTTCAATAAATCTTTTGCCGTCAGTATAGTACACAAACGACCCTTCCAAGTCAGTTCGCCGATATTTTATTTCACATTTATCGAGTATGCGAAGAACTGATTTATGAGGATGTCCGTAATCGTTGTTCTTACCGCAGCATATATATGCATATTTTGGTTTGATTTGGCTTATAAACGTAAATAAGCTTGATTTGTCGCTTCCATGATGTGAAACCTTCATCAAATCGGCGTGAATATCAGAATAGCTTTCCATTATCTCGTATTCAACAAAATGAGTAATATCTCCTGCAGAGAAAAAGCTTACATCACCGCATTTTATAAGAACAGCGACAGAATAGTCATTTAAATCAACATAATTATTGTTAGACGGAGATATTATCTCCATATTTGCATAGTCAGTAAGCTTATATATATTACCTTGCTTTGCACTGTCTACGATCATTCCTTTTTCCTTCTGTGCAAGCGCAGCATCAAGAAAATCTGAATATGTTTTTCCTGTTGGAATCAAGCTTTCATCTACATCAGGAATAATCAGCCGTCCGACCTCAATGTTATTTAAAACTGTATCAAGTCCGCCGATATGGTCTGAATGAGGATGGGTTCCTATAACATAATCGAGTCTTTTGATTCCAAGATCATTGATATAATCAAGAACATCACCGCCTTTACCGTTTTCTCCGGCATCTATCAGTACAGTAATGTCACCGACTCTGATCAATGTACTATCCCCCTGCCCTACATCGACAGCATGAACAGACATCAATATTTCTCCATCGAGCACATCTTCATACTCAGAAGGCTCTTCCTGAGGGGAATTGCTAAGCTGCTGAAACATCTGAGACCAACTTGGCATCCCTGTCTCGGGACGTAACTGACCAATTGTAAGTATTATAATACACACTGCCGCCAGCACATATATCGATGATTGTCTTAAGCGCTTTTTAAATCTTTTTTGATCGGCTATGATGGCTGCTTTTGTTTTTTCTTGTATGTTTTTTGGGGTCTTTTTTTGTTCCATTGCTTCTTGATTTCACTCCCTGTCCGCTACGTGGCTTAATAAGGCATTCCGATGAATAACCGATCAGATCACTGCGGCCGCATTTACGCAGTGCACGCTCCACTATATCTCTGTTTTCGGGCTTAAAATATTGCAAAAGAGCACGCTGCTCCTTCTTTTGCTCGGGAGAGCGCGGAACATAAACTTCTGAAAGCGTGTACGGGTCAAGTCCTGTATAATACATGCATGTGGATATAGTGCCCGGAGTAGGATAGAAATCCTGAACCTGTTCAGGGTGAAGTCCTTCTTTTTTCAAAAACAGCGCAAGATCTACAGCATCGTTAAGTGTACTGCCCGGATGGCTGCTCATAAGGTACGGAACAAGGAACTGCTTTTTATCCGCCTGACCCGAAAGCTCATAGTACTTTTTCCTGAACTTAACATATACCTCTATATGCGGTTTGCCCATTTTATCAAGCACCGCATTACTGCAATGCTCAGGCGCAACCTTGAGCTGGCCGCTTACATGATGCTTGACAAGTTCTTTGAAAAATTCATCGTTTTCGTCCTGCATAAGATAATCGAACCTAATGCCTGAACGAATAAAAATCTTTTTGATCTTTGGAATAGAACGCAATTTTCTAAGTATTCTTAAATATTCACTGTGATCTGCAATAAGATTTTTACAAGGCTCGGGGGCGAGACACCTCTTACCCTTGCACAGTCCGTTTTTGCTTTGTATATCACAGGAATTTCGTCTGAAATTTGCTGTAGGTCCTCCGACATCATGTATATACCCTTTAAAATCCGGCATCTGAGTTATAGCCTTAACCTCACGAATAAGCGATTCCTCGCTTCTTGTGGTTATCTGTCTTCCCTGATGAAATGCAAGAGAACAGAAAGCACAAGCACCAAAACAGCCTCGGTTATGAACAACAGAGAATTTTACTTCTTCTATTGCAGGTACTCCGCCGAGAGCTTTATATGACGGATGATAATCTCTTTCATAAGGAAGCTCATACACCCTATCAAATTCTTCTGTCGATAAAGGTGGCTGCGGAGGATTTTGCACAAGCAGCATATCACTGTGACGCTGAATTACTGTTTTTCCTCTGACAGCATCGTGCTCATCCTGTTGTATTCTGCAGGAAACCGCATATTCCTTTTTCGAAGCACATACAGCCTCAAAGCTCGGACACTGAGCAACAGAGCGCGGTTTATATTCCGATGCGGGGATAACAACACAAGTGCCGCGAACATCATTTATTGCTTTTACAGGTTCATAGGAAGCAAGCCTGTGAGCAATTTCCAATGTCTGATACTCGCCCATTCCATAACTTAGAATATCGGCGCCTGATTCTATCAGAATAGATGGTCTTACGGCATCATCCCAGTAGTCATAATGGGCAAAACGCCTGAGTGATGCCTCAAGCCCGCCAATAATGACAGGAACATCAGGATATGCTTTTTTAGCAAGACGCGAATATACGATAGTCGGACGATCGGGCCTCTTCCCTGCTTTTCCACCCGGAGAATAATAATCATCGCTTCTTTTTCTTTTGGCCGCCGTGTAATGTGCAACCATTGAATCAATATTTCCGCCATTTATCATAAAACCGAGCCGCGGCTCGCCAAAGCGTTTAAAATCACGCTCATCTGCCCAGCTTGGCTGAGCCAGTACAGCAACCTTAAATCCATCAGCTTCGAGTATTCTGCTTATGATCGCAGTGCCAAAGCTCGGGTGGTCAACATAAGCATCAGCTGTAACTAATACAAAGTCAACCTGCTCCCACGAAAGCAGGTCGACTTCTTTTTTTGTAATTGGTAAAAAAGCCATATTACTCCTCTGTATCATCAATATCAAAAGGAAGACCATTGTCTTCAAAGCTGCCGTCAATGGCTATAGGTGCAGGTGATGACATGTTCATTTCGAGCCATTGTGTTTTTGTCATAAGAACCTTTCTTGGCTTAGAGCCTTCATAGGATCCGACTATTCCTCGCTCCTCAAGCTGATCTATCAGCTTGCCTGCACGTGCATAACCAACACCGAGCTTTCTTTGAAGAAGTGAAACCGATGCCTGTCCTGCCTGAATAACAGCTTCTATTGCCTTTGACATGGTCGGGTCTTCGTCTACAAAGCCTCCGCCATCCTTGCCCGATGAATCGGGTTTGCCCTTTTCATTTTCAGCAGCTTTACGTTCGATCTCCTCTGTAATGCTTTCATCATACTCGGCATCACCGTTTCTTTTAAGGAAACCTATAACATCGCCAACCTCTTCATCGCTCACAAAGCATCCCTGCACACGTTTCGGTGTGCTTGCACCCATAGGATTATAGAGCATATCTCCGTAACCGATAAGTGTTTCAGCGCCTCCCGATCCAAGAATTGTAGTTGAGTCGATTCTCGAAGAAACAGTGAGAGCGATTCGGCTGGGGATATTATTTTTTATTGTACCGGTTATAACGTCAACAGAAGGACGCTGTGTGGCAAGTATAATGTGCATGCCTGCTGCACGTGCCATTGCCGCAAGACGTGCAATGGAATCTTCAACCTCTTTCGGAGTCGTTTGCATAAGGTCAGCCATTTCATCAATAACAATGATTATTTTAGAAAGCTTTTCAAATTCTCCAGTTTTTTCGGCTAAGTCATTGTAAGAATTGATGCTTCGAACATTTTTACCCTGAAGCATTTCATAACGCTTTTCCATTTCGACAACTGCCCACTGGAGAACACCTGCCGCTTTTTTGGGATTACTTACAACTGGTACCAAAAGATGAGGAATACCGTTGTAAATTTCAAATTCTACCTTTTTAGGATCAACCAAAACCATGCGAAGCTCGTCAGGTGTGTATTTGTACATAAGACTTATAAGCATGGAGTTTACACATACCGATTTACCGGATCCTGTTGAACCGGCAATAAGAAGGTGAGGCATCTTAGCAAGATCGCATGTAATAATATTTCCTTCTATATCTTTGCCGAGAACACAGGACAAAGAACCTTTGACATCTCTGAATACATCAGAGTCAATAAGCTCACGTATCGAAACGGTATTTCTCTTTGTATTAGGGATTTCTATACCTACAGCGGCTTTTCCCGGAATTGGAGCCTCAATACGAACGGATTTTGCTGCAAGTCGGAGCTTTATATCATTTGCAAGGGTTGTTATCTTGCTGATTTTAACGCCCGGTGCAGGAACGATTTCAAACCTTGTTACCGTAGGTCCACGGCTTATATCCGAAACTGCAGCCTTAACGCCGTACTCCTCAAGTGTTGCAATAAGACGCTTTGCATTTTCACGAAGCTCTGCTGTCATATCGATGCTTTCATTTTTTGCTTCTTTCAGAAGATCAATGGGAGGAAATATATATGCTTCGCGTTCAGGCACTTTTTCTGCTTCGTTCTGTGCGATCTCTTCAGCAACAGATTCTGCTTGTTCAATGATCTCATCAGCTTTTGTCTGCTTTTTTGATGCAGGCTTTTTCGGCTGATCGGGAGCACCGACCTTTTTAATTATTTCGTCAAGCTCCTTGTTTTCCGATTCATCAGATGTATTATTGAAGGGTTCGTCAATTATGTTTTGATTTTTCGGCTTTGTATCTAAAATATCAGGTGCAGACCCTAAGGATTTAACTTTATTTTTCTTTGTCTTTTTAGGCTCTTCCTCAGGCTTCTCATCTCCAGTGTATGCGGAATATAAAACTTTGAATTTTTCGTTTAATTCATCGTCAAATTCATCGTCATCCATAAAGACGGGAGTTGATTTTTTTCTCTTAACAGAATTTGCTTCTGTTCTTGAATAAGCATATTCATCATCGTCGACAAGCATATTTGCAGCCTTTTGTTTATCCTCGATGATCCTGTATCGCCCTTTATTTCTGTGATTATTATTTTGTTCCTTATTAACTTTTTCGGAGACCTCTTCCCTTTTTATACGCTCCTGTTTTATATGTTCTTTTTGATCGGAAAGTTTGGTTTTTGCATTTTTGAAAGGCTTTGAAACAAATTCAACAAGCTCTGCAACTGTTGTTTTCGTTGTTATCATTACAAAAACAAAAACAGACAAAAGCCATATTATTATTGTTCCGACTTTACCAATATATTTAACTGCAAGTCCACCTGTGATACCGCCGATAAGACCTGCGCCGGAATACATTTTTCCGGATTTCATGGAATTTGTTATTATTTCCTTTGATGTGTACACATCGGCATTTTTAACAGTAAAAAATGCAAACGCGACTGAGATAAGCAATAGCAGTGTTAAAAACCAAAAAGAACGCAGAGTAATAATTTTTGACGGCAGCTCCTGCGCCAGCATAACGGTAAGTATCAGCAATGAAATAAACCAAAGGACGGCAGGTACGCCAAAAACACCGTATATGGCCTCATGCACCGAAAGCCATATACCGGAACCTTTGATTATAGAAACAAACAAAAACAATACACCCAATGAAAAAAGAATAACCATGGCAACCTGACGGCTGAAGGTATTATCAATGCTCGGGGCAGGCTGCGCCTTTTTAGATCCGTTGTTTTTCTTCGCTGTTGATCCCTTGGAAGCACTGCCCTTTTTCATCTCTGATTTAGGAGTATTTTTCGCTCTTGCAGGCGTTGTTCGCTTTTCCGCCATTTTAATTAACCACCCTTATTTATCCGATAGATGAATTGCTAAGCAAATCTGTAAGTGATGTCATATCTGTGCCGGAAATATCTGATAAAGATATTTCACTGGATGAAATAAAATCTGTAGCAGAGGTTTCGAGCAATCCGCTGACATTTTTTATAGATTCACCGGTAAAAATGTTATTGCCCGTTGAATATTCTACGATTGCAACAACGATTACAATAAATCCAACCGCAAGGCAGTACCAGCCGAAATAATTGAGCTTATTATTATTTACGACCCATTTAAGACCAACGATTGCAAGAATACCAACAACAGCAGAAACGATAACACCAACCACAACATCAAACGCCGAAAAATTTGTAATTCTTTCAGCTGCAGGAGTATCGATAAACTCATTTTTTATATCAAGAAGCGTTGCTGCAAGTACGGCAGGAATACTCATGATGAAAGACATACTCAGCGCAGTGTTTTTTTCAAGGCCTGTGATCATACCTGCGGTAGTGGTGGAGCCTGAGCGGCTTATACCCGGCATTGCGGCAAAGCACTGTGCAACACCCATCGCACAAGAATTTTTAATTCTTATTTTTTCACTGCCTTCTCTTGTTTTAGAAAGATATGTAGCATAAAGGAGCAACACACCTGTCACAAGAAGGAATAAACCCTCTGCGAGGATACCTTTATCTTCGGAAAAATATGTGGATAGATCGGCGATATTTTCAACATTCTCACCGTCTGCCATAGAAAGACCGAGTCCTCCAAACAAAGGCAGGAATAAAAGGATCGCCCATGCAGATGCAACGATAACCATGACGACCATTCTGCGTGTATCATTAATTTCGGGCAGCTTTCTTACTGCTTTTTTCGCCTTTTCAAAGGGCTTATGAGTTATTTTAAGCCATAATACCTTTGCCTGATCAAATAGATATTTAAAAATATCTCCGCACATACTGAAGAATTCCAGTATAAGATCAAGTATGAGCTTTCTGTATGCTATAAAGACAGCAATAAGTGTTCCAACATGCAAAAACAGTGTGAATGTCTGAGCACCGTCGCCGCTGTTTCCGGAAATATGCTGATAAAGTGACACATGACCGCTGCTCGACACAGGCAAAAACTCTGTTAAACCTTGAATGATTGCCTGAAAAATTACATCAATAAATTTCATTATGTATGCTCCTTTATTAAATTATCGCCTTTGATAATATATACCATATTGGTGTTTTTTTCAAGAATATTATGTAAATTCACATAACAAAGAACCGCAATTGCGGTTCTTTAAAAATATTTGCAGGTAGTATTATTAAAATTATGAGTATTTATACGCACTGATGAATAGCTGTTAATATGATTGCCCTTTATTTTTTCATGATAAAATCTGCCGTCGTTATAAGCATATTCAATGGGTATTCCGTTAACTGATTCATTTTTTCTGGGAAGAACCTGTTCTTCCCAGGGATCAATGTACCACAGTATCGTACTAATCACATTTCTTCACCTGATTTCGCTCAATTTCATTGTAAAGCCATTCTATGGCATCGGAAAGAGAGCCAAGCTCATCAATAAGGCCTTCGGCAACTGCCTGTTCTCCGTCAAGAACAGTTCCTACATCCATAACAAGCTCACCCATCGTACGTGACAGTTCAAAAAAGCGTTCGGGTGAAATATTTGAATTACTTGAAACAAAACGTGTTATACGTTCCTGCATTTTATCAAAATACGAAAGAGTCTGAGGAACACCGAGAACAAGACCGCTCATACGAACCGGGTGAATGGTCATTGTAGCGGACGGGACAATAAACGAGCGTTTGGCAGATACCGCAAGAGGAACTCCTATCGAATGTCCGCCTCCGAGAACAAGTGAAACAGTAGGCTTTCTCATGCCTGCAACAAGCTCTGCGATTGCAAGACCTGCCTCGACATCTCCTCCTACCGTATTCAACAGAATTATCAGTCCTTCAATTTCTTCTGCCTCTTCGATTGCTACAAGCTGTGGAAGTATATGCTCATATTTGGTTGTTTTATTCTGAGACGGAAGAACCTGATGTCCTTCGATCTGACCGACAATTGATATGCAGTGCAGAACATGCCGACCATTGGTTGTAGCAGCACTGATATCTTTTATGCGGTCTATATCATCAGGACTCATAACTTCATTTTCATTATCGTGCTTTTCATTTTCATCACTCAAAAGTATCACCTCAGAAACAGTTTTCCCATTAAAGAGGCAATCATTCATGAAAAATTCAAATTACACATGTCAGTATATCACAATTTAACAATATCTGCAACCGAAAAAGCACAATATTTAGTGGCTACATGTGTGTTAAAGGATTGACAAGGCATTGATTTTATAAGATAATAAATGATATAGATTATACATGAGGTGATATCAATGGGCTATACTATTGCGCAGAAAATAATCAAAAATCATTTGCTTTCCGGCGAAATGAATGTCGGAGAGGAAATCGGACTGCGTATTGACCAGACACTCACTCAGGATGCTACGGGCACTATGGCTTATCTCGAATTTGAGGCTATTGGAGTTCCCAGAGTAAAAACTGAGCGTTCTGTCGCTTACATCGACCACAACACCCTGCAGACAGGCTTTGAAAATGCAGATGACCACAGATATATTCAAAGTGTTGCAAAAAAGCACGGCATCTGGTATTCCCGTCCCGGCAACGGTATCTGTCATCAGGTTCATCTTGAGCGTTTTGGCGCTCCCGGCAAAACCTTGATCGGCTCTGACAGCCACACTCCGACCGGCGGCGGTATCGGTATGCTCGCAATGGGTGCAGGCGGACTTGATGTTGCTGTTTCCATGGGCGGTGGAGCTTATTATATTACAATGCCGAAAATGGTAAGAATCAACCTTACAGGTTCACTTTCACCCTGGGTCAGTGCAAAGGATGTTATCCTTGAGGTCCTCAAGCTTCTTACAGTTAAGGGCGGCGTTGGAAAAATAATTGAATACGGCGGAGAAGGTGTCGCAACACTTTCTGTTCCCGAAAGAGCTACGATCACAAACATGGGTGCTGAACTCGGAGCAACTACCTCTATATTCCCCTCCGATGATATCACCCGTTCATTCCTTAAGGCTCAGGACAGAGAAGATGTATGGGTTGAGCTTAAAGCAGACGACGATGCTGTATATGATGAAACCTACGAAATCAATCTTTCTGATCTTCAGCCTCTTGCAGCAGCACCTCACAGCCCCGACAATATTATTTCCATCGAAGAGCTTGATGGCAAAAAGATCGATCAGGTACTTATCGGTTCCTGTACTAACTCAAGCTACCTTGATCTTATGAGAGTCGCTGCAATTCTCAAGGGTAAAACTGTACATCCCGATGTCAGCCTCGGTATTGCTCCCGGTTCAAAGCAGGTTTATAATATGCTCGCTCAGAATGGCGCGCTTGCAGATATCATCGCATCCGGTGCCCGTATTCTTGAATGTGCATGCGGTCCCTGCATAGGAATGGGGCAATCTCCCAATTCCAAAGGTATCTCTCTTCGTACCTTCAACCGTAATTTCGAAGGCCGCAGCGGTACAGCAGATGGACAGGTTTATCTTGTCAGCCCCGAAACTGCAGCAGTAAGTGCTATCGCAGGCGTATTTACCGACCCTCGCAAGCTCGGAGACGCTGTTGCGATCGACCTGCCCAAGGCATTCCTTATAAATGATAATATGATAACCCCTCCTGCATCTGTTGATGAGATGGATAGTGTTGAGATCCTTCGCGGTCCCAACATCAAGCCCTTCCCGACTACAGAGCCGATGCCCGAAACTATTGAGGCGAAAGCAGTTCTTAAGGTCGGAGACAATATTACAACCGACCATATCATGCCTGCAGGCTCAAAGATCCTGCCCTATCGTTCAAATATCCCCTATTTGTCTCAGTATTGTTTTGCTGTATGCGATAAGGAATTCCCCGAAAGATGCAAAGCAGAAGGCAAAGGCATCGTTATCGGCGGCAGCAATTACGGTCAGGGCTCATCAAGAGAACACGCCGCACTTGTTCCCCTTTATCTCGGTGTAAAGGCTGTTATTGTTAAGTCCTTTGCTCGAATCCACATGGCAAACCTCGTAAATGCAGGTATTCTCCCTCTCACTTTTAAAAATCCCGAGGATTACGATAATATCGATCAAATGGACGAGCTTGTTCTTTCTGATGTGCGTTCTCTTGCAGGACTCAGTGATATAGTCGTAAAGAATGTCACAAAAGGAACCGAATTTACAGTTGCCTGCAATGTATCCGAACGCCAACGTGATATTTTGCTCGCAGGCGGATTGCTTGACTATACAAGAGAAAACGCATAAGGAGTGTTAAAAATGGATAAGAGAATTGAAGCTGCTGTTGCACAGTTTGAAAAGGTTATGCTCAAGCAGCTTGAACGTGTTGACAGAATGAAAAACGGCGAAGATTTCGTTGACTTTGAAAAGCTCGATAAAATAATCATCGGTGTCTGCGGCGGCGATGGAATCGGTCCGATTATTACCAAGGAATCTGCACGTGTACTTGAGTTCCTGCTTAAGGACGAGGTAGAAAAAGGCAAGGTAGAGCTTCGATATATCGACGGTCTTACAATAGAAAACCGTGTGGCTGTCATGAAGCCTATTCCCGATGATGTGCTTGCAGAGCTTAAGGAATGTCATGTTATCCTCAAAGGTCCGACCACCACACCCAGAGCAGGCGATCCATGGCCGAATATCGAGAGTGCAAATGTTGCCATGCGTAAAGAGCTTGATCTTTTCGCCAATGTTCGTCCTGTCAAGGTTCCCGATCAGGGTATCGGCTGGACCTTCTTCCGCGAGAACACCGAAGGAGCCTACACGCTCGGTTCTGATGGTACAAACGTAACAGATGATCTTGCGGTTGATTTCACCGTAACAACCACCCAGGGTACCGAAAGAATTGCAAGACTTGCTTATGAATACGCAAAGAAAAACGGCAAAGAAAGAGTATCCATTATAACCAAGGCCAATGTTGTCAAGACAACCGACGGCAAATTCCTTCGTCTCTGCAAAGAGATCGGAAAAGAATATCCTGACATCATAACCGATGACTGGTATATAGACATTACAACCGCAAAGCTTATTGACGAAAAGAGACGCAGAGATTTCAAGGTATTTATTCTGCCTAACCTGTACGGCGACATTCTTACAGATGAAGCAGCCGAATTCCAGGGCGGTGTCGGTACTGCAGGAAGCGCAAACTACGGCAAGCGTTATTCTATGTTTGAGGCTATCCACGGTTCTGCTCCGAGAATGATCGACGAAGGCCGCGGTCAGTATGCAGATCCCTGCTCTATGCTGAGAGCAACTGTAATGCTCCTCTCACATATAGGCTTCCAGACACAGGCAGACAACCTTGAGAGGGCACTTGATTATTGTATGTTTACCGAAAAGAAGATCACTATCACAGGCCGCGATACAGGCTGTACCTGCAGTGAGTTTGGTGATTATATCATGGAGACTGTTGAGAAAATTTGCGAATAAAAGTCAAGGAGTTAATCCATTATGTCAAACGACAAAATTTCCATATCAGTTATACGCAGATTACCAAGATATTATAGATTTCTCGGAAGACTTAAGGCATCCGGAATTAATAGAATCTCTTCAGGAGAACTCGCTGTTCGAATGGGACTTACAGCTTCTCAGATTCGCCATGATTTAAATTGCTTCGGCGGCTTCGGACAGCAGGGCTACGGCTATGACATTGATAAGCTTTACGATGAAATAGGTAAAATTTTAGGACTAAACAATTCCTTTAAGGCTGTTCTCATCGGTGTTGGAAATCTTGGAAGAGCTGTGGTAAGTCATATATCTTTTCCTGACAGAGGCTTTATCCTTGATGCTGTGTTTGATAATAATGAAAAAATATTTGGAACTCCTATTGGTTCGACAATAGTTCGTGATGTTAAAGATCTTTCCAGGTATTGCAAAGAATCAAAACCGGATTGTGCTTTCCTTTGCCTGCCCTACGAGAGCGCAGAACCTGTTGCGGAAGTTCTTTACAACGCAGGAGTACGATCTTTTTGGAATTTCTCTCATTTTGATTTAACGCTTAAATATGATGATGTTATTATGGAAAATGTTCATCTGACGGACAGTCTTATGACCCTCTGCTACAGAATGAACGAAAACAAGAACAAATAAAAAAATCATAATTTAAAAAGCCAATGCTTTTTGCATTGGCTTTTTAAATTATTCTGTTATCGCTTTTTGCAACTATACTTTTCGCCCATTCCATTTCTTCGTCCGTCGGCACAGGGGTATTGTAAAGCTCGTAATTTATTTTTCTGCTTTTCCATTTAAACTCACCCATTTTGTGAAATGGCAAAAGCGAAATTTGCTCAACACATCTAAATTCAGATAACATTTTCCCAAGGTCTCTGAGTTGCTTTTCTTCTAAAGTATACCCTTTTAACAACACCTGACGTATCCACACCTTTTTATCATTACGCTCACACCAGTTTAAAAGGTCAATTGCATTTTTATTATCTTTTCCCGTAAGCTTTATGCACATTTCTGAGCTTGATGATTTTATATCGAGTAAAACGAGGTCACAGAAAGAGAGTGCATTTTCACAGTGTGATACAGGAATTGCTCCTGACGTATCTATTGCGGTGTGCAGCATTTCACCTTTACAGCATTTGAGCACCTCTTCGCAAAAATTTACTTGCAGCAAAGGCTCGCCGCCTGATAATGTCACTCCATCTATAAAGCTCTTATACTTTACAATTCTTTTTGCTGTTTCAGTTGATGTTGAAAGCTGTCCGCTGTTTATATCCCATGAATCCACATTATGACAGTATTTGCATTTCAACGGACACCCTTGTAAAAACACTACATATCTTACACCCGGCCCATCAAGTGTGCTGAAGCTTTCTTCCGAGTGAATCCTTCCAAGCACCGACATCAGAATCGAGTATGGAAAGTACGGTTGATAACATCCTCCTGCTGCTCGCGAGTCAATCTTATAAAATTCACTGCATAGCCTGAAACGCGTATTGTCAATTGTGGATATTTTTCCGGATGCTCCATTGCATCCTCCAATACTTCCCTTTTTATAACATTGACGTTTATATGATGTCCTTTTTCCTTAAAATATCCGTCAAGAAGAGTTCTAAGATTTACCTTGCGGCTTGATTCGTCTGTTCCCAACGCCTGAGGAATAATTGAAAAAGTATAGCTTATTCCGTCCTCTGCATAATCATAGGGCAGCTGCGCTACACTCATCATAGAAGCTATGCTTCCGAGTTTATCCCGTCCGTGCATAGGATTTGCGCCGGGAGCAAAAGGCTCTCCCTTTTTTCTTCCATCGGGTGTAGCACCGGTTTTTTTGCCGTAAACTACATTAGAGGTTATTGTCAGTACAGAAAGTGTTGGATCAGCCGTTCTATAGGTCTTCTGACGTTTAATGTGGTGCATGAATCTTTTTACAAGCGCATTGGCGATACTGTCCGCACGCTCATCGTTGTTTCCGAATGAAGGAGGTGTTCCATCCACCTCAAAGTCAACGCACAGGCCGTTTTCATTTCGCTTTGGGTAAACCTTTGCATATTTTATGGCGGCCAGAGAATCCGCTGTAACCGACAATCCTGCTATACCGCAGGCAAAGGTTCTTATTACTTTATCGTCATGCAATGCCATCTGCAGGCTTTCATAGCTGTATTTATCATGCATATAATGCACACAATTAAGCGCACTGACATAAACTCTTGCGAGCCATGCACAAACCCTGTCAAATTTTTCGATTACCTCTTCAATAGATAAAACATCTCCCTCACAGGGTTTTAACCCTTCAATAATAACTTCACCCGATATTTCATCTCTTCCGCCGTTTATTGCATAGAGCAGTGCTTTTGCAAGATTTGCTCTTGCTCCGAAAAATTGCATTTGCTTTCCTACACGCATCGCAGAAACACAGCATGCAATCGCATAGTCATCACCGAATTTTTTACGCATCAAAAAATCCGATTCATACTGGATAGATGATGTCTCTATGCTCATTCTGCAGCAGTACAGCTTAAATTTTTCAGGCAGATTATTGTCCCAGAGAACTGTCATGTTTGGTTCCGGAGCCGGGCCGAGATTACAGAGAGTATGCAGGAATCTATAACTCATTTTTGTTACCATGTGCCGTCCGTCAAGACATATCCCGCCTATCGCCTCTGTTACCCATGTTGGATCTCCCGAAAACAGCTCATCGTAATCAGGTGTACGCAAAAAACGGATCATACGCAGTTTCATGACAAAATGATCTGTAATCTCCTGTATCTGTTCTTCGGTCATAGTTCCGTTTTTCAAATCTCTTTCAGCATATATATCAAGAAATGTCGAGACTCTTCCCAGACTCATCGCTGCACCGTTTTGCTGTTTTGTGGCCGCCAGATACGCAAAGTACAACCATTGAAAGGCTTCTTTTGTGTTTTCTGCAGGACGTGTTATATCAAACCCGTAGCTCTTAGCGAGAGATATAAGCTTTTCCAAAGCCTTTATCTGTTCACTTATCTCCTCTCTGTGCCTGATATTATCTTCATCAAGAGGCTGTGTGTTTTCGCTCAGCGCACATTTTTTTTCCTCAATAAGAGCAGTAACGCCATACAATGGCACACGTCTGTAGTCACCTATTATCCTTCCCCTGCCGTAAGCATCGGGCAAACCTGTAATAACGCCGCAGTGCCGCGCCTTTCTTATTTCCTCTGTATATACATCAAAAACACCGTCATTATGAGTTTTTCTGTATTTGAAAATATCTTCCACCCGTTCGTTTAGCTGCATGCCGTATGCAGAAAGACTTTTCCTTACCATACGAATACCGCCGAAAGGTATAATCGCACGTTTGAGAGGTTCATCAGTCTGCAGTCCGACGATCTGTTCGTCTTCTTTATCAATATAGCCTGCCTTGTAAGCATCTATATCTGATATGGTTTCACTGTCAATGCTTAGAACTCCGCCATTGTCGCGTTCCATTTTCATGAGCGTGCCAACCTTTTGCCAAAGTCTCTGCGTTCTTTCGGTCGCCGGCTGCAAAAAACTTTCGTCTCCGTCATACGGAGTATAATTTTTTATTATATAATCTCGTACATTGATTTTTATCATAAAAAGCCCTCCAAGGCATAACTATTTGTCGATAGTATGCCTTGGAGAGCTTTAATTTATCCGTCTTTTCGTGCGATTCTCAGCTTTATTCTTACATCTCCGCCTATAAATTGGTAACGTTTATAGCTTCCGTATATACGTGAGGTTATTCTTTCGGTATATCTCTTTTCCAAATCATCAAACTGAAGATTTGTGCTGATTATCGTAGGCTTTCCCGAACAAAGCCGCGAATCGATAATATCATGTATGGCGGCAACTGTAAATGCAGTGGAAAATTCCACTCCCAGATCGTCAAGAATAAGCAGATCACAGGATTTGCAAAGCTCTGAGGTATTGTAATCCGACACTGCTCTGCCAAAATGCTCCGCCTCGATTTTTGAAAGGAAACTTTGTGCACTGCCATAAACGACTCCATAGCCTTTATCAATGACCGCCTTTGCTATCGCAAGCGAAAGATGTGTTTTTCCAAGACCTACACCGCCCTGAAAAAGCAGGTTATCGGAATTTAATGAAAAATTATCTGCGTACGCTACACATCTGCGATAGATCCCCGTCATAAGCCGCCGAGGAGAAATACCGTTTGCATTGGATTCTTCAGGGTAGTGCTTTAAATCAAAGGTATCAAAAGAGCAGAGAGACATAGGCGTTACTCTGTTTAACTTTTCATATCGAATTTTCTTTATAAGCTCAAGAAGGCAGTCGCATATCTTTCCGTCAACAAAGCCGGTGTCAATGCATTTCTTGCATTCATATTCAGGCTCAAGTGTATCAACGCCGTTTTCAGAAAGAATTTCCTGCATCCTTTTTTGATGATTGAGGTTATTTTCTGCGATTTTCTGCATTGCCTCTTCTATGTTTATCCCTTCTGAAAGAAAGCTTTTTGTAATAAGAATCGACGCTTTTGCAATTGCTTTTTCATGATCGGCGTATTCAGGCGCGATTTTAACCAATGCATCACGTTTTTCCTTTGCTTTTATCTTTGCTTTTTCATGGCGCTCGTTAATTATACTGAGCGCTTCTCTGTAAGAAGGTACATCAATATTCATAAACATTTTCCCTTTACTTTATGCTTAATCATCATCTGCTATCGTATCGAGCATGTCATCCCACAAGAATTTATCGATCTCGCTTTTATTGTATGTAGGCTCATATCTGCCCTGTGAAGTCTTTTTCGTGCTTTTTTCCTTGCTCCTTGATTCGTGTTCTTTCAGCTTTTCTGCAGTCGTTATCTCTTCAGACTTCCATCGTGACAGTATACCGTTCATATAACTGAAGCTGAGCTTGCCTTTTTTATCAATACACCTCTCATAGGCTTCGTTTATCAATTCTGCGGGCATTTTCCATTCGTCTATCCATGTTGTGCAGTAAGTTTCCTCGCTTGAGGTTGGTTTGGTTCTGTTAAGCTCAAGCAGATCGGAAACAATTTTCCACGATTTTCGAGACTTTGTTTTTCTGCTTACCTTTTCTTCTGCTTTTTCGATTGTGTCTATACCCTCTTCTATCCAACCCAAACCTGTTGTTTCAATATAGGAAGCCGAAAGTGAACCCGAGATTCTGCAATAATGCAGCAGCATAGGAACAAGCGTTGGATCGAAGCCATACCAGTGAGTAAGAGTAACATACATGGAAACCTCTCTGTGAGTAAGCTGCTTAGAAAGCATTGCCTCAACTGCGAGGAGCATTTCCGATATTGAATCATCCTGTGCCATAATATCTGCACATTCATCAAAATTATAGCTTATACGTTCCTTTTTCTGCTTCTTTGATGTAATTTGAGCATCGGATTTGACTTGTTCACTAGCAGGCACTGCCGTATTTACTGCAACAGCCTCTTCTGCCGCAGTAAGATAATCTCCTTTTCGGACAAGCACCCCACATGTTATCCAATACCCCAAAGCATCGGCAACATCATGCTTTGACAGCGAGAGCTGCTTTTCTATTTCCTCAGAATCAATATCCCTGCCCGAATTGCGGAGCATATACAGCAATATCTTAAGCGAAGCAGCTCCAGCCAGCTTAAGATGTTGGTCTACCACACACGAAGGAACGGCAAACACCGAATTCCAGCACCCTAAATTTACGCAATATTTCACGGTATTTCATCCTTTCCTGTCAAATTTGCTGCGGTTTTATTAGTATATCACATCTTTCTGCTCTACCACAATATTTTTTTATTTTAATATGGAAAAAAACATTTTTATAAGTTATACTGATTTTGCCAACCTTTTTCGTTTTTGAAGGGTTAATATTTTGCAGGGGGTTCTCAATATGGAATCTCACGAGTTTGATATACTTATAAATCAAGTTGCTCAGGGAAGTACAGAAAGCCTTGAACAGCTTTATAATGAGTGCGCCAAGGGTGTCTATGCTCTTGCCTATTCCATTGTAAAAAGTCATGCATCAGCTGAGGATATCATGCAGGATACATTCGTACGTGTCTGGACTTCTGCATCGACATTCAATGCAACAGGTAACGGCAGAGCGTGGATATTCCGTATTGCAAGGAATTTGTCAATAAACGCAGTCACGCGTAAACGAACAGACAGCCTTGATGCGTTGACCGAGGAAAGCGGCGACAGATTATCATCGAATGTATCAACCGAAGAATCTGCTCTTGTTAATCATTCCGTACAGTCTGCGATTGCCTCTCTTGGAGATAAAGAACGTGAAATTATCACTTTGCACTCTATGAGCGGATTGACACTGAACGAAATCGCAGTATTGCTCGATGTCCCGCTGGGCACGATAAAATGGAGACATTCACAAGCAATTAAAAAGCTGCGTTCTTCTCTCTCTGACATCCTATAGAAAGGAAGGTGCTTATTATGAACGAAAAAGAAATATACGCTCTTATTGACAGTTCATTCGACAATAAGATCAAATTAAATTTTGATGACGTAAAAAAACGTATAGAAATGCTTAATATCAAAACCGCTGCTATAACCTCCATTGCACCTTCAAAAAACAACAAACGCAGAATGTTTACTGTAATAGCGGCCACTGCGGCATGTCTTGTATGTATGGTCGCTTTATCCGCTTTTTTCTTCCAATTTTCAAATGTAAAAAGTGAATCAGCCTCATTTGATTCTTATTATGCTGCCGATGAGGCTTTATATAATGGAAGCGAAGCTTTGTTTGAGCCTTCGGAGGCGGAATCTCCCGAATGCTTTAATGTCTATCCTGAAAATAGCAGTATTAACACTGCTTTGGATTGTTTCTCTGACGATGCTGCCGAAACAGCAAAAGAAGCTGTTTCAGATTCAGATATCAGCGATTCAGATATTACATCCGAATCTGATGCATAATATTTAATCTGATAAAGCACCGCAAAAAGCTGTTGACTTTTTGCGGTGCTTTATGCTTTGTTGCATTTTATTGTACAATGTTTTATAATAATTACACATTCTTTCACAAAGCGTAAGAAAGGAGCAGCAAGATGGGCGGTAAAGTTACAATAGATGATATAGCTCAGATTTTGGGGATCTCCAAGGCTACAGTATCCCGTGCGATATCAGGCAATGGACGTGTAAGTGAAGCGACACGAAGCGAAGTTCTCCGTGTGATGGAAGAGCAAAATTATCGTCCGGTATCATCACACAGATATCCGGAAGATAAAAAGAATCACACCATCGCCGCAGTTATGCCGGCAAATTTTGCAAATGTAAGTTCAGCCTTTTTTCTTGAATGTTTGTTTTCGGTGTTCAGTGCGGCAAATAATTCCTCGTATGATGTAATTGTAACAGGCGACTCATTTAATGAGACTGATTCTGTTGAGCGCCTTATAAAAAGCGGCAAAATAGACGGTTTGATTTTTCTTCGCTCAACAGTTCTTGATAATTACGAAGATATCCTTAGTGAATATCATATACCCTTTGTAATGATTGGTGCTCCGCCAAAACCGGGCATACATCATGCGGATAATGACAATATTGCCGCAAGCCGTGAACTTACTGAGCATCTTTTTGCCATGGGCTGCAAGCGTATAGCATTTTTTGCACCTGATATAAATTCCACTGCATTCAATCACCGTATGAAGGGATATACAGAGGCTTATCGTGCAAGTGGTATTGAGCTTGATCCTTTGCTTATTCACATGAATTTGAAAAATGAACATCTTGTTGTAAATACAATTCTCAAGATGATGAACACTAATCCGCCTGACTCAATAATCACCGCAGATGATACATTGTGTTATTGGACTCTTATGAATCTTGATGCCATGAATCTCAGTATCCCCGACGATATAAGGATAGCGAGCTTTAATGACAGCTCTGTTTTATCCACTCACCAGCCTGCAATAACCGCAGTCGATGTCAATCCGCAAATTCTCGGTGACAAGGCATGCAGAACACTGCTGAGGCTTATAGAAAATTCCGAAGCACCTCTCCATAATCTTGTCCCTCACAAAATTATATTACGGCGATCTACTCTCTGAGGTATATCCGCTTGTTATATGTGGGACACTATTCTCGGAGGTGTTTTCTGTGAGAATAAGAAATTATGATGAGCTTCCCGTTGGTTTTGGGATTGCATTGTCTCAGAATGTATATGCGATGGAATATTTTGCTTCGCTTCCAAAAAACAAACAACGAGATATCCTTGAACAGGCACAGCATGTTTCTTCCTCTTATGAAATGCACAATTTTGTTAATAGTCTGATACAGCATTAGTACATCATGGAGTGGCCGCAGAGCGGCCACTCCATGCCTCTTTCGAAATATGTTGACACATGTATTTATTTGTGATAACATTATTGTGTTTAATGCATTACAATTGTATAAATATCAACTGATAGAGGTGCGGTGCTCACAAGTAGCTCTTTCCGACAACGCAAGGCCAACGGGAAAGAATGAACAGGTGCCATCGCCGAAGCGAAGGATCTATGCCTTTCGATCTTTTGCTGGTACGACGCAGAACATGCGTCGTACTGTCACAGAAAATGTGGAGTGCTGTCAAATTTAATGTATCATTTTGCGGATACATGATGTTTAATTATCGGCATGAAACAGCTATTCGGTTGTATTCATGCTTTTTGTTTTGCTAAAAAATAAGGAGGTACGAAAATGGAAGAAAACAAGATCATTGAAAGTGAAGCTTCTGAGTCTGTAGAAATTGCAGAAGAGACTGTTGCAGAAGAGGCTGTTGCAGAAGAGGCTGTCGCAGAAGAGGCTGTCGCAGAAGAAGTTGCTGCAGAAGAAGCCGCTGCAGAGGAAGCTGTTGCAGAAGAAGCTTCTGCAGAAGAAGCTTCTGCAGAAGAAGCTGTCGCAGAAGAAGCTGCTGCAGAAGAAGCTGTCGCAGAAGAAGAGGCTGTTGAAAAAAGCACTGAAATCGCAGCTGCAGAAACCGAAAAGCCTGTAAAAAAACGTAAGGTTGGCAAAATAATCGGCAACACCCTTATTCTTTTAGCATTACTTGCAATTTACGGCTATCTTATCTATCAGAAGGTCACAAACCCCGATTTCACCGCAATTAACACGATATGGTCCCTGCTTCCCCCGATCACCGCTATCGGTCTTGCTCTGCTGACCAAGGAAGTATACAGCTCTCTGTTCATCGGTATTGTTTCCGGTGCTTTACTGCTTAATGATTTTAATGTTGTAAAAGCAACAGAAACCGTATTCTCTGACGGTATCATCGCAAGCATTGCCGATTCCTGGAATGCAGGTATTCTCGTATTCCTTGTTGCACTCGGTATAATTGTTGCTCTGCTCAACTCGGCAGGCGGCTCTATTGCTTACGGCAAATGGGCTTCTAAAAACATCAAGAGCCGCAAGGGCGCTCTCTTTGCAACATTTGGTCTTGGTGCACTTATTTTCGTCGATGACTATTTCAATTGTCTGACCGTCGGAAGCGTTATGCGTCCTATCACCGATAAGAAAAAGATCTCCCGTGCAAAGCTCGCTTATCTTATCGATGCTACCGCAGCTCCTGTTTGTATGATAGCTCCTATCTCCTCCTGGGCAGCTGCTGTTGCAGGCGTCGTTGAAGGCGAAGACGGACTTTCTCTCTTCATCAGAGCTATTCCTTACAACTTCTATTCTCTGCTTACCATCTTTACAATCATTGTAATCATCGCTCTCGGAATTGATTTCGCTGCAATGAAGAAGCATGAGTACAACGCAGTATATAATGATGATATTTACACCACTGCTTCCCGTCCTTATGCAGAGGATGATGAAGATTCTGTAAGCGGCCGCGGAAGAGTTGTTGATCTCCTTCTCCCCATCATTCTTCTTATCGCATGCTGCATTATCGGCATGCTTTACACTGGCGGTTTGTTCTCCGGCGAGACCTTTATCAATGCATTTGCTAACTGCGATGCTTCTCTTGGTCTTGCAATGGGCTCTGTTGTTGCTCTTCTCATAATCTTTGTTTACATAGCATGCCGTCGTCTGCTTCCTTTCCAGAAGATGATGGACTGTGTACCTCAGGGCTTTAAGGCAATGGTTCCTGCTATTATGATACTTATCTTCGCATGGACAATCGGCGGCCTTACCAAGTCCCTCGGCGCTCAGGAATTCTTCAAGGTTGTATTTGAGAACAGCTCCGCAACAACCTTCGCACTTCTCCCCACTCTCGTATTTATCGTTGCTATTGCACTTTCCTTCTCCACCGGTACTTCCTGGGGCACCTTCGGTATCCTGCTGCCCATCGTTGTCAGCATCGGACTCCCCGGCGAGCTCCTTATCATCGGCATCTCTGCCTGCCTTGCAGGTGCAGTATGCGGTGACCACTGCTCCCCCATTTCCGATACAACAATTATGTCCTCCACCGGTGCTCGCTGCGACCATCTGACTCACGTAGGAACTCAGCTGCCCTATGCACTCCTCGTTGCTGCTGTTTCCACCGTTTCTTATCTGATCGCAGGTTTCATCGCAAACGCATGGATCGCTCTCCCCATTGCTATTGTTATAATGGCCGGTGTTCTTCTTATTATAAAGCTTTTCCAGAACATCTCCGCTAAGAAAGCAGCAAAATAATAAATGATCAAATAATTGCTTTGCAAAAGGCAGATGCTGTATAAACGCAGCATCTGCCTTTCTGTTTATATAAAGAAAATGATGGTAAGATCATGTAAACATCATTTTCG
>JAZSNH010000015.1:0-42095 GCA_045536305.1 Acutalibacteraceae bacterium
CTTATTACCTCTTCACTCTTACCTGAAAAAAGTCCTTGGGGCCTTGGAAAGTAAGAAGTAAAAGGTAAAAAGTAAGAAGTGTTTTTGAAAGGCTTTGCCTTGCTTGTTTTACTGAGAGTTGATATAATAAAAGGCAGAAAGGTGGCGATATTATGGCTGATAGTCCGTTGATTACGAAATCTAAAGAATTCGCTTTGCAGATAATTAAAATTTGTAATTATGTAAAGCAGACCAAAAAAGAAACTGTACTTACTAATCAACTTATCCGAAGTGGAACAAGTGTTGGTGCCAACATAAGAGAAGCTTTCTACGGTCATGGTACTGCCGATTTTATTGCAAAACTTCAAATTGCTCTTAAGGAATGTTCTGAAAGTGAATACTGGTTAGAACTTTTAATTGAAAGTGGTTATTATGACGATAAAGATATTTTAGAAAAATGTATTGAAGTCAAGAGATTATTGGTTTCTTCTCTGAATACAGCAAAAAGCAAATTGAGGAAGTAATGCCTTGATTTTTATAAATCTCACCCAATTGTAACATTGCGAAAAATGTGATATGATTAGTTTGAAAAATAAGAATATGTGGAGCTGATATGGAGGAAAATAATTGTGGTAACGATATTTATTCAAGCGGCACTTTGGATATGGTTTTTGGGTTGTACTATAACATATCGTGTTGGAAAGCATCTGCTGGTAGAAGGAATGGGAACCAAAAGTGCGGAATTTATTGTACTTTGTATATATAGCATCGGACTTGTTTCTTATTATACGGTTCAGCTTGCTGGGAAATGGATACTATTTGCCATTTTGGTGCTTTGGTTCGTTGTGCAGTTTTTCTGTCATTGGTACTATACCATCTTTGGTGCAAATGAAAAGAAGATAAAGGGATATAATGAATGTTTTAAGGATTCAATTCGTATCTTTCCTGTGAACGAGAAGCGACTTATACCGGATTTGTATCATATTATTCTCCATATTTTGATTTTAACAAACATCGTTTCTTGTCTTATGTAAAGAACAGAAAACTCCAGTTTGAAGAGTGAACTTAATATATTATGATTCTAAAGTAAGACATACTGCAAAAAAACAAAGGACTTCGCAAGAAGTCCTTTGTTTTTTATCTGATTCGCAGGATTGGTATGTGATCACTGCAAGGCATACACGGCAGAGCTTAGCGCTCTGTCGTGGTTTTGCTGTCCTTAAAGAAGTAACGAAGCTTTGGATATTTATCGGCGAACTCAAAATGCTTGTTGAGGAAAGAAGAGAAGAAGCCTATCAGAGTGCCGTTTATCAGAGCACATATCACAGTGCCGATTCCGATGCCCTCGAATTGCCACAGGCCGAAAAATGCAAAAGACATAAGAATTGCTGCGGCACATGAAGTACAGTCATAAATTGTCTTGCATTTTCCAAGGTCAAAGCCATACCTGCCCGACACCTCTTTGACAAACAGCTCATATACAGCAGGAGACAGATAGGTATTAAAGAGAAAAGCAACTCCTGCAGAGGTGATTAAAAAGCCGATGCAGTAAAGGGTGAGCCTGACGGCAAGATACTCACAGGGGAGAAGTCCCACAAGAAGCATTGAAAAATCCAGAATAACACCGTAGATAAGAGCTGTTACAAACGAAAACAGGTAAGACAGTCTGAATCTGCGTACCACAACAGTCAGCAGGACAAGCAAAATTCCCTGAAGAATATATTCAGCGATGCCGAAGGTCATAAAAGACAGGTATTGAGAGAGCTTGAGATAAATAATATAAGCAGGTGCAACGACCATTGAAACACCAAAGTCTGCCTTTGTCATCATTGCGGTGCCGAGAGCAAGGATAAAAATTCCCAGAACGTAGCAAAGTTCGGAATAAAGCTTTCTTTTCATAAAAATTAACGCTCCTTAGGCAAAAAACAGCTTTTGACGTTTGATACAGAAACGTTAAAAGCTGTTTTTTATATGTTCTGATTATATTTTACAGCGCAAGCTTGTATATTTCAAGTACATCATCGCTTGTAAGCGGAACAAACTGTCCAAGCTTGAATGAATCGCCGTTGGTTGCTTTTTTGGCCATTTCAGATATGCGTAAATCATCTATGCCACATTCATGAAGGGTAGTGACAAGTCCGAGACCTTTGTAAAATTCCTCAAGTCGCCGAATGCCTTCCAATGCAGTTTTCTCTGCGTTGTGGAAATCAAGCTCCACATCAAAGACGCGGTTTGCAAACTGAGCAACACGCATAATATCGTGCTTGTAAACATACTTGAGCCATGCGGGGAAGGTGATGGCAAGGCCTGCACCGTGAGCGATATCGTAGATAGCGCTGATCTCATGCTCGATCTTATGGCTTGCCCAGTCGCCTACTCTGCCTGTGCTGAATATTCCGTTATGTGCAAGCGAGCCTGCCCACATAAGATTTGCCCAGTTATCGTAATTTCCGGGATCGGCAAGTACACGCGGAGCGAGATTTACCACACTTCTCATTGCGGCCTCGCAAAGCTTGTCTGTAAGCTCCACATTTTCGGTGTTAGTAAAATATCGCTCCATTATGTGAGCTAAAATATCAACCGAACCGCAGGCTATCTGATAAGAGGGAAGAGTGTAGCAAAGCTCAGGATTCATAAGCGCGAACTTTGCGCGAAAAACCTCGCAATTACAGCCTTTTTTGAGAATGTTTTCAGGGTTTTCATCATTTGTTATCACACAGCTGTTGGAGGTCTCGCTGCCGGCTGCCGGTATAGTCAGCACCGCACCGATAGGCATAGCCTTTTCGGGCACAGCCTTTCCGCTGAAAAAATCCCAGACATCGCCGTCATAGCATACGCCGAGAGAAATAGCCTTGGCGGAGTCGATAACAGAGCCGCCGCCGACAGCTAAAATAAATTCAATGTTTTCATTTCTGCAAAGCTCGATTCCCTGACGGACAAGACTGAGTCTTGGATTGGGACGAACGCCGCCAAGCTCAACATAATCGATGCCGCACTTGTCGAAAGAGGTGCAAATCTGTGTCAGAAGGCCGCTTTGCTTTGCGCTTTTTCCGCCATAGTGGAGAAGCACCTTGCCGGAACATATCTTCATTATCTGAGTTCCGACATCGTTCTGCACACCTTTGCCGAAGATGACCTTGGTAGGTACAAGAAATTCAAAATTATCCATTTTATCCCACCTGATAAATTATAAAAAATACGAGCAAGCCTGTAAGCCGGGTTCTGTCGAGAGTGGTCATCTATCTCGACCGAATGTTGCCATTCGGCTCTAGCCATCTCCATGGGACGCGACGGGCAGCCGCATAATGTCCCTCCGCGATGTTGCATCGGATAGGGTTTACAGGGCAGCGCGGTTCCCCGCGCTCCGGTGAGCTCTTACCTCGCCTTTCCACCCTTACCGTAAAATACGGCGGTATATCTCTGTTGCACTTTCCCTGGGGTCACCCCCGGCGGCCGTTAGCCGTTATCCTTGCCCTGTGATGCCCGGACTTTCCTCATGCGGGCGTTTTCACGCTTCACACGCGACCACTCAGCTTGCTCGCAAGCTCTATTTTATTACGTTGTATCAACTTTGTCAAATATGGGTTAATCTTTTGTAAATTGACACAAGGAAATGGCAATGGTATAATAACTTCACAAAAAATCAACCGAAAAAGGGGGGCGCGCGATATGAACGTTGCGGTATTGATATCGTCGCTTAATCCTGATCGGCAGCTTTGTGAATTTGTCGATGGGCTTGTTCGGGAGGGCTTTTCAAAAATAATAATCGTAAATGACGGAAGCACTGCCGAATCACAGAAATATTACAAAAAATGCAAAAAGTATGAGCAGTGCATCATAATAGAGCACGAAAAAAATCTCGGAAAAGGCTGCGCGCTTAAAACGGGAATGAAATATTATACCGATGAGCTTTGCGGATATGACGGCATTGTGACCTGCGACTGCGACGGACAGCATTCTGTCAGAGATGTTGTATCGGTTGCGGAAATGATGAGATATAAAGATGATGCGGTTGTGTTTGGGTCGCGCGATTTTTCAAAAGAGAATGTTCCGAAGCGCTGCAGATTCGGAAACAGAATAACACGCAAGATGATGTCGCTCATATACAAAAAAAACTTTAAGGATACGCAGACAGGTCTGAGAGGAATACCAAATAAACATATCGACAGATTTATCAGACTGCCGGGCAAGCGCTTCGATTTTGAAATGAATATGCTTATCGAGTGCATAAAAAACGATATAGAGGTAATCGAAACGCCTGTTGAAACGTTATATATAGATAACAACAAAAACTCGAATTTTAATCTGATAAGTGACTCGGTCAGAATATACTGGCCGATGTGCGGCAAGCTTATAAAGTTCATGCTAAGCGCCTTGGGCTGCTACTGCCTTGAGCTTATCGTGTTTACATTGCTTACAAAGTATGCCTTTGATAAGCTTGATCCGGGAATGGCATTTCTTCCGCAGGCTATATCAAAGGTGTTCTCGTGTACAGGCAACTTTATAATAAACAAGCATACCGTATTTAAAAACAAGGGCTCGTCGATAGATTGTCTTCTGCGGTATATAATGACTCTTGTAATGCTGGTCGCACTTTCGTCAACGGTCATAAGTATGCTCATGGAGCTTATGAATATTGAAATGGGCAGCTCGGCGGTCATGCTTATCAAGATCGCTGTAGACTTCTGCTGTATGACATTTAATTTTACCCTCCAGCGCAAATGGGTGTTCAGCGACAAGCACCTCATAGCTTAGCATAAGGAAAAGCGGTTCTCGTTTGAGAACCGCTTTTTAATAAAATTTCGGTTGTTAATCATAAAATGGGGATGTATAATAGATCAACCAAGAATATAGTGAGGGATCGGTAAATGGAGCTTAACTCAAAAAATACAAAACGGCTGATGATACTTATCACCTTTTCGGTGCTGCTGTATCTGGCACTGAAAAATCTGAATGTACTATTTGGCGTGATATCATATCTGTTTTCGTTGGCAGGTCCCGTGATAGCAGGTCTGTGCATAGCCTTTGTGCTCAATATTCTCATGTCCATTCTTGAAAAAAGAGTGCTGTTCTTTTTTGATAAGGCACCGAAAAAATGGATACGAAAGCTGAAAAGACCTGTAAGCCTTGTGATGACGCTGCTGATCGCTATAGGTGCAGTTGCACTGATAATCCGAGTAATACTGCCTGAGCTGACGACTACGATAACAACGATAACGGAAAATCTGTCTTCATATATCGGCTCATTCACAGAATGGCTCAACGGCATACTTGCAAAAATCAATCCCAATTGGGTGATAAGTGCGGAAACTGAGATCGACTGGGCGAAGATCGCATCAGGTGCTTTGAGCTTCCTTTTCTCAAAAACCAATTCGTCTGCCATAATAAACACAGCAACAGGTGTTACGACAAAGGTGTTCGGTTCTCTGGTGGATATAGTATTCAGCGTGATAATGGCGTGCTATGTCCTTGCACAAAAAGAAAAGATCGGCACGTTTTTCAGAAGAATGATAGGCAGTATGCTGCCCGATAATATAGGAAATAAAATAATAAGAGTGGCATCTCTTGCAAACAATTCATTCTCAAATTTCGTGTCAGGTCAGCTTACCGAGGCAGTCATACTCGGCGTTCTGTGCTTTGTCGGAATGCTGATATTCCGATTCTCTTATGCCCTTGTAATATCAATAGTGATAGCGGTCACCGCTCTTGTTCCTATGGTCGGTGCATTTGTCGGTGTTCTGGTAGGCGGTCTGCTGATATTGACCGACAGCCCGTCAAAGGCAATACTTTTTGTGTTGTTTATACTTGTTCTGCAGCAGCTCGAGGGAAGTCTTATCTATCCGAGGGTAGTGGGAAAATCCGTAGGACTTCCGGGAGTGCTGGTGTTTGCGGCCGTGATCATCGGCGGCAATATCAACGGCTTTTCAGGCGCACTGCTCGCAGTGCCCGTTTGCGCGATGCTTTATGCACTGCTCAAGGAAGAGATGAAGGATAAGAAGCTTAAAAAGAGACTGCAGGCAGGCGAAGACTTTTTCAAGGAAGGTGCTGAAACACCGCAGCCGCCCGTTTCCGTAAAAAGCACCGTAAATACAAAGAAGAAAAAGAAGAGATAAAGGAAGAATAATATGGAGCTTAAGAATGCCTATAAACGCGCGCAGGAGCTGCGTGAGCTTATCGAATACCACAACGAAAAATACTATAATCAGGACGAACCCGAAATTGAGGATTTCGAATACGACGCGCTTACAAGGGAATTAAAGCAGCTTGAACGGGAGTATCCGCAGATAGTTTCCGAGGATTCGCCGACACAGAAGGTCGGCGGTACAGCACAGGGTAAATTTTCGCCTGTTGAGCATGCTGTAAAGATGGAAAGCTTGCAGGATGTTTTTGACAAAGAGGAGGTAATCTCCTTTGTCAAAGGAATAAAGGAGCAGTATCCGGAAGCGCAGTTTGTTGTAGAGCAGAAGATAGACGGCCTCTCCGTTTCTCTTGAATACAGAAACGGAGAATTCGTTAGAGGCTCAACACGAGGCAACGGACTTGTCGGTGAGGATGTAACTGAAAATCTGAGAGTGATAGCGGATATCCCTGATGCAATAATTGGAGCGCCTGAATTTCTTGAGGTGCGCGGTGAGGTGTATATGCCTCGAAGCGCCTTTGCATCACTTAACGAGCAGCAGATGAAAACAGGCGGCAAGCTGTTCAAAAACCCCAGAAATGCGGCAGCAGGCTCTTTGCGCCAGAAGGATTCCGAAATAACCAGAGAGAGAAATCTTTCGATATTTGTTTTCAATATTCAGCATGCGGAAGGGATAGAGTTTGAAAGCCATAAGGCTTCTCTTGACTGGCTTGCAGAGCGCGGTTTTCCGGTATCTCCGCGCAGAAGCCTGTCGTATACGGCAGATGAAGTTATTGCAGAGATAGATGCGATAGGTGAAGAAAGGACAAACCTTGAGTATGATACCGACGGGGCGGTTGTAAAGGTGGATTCCTTGACAATGAGAAAGAGCATAGGAAGCACCTCAAAGACGCCTAAATGGGCGGTTGCGTTTAAATTTCCGCCCGAACAGAAGGAGACGACCCTGCTGGAAATAGAAATTGCGGTGGGACGAACAGGCGTGCTGACTCCGACAGGAATATTTGCCCCGGTACTGCTTGCAGGAACGACCGTAAGCCGTGCATCACTGCATAATTCCGACTATATTGCGCAGAAGGATATTCGCATAGGAGATAAGGTGCTGATAAGAAAGGCGGGAGAAATAATCCCCGAGGTGGTAGCTGTTGTATCTCACTGTGAAAACAGCATGCCTTATGAATATCCCGACGTATGTCCTTCATGCGGAGAATCGGTTGTCAGAGATGAAAAAGAAGCGGCGGTAAGATGTGTCAATCCGTCATGTCCCGCACAGTTTCTTCGTAATGTTATCCACTTCGCGTCAAGAGAGGCAATGGATATTGAGGGGCTTGGTGAGGCGGTATGCGAGCAGCTTGCCGACTGCGGACTTGTAAAAAATGCCGCAGATATATATGCGCTCAGTGAAGACGACATAAGCTCCCTTGAGAGAATGGGAAAAAAATCCGCCAAAAATCTTTTGAATGCTATCGACAAATCCAAGGAAAACGACCTTTCTTCGCTGATATTTGCATTTGGAATAAGGAATATCGGTAAAACCGCCTCTTTGGCGCTCGCAAAGCGATTTAAAACACTGGATGCTCTTATGCAGGCAACTGCGGAGGAGATACAAAGCGAAGATGGCTTCGGAGAAATAATGGCAGAGAGCGTGACCGAATTTTTCTCGCGTGAGACAACACAGGAGTTAGTTTTCAGATTGAGGGGCTATGGCGTAAATATGACCTCGCAGGCAGAGGAGAATACGGATAACCGCTTCGAGGGCAAGACCTTCGTCCTAACGGGAACTCTTGAGACGATGACTCGTCAGGAGGGAGAAGCGCTTGTGACATCCTTGGGCGGCAAGGCTGCATCATCTGTCAGCAAAAAAACGAGCTACGTTGTAGCAGGCGAAAATGCAGGCAGCAAGCTGACAAAGGCGCAGGATCTGGGTATACAAATCCTGACGGAAGCAGAGTTTATTGAGATGACAAAATAATATATCACGCACCTTCGGCATATTCTTTAGCAAAGAAAATGCCGGAGGTGCTTTTGTTATGAAAAAAATAATGTCCGTTATTTTGGTTCTTATGCTGTTTTTTGCTTCTTCTGTTTCTGTGCTTGCAGATGAAGAAAAAGCAAATGTAAAAATATCGGCAAAATCGGCGATACTGATGAATGCGGAAACAGGAGAGGTGCTTTTTGAGTATAATGCAAACGAGCGGATGCCTGAGGCATCGATAACAAAAATTATGACGCTGCTCCTTGTTTTTGAGGCTATTGATTCGGGCAAAATAAGCTATGAGGACGAGGTGCGCTGCAGTGCTCATGCTGCGAGCATGGGCGGCTCGCAGATATGGCTCGAGGAAGGGGAGGTTATGACTGTAGATGAGCTTTTAAAGGCGGCTGTTGTAGGCTCTGCAAACGATGCATCAGTAGCTCTTGCGGAGCATGTAGCAGGCTCTCACGAATCATTCGTCGTGATGATGAACGACAGAGCAAGAGAACTCAATATGACACAGACCTCCTACAAAAACTGCACGGGACTTGACGCGGAGGGACATTTGACATCTGCTCTCGATGTGGCGATTGTTTCCGCAGAGCTTTTGAGCCATGAGGATATACTCAATTACTCGACTATATGGATGGATACATTGAGAAACGGTGAATTCGAGCTTGCCAATACAAATAAGCTCCTCAGAAGCTATTCCGACGCTATAGGGCTTAAAACCGGTACGACCTCACAGGCAGGCTGCTGTGTGAGTGCGGCGGCTCGCAGAGACAAAATGACTCTTATAGCGGTCGTAATGGGCGCGCCCAACAGCAAAAGCCGATTTGCCGATGCAGCAGCCTTGCTCGACTACGGCTTTGCAAACTGGGAAATCGCCTCGGTGGCGGATTATATGCTCGAAACAGAAAAAATCAAGGTCAAAGCGGGAATGGAGCGCTCTCTTTCCACAGCAGCTATGCTTGAGGGATATGTTATAGTAGAAAAGGGAAGACGCCCCGATATAGCGGTAGAGACAAAATACGACGGAGAAGTGACTGCTCCTGTAGTATCGGGACAGACCGTAGGCTCGGTCAGACTCAGTCTTGACGGAGGAACACTTGGAGAATACAAAATAATCACAACAGGGGGTACAGAACGGGTCACATTCGGCAGGGCTTTTGTATGTATGCTGAAAAGTCTCTTATCACTGTCATAAAATATTGAAATTTTCGTTAATTTAGTTCAAAAATAAAACAAAAATTGCCGCCGCTCTTGAAATAATCTCCGATATATTGTATTATAAGTCCATAGATTATTAGGAGGCATTAAACATGGCAATTAGACTGGACGACGGTTATATCGGCGAATTTATAAGCGCGGAAGAGATAAGCGCAATGCAGCCCCGTGTTGAGGCAGCGGCAAAGACTCTTCACGAAGGCACAGGCGCAGGAAATGACTTCCTCGGCTGGCTGACTCTTCCCACTGACTATGACAAGGATGAGTTCGCAAGAATCAAAGCGGCAGCCGCAAAGATCAGAGCAAATTCTGATATCCTTGTAGTTATCGGTATCGGCGGTTCTTATCTCGGCGCACGCGCAGCAATCGAATTTTTAACTTCCCCGAACTACAATCTTGTGACCAAGGATTCTCCGAAGATCATTTACGCAGGCAATAATATCAGCGGTGCAGCATTGAAAGAGGCACTCGAAATGTGCGCAGCAGACGGCGTGAATGTTTCTGTAAATGTTATTTCCAAATCCGGTACTACTACCGAGCCTGCAATTGCATTCCGTGCATTCAGGGAGCTTCTCGAAAATAAATATGGCGAAGAAGAGGCCGCAAAGAGAATTTTCTGCACTACCGACAAGGAGCGTTTCGCACTTAAGCAGCTTGCAGATGTCAAGGGCTATGAGTGCTTTGTGGTTCCCGACAACGTAGGCGGAAGATATTCCGTTTTAACAGCGGTGGGACTGCTTCCCATTGCCGTGGCAGGTCTTGATATCGATGCTCTTATGGAGGGCGCAAGAACCGCACAGAATGAGCTTTGCGACAATGATATCGCAAAGAACGACTGCTATCGTTATGCAGCCATCAGAAATGCACTCCATGAAAAAGGTTATCTGGCAGAACTTTTCATAAGCTATGAGCCGAACCTCGTAATGCTTGCCGAGTGGTGGAAACAGCTTTACGGCGAGAGCGAGGGCAAGGACGGAAAGGGCATCTATCCTTCCTCTGCGACCTTCTCAACCGATCTGCATTCTCTTGGCCAGTACATTCAGGAAGGCGCGCTCAAGCTTTTTGAGACTGTCTGTCTTATAGATAATGCAAAGGCTGATATTGAGGTAAAGAACGATCCGGAAAATGTTGATAAGCTCAACTTCCTCTCCGGCAATACTCTTTCCTACATCAATCAGAAGGCCTTTGAGGGAACACTTCTTGCACATACCGAGGGCGGCAACCCCAACCTCATCATAAGAGTTCCCGCAGCAGACGAGTTTAACCTCGGCTACCTGTTCTACTTCTACGAAAAGGCATGTGCCGTATCAGGCTATATGCTGGGCGTAAATCCCTTCGATCAGCCGGGTGTTGAGGCATACAAGAAGAATATGTATGCGCTCCTTGGTAAGCCGGGCTTCGAAGAGCTTAAGGCAGAGCTTGAGGAAAAGCTTGCAAAATAAAGTATCGGAGGAAATCAAAATGATAAATTTACTTCTCGGACACAAGGGATCCGGAAAAACCAAGAAGCTTATAGATCTTACTCACGCAGCAGTTGAAAATTCAAAGGGCAATGTTGTCTGCATCGAAAAGGGCGACACACTGACCTATGGTCTTGACTACAATGCAAGACTCATCAATATAGAAGACTATGAAGTCCTCGGCTTTGATGCATTCTTCGGTTTCCTCTGCGGTCTTTGCGCGGGCAATTACGACATTACCGATGTCCTTATTGATTCCACACTCAAAATCGGCGGCAAGGATATGGAAGCACTCGGAGCTTTTGTTAAAAAGCTCGAGAAGCTTTCCGAGACAGCAAACGTTAAGTTTACTCTTTCTGTTTCTGCAGATAAGGCAGAGCTTCCTGCCGGCATCGAGGAAATAACTGCTGTTTTATAAGAAAAAGCGCCATATTCCCTGAGGGAGAAACACTCTCCCTCAGGAAATTTTCTGTTTAACCTATTTTCTCGGAATAATTAGGTTGACAAAGTCCACTTCCTTATATTATAATACATCGAGTGAATCGAGGTACTGTAATGCAGTTTGATTTAAGAACCCTGTTTTCGCAGGAGGGGGAACGCCTTCCTGTGGAGTATGACCTTGATATGTCAAAGTTTGAAAGCGATGAGGAATCCTGCTTTGATTCTTTGGTTCATATCAAAGGCGAAATTGTCAACAGAAGCGGTATTACAACGCTTAGCTATGAAGCCGAGTTTGAGTATTGCCGTCCCTGTGACAGATGTGATGAAATGCTCTGCGAGGATATGCATTACAGCTTCTCGCATGTGCTGCTTCCAAGTCTCAGTGACGAGAACGACGATGATATAATCGAGGTTCCCGGGTGTATGCTGGACATGGATGACCTGGCTTATTCTGATATTTTGCTCGGCCTACCGACGAAATACCTGTGCTCTGAGGATTGCAAAGGGATTTGTCCGCAATGCGGAATAAATCTCAATGATGGCGATTGCGATTGCGAAATCGACAATGTTGATCCTCGACTTGCAGCACTCAGAGATTTATTATAAAAGGAGGTGCTGAAGAATGGCGGTACCTAAGAGAAAAACTTCAAAGGCTAGAAGAGATAAGAGACGTTCCAGCGTCTGGAAGCTTGACGCTCCCACTCTTGTAAAGTGCAATCACTGCGGTGAACTCATCAGACCTCATCGTCTGTGCGCTTCCTGTGGCTATTATAACGGCAGACAGGTTGTCAAGATGGAAAACGACAAATAATCAAGCAAATGCAAGGTTAGCGACTGTAACATGCTCGTGCGTCTGTGCCTCTTCGACACAGACGCTCTTGAGTTGTTGCGGTCATTGTTTTTTAATTGAGAAAATAAAAAGGATGGGTCAGCATGCCTGTTTTAATTTGCGGAGTAGAAGAAAACAGTATAGCCGAAGAATGCGGCATTGAGGCAGGAACAGTGCTTGTGAGTATAAACTACCATGAAATAAACGATGTTCTTGATTTTCGATTTTTTGAAACATGTGAAAAACTGACCCTTGAGCTTGAAAAAAGCGGAATACGTCGAACCGTGACAATAGAAAAGGACGAGTACGACGAACTGGGATTTGTGTTTGAGACCTATCTCATGGATAAGCAGAAATCATGCAAGAACAAGTGCATATTCTGTTTTATCGACCAATTGCCAAGGGGCATGAGAGAAAGTCTTTATTTTAAGGATGACGATTCGCGCCTGTCTTTCCTTTTCGGAAATTACATGACGCTTACAAATATGACTGACAAGGATATAGATCGGATACTGATGATGCATATAAGTCCGGTCAATGTGTCGGTCCACACAATGAATCCGGAGTTGAGGGTAAAAATGATGAAAAACCCAAATGCGGGAAAATCGATCGAAATGCTCAAACGTCTTGCATCAGGCGGTATTGATGTAAATTGTCAATTGGTGCTGTGCCCGGGAATAAACGATGGAAAAGAACTTGAGTATTCTTTAACGGAGCTTATGAAACTTACTCCGGCGTTGAAAAGTGTGGCTCTTGTCCCTGTTGGGCTGACTTGTCATAGAGAGGGACTGCATCCCTTGAGGCTGTTCAATAAGGAAGAAGCACTCGAAATAATAAAAACAGCACAGCGCTTTGCGGAAAAATCACTTAAGGAAAACGGAGCGAGAATCGTATATGCTGCCGATGAATTTTTCATCAAAGCAGGTGTACCGTTCCCTGACGAAGAAGAATACGAAGAATATGCACAGCTTGAAAACGGAGTAGGTCTTGTAACCTCTCTTCAAAGCGAATTTGCTAGAGCTGCAGAGGAGATGGACGGCGACGACAGACAACGCACCGTCACCATTGCAACAGGAACCTCCGCTGCACCTATATTGGAAAATATGCTGGACGTCAATATGAAAAAATGGAGCTCGGTAAAATACAATGTAATTCCCATAATAAACAATTTCTTCGGGGAGACCATAACTGTTGCAGGCCTTGTAACGGGCGGCGATCTTATAGCTCAGCTGAAAAATAAGCTTCTCGGGGACGAGCTTTTGATACCGAGAGTAATGCTCAGACATCAGGGGGATCTGTTCCTTGACGATATCTCGGTTGAGGATGTTGAAAGAGAGCTTAACATATCCGTTCGTGTAGTGAATAACGACGGCTGCGAGCTGCTTGATGCAGTTCTCGGAGAATAAAGAGGTGGATAAAAATGGCAAAACCTATTGTTGCGGTAGTTGGCAGACCTAATGTGGGCAAATCGACTCTGTTTAATAAGATAACAGGCAAGCGTCTTGCTATAGTTGAGGACACCCCGGGCGTAACAAGAGATAGACTTTACGCGGACGGAGAATGGTGTGGTCACGGGTTCCTGCTTGTAGATACAGGCGGTATCGAGCCGTTTTCCAATGATATTATACTTTCGCAGATGAGACGACAGGCACAGCTTGCCATAGACACAGCTGATGTAATAATATTGGTCACCGATATTCGCACCGGCGTGGTTGCGACAGATATGGAGGTTGCTGCAATGCTTCAAAAGAGCAACCGTCCCATTGTCCTTTGTGTAAATAAGTGTGATACCCTGGGAGCTCCGCAGCCTGAGTTCTATGAGTTTTATAACCTGGGACTGGGTGATCCTATTGCGGTTTCTGCTTCTCACGGCCATGGCACAGGCGATCTGCTTGATGAAGTGGTAAAGTATTTCCCTGAGGATAATTCCGAGGATTTTGATGAAAGCTATATAAAAGTGGCTGTTATCGGAAAGCCCAATGCCGGTAAATCCTCCCTTGTAAATAAGGTGGTTGGCGAAGATAGAATGATAGTTTCCGATATCGCCGGTACTACCCGTGACGCGGTTGACTCTGCCGTTGAAAATGAACACGGAAAGTTTGTCTTCATCGATACCGCAGGCATACGCCGCCGAAGCAAAATAAACGACAATATAGAACGCTACAGCATAATTCGTGCTGAGGCCGCCGTAGACAGAGCCGATGTCTGTGTGATAATGATAGATGCAACACAGGGCTTTACGGAGCAGGATTCCAAAATAGCAGGTCTTGCCAATGAAAAGGGTAAGGGCTGCATAATTGCGGTCAATAAATGGGATGCAATTGTGAAAAATAACCGAACGATGGATGATTTCAGGAAAAGTTTGGAAAATGACTTGTCATTCATGTCCTATGCACCTATAATATTTATATCTGCGAAAACGGGGCAGAGACTTGACAGGCTGTTTGAGCTTATAAAATACGTTGCAGATCAGAATTCCATGCGTATTACAACCGGCATGCTCAATGAGCTTCTGGCAGAAGCAACACAGCGCGTACAGCCTCCAACAGACAAGGGTAAGAGACTGAAAATCTACTACATGACTCAGCCATCTACAAAGCCGCCGACATTTGTGTGCTTTGTTAATAATGCAGATCTGTTTCACTTCTCTTATCAGAGATACCTTGAGAACCGTATCAGAGAAACATTTGGCTTGGAGGGTACTCCGGTGCGCTTTGTTATCAGGGAGAGGTCGGATAAAAAATAGGAGGGATAGAGCTTGATAAGTAAGCTTATAATAGTTTACCTGCTCACTGCAATTGCAGCGTATCTTTTAGGAAGTATAAATTTTTCCATAATAATAACAAAAGCATATCTGAAAAAGGATATACGAGATTTTGGAAGCGGCAACGCAGGTACTACAAACGTGCTCAGAAGTGTGGGGAAATTACCTTCAGCACTTACCTTTCTCGGTGATTTTCTCAAAGCCGTAGCGTCAGTGCTGACTGCCGTTGTGCTTTATAAGTACGTGTTCAATGTTGAACTTGGCTATGGCGACGAGCTGATGAACATCGGCAAGGGAATAGGTGCACTGTTTGTAATGGTGGGTCACATGTGGCCTGTATATTATGGATTCAAGGGCGGCAAAGGTGTTGTAACGGGTGCAGCAATTTCTCTCATGCTCCATCCCATTGCTTTTGCCGTGTGCATCGGCACCTTTATCTTGGTTATGATTTTGAGCAGGATAGTATCTCTTTCTTCTATTATCGCAACCGCCACATTCCCCGTTTCAATGTTTGTAATATCTCTTCTTTATTATAAAGACGACCCCAATGCAAATCTTTTCTATGTGGTCGTAATGACAGCCCTTGCGCTAGGCTATGCGGCACTGATAATCGGCAAGCATCACGAAAACATTGCACGTCTTATGGCAGGCACAGAGAAGAAGATAACTGCAAAGAAAAAAGAGGCTTAAAATATAAGACTCACAGCAAGTTTTGCTGTGGGTTGACTTTTTATTTCGCAATGCTAACATCGTGGTGAATGAAAAATAAGAATTTGACGGGGGCATTTATGAAAAAAGTAATCTCAATTGCGTTATGTTTATATCTGGTGTTGCTTACGTTAGCAGGATGTGGAAATCGTATCGATTATTCTCTTCCAGACAATCCAATAGAGTTTAATACGGATACATTCATAAATCCTGCCGATGAGAATGATGACTACCTATCGCTTGAATATAATGGAAGAGTATATATACCATACGGAAATCTAACAGGCTCGATTGATGGAAATGATGTTGACAAGTGCTTGGGCTATTATGTACAGGATGGCAGCAAAATGGAAGAGGTAAGGATTTTCTTACTGGCCAATGATTCAAACGCGGATTTCCTCATGCGTATTAATATTGTAGGTATGATGAATCAACCAGATTTTTTCAGAGCGGTTGATACTAAAGGCGAAGATATATATATTCCTCAATATATCGATTCCTCTGACGAGCCATTCTGGAATTGAAGCGACAATTTCCAATTTGTTTATCCGTTTTGTAAAGACAAAAACAACCCCATCACCGTAAAATTTTACTGTCATATCTCGGCTCCCTCTGACGAGGGAGCTGTCAGCGAAGCTGACTGAGGGAGAGAAAAAATTCTGAACTGCGTTCAGAATTTTAAAGACAACCCTTAACCTTATAAACACAAACAAAACACCCTGTTCTCTCGAACAGGGTGTATCATTTTCAGCAACTTGCTTAGATAGCACGGGTCACCTTACCGGAACGCAGGCAGCGAGTGCAAGCATGTACCCTTTTAGGAGAGCCGCCCACAATAGCCTTAACGCGCTTTACGTTGGGCTTCCAGGTTCTGTTGGAACGTCTGTGAGAGTGAGACTGTCTGATGCCGAAAGAAACTTCCTTACCGCAGAAATCACATTTTGCCATGGATCTGCACCTCCTTTGAGTAAAAACTAAGCAACGAAGTTATTTTAGCAGAACAAGTTCAAATATGCAATAGTTTTTTGCGAAAAATAGCAAGTATTTTCTCAAAGTGTTTTTGGCACTTCGCACAAGTCGGATACAGGGCAATTCGAACAGCTGGGATTTCGTGCGGTACAGACGTCACGACCAAATAAAACAAAGCGATGACAGAGGTCGTTTGACTCGCGGGGATCGCATATATCTTTAAGCTGAAGTTCTACCTTGTATGGATCTTTTGAATTGCATAATCCGAGTCTGTTTGATATTCTGATACAATGCGTATCAGCCACAACCGCAGGCGCTCCGTAAATATCGCCCATCATAAGGTTTGCGGTTTTTCTGCCTATACCGGGTAATTTCAATAATCCTTCCAAGGTATCGGGCATAACACCGCCGAGATCATATCGCAGCATTTTGCACAGCGCGGAAATATCTCTTGCCTTTGTATTAAACAGTCCGCAGGGCTTTATTATTTCTGCAATATCCTCAACAGAGGCTTCACTCAATGCCTCAAGTGTAGGAAATTTGGAAAAGAGTATGGGCGTGACCGTGTTTACTCTTTTATCTGTACATTGTGCCGCAAGTCGTGTGGCGATGAGTAAATGAAGAGGTTCGGTGTAATTAAGTGAGCAAACTGCCTCGGGATAGAGTTTTTTCAGCTCATCCACTATAGCGGCACAGCGTTTTATTTTTGTTTCAAGTGTGATTTCCATATAGATTCCTCCAAAAAAATTATACACTTCTGCCTTGAATAACGCAACTGTTAGTTTATTCTTGAAAAATACGGTCGTGTTGGGTATACTATATCATAAGACTTGAGCAGAAATGCAGTCAATAGTTTGCTTTCAGGAGGAAGCAGTTAAATGAAGAAACAGAAAAGATTTTGCAGAGGCGCGGGCATTCTTATGCCGGTGACCTCTTTGCCTTCTGAATACGGAATAGGGACCCTCGGACGGGAAGCGTATCGATTTGCGGATTTTCTTGCAGAATCGGGTCAGAAGTACTGGCAGGTATTGCCGGTAGGTCCCACAAGCTACGGGGATTCTCCCTATCAGTCTTTTTCTGCGTTTGCAGGCAATCCGTATCTTATCGACCTTGAGACCCTTATAGAAGAGGGTATGCTCACAAAAAAAGATGTTGAAAAAGAAGACTGGGGCAGCGATGCAGAAAAGGTTGATTATGCAAAAATATTCAATGCTCGATTTAAGGTTCTGAAAAAAGCATACTTAAACAGAGATAAAAAAGATGAGTGCTTTATCGAATTTAAAAAAGAGAATAAGTCAGCTCTTGAGGACTATTGCTTTTATATGGCACTTAAATTCGAGTTTGACAACAGATCATGGCTCGAATGGGAAGAACCTATAAGAATGCGTGAAAAATCAGCAATTGAAAAATATAAAAAGCTTCTTGCCGACGAAATAGATTTCTGGTGGTTCCTGCAATATAAGTTCTATGAGCAATGGAATAAATTGAGAAATTATGTAAACAATATCGGAGTGCAGATTATCGGCGATATCCCTATTTATGTTGCAATGGACAGTGCAGATACATGGGCAAATCCCGAGCAATTTCAGCTTGATGAAAGAAGACGTCCCACCGCGGTTGCGGGAGTGCCGCCGGATTATTTTTCGGCAACAGGTCAGCTTTGGGGAAATCCGCTTTATAATTGGGATTTTATGAAGGCTGACGGTTTCTCATGGTGGAAAAAAAGAATGAGATTTTCCGCAAAGCTTTATGATATTATACGAATCGACCATTTTATCGGTATAGTTCGTTATTACTCCATTCCTGCAGAAAGCGAGACTGCAATGAACGGAGAATATCTTGAGGGTCCGGGCATTGATCTTATAGAAGCAATAAACGAATCGATAGGTGATTCAAAAATTATAGCGGAGGATCTGGGCGTATCATTAAAGGCTGTACGTCAGCTTCTCAAAAAAGTGGGCTATCCCGGGATGAAGGTGCTTGTATTCGGCTTTGATTCGGATGCTAAGAATGTATTTTTGCCTCACCATTTTGAGGCAAACTACGTTGCCTACGGAGGGACGCACGACAACGATACCTTGGTGGGATACTTTGCAAAGCAAAGGCCAAAACAGCTTCGCTTTATAAAGGATTACCTGAATGTAAAGCGCACCTGTGATATGCCGATGGCCGCAATAAAGATGGGCTACGCAAGCGTTGCAGACACAGTTATATTTCAGATGCAGGATTATCTTGAACTAGACAACAAAGCACGGATAAATTACCCTTCCACTGTTGGAGGCAATTGGGAATGGCGAGCGGCACCGGATTATCTGACGGCTGAACTTGCCGAGAGAATAAAAAGACTTACTGTTATTTATGACAGATAATACGGAGGAATAAAATGAACGCAAACTATAAGAGCGATATTGAAAAAATACTTGAGCTTTCGGGCAAAAATATCGCAACGGCAACAGTAAAGGAGCTGTATGAGGCAGTCTCACGCGCTGCCTGCACATACGCTTACAAAAACTGTGACAAGACAGAAAAGCCAAAGAGAGCATCATATCTTTCCGCAGAATTTCTTGTAGGAAGGCTTATATACAGCAATCTTATGAATCTCGGACTTCTTGACGATACGCAGAAGATACTCTCCGATGAGGGCAGAGACATAGGAATGTTTGAGGAGATAGAGGATGATGCGCTCGGCAACGGAGGTCTTGGCAGACTTGCGGCCTGCTTTCTCGACTCTGCGGCAACTCATGACATTCCTCTTGACGGATATGGCATCCGCTATCGCTACGGCCTTTTCAAGCAGCGAATTGAAAACGGTTTTCAGAAGGAATACGCAGACAACTGGCTCAGCTGCGGAGATCCATGGTCTGTAAGACGTGAGGATGAAGCTATCCTTATCGAGTATGCCGACCAACAGGTATGGGCAGTGCCTTACGACATGCCTGTCATAGGTTATGGAGGAAATACAGTGAATACACTGAGACTCTGGCAAAGCGAACCAGTGAATAATTTCGATTTTGACAAGTTCAACCGAAATCTCCGAGAGGAATCCGTTGCCGAGAGAATAAAGGCAGAGCAGATTTCTGATACACTTTATCCCAATGATGAGACAGAGGAAGGCAAACGGCTGAGACTTAAGCAGGAATATTTCTTCTCTGCTGCGTCTGTTCGTGATATGGTCAGAAAATACGAAACAAAGTTTGGCTCTGATTACAGTAAATTCGCAGAAACATATGCGATTCAACTCAATGACACTCACCCTGTTGTTGCAATTCCCGAGCTTCTGCGTATTCTTGTTGACGAAAAGGGACTTGATTTTGAGAGTGCCTTTGCAATCGCGCAGAAGACCTTTGCATATACAAATCATACAGTTATGGCAGAAGCTCTTGAAAAATGGAGCACAAAGCTGTTCTTTGCCGTCATTCCGCAGGTTTACGATTTTGTTGTAATGATCGACAGACGTATGCGCGAAGAGTTTATGAAGAAGGGCATAAAGGGAAAAGCTGCAGAGATCTATCATATAATAACGGGCGGTGTTATCCACATGGCACGCCTTGCAATTTACGCAGGTCATTCGATCAACGGTGTTGCATGGCTGCACACCGAGATCCTTAAGGCGGATGCATTAAAGGAATGGTATGCGGTCTATCCCGAACGCTTCAACAATAAAACCAACGGCATCACTCAGCGCCGTTGGCTTGCTCTCTCAAATCCTCAGCTTTCCGAGTTTATAACAGAACGTATCGGTGACGGCTGGATTAAAAATCTTGATGAGCTTAAAAAGCTTGAGTCATGCCTTGACGATGACAAAGCTGTTGAGGAGTTTATAAAGATAAAGCAGGAAAAGAAGGATGAGCTCGCGGCATTTGTAAAGGCTCACGACGGTAAACTGCTTGATTCAGGCTTTATATATGACATTCAGATAAAGCGCCTCCATGAATACAAGCGTCAGTTTATGAATGCGCTTTCGATCCTTTATATTTACTATGCTGTCAAAGAGGGCAGAGTAAAAAGCATTAACCCAACAGCCTTCATTTTCGGTGCGAAAGCCGCACCGGGCTATTACAGAGCAAAGGGAATAATAAAGCTGATAAATGAGATCGGAAACCTTGTCAATTCCGACCCCGATGTAAACAGCATGATGCAGGTGCTTTTTGTTGAAAATTACAATGTGACCTATGCAGAAAAGCTGACCCCTGCAGCGGACATCTCAGAGCAGATATCCACCGCAGGTACAGAGGCATCGGGAACAGGCAATATGAAGTTTATGCTCAACGGAGCGGTTACTCTCGGCACCTATGACGGAGCAAATGTCGAGATAGTCCGCGAAGCAGGGGAAGAGAATAATTATATTTTTGGAGCAAGAGTGGAAGACATAAAGGCTATCGAAGCGACCTATGACCCAATGAAGATATACAATGCGGATGCCAACATTAAAAAGGTCATGGATTCTCTTATTGATGGGACTCTCGATGATGACAATACAGGTATGTTCCGAGAGCTTTATGATGCGATCCTCAAGGGCGCACACTGGCATAAACCCGATCATTATTATGTCCTTCTCGATCTCGTTCCTTACTGTGAGCGTAAACTGCAGGCTATCTCTGACTATTCAGACAGAAAAGCATTTGCGAGAAAATGCCTTGCAAATGTTGTAAATGCAGGTGCATTTTCAAGTGACAGAACCATCATCGAGTACGCAAAGGAAATCTGGAACGTATAATATCTAAAAGTTTTGTAAATTGATTTATAAATTCGGCGCTTTATTTCAAAAAGCGGCAGGTTTGTTAAGGACAGCGTCCTTAACACAGGAGTTTGAGGGGTTGTGCCCCTCAGCTTAACACACATTCAAAAAGGACAGCTTTTGCTGTCCTTTTTGATTTTCTTGATTTTGCTGTATTGTTCTGCTATAATAAAGCGTGAAAAGGAATAAGGAGGAATATTTCATGAAAAAACTTATTGCAATGATTCTGGCATCTGTAATGCTGCTCTCCCTCTGCGCATGCGCGAAAGACACAGACAACGTCGGGGAGAATTTCGGCGGAAGTACGATCAATGATAATGTCGTGACTGATCCCGTTGATGATAACTATACAGGCAATGTTGAGAATGATCCCATTGACAGTGATGACAATGCAGCAGATCCCTCGGATGATGCTGATGACGACAGCAGAGACGAAACAATTATCGGCGATGCCGACGAACCTACAGACATAATTGTCTCAGAAAATGATACACTTCCCAGTGAAATAAAATGGGAAGAGACCCGTCTCAATGACGAATACGCAGGCTTTTACAGAACCTTTACAGCCTACGCTGAGGACGGTTCTGTCATGTGGACATACCAGACAGGAAACAGTATAGCTGCACAGGTTGATACCATTGAGTACATTGGAATATACAATAACATGGTATATATAAACGAGCAGGAGCTTTACGATTCCGTTGTAAATGCAGAGGGAATGGTAGAAGTCTACGGACGTCTTCGTGCCCTTGATGCAAAGACAGGCGAAGTGCTGTGGGACAATACCGATTATGACGGAGGATCTTCGGCGTGGGATTTTGACGAAGAGGGCAATATCTACATTGGCGGATTTTTCGGGCCCGACTGCATGAAGATAGGCACGCTTGGAGAGACATACTGGAAGGTTAGTTCTGCCGACAGCGATGCCTTCTGGATGTATGAACTTGAATATAAGGATGGAGAGATTGCTCTTTCCTATGAAATGAATGATCTCGGTGAGGGAGAAACCGTTATTATCTCCGCTGAAAACGGCGAGAGACTTAGATGACAGAGAAAATAACTCTCTGCGGAGACAACTGCCTTGAATGCCCTCGATACAAAGCAAAAACACCCGAAGAACTGAGCGCGGTTGCCGAACTGTGGTACAGAGTGGAGTGGAGGGATAAGGTTGTTTCAAATGAAGAAATAGCCTGCAATGGCTGTTCCTCCCACAAAAAATGTACGTATGACCTTGTTGCCTGCACCGCAGAACATAACGTTATAAAATGCAATCAGTGTCCCGAATTTCCCTGCAGAAAAATAGATGCTATGCTCGCTCGTTCGGCAGAGTATCAGAAAAAATGCAGAGAGGTATGCACAGAGGAAGAATATGCAGCCCTGGAAAAAGCCTTTTTCGATAAGGAAAATAATCTGAAATTATAAAAGGAGAATTGTTATGTCAACCATAAGAGATTTGAAAACCGATGAAAAAGGCTGGTTTGCAGAGGGCAAATTTGATTCCCACTCTCTGTTTGAGTGCGAAATGAACGTTTCAATATTTGTTGATGACGGCGCAACCGTAGAATATGCCGAAAAGTGTATTGAACATTACAATAACTTAAGTCAAAACAAAGATATGCTCTTAAAGCTGGACGAGTATCTTGAAAAGTTCTGCTTATATATGTACGAAGAATGGAAAGCCATGGGCATATATGACGACATTGCCGAGGACACAGAGCCTTGTATAGAGGCTATTGAGAAAGGCAAAAGCCTTTTGAAATATCTGTCACGCCCCACACTGTATGTTTACCCGCCCCAGGGTGAGGGCATAGGCTACGGCATAGAATGTGACTGCCCCTGGGAGCCTGAGCATCAATGCCTGATACTAATTCGCGATGATGAACTGCTCTATGTCGGTCCGTCCGACGGTTTGGATTCATGGGGCGAAGAAGAGGATTATTATTGCATCTGGCACGATGAGGACTGAAAAAATACAGATAAAGAAACTCCTTAAAGTCTCCCTTTGACGATGAGAGCCGAGGGCGAGATATGGTGACTGTAATATAATTACAATAATTATTAACACAGATGAAGCGTACAAACAAAAATAACCCTCTGAGGAAAATAGATTCTATGCTCGCCCGTTTAGCTTGTGTATTTATGTGAATATTTACGATATTTGGAGAAAATCAATATGACACAGGAAAAGTTTGAAATATTAGCAACAGAAAAAGTTAAGGCGCTAATCAATTTTATTGCTTCAAAAAATTATAATAAGTTATCTTCTGCAATGTTGATTGACAATTCGTGGTGCGGCGAAGAAAAAACACAAGAAAAAGGCATTGCTGTATTTGTTGAGTGGATGACTGAACAATTAGCGCTTTGGGCTGAGGACTATGGAAAAGAATTTGTTGTAGATCCGTTTGATGAGAAGAAACTAAGAGTAGGTAAATTGGATAATGGACATTCCTTTACAACATATCGCCCCACAAGTTTTGGCGAAGAACTTGACTTTTGGTTTGAATTTGATTTTCAGACTAATGATAATGAACTGATTTCAAAATTCAATATTAATATCTGATTGTCCAAGTAATCTTATTCTGCCGGGTATCGGAAAAATGCAGAGAGATGTGCTCCGAGGAAGAATACGCTGTCATGGAAAAATCCTTTTTAGATAAGGAAAATAACCTCAGGAAATAATTCAGAAACCTTAAGTATAGCTATTACTTTTTGCTTAATAAATCGGAATATTTTATTCTAATGAATGAATTATTTCTTGTAATTCCAGCACCGCATCTTTCGCACGACTTGTGACTTCATCACTCCAAAATACGCTTCCACCGGATAATTGGTCAATCAAATCAAAAATCGCTATGGCATCATCGATAGGTATATTCCTGCTTGATTTCCAATCGTTGGAATGAAAAATAATATATTCTTTGATTTTCAGATAGATTAGTTCATCAAAAGTATTGTTACTGCGAAGAGCCACTAGAAATCCATTTATGCCTTGTATCATATCAGATAATGTCATTTATAAATTCCTCCACAAATCAGATTTGATTGCTTTTCTCAGAGTATACCATTATACACCTGCATATACAAGAAAATCCCGCAGGCATATGCCTGCGGGATTTAAAACAATCAAAACAAAGCTTAGATAATACCCTGAGCCATCATAGCGTCAGCAACCTTTACGAAGCCTGCGATGTTGGCGCCTGCAACGAGATCGTAGCCGAAGCCGTAAGCTGCAGCAGCCTCAACAGAAGCATCGTAGATGTGCTTCATGATGCCCTTGAGCTTCTCGTCAACTTCCTCAGCGCTCCAGGAGTATCTCATGGAGTTCTGGCTCATTTCGAGAGCGGAAACTGCAACGCCGCCTGCGTTAACAGCCTTGGAAGGAGCAACAACGCACTTGTCGTGAAGGAATGCAAGAGCATCGTTGGTGGTTGGCATATTGGAAACCTCGATGTAGTACTTTACGCCGTTTGCAGCGATCTTCTCAGCCTCAGCCATGTTGACCTCATTCTGAGTTGCGCAGGGCATGATGATGTCAACCTTGGTGCCCCAGGGCTTCTGACCTGCAAAGAACTCACAGCCAAACTTATCAGCATAATCCTGAGCCTTGTTGCGGCCGCTTGCACGCATTTCAAGGAGGTAGTTGATCTTCTCTTCGGTAACAACACCGTCGGGATCGTAAACATAACCGTCGGGACCGGAGATGGTTACACCCTTGCCGCCGAGCTCAGCAGCCTTCTTGGCTACGCCCCATGCAACGTTGCCGAAACCGGAAACTGCGATAGTCTTGCCTGCAAGATCCTCACCGAAGTTAGCGAGAACCTGCTGTGCGTAGTAAACAGCACCGTAGCCGGTAGCCTCGGGACGGATAAGGGAGCCACCGTAGGAGAGACCCTTACCGGTGAGAACGCCGTTCTCAAATGCGCCCTTAAGTCTTCTGTACTGACCGTAGAGATAACCGATCTCTCTTGCGCCAACACCGATGTCGCCTGCGGGAACGTCGATGTCAGGACCGATGTGACGATAAAGCTCGCTCATGAAAGCCTGGCAGAAGCGCATGATCTCTGCATCGGACTTGCCGTTGGGATCGAAGTCGGAACCGCCTTTACCGCCGCCGATGGGAAGGCTTGTAAGGCTGTTCTTAAAGGTCTGCTCAAAGCCGAGGAACTTTATGATACCGGAATATACATTGGGAGCGAAACGGAGACCGCCCTTATAGGGGCCGATAGCACCGTTGAACTGTACGCGGTAGCCGCGGTTTACTCTTGCATTGCCGTTGTCATCTGTCCAGGAAACACGGAAGGAAATGAGACGCTCGGGTTCGACCATACGCTCGAGAAGACCGGCCTTCTCATACTCGGGGTGCTTCTCGACAACAGGTTCAATAGACTTGAAAACCTCTTCAACAGTCTGGACGAACTCAGGTTCGGAAGCATTCTTTTTCTTGACTTCTTCAAGGACTCTGTTTATGTACTCTGACATATATATTCCTCCTAAAATGGAATCCGATATGGCGAGGATACGCCAACCGATATAAATATAATAAAATTTACCACGTTAAATTGCAATAGTGAATATTTTCAAAATTAAGCTTATGTAAGGCGAAATTTGTATAAAAAATATGAAGAAGTAGTCAATTTCATTAACCATTCACAAAATGACCTTGATTTTCACAGTGCAATAAGCTACAATATAAAGGCTGGCACTCTTTGGATGAGAGTGCTAATTATCAATTTTCAAAGAGGTCAAAGCCATGAGGAAAAAGCAATTTAAAGCCGAGTCAAAGCGACTGCTTGACTTAATGATCAACTCTATCTATACGCATAAGGAAATCTTTATAAGAGAGCTTATTTCAAATGCAAGCGACGCGATAGACAAGCTGTACTACCGTTCTCTTGAAGGGGGTATTATGGGGCTTAACCGCGATGCATTTTCAATTGATATTGATATAAGCAAAACAGACAGAACCATTACTATTACAGACAATGGCTGCGGAATGACAAAGGAAGATCTCGAATCGAACCTTGGAACAATAGCACACAGCGGTTCTCTTGATTTTAAACAGAATATGGAAGAGAAAGAGGAAATAGATGTTATCGGCCAGTTCGGAGTAGGCTTTTACTCTGCGTTTATGGTAGCTGAAAAGATCACCGTACTGACAAAGGCATACGGTGAGGAGCAGGCATACATTTGGGAATCTGAGGGCGTAGACGGCTATACGATCGAAGAAGCGAATAAGATTGATAATGGAACTGTTATCACACTTTTCCTGAGAGAAAACACTGAAAACGAAGATTACGATTCTTATCTTGATCAGTATAAAATTCAGGGACTTATCAAAAAGTACTCCGATTATATTCGTTACCCGATCAGAATGGATATAACCGACTTTCGCAGGGTAGAGGGCAAGGATGGTGCTCCGGATGATTACGAGGAAATTACAGAGCGAAAGACAATAAACAGCATGGTTCCGCTGTGGAAGAAAAATAGAAGTGAGATAACAAAGGAAGAGTACGAGGATTTTTACAAGCAGAATTTCTTTGATTACACAGCACCTCTCAAATATGCGCATATATACACCGAGGGTACTGCAAATTTCAATGCTTTGCTTTACATCCCATCCAAAGCACCGTCAAACTACTATACCAAGGAATATGAAAGCGGCTTAAAGCTGTATGCATCAGGTGTTCTTATCACAGAATGCTGCAAGGATCTGCTGCCGGATTATTTCGGCTTTGTGCGCGGATTAGTTGACTCTCAGGATTTATCCCTTAATATTTCCCGTGAAATGCTTCAGCACGACAGACAGCTCAAGCTTATTTCAGGAAGGATCGAAAAACGCATAAAGAGCGATCTTTTGAATATGATGAAGAATGACAGGGAAAACTATGAAAAGTTCTTCGATGCATTCGGTCTCCAGCTCAAGTACGGTGTTTACAGCGGCTTCGGGCAGAATAACGAGCTGCTTGCGGAGCTTCTGATGTTCAAATCAAGCAGCGGCAAGTATGTTTCTCTCTCCGATTATGTTACCGCAATGCCTGAAGATCAGAAGGCGATCTACTATGTTTGCGCGGAGAGCGAAGCAAAAGCTGCGCTCATGCCTCAGACCGAGATGCTGCGCGATAAGGGCTATGAGATACTTTATTTTACGCAGGATGTGGATGAATTTGCAATAAAGGTCCTGCGCGAATTTGAAGGAAAAGAGTTTTGCTCTGCTGCTTCGGCCGAACTTGACAACGATGAAAAGGTCAAGGAAGCAGAAAAAATAGCAGAAGAAAAGAAGGATCTGTTTTCTGCAATGCTTGAGCATCTTGACGGCAGAGTTGTCGCAGTAAGACCGTCAAAGATACTCAAAACTCACCCTGTATGCCTTACCACGGAGGGAGAGATATCTCTTGAAATGGAGAAGGTTTTAGCTACCATGCCCGGCGGCAATGGTATGAAAGCGCGTAAAGTTCTTGAGCTTAACACTTCGCATCCCGTGTTTGAACGCATTTCAGCCTTTGCAGACGATACCGAAAGACTGAAAAAATATTGTGAGCTTCTTTATAATCAGGCTCTGCTTATAGAAGGACTTCCAATAGAAGACCCCGTAGCATTTTCAAATGCAATATGTGAGTTGATGTGATTGATTCTTAAGGTTAGCAAGGAATTTGGCATGGCTGCTTTGTTTTGGGCGTGTGTGATTTTTATCTTTACATCCCAGACGGCTGAAATATCAAGCGGTGTGAGCGGCGGTTTTGTAAGATTGATAATCAATTCGTTTGATTTGAATTTTCTTACAGACGGCGGACTTGAGATACTGCACACGGTAATAAGAAAATTTGCCCACTTTACAGAGTTTTTTATCCTTGGAGCACTTGCCGCCGCAGCACTTCACGAAAGTGCGCTGAAACCGAGAATATATACGGCTGCAATATTTTGTGCAGTGATCGCATCAACAGACGAAGCACTTCAGCTTTTTGTGCCGGGAAGAGAAGGTAAGATAACGGATGTTCTTCTTGACTGTACAGGTGCAGTCTTCGGTATAGCCGCAGCATGCCTGATGATCGAATACTCAATTCGCAGAAAAGAAAGATGTAAATGATAAAAAGGGTTCAAATCAAAAAGATTTGAACCCTTTCAAACTGTCAAATTATAAAGGTAAAAGCTGGTGGTTTTCCGAAAGGCAGCAAACCGAAGAATCGCCAAACCAATCGGCAGGGGCGGTATCATCTGAAAGATGATTATAAATAAAATTTCCGAATAAGCAATTGACTTAACTTTTTGTATAAGTAAGCTCTGTAATATTAAAGCATTCAGCAGTCTATCATAGCTTTTTTAGCCTGCGAATGCTGAAATTTCCTTTCAATAAGGTAGAGCTTTCCGTCCTTTTTAAAGCGGTATCCCGTCTGCTTGAAATGAAACGGTACGCCTGCCTCGATGCACTGTCTGCGAATATCCATGATCCAGTCATAGTCACATACTCGAGCCTCAGGCCCCGATTCACCGCCAACGGTTACATTGACAATATCGCGGCTGAGCCACGGTGACAGGTCGACACTTTCAAGCAGCGGTTCACAGGCGATAAATTTTCTTTTTATCGGAAGCTTTGTAAAAATCGGCAGTCTGAAATTCACCATGTCCTGATTTTCAATAGTACAGCAGATGCTCACATTATCCCAGCCGTCACCCCAGTCATCGGGGATGCATTCAGAAAAGCGATGAATGCGTTTTGTAATGATAAAGAAATGCAGATCATATCGGCATCTGATCATATCCCAGACCTCATTTCTCCACTCATCTGCATCATAAAGGAAGAAGTCGGATGTCATGCAGGTGAACACCGTTTCGGTGCCGCGGAGCTTGTACAGACCCGAGCGGTCATGCTGTATGGGTAAGTCAAACTCCCTGTTCTTGGTAACAATGGAGCTGTTTTTGTCATACCTGCTGTCACGCCGATAAACATAACAGTTTTTACATCCTGCACTGATTTTGTGGCAGCCGTGCCACGGATTCCAAACAGCCATGCTATCACCTTATGTCATAGTTGGGAAACTCACAGAGAAAAGGTATATTTTCAGCCTGTATCACCTTGCCGTCAAGATAAGAAAGCTCTCCTGCATCAGTGGAAAATTCAAAGGTCAGACGGTAGGAATAAAGAGCCTGCTTTGTGTAGCCGGTTCCTTTGTTAAGTGCATTTGTGCCGTATTTTCCGTCTCCCAGCAAAGGGTGACCGATAGATGCCATGTGAGCGCGTATCTGGTGAGTTCGTCCCGTCAGCAGATCGATGTGCATAAGAGAGAGGTTGTTTCTTTCGGCAAGAACAAGATATTTTGTGCGTATGGTTTTTGCGTCCTGCGACGGCTTTGAATCGATATAAACTCTGTTTTGCTCCTCGTTTTTCACAAGATAACCCGTCAGGGTCGCTTCCTTGGGACGCACCTTGCCGTGAACTATGCACAGGTACTCCTTGTGTATCTCTCTGTCCTTCATCTTCTGATTGAGTATTCTCAATGCAGCAGCAGTTTTTGCTGCAATAACAAGACCGCCGGTGTTGCGGTCTATTCTGTTTACCAGAGCAGGCGCGAAGGAATTTTCGTTTTCGGGGTCATACTCACCTTTTTCGTAAAGATAGCGATGTATTCTCGCAATAAGAGTATCTGTCTGATAATCGCTGTCGGGGTGAACGAGAACACCGGGCTTTTTGTCGGAAACAAGGATATGCTCATCCTCATAGCTTATTTCGATATTTTTCGATGCCTTCAGAAAATCGAATCTGTACTCAGGCTCGCACAAAACATCATCGGGCAGATATACCTCAAGAATATCTCCTTCGGCAAGCCTGTCGGATATCTGGCATCGTTTTCTGTTCAGTTTGATATTTTTTGTTCGTATAGCCTTATACATGAGGCTTTGCGGCAGGGAGGGGAAGGCTTTGCCTAAAAATTTATCGACACGCTGACCGGCATCGTTGTGTTTTATTGTCAGTTTTTTCATGTGCAAACTCCGTAAGTAAGATAAAAGAATTATACATCATACCTGCAAATAATTAAATAGCCGTAAGAATATTTTCTTATAATACAATAAAATATTTAAAAAAACTTGATATCAGAGCGTTTTGTGTGGTAATATTATATCGGCAAATTATATCCGCACACAATTTGAGCAGGGGAAGTGCGTAAATGTGAGAAAAAGAATTATTTCAATATTGTTGATCGTGCTGCTTGTGGCTGTACATGCTGCAATGTTTGCGGTATCCGCAGGGGCTGTATCGGGTTCCGCGCAGGTCAAAATATCGCTTACGGTCGATAAGCAAAGTGTTAGAAAAGGGCAGACATTCTATCTTACATACAACCTGACAAATGCCAGTGAATATGACATAAGCTATCTATCCTTTTCCATAAGCTATAACAGCAAGGATTTTGAATACTGCGAATTTATCGCAAATTCAGCAAATCATTTCCATTCGGGAAATGACACAGTCGTTGATGCATCAACAAATAAATTAAAAATAGAATTCAAGGCAAATCCCGGTTATGCATATTTCCACGGACAGTCGAGAACCGCAAGCATCGCGCTGAAAATGAAATATAAAGGCAGCGGAAATATGGAAGACACCGTAAGGGAATTTGTTGTTGGTGATGTTGTTGTAAAGAGCGAAGCGAACTATACATATACTGCACAGGATTATACATTCAGCTCATCGGAAGTACAGACAGAAAATGTATCTGTAAGGCTTACAGCTCTTTCCTCAGATAATACGCTGGCTGCCATAGATCTTAAGACAGGAGGAAAAAAGGTTGCGCTCGAGCCGACCTTTGATCCGAACATAACAGAATACACAGCGTATATTGAATATTCGCAGGGCGGAATAAATGCAAAATTTCCCGTAAATCACAACGGAGCAACGGTGTCGCACAATTTCAGCCAGCAGATAAATACAGGCAGCAACAAGTACTACATTGTTGTTACAGCGGAGAATGGAAGCATACGTACATACAACATCAATCTTCACCTCATACCTCAGGGAATGACTGTTGCGGAATACAAGGATTATCAGGAATCGCTGAATGCACCGGTAATACCCGATCCGCCTGCATCGGATGTTCCTCCCGCAGTGATGACACCGACTGACATTATTCCCGAAATGCCGATAATAGAAGATATCGAATCGCCCACCGATAATGTCATATCTGAAACAGACGGTGAGGTAAAAAAGAATTCAGGAGGAATAAAAGGCTTTTTTGAAAGACTCTCTCCGGCAATTCTCATAGGAGCGCTGGGCGGACTTATCGTCTTGGTTGCCGGCGGATTCACCGCAGGATACGTAGCTCACAAGAAGGTGCAGAGAGAAAAACTGCTTGCCAACTATATCGATTACTACTCCGATGACTACGACTATGATAACGGGTACGACAACGGATACGACAACGGATACGCAGACTACGGCTACGGCAGTGACTACTACGAAAACGAAGAATACTACGACGAATATTGATTATTGCAAGGAAATTGATATAAATCAAAAAGGAGAAGCGGCATGAACAAAATGAACGGAAGGCTGAAGCTGTGGCTCATAATCACCCTGTGCCTGGCGATAGCCACATTCACTGTTCCTTTTATGACAGCAAAATATTCAGCGGACACAGATGCGCCTGTTGTAATTGTTCTCGATCCCGGTCACGGAGGTCCGGATTTCGGTGCGTGCAATACCGTTGACGGTATTTATGAGTCCGAGCTCAATCTTACCATAGCACGTGCGTGCTATGCGGAGCTTCAGAGGTATGACGGCGTAATGGTATATATGACGCACGACGGCATCAATCCGGAAGCTTCAAAAATGACCCTTAACGAGCGTGTGCGTTATGCCAACAGCGTTGATGCGGATATACTCATCAGTCTTCATTGCAATGACGCGCAGAGCGATATTGCAGCAGGCTCTGAGGTGTATGTTTCTCACAGCAGATACAAGGTTGAATACAACGAAAAAAGTACAGAGCTCGCAGTCTGCTTCCTGAAGAGATTCCGTAATCTCGGCTTTGAGATAAGAGGAGTCAAAACGAGACTGAGCAACGGTTCAAGACAGTATTATCACTCCGACGGAACACAGGAGGTCGGAGATTACTACGCTGTAATAGGAGACACCATAAAATACTATGCAATTCCCGGAATCCTCGTAGAGCACGGCTTTGTAAAGGGCGATGCGGAGAGATTTGATACCGATGAGGAATTGGTCGCAATAGGCATTGCCGATGCCCAGGCAATTGCGGAATACTATGGACTTACACTCAAGGAAAATGCTGGGGAGTCACCTACGGCAGACAGTGTTGTCAGTGTTTACCTTACCGATGAAGAAAGGAACGAGGTAACAGCCATTGAGGAGTACATCCTCAGTCTGCCCATCAAGATAGGTACTGACGATGAATTTGATGTCGAGAGAGCGAAGGAGATGTACAATGCTCTCAGCGAGGATCAGCTCAAGGTAATAGACGTTAATGTGGAAGCCACACTTTATCAGGCACTTCTCCAGCTTGAATACCTCAGATATCCCGTGCGCCTTGAGGTTCGTGAGAATGAAAACCTGTTCATCAATATGTTTGATAAAACCATAAGCGGTTTTGAGATCGGCAAAAACGGCATAACTGTTGAGCAGATAATCGGCAGCGTGAATGTAAGCTTTGATATGGGTGCATTGGCAGAGAAGGAAAAGCTGACAGCAGAAGAGCAGCTTATTTCTGAGGAGATATTTAATCCTACAGAAGAGCAGATAATGGAAAGAGCAAAGTCAAATGTAAACAGCTACCTTCTCAATGCAGCATTTACCATAGTAATGACCGACCAGAACAGTGAGATCATAAGCGGCGATGAGCTTGTAGGCAACGGCTGTCAGATCAGTGTTGTTGCAGATATGGAATATATTCAGACACTGACAGTCATCCTCGCAGGTGACATCAGCGGAGACGGTATTGTCGATTCTCTTGACAATCTTATGCTGTCAAGACATGTTGAAAACGGAACCGAGCTTACGGATGTACAGCTCCTCGCAGCAGATATCAATACAGACGGTGTTGCAGATGCGGTCGATGCAGGCATTCTCGCTGAAATGATCTTGGGATAAGACAGTATTCTCATTGCCACGGAGGACATTCACTTGAAATACAGATTCAAAAAAACGGTATTGACAGTACTTGTGATATGTGCTGTCGTGCTGACAGCGATATATGTACCGCAAAAAAATGCGAAGGTTTCGGCAACGACCCTGTCACCGCAGTTTTCGCTCAGCGTGGACAAGTCAACGGTGTCGCAGGGTGAATATGTAACGGTAACGCTTTCTGTTGCAAACTCAACCGAAATACCCGTTACGGCGTTTAAGGGAACGATAACCTTCAATTCAAGGTATTGCGAATACCTGTCATACATTCTTGAAAGTGACATGGGCAACTGTGTCATGTGCGGCGACAGCAGCGCATATATCAAGGATAATACAGTCAGCTTTCTTTTCAACGATTCATCGGCAGAGGTGATCCCCGGCGACGGTGAAACAAGACGTGTGTTCAGTGTCAGCTTTGCAGTGCCGAAAAATGCGCCGGTAGGAACAAGTTATTTCTCGGCATCGGTCGAGGGGTGCTACGGCAACGAAGCAGGCGACCATACATTTGCCGTTGGAGCGATACCGCAGGTGAGTGTAAGTGTAAAAGCCGCAACTACCACAAGCACAACGACCACCACAACTACTACAACTACAACGACTACAACAACCACCACAACGACATCGTCAACGCAGGCTAAATCCTCAGATGCAAATCTTGCTGAGCTTATAGTCTCTCCCGGCGATCTCAGCCCCCGCTTTTCACCTGACAACATAGCGTATTCGGTAACAGTTCCTTATGAGGTTACCGTTATACGCATAGTGGCGTCCGCGAATTATTACAGAGCCAATATTTACGGCACGGGAGCAGAGCCGCTGAATGTCGGAAGCAATGTGTTTACGATAATGGTCGTTGCGGAAGACGGAACTGTCAAGCAGTACGGAATAATCGTACAGCGTCAGCAGCAGGTCATAAATCCTGTGATATCCCAGTCCGATACCGTAATAATTCCCATTGCATCGCCCACCGATTCCACTACGCTCCCAACGCCATCTCCAACCGATATATTTCTGCCTATAACATCGGTCAACACTGGGGAGCTTGACGAGCTGCTGAATACGGTCACAGACGATGAAGAGGCGGAAAGCGACGATACGGTCAAAATAATCGGAATAGCCTTTGCGATCCTTGCGCTTTTCTTCTTCGGCTTTTTGTCAGGATATTATATTGACAAGGCAAACAAGAAAAGAGCAGAGGAAAATCGTGCAATGATGCGTGATATGGCGTACGGCGGATATAATGCAAATGATATGCAGAATGACCGCATCGGATATAATGACGGTATGTATGACGGACAATACGATAATCAGTATAACAATCAATATGGCATGAACTATAATCAGAATGCTGACTATCAAAACGGTATGAATTACAATCAGAACGGATTTGATGAATATAACAATCCACAGCCCAATGATGATTACGACGTTGGTATTTACTGATTGAATTGTCAGACCGCTCTGCAAAAAAGCGGAGCGGTCTGTTTTAAGCTTAATGGCCGGGCGGAGGAAATCTTATGAAATGTCTGAAAACTCTAATGATAATGGTGCTTTTGCTGACAGCAGTGTTTCTTGTGGGAGCATCGGTGCAGGCGGCAGAGGTAAATAATGACGATGAGCTTGCGGCAGCACTGCGCGATGCAGAGACAGACACAATAACAATAAACTACAGAACGGCCAATATAAGTGAGTTTATAGAGATAGACAGAAACCTGACAATAAACGGAAACGGAGCTGTGCTGACTGCCAAAAACGGAACATACATTACAATGGGGAAAGGAACAAGTCTTGTTCTTAAGGATATTGTAATAACAGGACAGAATGATTTTGCGATAAAGTCATACGGAAGGGTAGAGCTGACAGGCACTGTTGAATTTGCGGGCGGATACGGTCTGCTTATGAACAATGGCTCGACCGTTGCATCAAGCGGAGTTTTGGTATCAAGAACCGGCAATAAGATTGCTGTAGCGGCAAATCCCAACGGCGGTGAGATCACAGTCAGTAACGTTGTGATTGACGACACCACTACAGACGGTACACTGCTTTATATATACCGCGGAGGCGGTACGGTTTATTTTTCGGGAAACTGTGCTTTCAGAAGCAGCTATGGTTCGGCGATATATGCGCCGATAGGGAGCCGTGCAGAGCAGAAGATAGTGCTGACTCCTTATTCTTCGGTAACTGCACATGCAGGCGAAGCTTCAGACAGCGGCGGATATGCAGCGGCGTTCAATGTGCGTGAATGTGCGCTTGAGCTTCAGAACAGCTCAAGGATAGAGGCAAAGGGAAGCTGCGGCGCAATTTACTGCGATACTTTAAAAAGTGATGCCGAATGTATAATCACAGCGGAGAATACGGAAAAATCATCGGTAAGCGGTGCGATCACCGTTTTCGGAAAAATATCGCAGGAGCCGAGTGTATCGTTCGGCGAAAAAAACACTCTGACTGTCAGAGGCTATAACGGAATACTTGTTTATGGCTGCAAGAGTACATTTATAGGCAGCAAAAGTATAATAGACTCAGTTATCCGCTCGGGTGACGCAATATGCTCAAAGGGCGGAGCGGTTGTAATTGCAGATGGTGCAGTGCTCAACTGTACATCAAATGATGGCGGAATAAGAGCAAAGGAAAGCATTGAATGCGGTACTGACTGCGAGATAACGATTTCGCCGCTTGATTCTGCACTGCGCTATGGAATAAGCTGCGAAGGCGGGATAATACTGGGCGGCTATTCTGTCATAAAGTGCAGATCGGCAGAAAAAGCGCTTTATGCAGATGAGAGTGTGGTGCTTGAGGAATACGCGACTCTGGACATAGAAAATATCGGTATCGGCATAGAAACCATGCGCGGTGTTCAAACGGGCAAAGGCTGCATGATAAATATAAAAAAGGCAAAAAAACACGGTGTTTATGCGGCAGGTACTCTCCTTGCAGATATTGTAAGCTTCGGCGAGGAAAATACGATAAACATAACATCAGACGGTACAGCGCTCTATTCTGCGGAAGCAATAATATTCAACAGCAAATGCAATTCTGCCATAGAATGCGGAAACGATGCACCTGCATTATATGTTGACACATTGCTGACAACTCAGGGCTATCTGCGTATAACGGATTCAACCGTTAATGTAATAAGCAGATTGGGTTCTGACAGCGGAAATGCGGCGGTAAATATAGTAGGTTCTATAATAATTGAAGAAAACGGACGTCTTAATATCGAAAGCAGCGGCTCGTTCGGTATATTGTGCAGAGCAGGAGATCTTATCGTCGGAACAGACAGTATGATCTGCTCACAGGGCGGATGTGCGGTGTTTGTAGAAAACGGAAATATCCGTCTTTCTCAGGGCGGTTCGCTCTTTGCGAAAGGAACCCTTGATTCGGGTATAAGAGTTTCAAACGGTATGCTCAGAATAGGTGAGGGCAGTACAATAATAACCGAAGGCGAGAGATTTGGTGCCGAAATACTCGATCAGGGTGGAATATGGCTTGAAAACCCCGAGTTGTTTGATTTCAGAAGCACAAAATCAAATGCGCTGTATATGGAAAACGGTGTGTTCAGTGCAGTAAATACGAAAACAGTTTCTGCATGGTATAAGGCTGCAGGAAAGAAAAACATGGAAACATGGTGGAATGCAGATGTTTCCGATTACAAGGCGTGGGAGATAAATTCAAGCCTTGCGGATGAAAATAAAGGATATGCCGATTATACTCAGCATTCGGTAAATGCAACCGCATATTTCGAAAATGGCACTGTAGCTTCCTCGGAAGGCTTTGAGGCAAATATAGGAGCCTTTAATGCAGGCGCAGCAACAAGGATATCTTCCTTTAAAACACGTCCGATAAGCTCACCGAACTATCTTTTTATACCTTCGGGCAGAGCATTTTCGTGGAAGCTTGAGGCAACGAGCGTAGAGGGTGAAGGAGAGCGCTTTCATCTTGTGGAAAGCCCTGTTTCCGGCACAGCTTCGTTGAGTGAAAACGGTATTCTCAGCTATTCCGCATCAGCAGGCACAAGAGGTGAGCAAACCTTAAAATATACGGTTACCGGTCTTGACGGAGCACAGTCGATGCCTGTCGAGGTTGTGATCAATGTAACAAAATCAAAGCCTCCTGCGGCTTATAACCATACCTTTGATGTTCAGGCAAACGGTTCTCTGATGGACAGAGTGACCGCAACCGATTTTGATGGTGTTATAGCATCGCTGACGATAACCGAAGAGCCCGAGCACGGAACGATATCTCTCGGCAGCGACGGTACGCTGCGGTATACTCCCGAGGGCTCCTATACGGGCTTTGACAGTTTTTCCTATATTGCGACAGACAATAACAATGATCACAGCAATGAAGCGGTAGTCACACTGCTTGTAGGAATACGCGGTGAAACCACGGCGAGAAACAACACCTATGTTGCGGCAAAAAATGAAGAAACAACAGGCTCCTTCAGCGTAGCGGTTCCTCGGGACGATTCCTTTGGGTTAATAAAAATAACCACCTTTCCCCATTACGGAACGCTTGAGGTCGATGGCTCAGACTTTGTGTATACTCCGCCGGAAAACTTCGCAGGAACAGAAACCTTTGGATATACCGCAATAACCGCAAACGGTGCAGAAAGCAATGAAGCGTTTATAAGTATAATCACTGTTCCGAGTGAAAAGCCAAAGGCCGATACGCTGAAAATAGACTGTGCAAGCGGCAAAGCATACAGCGGCAAGCTCAGCGCAAAGGACCTGGACGGTAAGATAAGCACCTATATGATAGATGTATATCCGCAGCACGGAACGCTTGATTTCGATGCATCCGGCGGAAAATTCACATACACCGCGCATGACGATTATATAGGTACAGACAGCTTCTCCTTCTATGTTTATGACGACGAAGGCTTAAAGAGCGAGATCGCATCAGTCGGCATATCTGTCGATACATATTTGAATATGCTGAAAGCGAGCGGACAATTTGAAAAAATAATACTGGGAGCTGTCATAGCATTTGCTGTAATTGCAACCCTTGCAGTGATTATTATTACAGGAACCGTCAGAAAACGAAAAAAACAGGACCGCGAATATGAAAAGCAATACCTGCAGAATTTCTATGATGATTATTTCAGGGAATAAGTAAAAAATAAGCATCCCCCATGCGATTGCATGGGGGATGCTGCCATAATAGGGGAGAGTGACATATCAGCACTCTATTATTTTAACATAATACTTTCTTTTTCTAGGACCGTCGAACTCGACAAAATAAATATTTTGCCAGATGCCGAGCAAAGGCCATCCCTCGTTAACAATGATCGTGACCTGACATCCGAGACTGCTCGAACGGATGTGAGCATAGGAATTACCCTCAGAATGGAGGTAATCATTGGAGTCGGGGAATGCACGCGATAAGCCGAGCAGCAGATCTTTTCCGACATTTACATCGGTGTTTTCGTTCATGGTAATGGAGGCGGTGGTATGCGGGCAGTAAACGATCGCGATACCGTCCTCGATTCCGCTTTCCTTGATAGCGTCAGAGACACTTTTTGTTATGTTGTATACACCGGTTGCCTCTGTTTGAAGAGAAAACTCCAAAACCTTTCCCATATTTGATTCGACCTCCCTGATTGCAAAGTGTGGTGGATAAGATGAATACAAGAAAAAGATATTTAATATTGCTGATTGCGAGCGTGGTGCTGTGCGCGGCAATTGTAGCTATAAATGCTACAGATTATATGAAGAGCAAAAAGCTTGTGAAAGAGGATAACATTTCAAACAGCGCATACGAATATGAGTATGTATCCGATCGATCACCGAAACAGGAAAACATTGCGACGATAAACATAAACACAGCAACGGCACAGGAGCTTGCGGATTTTCTGCCCGGAGTAGGTGCAAAGAAGGCAGAAAACATAGTCGCCTATCGCAATGCAATAGGCGGCTTTAAATCGGTGGAAGAGCTGATCGAAGTCAGCGGAATAGGAGAATCAACGCTTGATTCCATTCGCAGCTACTGCAGAGTAACGGATGATTAGAATATAGCGCTCTCCATGTGATCGGGAACACCGTCACCGTCAGCATCTGGCATAGAGTCTATCATTTCAGCACCGCGCATACCTCTGGAGGATCTGTCGCGCTCGAGATATTCGGTGAGATAAGCACGGAACTCTTTGACATGCTTGATGTTTTTGATAATGAAGTTGCCGCTGGACTGATCCTTGGAATTGACCTCAAGGCTGCCAAGACCGACGATCTTCTGCCAGAGAGTGCGGCGAACCGTCATGTCAACAATACGATAAAGCTTGATCTCGTCCTCGGTGGTGTTGAGAAAGCCGGTTTTAACAATAAGCATCTTGTCTGTAAGGGTGTAGGTGGTAAAGGTAAAGGGAAGACCTAAGAAAAGCCATCTCTTACGTTCTTTAATAATGATGTTGTCCTTAATAGGTGCCATAAAAACTACCTCCATATACTTTTTAATAAGTATAACACAAAAATATAAATAAAACAATATTTCAGAAAAAACATAAAACTAAAAATAGAAAATTAGTAAACGAGAGGAAAAGAGAGATAAACGAAGAAAAACGAAGCTCACTCCAATGCACATTAAAATTGCCGCAAAAAAGTGTTGACAGGGGAAAACGGCTATGATATTATACTCAAGCAATGTGACTTCGCGAGGCGGAGTTACGCCCATATTATATTTAGGAGGAACCTAAGAATGTCGACATTTATGCCCAAGGCAGGTCAGGTTGACCGCAAGTGGTATGTTCTTGACGCTGCAGGTAAGCCCCTCGGCAGAGTAGCTGCTCAGGCTGCAACCCTTCTTCGCGGCAAGCATAAGCCCACTTTTGCACCTCACGTTGACTGCGGCGATCACGTAATCGTCATCAACTGTGACAAGGCTGTTCTCACCGGTAACAAGATGGAAAAGAAGATCTACTACCGTCACACCGGTTACATTGGACACCTCAAGTCCACAAAGGCTAAGATTCTTCTCAAGTCTAAGCCCACCCGTCCTATGGAGCTTGCTATCAAGGGTATGATCCCCGATACCACCATCGGTCGTGCAGCTCTTACCAGACTTCGCTGCTATGCAGGCGCAGAGCACAAGCATCAGGCACAGCAGCCTGTAGCTTGGGAACTTTAAGGAGGTAACGAAGAATGTACGATAAAGCACCTTATTTCTACGGTACAGGCAGAAGAAAGTCCTCCGTAGCAAGAGTTCGCCTCTATCAGGGAACCGGCAAGATCACCATCAACGGCCGCGATATCGATGATTACTTCGGTCTTGAGACCCTTAAGCTCATCGTTCGTCAGCCCCTCGCACTCACCAACACCGCAGAGAAGTTTGACATCGTCTGCAATGTTGGCGGCGGCGGCGTAACCGGTCAGGCAGGCGCAATCCGTCACGGTATCTCCCGTGCACTTCTCCAGTTCGATTCCGAGAAGCTTCGTCCCGCTCTTAAGAAGGCAGGCTTCCTGACTCGTGACCCGAGAATGAAGGAAAGAAAGAAGTATGGCCTTAAGGCTGCACGTCGCGCTCCCCAGTTCTCAAAGAGATAGTTTTTTACAATACAGTGTTCAAAGCCCTGCACCTGCAAAGGTGCAGGGCTTTTTGCGTTCTGTGGTTTACTGCATGATGCGGCTTTGGCCTTTATTAGAGTCTTATCTTTTCGCTACAATTCATTATTTGGTTGATTTAGTAGAGATAAACGAGCCATAAAGAATATTGCAAGCGGACAATCGTTTTGTCGGAAGGTATGATTATTCAAAATTGACTTACTGATGATATTATTTTTTGAAAATGAACTGATATGATGAGATTGATATCGATGACAAACTATGTTATACTTCAATAAAAAATACGTATAAATTTTATATTCGATATACAAATGTCGATTGGAAAATAATTCGCTGATATAGCAGCTGAATGGTACGTTCAATATGCTGTATCGTACAACAAATAAAACCAAATAGTAAGATTGGAGACTTTGAATATGAAAAGAGGACTAACCTTCTGTATTTCTTTTATACTGGTTCTTGCGGGAGCGCTGACAGGGAGAGTTATTCGGGTTTATACAGACTATAAAGCAAATCCGTGGAAGTATACACCACCATTTGAAACCTGGCAGGAGGAATTGAAATTAGATTTTATTATAAATGGTTCAGTCATTATTGTTTGTATTATTGTCGCGATAGTGTTAAGGGTGTTAATTAAGAAGCGAGGCAGGCAAGAATTAAAAGAACAAGAGGATGCGTAAGCACCGATGTCATTAAGTTTTTGATGACGTAATCTGTCAGACATCCTTACAGTTTGGCCTTTATTCATCGATCACACAAACCGATGATCGTCAGAATTTACTGCTATTGACTGCAGATTGTCATAAGGAAAAATACGAAAAGGAGAATAAAAAATGGCAACACTTATGATAGGCACCGTCACAGCAAAAGGAACGAAAGAAAACCTTATGCAGATGTTTGAGGACATGGAGGATTATTACGATAAGCTGCTTACAGACGAAAACGGTACAGATGAGGATTACACAATTACCTTTGAGTTTTCTTCCAAAATAGGCCGATTCTTTTCCTATGATTATTTCATGGGATACTCAGAGGAGTATGAATGTGAAATAGAGGCAGTCATGGAATGTGAAGAAGATGACGGCGAAGAGCCGATGATACTTCACTATAACAGAGGGGAAATAATCAAAGGTTTGTCAGACTATGGTATAGATACAGAGGATTTTTAAATTTACAAAAAGTCGGGGGCCAA
>JAZSNH010000008.1:0-6846 GCA_045536305.1 Acutalibacteraceae bacterium
CCTTCCCCAAATTTTTGAATTGTTAAATTTGGATTGATGCTTTTTGGGTTTAAAAATTTTTGACAGAAAATACTCGCAAACCATTGGTATCAGTGAATTTTGTCCACTTAGGTCATTCTATTTCTTGTGCATTTCTCCGCCAGATCAAAATCCGAATCAGACCGTAAGGTTTGGTTCGGATTTTTGCTTTTTATCAATACGGATATTCATATTCAAAGGCTGCATTTGTCGCCTCAAATTCAAAATGAGTGGTGTCATTTTGCTCAAACTTATAATAAACCCTGCATGACGGATTTTCGTGAATCGTTCTGTTCATCGCTCCTGTCTGCGGTGCACAAAGAGGATGTGCCGTATTCTCAAGGCATTTTACCCGAAGATACATATCCCCCTGCCGTACGATGACCTCTCCGTTATATATTCTAAGAGTCTTCGCTCCGAGATATGTTGCAATGCGGTATTCCTTTCCGTTTAGGAGAACGACTCCAATCACTCCCGTAAAACGTCTCCTTCCGATGGGAATGTCCGCAACGGACAGCATTATGCTTCCCTTTTCAAAATTACACTGCGTCCATATATATTCCTTTGGGAAAGAACGGCCTCTGTCTCCTTCCCAGTAACCTGATGCTTTTCTGAACACGTAAGGCTTTCCGTTTATATTTATTTCTCCTGTTACGTCGTGCATCATACTCATAACGCTGTGTCGGCACTCCATAAAAGGCACAAAGGCAAAAGGTCCCATAATGTCATATTTTATGGGTGTGATATTCTCAAAGGAAACGGAACCTGTTGCCGTCAACTCGAGAGTATGGAGATTTAACCATATTCCATGTTTGCCAAATCGGTTATCTGCGATCTCTACGCAGTCTTTGCCTTTTCGATATGCAGCATAAGGAAAGCAGATATTCTGCGAATAAGAATTCGTTATAAGCTGTATTGAACAGGACTTTTTGTTTTTCTCGCTATGCACGGCAGGTATTACAGCAAGAGTATGACTGTCTGACTGACACTTGAAATACCAGCCCCAGAAACCGTTATACATAATAATCACCCTCCGACATGAAGGTATGATTCCCATGTCGGAGGGCTTTTATTTCATAATCTTTACAATGTTTACTGCTTTGTAAGATTGTATGAAGCGATATATTCCATATAAGAACCTATTGTTATCTGCGGATCGCTTATTGAAAATTCAACGCTGATGCCGCATTCCTCTGCTGCAAGTGCGAAATGGCAAATGGCAATGCCGATATCTATTTTCTGCATATCCCCTGCACCGCCTGCAGAAAATCCCTTTGATCTCTTAAGATAGAAATGGACAGCATCCCCACAGACAACGACACGCCACGGCTGCTTATTTACTGCAGATGGTGCCCAGCGCACCATCTCAAGGGGCTTTGCAAGCTTTCCCGCCTTTTCCTCTGTCATAGGCACATCGAAGGAGCCGTCAAAAAACAGCTCATCAAACGGTATTCTGTTGTTTGCCTTGATAGCTTTGCGCATCATATTTTCACGCAGAGACATTTTTCCCGCAGGATAACCCAATGCGCTTGCACAGGGCATCACTTCCCCATTTTCAAGCGACATTGCTTTTTCAAATGCCGCTCTGTCCATCGTTCCGCCGAGCCAGACAGTACCGATCCCGAGTGACTGCGCATACAGCACAAGCATTTCAAAGGCATAGCCGAAGGCCTCCTCGGTGTGTTCTGTTCGCATGAGCTTTCCGCCAACATAAAGGTCCGTTCCGACCACCACAGGGCAGGTAAGCTTATCTTCCTTTGCGTTCATCAGCACAAATTCAATAGGGATATTATAAGGATTATCTATATTTGCCATGAATGAACGCAGCTTTTCAAGATCCTGTGCCGTCAGTTCTCTGCTGTCATAGGTACGAACACTTCTTCTTTCACGAACGAGTTTTTCGATGTTCTCCATAATTTATTCCCCTTTTCAGATCGATTTTACTTTTTTGTTCTGTTTGCCTTAACAAGCGCTGCAATATTCAGTATAACCGTAACAGTTAACTGAAAATCGTATTCAGAAAGTCGATTCGCTTGTCAACACACTCTCTTACTATCGGGCTGTCTATCACGATATCATACCCGTGTATCGTACCAACTGTATTGTGCAGTGTGGTCGGAACATCGAACTTTTTAAGTTTTTCCGCATATAAAACGCCGTCGTCATGCAGGCAGTCAAACTCTGCTGTTTCTATATATGCTGGCGGCAGGCCTTGCAGCGTTTCCGCTTTCATGGGTGCAAAATACTCATTATTCCTGTCGATGTTCTCGGACGCATACAGTTTATCATATTTTTTCGCATCACGGCTGTTGCACATAGGAGTATCGGTGTATTTCTGCATAGACTCGGTCTGACCTGCTCCTGTCGATGGATAGAGCAGCATCTGTCCGCAGGGCATGATTTTCCCCTGATTTCTCGCCATCAGGCAAACTACAGTCGCAAGACTTCCGCCTGCGCTGTCTCCTGCGACGCCTATTTTCGATATATCGATACCAAGTCTCTCTGCATTTTCTGCGGCAAAACAGAATGCATCAAAGCAGTCATTGGGTGCAGTGGGAAACTTATGCTTCGGTGCAAGCCTGTAATTTACAAACAACACCTTGCACCCTGCTCGCTGTCCATATTCCCTTGCGAGCTTATAATGGTACGGTGCAGCAGGCAGCACAAAGCCTCCGCCGTGGTAATATATAAGGCAGGGTGCTTTTCCTGCTGTGTTCTTCGGTGTATATAGCAGCGCCTTAAGGCTTGCACCGTCTCTCGTTATGATCTCTTTCCCCTCAATAAGCAGCTCTTTTGTCGATCTTTCCTGCTTGTACAGAAGGCCCATAAGTCCCTGCATCACAGGTATTATCGGCTTCGAAAGATTGGGATTCATCTTCGACCATTTTTTTAAATCCGGGTGGATAGGGTATTTTGTTCTTTTCATATTACACCGCCATTTTATCAGATTCGCAGCGATATCGGCCTTTTTTGCTGTTGATATATTCAATGCTTTTACATTATAGCAGAAAACACAGCTTTCGGCAACACAGCAAACGGCCATATCATAAAGCCTTCGAAATCCGTATTATTAAGTTTGACATAAAGAGGAAACACTATCCTTAACTCATCAAATAACTTTGGAGGGCTTATATGCCGAATTTATTAAAAAACGAAAAATCACCATACCTTCTTCAGCATATGGATAATCCTGTAAACTGGTATCCCTGGGGAGAAGAAACTTTTGAGAAAGCCCAAAAAGAGGACAAGCCCGTTTTCCTCAGCATCGGATATTCCACCTGCCACTGGTGTCATGTTATGGCACACGAATCCTTTGAGGACAATGAGGTGGCCTCTATTCTTAACCGTGATTTCATAAGCATCAAGGTTGACCGTGAGGAACGTCCCGATATTGATTCTGTGTATATGTCCGTTTGTATATCCATGATGGGAAGCGGCGGCTGGCCACTGACCGTCTTTCTGACTCCCGATAAGAAGCCATTCTTTGCTGCGACCTACCTGCCAAAGCACGGCAACGCTTTTCAGTACGGGCTTATTGATTTATTAAATTCCGTATCATATATGTGGAGCGCAGAGCGTGAAAAGATATTAAGCTCTGCGGTGCAGGAGCTGCGGAGTGCACAGGTCTCGGGAACGGTAAAGCCGCATTACGCATTGGCTCACCGAGCTTTTGAGAAATTCAGCAGTCGATTTGACAGCAAATGGGGCGGCTTTGGCAGAGCACCCAAATTCCCAACCCCCCATAATCTTCTGTTTCTGATGCACTATGGGCAGTTGGATTGATGCTTTTTCGATTTAAAATTTTTGACAGAAAATACTCGCGACCCGTTGGTGTCAGTGGTTTTTGTCCACTTAGGTCATTCTATTTCCTGTAAATTTCCCCTCCACAAAAAAGTCCACCATTTGGTGGACTTTTTTATTATTTTTTCAGGATGTTTCAACCGGATCACTCCTGTGGCAGTCGCCACACCGAATTCAGCCGGCTGTTTATTATTCAATTTGCACTAATATTCAGCCTCCGGACAGTATACTATCTCCAAATACAGGTTTACAGATAAGTTGACAGATGTAAAGCGATATGTTATTCTATATGCGAAATCAATAAAAGTTCGAGATATAGAGGATAACAGAATATGAAAAAACAGATCGAACAACTAAAAGCTGAGAAGAATGCTATCATTCTCGCTCATTATTACGCACCGGGCGAGGTGCAGGAAATAGCTGACTATGTCGGCGACTCCTTTTATCTTGCAAAGGTGGCAAAGCAGAGCACCGCAGATATCCTTGTTTTCTGCGGCGTATCCTTTATGGGTGAGAGTGCCAAAATTCTCAATCCCGATAAAAAGATTCTTATGCCTGATCTCACAGCCGATTGCCCGATGGCACATATGGTTGCTCCCGGTGTCATCGACGAGATGCGTGCGAAGTACGATGATCTCGCTGTCGTCTGCTACATAAATTCCACGGCTGAGCTCAAATGCCAAAGCGATGTATGTGTCACTTCTTCCAATGCCGTTAATATCGTCAGAGTTCTCCCGAACCATAACATATTCTTTATTCCCGACCGCAATCTCGGCAGATATGTCGCCGAACGGGTTCCGGAAAAGAACATCATTCTCAATGACGGCTGCTGTCCTATCCATGCAGCTGTCACTGCAGAGCAGATAACAGCTGAAAAGAACCTGCATCCAAATGCACAGGTTCTGTCACACCCCGAATGTGAGGCGGAAATCATTGCGCTATCAGACTTTATCGGCAGTACAGCTGAAATCATCGAATACGCGAAAAACATCGCCGCTTCGGAATTTATTGTTTGCACCGAGGACGGAGTGGAATACAAGCTGCTCACCGACAGTCCCGACAAACGCTTTTTCTTCCCGAATCCCCATCCCTGCTGCACAGACATGAAGCTGAACACCCTTGAGAGCGTTCTTTCTGTTCTGGAAAAAGAAGACCGTACCGTAGAAATCAGTGAGGATATCCGCCGTAAGGCACTTATCCCCCTTGACAGAATGCTGGAGCTTGCGAAATAGATATGAAAACTGATGTTTTGATTGTCGGCTGCGGTGTGGCGGGGCTTTACTGCGCACTGAATCTGCCGGAAGAAAAGAAAATAACCATCGTGACCAAGAGTGACGCTCCCAACAGCAACTCCTATCTTGCTCAAGGCGGCATCTGTGTTCAGCGCGACGAAAATGATTACGGCTCTTTCTACGAAGACACCATGCGCGCTGGACACTATGAGAACACTCCCGAGTCGGTTGATATCATGATCCGTGACTCCAGAGGAGTTATAGAAGATCTTGTTTCCTTTGGAGTGCGCTTCAAGAAAAACGGCGAGGAGTTTGACTACACACGAGAAGGCGCTCATTCAAGACCTCGCATCCTTTTCCACAAGGATGAAACGGGAAAGGAGATCACCTCTCACCTGTTGGAAACAGTAAGGCAGCGAGATAATATCACGCTGATTGAAAACTTCACGATGGTGGATCTGATCTGCCGTGAAAATATCTGCTATGGCATTATCGGACATGATGCAGAAGGCGAATACGTGAGCATTACTGCCGATTACACCATGCTTGCAACCGGCGGTATCGGCGGACTGTTTGCACATTCCACCAACCAGCGTCACCTGACGGGAGACTCTCTTGCGCTGGCTCTGAAGCATGACATCAGACTGCGCCACATTGATTACATCCAGATTCACCCCACCACTCTTTACACAAAAAAGGACGGGCGTGCATTCCTGATTTCCGAATCGGTGCGAGGTGAAGGTGCCGTTCTGCTCAACTCCAGAGGAGAGCGCTTTGTCAACGAGCTGCTGCCAAGGGATGTGGTGGCAAACGCGATCTTTGAGGAAATGAAAAAGGAAGGCACAGAGCACGTGTGGCTTTCCATGGCTCCCATACCGGAGGAGGAAATCCGCTCTCATTTCCCGAATATTTATCAGCGCTGCCTTGAGGAAGGTTACGATGTGACAAAGGAGCCTATTCCAGTAGTTCCGTCTCAGCATTACTTCATGGGCGGTATTGATGTCAACAGACACAGCAGAACTTCCATGGAACGGCTGTATGCCGCGGGAGAAACTGCCTGCAACGGTGTTCACGGACGAAACAGGCTGGCGAGCAATTCTCTGCTGGAAAGCCTTGTTTTTGCAAGACGCGCGGCAAATCACATCACGGCAAATTACACAGCTGCAAGTCTGCCTGACCTGATACATATTGATCCGTCCGACTACGAAGGATATCAGGAGAATTACAAAGAATCGGTTCTGGCCGCAATCGAAAAGGAGAAACAAAGCCATGAATAGCATTACAATGAAACTGAATGCAGACGATCTGATTCTGCTGGCACTCAAAGAGGATATCACCAGCGAGGATATTTCCACCAATTCGGTCATGCCGCATTATCAGCTCGGTGAAGTGGAACTGATATGCAAGGAGGTCGGTGTGATCGCCGGTCTTGATGTGTTCAGAAGAGTATTTGAACTGCTTGACGAAAAAACAGAGATATCCTTTACCTGCGCAGACGGCGATAAGGTCACCAAGGGGCAGAAACTGGGCGTCATCCGCGGCGATATCCGCGTTCTTCTTTCCGGTGAGCGCACCGCTCTCAACTATCTGCAGCGCATGAGCGGCATCGCCACCTATACCCGTGCAATTGCCGATCTGCTGAAGGGCAGCAAGACAAAGCTCCTTGCCCCCCGCAAGACCACTCCCGGTATGCGTATTTTTGAAAAATACGCCGTTAAGGTCGGCGGCGGATATAATCACCGATACAACCTCAGCGACGGCATCCTTCTGAAAGATAACCACATCGGTGCTGCAG
>JAZSNH010000082.1:0-27580 GCA_045536305.1 Acutalibacteraceae bacterium
CTGCAAGCTGATAGGCCCCTGCGGCGAGGTCGAGCTTACCGAGGGTGTTATCGCCGCAAAGCGTCATATCCACTTCACACCTGCAGATGCCGAAGCATTCGGTGTTGTCGACAAGCAGATCGTGCAGGTAAAGGTTGAAACCGACGGAAGAACGACCACCTTCGGTGATGTTGTTGTAAGAGTAAATCAGAACTTTGCCGCAGCTATGCATATCGATACCGATGAATCCAATGCAGCTGCATGTGCAGGTGTTGTTTACGGTGAAGTCATCACAGACTGATTACCGGTTATTTTCGCGTAAAGGAAGTGATGCGGTTGCAGCACGGTTCTCGTTTTTTGCGGCATGAGCTGAAATTTCTGATAACCTACGCAGATTATTACAGTCTTAAATCGTCTCTTTGTGCGCTTCTTGAGCCCGATGAAAACTCGGGAGAGGAAGGATATACGATAAGAAGCCTTTATTTTGACGATATACACGACGGAGCGTATGTCACAAAGGAAAGCGGCCTCGGAAGAAGAAGAAAGCACCGTATTCGTATTTACAACAATTCCGACAAGGTCATAAAATATGAGATAAAGGATAAGTTCGGCGAGTATATATCCAAAATATCCGCTCCCATCACACGAAATCAGTGTGCGCGGATGATAAATACGAATTTCGATTTCATGATCGAATCCGAACATCCAACCCTGCGTGCAGGATATATCGATGCGCGATGCTCGCTGCTTAAGCCGCGCGTTATCGTTGACTATGAGCGCGAGGCTTATGTGTGCGAATCCGGAAATGTGCGAATAACCTTTGATATGGATATTCGCGCCGGAATCGACAGCTTTGATATCTTCGATGACGGAGTTATCACGGTGCCTGCAATAGAGCCCGGCACTCTTGTTCTCGAGGTCAAATATGACGATTTTCTCCCCTCCTTTATAAAAAAGGAGCTGAAAAAGGTAGACAAGCGTCCTATGGCGATATCAAAATATGTACTCTGCCGCAAGGCGAAAGATTTATACTACAGGAGGGAGATCCCTTATGAGTCTGTTCTTACAGTCGGACCAGTCAAACTTTAGCGATATTTTCAAGAATAAATTTATAAGCCAGTTTACGGAAAATCAGCTTGATATAGGAAGCGCTGTTGCTGCGCTGCTGTTTGCTCTGCTGCTGGGTCTTGTCATCTTTGCGGTATATAAGATCTGTTACCGCGGTGCTGTATACAGCTTCAGCTTCAATGTAACACTTGTTATGATGGCAGTTATCACCTGTGCCATCATTCTGACCATCAGCTCAAACGTTGTTCTTTCACTCGGTATGGTCGGTGCGCTGTCTATTGTTCGTTTCAGAACGGCTATAAAGGATCCTGTTGATATAATGTTCCTGTTCTGGGCGATAACGGTCGGCATAGTTGTAGGCGCGCATCAGTTCACATTTGCACTTATTTCTACAGTTCTCATAGCATTGCTTTGCTTTGTTTCTCTTATATTCAAGAGCAAGGACGGAGCATATCTGCTTATTATCAAATATGCTCCCGGTGCAGGACAGAAGATCGATAAGATCATAGATTCCGTACACGGCAATGTAAAGAATAAGACCATCCGCAAGGGCGTTGCAGAGGTTATTGTTGAGGTTGCGGGAAGAAATGTTCAGCGCAATCTTGTTGAGGGAATAAGCTCTGTCTCGGGCGTTGACAGTGTAGTTCTTGTCAATTACAACGGCGACTACGCCGAATAAAAAAATATACATAACAAAGAAGCAGTCTGAAAGAGTTCGCTTTCAGACTGCTTCTTTGTTATTGGCTTAATTTTCAACAAGTATCCTCAAGGCCTCAAGATATCCGTCAAAGCCTTTTCCTTTGATGGTAGCCACGCAAGCGCGGCGTATGTAAGAAATCTTTCTGAAATCCTCTCTCAAAACAGGGTCGGAGATATGCACCTCGACAGCAGGGATAGAAACCGCTTTGAGAGCGTCAAGTATGGCAACGCTTGTATGAGTGTAGGCAGCAGGGTTGATGACGATACCGTCTATTCTACCGTATGCTCCCTGAATAGCATCTACTATCGCGCCTTCGTGGTTCGACTGGAAGAACTCCACATCAACTCCCAGCTTCAGAGCCTCCTCCGAGATGAGTCCCAGAAGATCCTCATAGGTAGCCTTGCCGTAAATTTCGGGCTCGCGAAGTCCCAGCATATTGATATTCGGTCCGTTAATTACGAGAATTTTCATAAAAATCACTCCATATTGCTTTTGCACAGTCTTCGGGTGCGGTGTCATTGCTTATTTCCACATCGCGGAATTTCTTGTAAAGAGGAGCGCGCTGAGCATACATTTCTTCGAGGTCTGCGCCCTGAGAAAGAGGACGTCCGGTACGATCGAGAAGATTTAGGTCGCGTGTGATATGGTAAATTCGGCTGTTCTGAGAAAGAGGTGCGTAATTACGGCCGTTTTTGACGACACCGCCGCCGGTGATTATTATCTTGCCGCTGACCTTGCCGATCTTTTCAAGCTCATAATGCTCGAGGTAACGGAAATAATCCTCGCCATCGATTGAAAAAATTTCAGGGATAGAAATACCCTCTATCTCTTCGATGTGGGCGTCAAGGTCGATCGCCTCTCTGCCGGTCATTTTGGCGAGAATTGCGCCTATCGTAGATTTGCCGCAGCCGGGCATGCCGATGAGAGCGATGTTTTCCTGTTCTCTTGAGAGTATCGAATAAATTTCCTCGATCTTTGAGTCATCGATCTTTTTATCAAAAAACATTTCTTCCGCGGCTTTGGCCTGGGCGACGAGCATAGGCAGACCTCCCGCACAGGGAATGCCCAGAGCCTTGCATTTGAGCATAAAAGCTGTTCGAAGAGGGTTGTAGATAAGATCAACCGCGCCTTCACAGTGTATAAAATGAGATGGATCGACCAGCATTTCGCCGTTGTTGGGATACATACCGACAGGAGTGGCATTAACGATTATCTCGGCATCGTAATGCCTGTCAAGATTATCGTAATTGTTCTCAGAGTCGATATCGACAATTATTATCTCACGCGCACCGAGCTTTTTTGCTGAATAGACGACAGCCTTTGAGGCGCCGCCGCCGCCAAAGATAACGACCTTTTTGTTTTCAAAGGAGATACCTGAACGAGTGACAGTGTAAATAAAACCGTCGGTGTCTGTGTTGTGACCGATGAGTCTGCCGTCGCGTTTTACGATGGTGTTAACGCTTCCGACGCCCTTTGCCGCATCGGTCAGCTCATCGCAGAAGGGCATGACGGTGACCTTGTAGGGGATGGTCACATTCAGAGCGGACAGCTCCTCCGAATAAAGGAAAGCATCAAGCTCAGAAGGTTCTTTTTCGAAGAGCTCGTAATTTTCACATCCAAGCAGCTGATGTATTCTCGGAGACCAACTGTGGCCGAGTTTTCTGCCGAGCAGACCGAATCGTGTTCCCATAAACAAAACTTCTTTCCTGTTAAATGATTGATATTTTAAACTTCCTGGTAGCAGCCGAGGAAGGCGAAGGACGCACAGCTCTTTTCAAGCTCTGTGAGCATAGCTATGACTCCGGGCTCGCGAACGGAGGCATCAAGCTCAAGGAAGAAAATGAACTCAAAGTCACTTCCGACAACGGGGCAGCTTTCAAGCTTGGAAAGGTTTACGCCATGTGCAGAAAGATTTGAGAGGATGGAGCAGAGAGCACCGGGCTTGTCGGCACAGGCGAGAACAAGGCTTATTTTATCGGCACCGGCATAGATCACAGGCTTCTTTGCAATGCATACAAAACGTGTATAGTTGTTTTCGCTGTCAGCGATATCGGCAGCCAGAACATCAAGGCCGTAAAGCTCGGCACATTCGGCAGAAGCTATAGCGGCAATATTGCCGGCCTCGCACTCGGAGACATACTGAGCCGCTTCTGCGGTGTTTCGGCAGCCGGAAACGGCAATATCCTTGTGAAGTGCAAGAAATTTTGAGCATTGACCGAGAGCCTGCTCGTGGGAGCGTATCTCGGTTATGTCAGAGAGCTTAGCACCTTTCTTTCCAAGGAGAACATGCTTTATGCAGAGAGAAGCGGAACGTACTATCCAAAGACCTCTTTTTTCAAGAAGCTCGTATACGCCTCTTACAGAACCGTTTGAGCTGTTTTCTATAGGAAGAACTCCGTAAGAACAGAGACCGGAATCAACAGCGTCAAAAACCGCATTGAAATTCTTCACGAACATGAGTCGTCCGCGGGGGAAAAGCTTATCGCAGGCGGCCTGCGAATTGCCGCCCTCAACACCGGGACAGGCTATGATGCCTGTTTTCGGAAAAAGCTCATCGGCAGGGAGAAGAGCGGAGTTTATTTTATCCGCAAGAGGATTGTTTATATCCATAAGCTCGCTCTGACGAGCCTTTGAAAGATCCATCAAGGTGGTGAAAAGTCTGTGTGAATACATTTCCAGATCGCCGGATTTTTCGGCGGCACGGGAAAGGACTTCACGCTCTCGGGATTTATTGAGGACAGGAAGTTCGTTTTCCTTTTTAAACCTTGCGATCTCAACAGAAAGATTCATTCTTTCAAGGAAAAGCTTCAAAAGCTTGTCATCAACATCGTCTATTTTACTTCTGAGTTCATTTATATCCATTTATAATTCCTCCAAGGGTAATAAAATCTTCATAAAAGCCGGGATAGGATTTAGAGGCGCACTCGGCACCCAATACCGTTCCTCCGCAAAGTGATGCCGCAATGCAGGCAGACATTGCTATGCGGTGGTCGTTAAAGGATTCGGTCTCGCCGCGGGAGAGAGCACCGCCGCTGACTATAAGCTCATCAGGCTTTTCCTCACACTCAATGCCGAAGGCACGAAGCATGGAAGCGGTGGTTTCGAGCCTGTCGCTTTCCTTAAGACGAAGCCTTGCTCCGTTGTAAAATCTTGTTTTTCCTTCGGCACAGGCGGCAACAACGGAAAGGATCGGCAGACAGTCGGGAATTTCCCGAAGATCTATTTCTATGCCGCGCAGAGAGCCCTTTGCGGCGGTAACGGAGGTTCCTGCAAACTTAACATCAGCGCCGAATCTGCGAAGAATATCGACAATTGCCTTGTCGCCCTGAGGTGATTCGGGATCCATGTTCAGAATAGTGACCTCACCGCCGACAGCGCCTGCGGCAAGGAAGAACGCCGCAGAGGACCAGTCGCCCTCGGCAATAAGAGGCTTTTCGCAGTGATACAAAGAGCCGCTCACGGCAAAGCCGTCGGCAGTTCGCTTGATATCAACGCCGAATTTTCGGCTGACATGAGCGGTAATATCTATGTAAGGTGCCGATTCAAGCTCGCTTGAAAGCCTTATGCTTCCTCCGCCGCAAAGGGGAAGAGCGAGCAGAATGCCCGTTATGTACTGGGAACTGACATTTCCGGGAAGGGTGAATTCCCCGCCCTGAAGGGTTCCCGATATCTCAAAGGGCATCGTTTCGGCAGAAAAGCTGATGCCGTGCTCGATAAGCTGAGTTCTCAGCTCGCCGAGGGGTCTTTCGGGAAGCCGGCCTGCACCGACAATAGTGGCAGTCTGCCCCAATGCCGCCGCAACCGGCAATATAAATCGCAGTGTAGAACCGCTTTCGCCGCAGTCGAGCACCACAGGCTTATCGGTGCGTTTTACAGGCGTTATGCTGTAGATGCCGTTTTCGATATTTATCTCAGAGCCAAGCGCGCGCAGACAGCTTACGGTGGCATCGATATCTGCGTTCGATTTGGATATTGCAATCTGCACAGGTGTGTCGGAAAGAGCGGCACAGATGAGCATTCTGTGAGCCACGGATTTAGATGGTATTGAATCTATCGTGCCTCTTAATATTCCGGGTTCGATCCGAACGTCCACATTATGCTCCTTCCGTCAATTATTCAATATATTTAGTAAAGTTAATTATACTCCTATAAATTTTCATATTCAAGAAAAAATTCTAAAAGCAGAGAAAAATATGCATTGAAATGAAACATAGTATATGTTATATTTAAATGAACACCGATATGTACAGAAGAAATAAAATTGGAGTGAAGGCAATGGAAGCTTATTTTCCCGCGTACAAAGGAAATGAACCCTATGCGTTCATAAGCTATTCGCATACGGACAGCGAAAAAATATATCCTGTTATCAGGGAACTGCATCAGGAGGGCTACCGTATATGGTACGATGAAGGTATAGCCCCGTCGGCGGAATGGCGCGGAGTTATAAATGAGCATATACGCGACTGCGCTGTGTTTGTCGTCTTTGTTACGAAAAATTCCATGGACAGCCGTGAGGTCATCAAGGAATGCACCTACGCGATAAATCTCAACAAAAAGCTTCATATAATCTACCTTGAGGATGTTCCCTCGGGTCTGATAAGCACCAATCTTATCGCAGATTTTACAAACAGTCAGAGGGTACATGCATTTGAAATGCATTCGGAGGTTTTTGCGAAAAGACTGCGTGAGCCTCTTGGCGTATGCAAAGGCGTCGGGCAGAAGAGCGCCGATCATTCGGGGATGCCGATAGTGGCAGGTACTGTATACGAAGCGGACAGAGAACAGGATAACGGGGATGTAGATAACGACTCTCTGCTCGTAAGGATATGGAAAAATATAAAACCGTCCTCAAAAGCTGCCGTTTTTCGTCTGTGCCTTATTTTAGCGGTGACAGTCATTCTGTCCGAGGTGATATTTAAATTTAGGGATACGAGGGAAGTATCATCCCTTACAGGCTTTTTCATAATTTTCATGAATATACTGTGCCTTGTCTGCATGGTGCCGCTTATATTCTGGGTTTCGAAAACAAGGTACGGAAAAAGCGGTAATATAAACAGATATAAGCTCGAAAACGGATTTACCCTTGAGACGGTTTTTATCACAGTAAGCAGGCTTTTGCTCGCCGTATGGCTTGGCTTTGTGGCAATAGCCTTCGGCGAAGCGAGCAGATATGCAAGTGAATGGATGAACGCAGCTTCTTATTTGCTTTCGATGGAAACGATCTCAGGCTTTGGCTCTATGCTTTTCTGCCTTATGTCAAGATGTGCGCTCAATCCGATATTAAAAGAAAAGAAGAACGCAAAAACCACACCAATAGTGCTGCATGTATTCTATCAGGTATCGGAGATAATGTGTATGCTCAAAATGCTCTTTGTCTCAGTGTGCTGTCTTAGCATAGCCTTTGCCTCTGAAAGCAGTAAAATTTTCGCCTCGGTAAATTATGATGTGTCTTATGTGTCAGAAGCAAAGATTATGGCATCTCTTACGGTGGCGTTGGCTGTATTCGCTTTGGCATATCAGCTCATTCTGTTCTTCCATGAAAAAGCTGTTTTCAGGCTGGCTAAAGGGTTTGTCAAATAAAAAGACGATTTTCAATAAAAAGATTGACGGCATGTTTTTTTGTGATATAATGTTTTAAAATGCACTGACGAAGACGAGTAGCTGTTTGTAATGCAACAGAGAGAGGGAGTCACAGGCTGGAAGCTCCCCCTGCAGAGGCAGCAGTGAAAACCACTTCCGAGCAGCCTGCGATGAGCAGTGCCGTTTTCCGCGTTAAGGAGCAACGAAGTAAAACCACAGGGTGGGACCGTGTAATTTTGCACCCCTGAGCAGCAAAAATGCTCAGGGGTTTTATTTTTTTAGGAAAGGATATGCAGAAAATGAAAGTAATCGACCATAGCGGCGCAATTGCAGAATACACCTTTGAGGATGAGATCGGACGCAATTCTCTGCGCCATACCGCATCCCACATTCTTGCACAGGCGGTAAAGCGCCTGTACCCCGAAACAAAGCTTGCCATCGGCCCTTCCATAAAGGAAGGCTTCTACTACGACTTTGACAGGGAAACTCCCTTTACCGAGGACGATCTTGCAAAGCTCGAAGCAGAAATGAAGAAAATAACCAAGGAAAACTTAAAGCTTGAGCGTTTCACACTTCCCAGAGCAGAGGCGATAGCGCTTATGGAAGAAAAGGGCGAGCCTTATAAGGTAGAGCTTATCAACGACCTTCCCGAGGATGAAGAGCTTTCCTTCTTCAAGCAGGGCGATTTTGTCGATCTCTGTGCAGGCCCTCACGTAACCTACACCTCTGCGGTCAAGGCATTTAAGTTAACCAGCGTTGCAGGAGCATACTGGCGAGGCAGCGAGAAAAACAAGATGCTCACAAGAATTTACGGTACCGCTTTTTCAAACAAGACAGACCTTGACGAATATCTTGCAAGGATAGAGGAAGCAAAGAAGCGCGATCACCGCAGACTCGGCAAGGAAATGGGCCTTTTCATGATGACCGACGAAGGTCCCGGCTTCCCCTTCTTCCTGCCCAACGGAATGATTCTTAAAAATACCCTTATTGATTTCTGGCGTCAGATCCACACCCGTGACGGCTATGTGGAAATCCAGACTCCCATGATGCTCAACCGTCAGCTTTGGGAGACCTCGGGTCACTGGGATCACTATAAAGATAATATGTACACCACTGTTATCGATGAGACCGATTTTGCAATCAAGCCCATGAACTGCCCCGGCGGCATGCTTGTCTACAAGTCAGAGCCGAGATCCTACCGTGATCTTCCTCTGCGCTGCGGCGAGCTTGGACTGGTGCACAGACACGAAAAGTCGGGCGCGCTCCACGGCCTGATGCGTGTGCGCTGCTTTACTCAGGACGATGCACATATCTTCATGACCAGAGATCAGATCACCGATGAGATCAAGGGCGTTGTGCGTCTTATAGATGAGGTTTATAATCTTTTCGGATTCAAATATCATGTTGAGCTTTCCACCCGTCCCGAGGACAGCATGGGCTCTGACGAAGATTGGGAAGTCGCAACCGAGGGTCTGAGAAAGGCTCTTGATGAGCTTCAGCTCGAATATGTTGTCAATGAAGGCGACGGTGCGTTCTACGGTCCGAAGATCGACTTCCACCTTGAGGATTCCATCGGCAGAACCTGGCAGTGCGGAACTATCCAGCTCGACTTCCAGCTTCCCCAGAGATTCGAGGCTGAGTACACAGGCTCCGACGGACAGAAGCACAGACCTATCATGATCCCTCGAGTTGGATTCCGCTCTATCGAGAGATTTATCGGTATCCTTATCGAGCATTTTGCAGGCAAGTTCCCTGCATGGCTCGCTCCCGTACAGGTAAAGCTCTTGCCGATAACCGACAGAAACAATGAGTATACCGACGAGATCATGGCGCGTCTCAAGGCAGCAGGTGTCCGTGTTGAGAGCGATAAGAGACAGGAAAAGACAGGCTATAAGGTAAGAGAAGCTCAGATGAAGAAGATCCCTTACATGCTGGTGCTGGGTGATAAGGAACAGGCAGACGGTACTGTTGCAGTGCGCCGCCGTGACGGTCAGGCTACCGAGGTAATGGCAGCAGACGATTTTGTTGCGATGCTTGTTGATGAAATAAAGAACAGAAAGTAAATAAACAAACAAAAGAGCTTCATATGAAGCTCTTTTGTTTAATGTGCGGCAATATTGACACAACAAAAAAACAATGATATATTTACTCTAAGTAAAGTATTTTCGCGTAAATTTATTTTTCAGGAGGTTTTTAAAAATGGGATGTACCGCGGGTTGTCTGAATATAACTATTGATGACGAAAAGCACATTGACCTTTTCGCTGAGACATTCATAGAGGTTATGAATGACGAGCTATATGACCCTCTTGAAAAAGAGGATATAGTGAGTTTTTTCGATACTGATGGAGATATAACATTCACTTTGGACGCAGAGCCTATATTCTCGTATGGTCACGGCTATGAGAATGTGATTGATTTTCTTAAAGCCTTCATCAAAAAAGCTCCCGATGTGGAGCTTGACGGCGATTTTTACAGTGACTGGAACAATTGCTGTGATATATGCATTCTGCAGTTTGAATATAAAGACTGCAAGCTGTCTCTTATGAGCCTGTTCTCTGAGGTGTTTGGTGTGGAGTGCAAAGAGTGCGGCGAAGAAATCGAAATGTCCGATATTGAGATGGATTTTGACAATGAACGCTGTCCCGTGTGTCCCGAGTGCGGTGCGAAAATCCTTGATGAGACTTCCGAGGATGATGAAGAGGGATATTTTGTAAATGTGGACGATTTGATTCTTGAGGACGGCGAATGGATCGAGCCCGAGGACTTCCTGCACACGACCGAGGGAGATCATTATCTGACAGGTGTCGCTCCCGACGAGGTCACAAATGCATGGAAATATGAGGACTTTCTGGCTGCAATGGGTGTTCTTCCGGAGCTGCCCAAAGGAACAGAAAGCTGGAGCGGACTGCCAAGAGTTCACGCAGCCGCTGAGCAGGGCGATGAGAAGGCAATAGAGATACTTGCCGCGCTCAAGTCTTATGAAGCAGCTTTTGCAGAAAATGTCAGCAAAGATGATAACGATGAAGAAGTTTCCGACGAGGAAGCGGAAAAAGAGCCCGAATCAAATGATGAAGCAGAAGAAGCCGATGAAGAGCTTTTGCCGCCTCAGGCAGAATCAGAAGAGCTTGAGGAAATGGGAGCTAAAGAGGAAGCATCGGAAGGTGAGGAACAGGAAGCTGTCAAGGCTAAGTGGCGCAAATGGTGGGTCATTCCTCTTGCAGCCGCGCTTATCGCCGCAGGAGCGGCGGCAGTACAATTTTCGGGATTGTACGATATAGCGGAATTATTCGGCAAGCTGTTTGGATAAGCTTGTTTTCAATAAAAAAATGCAGGCATTTCGCCTGCATTTTTTTATATCTTAGCTTTGCCGATGGTTTTTCCTCGGTGAAGCGTCATGTTGATATCAACTCGTCTGCTGTTGCTGCCGACAGGTTTTTTGTCATATTTGAGCATAAGCATCTCATAAAAGGTTTCGACACATGCCTCTGCACAGCAATGTATAGGCTGGTCGAGCAGAGTCAGATCGATAGGCAGGGTACGGTCTATCTCGTCTCCGTTGCGAGTTCCTATAAGAGAAATATCGTCAGGCACGGAAAAGCCGAGGCTCGAAAAAGCAAAATATGTACTGACAGCGGCGTTTTCGCTCAGACAGATAACAGCGGTAGGAGAAGGCTCAAGGGACATAAGCTGCTTTACGCAGTCGAGTCCCGAGCTGTCGCCGGATATCATATATTGACTTGAAAAGCCAATGCCATGCTTTTCGGCGTACTTTGAGATCATAGCACTGCGTCTGTCGAAGGAATGAAGGCTTTTTGTGCCCAAAACAACGCCGATATTTTTGTGTCCGAGCTTTTTTAATTCTATCATCAGCTCTTCTATGGCGTCATCTCCGCAAAGCGCAACACAGTTTGAGGGATAAGCGGGAATGAACTGATCGAAGAAAACAAAGGGACGGTTATTGTTCTTGAGGTAATCGTAAGCGCGGGTCGTACCGCGGCTTACAGGCATAACTATCATACCGTCTATCTGATATGCCTCAAGCTTTGAAATAATATACTGTTCGCGATTTTCATCGTTTTCGCTGACACATATTACAGGCGTAAGACCCTTCTTGATAAGTAGGCTCTGACACTCGCGCACAAACACACCGATCATGGGTATTTCAAGGGTAGGGACAACTATGGCAATAAAGCCGCTGCGCCCCGTTTTCATAGATCGTGCAGATTCATCGCGCACATAGCCGAGCTCTTCTATGGTTTTCTCTATAAGCAAACGGTTTTCGGCCTTGACGACCTGACCGTTTATGCACTTTGATACAGTGGCGATCGAAAGTCCCGTGACACGTGCGATATCCTTTATTGTTGCGCCCATCTGTTTTCACCCCTGTAATGTCAGTTTTGTGATACTGAAAAGGATTTTATATCGGTACTGCTTGTGTCGGTACTGCTTGCAGCAGAATCGGATGGGGAGACCTTCGGTTTGCCGTCACCGTAGATAAGGTCGGATTCCGATTGTGTGAGCAGAGGACCGTCCGAAGAGTCGATATCGGTCTCACTCATCTCACTGCTGAAAATATCGGAGAGCTGACCTCGGTCTGAGAGCAGGGAATAGAGCTGACCGATACGGGAAGAAAGCTGCTTTGAATCTTTCTTGAAAAGTATATAATAGTCGCCGCTCTGCAGCTTCTGATCTATTATCTGATACTTGTCAGGTTGTGTTTTCAATATCCAGAGAATAAAGGCTTCTTCGAATGCAGCACCCTGAGCGAGTCCGGAATCGAGTGCGCTGAGCGCTTCCTGCTCGCTTTGAAAAGGAAGTATTTCCTTGAGAGAGCTGCGGAACTCAGTGGTGTTTGTCAAAACAGCGGCTGCATCGGTGTTTGCGACGACAGCAATAGTTTTGCCGCTTAGATCATAAAGCTTTTTTGCATCGCTGCTTGATGGGACAATAATAATGTAGTTGCACTCAAAGTGCATTTTCATGCTTTCTACCAGCAGACCGGTCTGATAATCGAGATTGGGATAACCGATAAAGCAGTCTATAGTGCCTTTGTCGAGAGCGGAAACCGCATCATCGACATCGATTATCTTCACTTCGGCCTTTGCGTCAAGAGATGTGGCAAGCTCGTCTGCTATTTTAGGTGCGATGCCGCGAAGCTCAGAATCGTTGTTTCTGTAGCAGACGGGAGTGAGAGCATCGTCCATTCCGATAATTATTTTTTTTGATTCGATCACATCGGAAAGCGAATTGTCGCCCTCCTCAGAGCAGGCTGACAGAGTGAAGATCATGAGTGCTGCAAGCAGCATCGACAAAAATCTTTTTAAACTATTCATATTTACACCTGTTAATGTCTTTTAAGCCAGTCACGTGCCTTTGTAAGCACGTTTCTGTCGTTGTTGAAGCGGAAAAGCTTCATTGCAAGACCGTAATCGGCCCATACGAACCGATCGATCTCGCTCTGCTGGATGGTTATTTCATCACCGTTCATTTCTGCGATGAAGAATACCACCTGCTTGACGATCTTTCCTTTTGGGTGATATTCGCTTATGGCGCGAAAACCGTCGAGCGGGGTTATCCTTACCCCGGTCTCCTCAAGGACCTCTCGGACTGCGGTATCCTTTTCGGTCTCATCCTTTTCGATATGTCCCTTCGGAAAGCCCCAGTTATTGCCTTTTTTATTTTTGACAAGCAAAAACTCGGTGTTTCCGCTTTTCCTTCGAAAAACCACTGCACCGCAGGATTTTTCATTGAGACAGGTTATGTCATACGGGTCAGATGTAATGCATTCTCCGAGCTGTTCTCGAAGCTGAGGCTCAAAAAGTCTGAGCTTGTCCGGTGAAGCGACAGCGAAGGGCTCGCCGTTGACGCTTGGCGTAACGGCAATAATACGAAGATTCTGTGCATTCTGTGCAGGCTCTGCGCCTACAGTGACTATACGAAACAGCGAAGCATCGGTGTTTTTCAGATCAACCGATTTTCCGCGGCAGACGTGGTACTGACCTATTGCGGGCGGTATAAGCGTTTCGCCCACAAGAATCCTGACTGAAGATCCAAGCATATCACGCATCCTCCTTTCGTGCGTACCGCCGGAAGAGGTCATATAACACAGCGGCACAATAAAAATAAATACAAAGTCATTATACTAAATCCGAGAGAAAAACACAAGAGATACAAGATGCGGTTATATGCGGTTTATTCTCGCGTTACCGCCTGTTTTCTTGTGTATCCTCGCGATATCTCATAAATGACCAAACAATTATGAGGGGTATAATGCAGAAAAAAGGCATGCAGGGCTTACGGAAAAAGCAATTGCAGGATAATAGGAGAATGTGATGAAAAGATGATTCTTTATAAGTGTTTTGTGCAAAAATGTGTTGTCGTTTTTGTATACTTGCACAAAAGAAATAGTAATAGTTTGTCATATCATAAGCGTAGTGCCACTTGAAAATTAAACCATTATATGATACAATATATACAGTAAGTATTAAAAGAGTATATAACAGCAGTTTGCATTTGCTGTTCCGGCAGGTCTGCCTTCACCGACGGCGGACTTCACCAACTGACGGGGCACGAGGCTCTGCTTTGACAGTTCCCCGTTTGATTATGGCTGAAATCGATAAAAGGAGAGTGCATGTGCTGCTCTCCTTTTGTTTTGTTGTGGGGTGATTTTTTTGCATTTTACCGAAGCAAAAGGACTGCTTTCCGCAAAAGGCGGCATAAACATCTATCGCGGCTGTACGCACGGATGCATCTACTGTGATTCAAGAAGCCTCTGCTATGGGTTTGAACACCCGTTTGAGGATATCGAGGTGAAGAAAAATGCACCCGAGCTGCTTGAGGATGCCTTGCGAAGAAAACGAAAAAAGTGCATGATAGCGACAGGGGCAATGTGCGACCCATACATGCACTGCGAGGAGGAGCTGCAGCTTACACGCCGCTGCCTTGAAATAATCGAGCGCTATGGCTTCGGCGCTGCGGTTCATACGAAATCGGAGCGTGTTCTTCGTGATGCGGATATCCTCGGAAAAATAAATGAAAAGGCAAAGGCCGTAGTGCAGATGACATTGACTACATACGATGAAGCTCTCTGTAAAATAATAGAACCCGGTGTATCCTCCACACGAAAGCGTTTTGAGACTCTTATGGAATTAAAGAAAAACGGCATTCCGACAGTAGTTTGGATATGTCCCGTGCTGCCGTTTATAAATGACAGCGAGGAAAACATAAGAGGGTTAATGGACTACTGCGTAAGAGCGGAAGTAAAGGGAATAATCGATTTCGGCATGGGAATGACACTGCGAGAGGGAAACAGGGAGTATTTTTATGCTGCTCTCGACCGCCATTTTCCGAGGGTAAAGGAAAAATACATCAAACGCTACGGAACTGATTATGAGCTGATAAGTGAAAATTCGAAAAAGCTTATGAGCATAATGTATGATGAATGTGCAAAGCACGGGATAATGACAGGAAATGACAAAGTGTTTTCCTACTTAAATGAGTTTCCTTCGACCGGCGGACAGATATCTTTTTTCTGAAAAACAGGCTCTCTCAGGCAGGAGGAGCCTGTTTTTTGCAGCAGGCTTAAAAAGAACAGAAAAAAACATTAAAAAAACAGCAAAAGCCCTTGAAATGTCAAATCGCATGTGTTATAGTGTACATCACAGCGATACAACAGTACGCCAGTCGTGGAATGACGAACGTGAGGAGGTGCTTTGATGGAGGATGAATATCTGCTTATAAAAACCGATGCGTTACCTGAGGTTTACGCCAGAGTCGTACAGGCAAAACGCCTCCTGAGTACCGGAGAAGCGGCATCATCTTCGGAAGCCGCGCGCCTTGCGGGAATATCACGAAGCGCCTATTACAAATACAAGGACGTTGTATGGAGCTATGACGGAGCAAAGCAGCAGCGTGTCATCACCGTTCACGCCGTGCTTGAGGATTCTCCGGGGGTGCTGGCTGCATTTATGGCGGTGCTGTGCGATGCCAAGGCAAATATTCTGACCGTAAATCAGAATATACCCGTAAACGGTGCGGCATCAGCCTCGGTTTCGGCAAGCATTGAGCATCTGACTATAACAATATCACAGCTTTTAAGTAATTTAAGCAGTCTGCCGGGAGTAATTTCCATAGACAATGTGGCAGGCTGATGAATAGAATGGAAAAGAGGAAATCTTCATGGTAGCAATAGCTGTTCTGGGTCACGGAACAGTCGGCTCCGGCGTTGTTGAGGTTCTTACAAAAAACAGTGAATCGATCAATAAGCGTGCCGGAGAACCGATTGAGATCAAAAAAATACTCGACCTGCGCGATTTTGACGTTCCTTACAGCGACAAATTCACAAAGGATTTTTCGGATATCGAAAACGATCCGGAAATAAAGATAGTGGTTGAGTGCATGGGAGGCTGCACCTTTGCCTATGATTATGCAAAGCGTGCGCTGCTGGCAGGCAAGAGCGTTGTCACATCCAACAAGGAAATGGTGGCAAGCAAGGGCTACGAGCTCCTTACGATTGCAAAACAGAACAATTTGAATTTCCTGTTTGAGGCAAGCGTAGGCGGCGGTATACCCATTATCAGACCTCTGAGCCAGTGCATGGCTGCAAACGAGGTTTACGAAATTGCAGGTATTCTCAACGGTACCACAAACTACATTCTCACAAGAATGATCAATGAGGGCGCAAGCTTTGAGGAGTGCCTCAAAACAGCTCAGGAGCTGGGCTATGCAGAGCGCGATCCTTCTGCCGACGTCGATGGCGATGACGCATGCAGAAAGATATGTATTCTCGCTTCACTCGCCTTTGGAAAGCACGTTTATCCTGAGTCGGTAAAAACCGAGGGTATTCGCAATATATCCTCCGACGATGTCAAATACTGTTCTGCCTGGGGCGGAGCAATAAAGCTCATCGGCAGAGTGGTAATGAATCCCGACGGCAAGGTGTTCATAAATGTTGCGCCGCGCTTTGTGCCGCACACCTGCCAGCTTTCTACCATTGACGATGTTTTCAACGGTATTCTGGTAAAGGGCGATGCAACAGGCGATGTTGTGTTTTACGGAAGAGGCGCAGGCAAGCTTCCGACCGGAAGTGCGGTTGTTGCCGATGTTATCGACTGCGTAAAGCACATCAAGGCAAGAAAATACCTTTATTGGGAAGATGCGGTCGAGGGCATGGTTGCAGATTACAACGATGAGCCCTGCCGTATGTTCATGCGTGTGAGCGGCGACGATATCAAGGCTTCGGTCAGTGATATCTGCGGCAATGCCGAATATATCGAGCGCGAAGACGCACCGAACGGCGAGGCAGGCTTTATAACAGAGACTAAGACCTATGCACAGCACATGGCAGATGCGGAAAAGCTCAATGCAAAGGGCGTTTGTGTGCTCTCGTCTCTGCGTGTCTTAGAGGCATAAAAAAGTAATTCTACACATGGAGGAATATATTTTATGGGCTTGATAGTACAAAAATTCGGCGGAAGCTCCGTTGCCAATGCCGAAAGAGTCATGAATGTTGCCCGTATCATCACCGATACCTATCGTGACGGAAATGATGTCATAGTAGTGGTTTCGGCACAGGGCGATACAACTGACGACCTTATCGAAAAGGCAAAAGAGATCAATCCTCGCGCAAGCAAGCGAGAGATGGATATGCTTATGTCTGCAGGTGAACAGATATCGATCTCGCTGCTCGCAATGGCGATCGAGAGAATCGGCTGCCCCGTCATATCGCTTCTTGGCTGGCAGGCAGGCTTTTCCACCACATCAGCTTACGGCAGCGCAAGAATCAAGAAGATCCACACCGAAAGACTTGCCCGTGAACTCGATAAGCACAAGATCATCATAGTTGCAGGCTTCCAGGGTATATGCAAATATGATGATGTCACCACCCTCGGACGCGGCGGTTCCGATACCAGTGCGGTTGCCATCGCAGCAGCCATGCATGCAGACCGCTGTCAGATATATACCGATGTTGAGGGCGTATTCACGGCAGATCCGAGAAAAGTTGCAAATGCGACCAAGCTCGATGAGATAACCTATGATGAAATGCTTGAGCTTGCAACCCTCGGCGCACAGGTGCTTAACAACAGAAGCGTCGAAATGGCGAAGAAGTATGCAGTAGAGCTTGAGGTTCTCAGCTCACTTGAAAGAAAACCCGGTACAATTGTCAAGGAGGTCGTCAAGGTGGAAAAAATGCTTATAAGCGGTGTCGCTAAAGACACAAATGTATCTCGAGTCTCGGTGGTAGGTGTTCCCAACGAACCGGGTATCGCATTCAGAATTTTTGATCGTCTTTCATCAAAGGATATAAACATAGATATCATACTCCAGTCTGTCGGACGTGACGGAACAAAGGACATCACCTTCACCGTCAGCCGCGATAACGGCGAGGCAGCAAAGGATATTCTTGAAAGCTTCCTGCCCACACTCGACGGAAACGTCAAGGTCATTCTTGACAACAGTGTTGCAAAGGTTTCCATAGTCGGTGCAGGCATGGAGAGCCACAGCGGTGTTGCATCCAAGATGTTCGAAGCACTCTACAGCGCACATATCAACATCGGCATGATCTCCACCAGTGAGATCAAGATCAGTGTTCTTATCGATGAGCAGGATGCTGACGCAGCAGTAGTTGCTATCCACGATGCATTCATTACCCCTGCAAGATAAATTTGATATACACAAAACAGCCGCAGGCTTCTGCGGCTGTTTTGCTTTTGCTGGGCAGAAATTCAGGCAATACGCAATCAGGAGGCAAAAAATTCCGAAACGTAATTAACAAAAAGTTTGTTGTTTTAAATGCAATATAATGTTATTATTATATATCCAATACTTCGATGGGCAGAGAGGAAATTCGAACCATGCAGGAAAAAGAACAGCAGCGTGAGCAGAATGAAATTATAATCGGCAGAAATGCCGTTATGGAAGCGCTTAAAAGTGAGCGTGCAATAGATGCCGTGTGGATAGCAAGAGGTGAGCGCAGCGGCAGTATTTCAAAAATTATAGCAATGGCATCGGAAAAGAAGATAACCGTCAAGGAGGTATCTCCTGCAAAGCTTGAGGCGATGAGTGCGGGGGGCAACCACCAGGGTGTGTGCGCGACAGCTGCGATAAAGGAATATTCGACCCTTGACGATGTGTTTGCATTGGCGAAGGAGCGAGGCGAGGAGCCGTTTATCATAATTGCCGATGAAATAGCAGATCCCCACAATCTCGGCGCAATAATCAGAACTGCCGAGGCGGCAGGAGCACATGGAGTGATCGTTTCAAAAAGGCGTGCAGCAGGACTTACCTATGCGGTAGGAAAATCCAGCGCAGGTGCTGTGGAATATGTACCCGTTGCGAGAGTTGCCAATATACCCCAGACAATAGAGAAGCTAAAAGAGAAGAATATTTGGGTCTATGCGGCCGATATGGACGGCGAAAGCTGGTGCCGGGCAAACCTCACGGGCGGACTTGCACTGGTCATCGGCGGCGAAGACGGCGGAGTAGGCAGGCTTGTGAAGGAAAAATGCGACGGCGTGCTGAGTCTGCCGATGCATGGCAGAGTAAACTCGCTGAATGCATCGGTTGCGGCAGGCATCATTATCTATGAAGCTGTCAGACAAAGAGACGGCATAAAAGCGTTAAACCCAAAGAATTAAAACAAAACTTTAGGAAAGGAGGCATTTGCCTATGGCAAGAAGATTTTCGGGAAGCTATAAAAACCCATATTTGAAAGATGCCAACCTCGGCGAAGATGCCTCCTATCAGCTTGATATATTGCTCGATGAAGCAAGAACACGCAGAGTCGGTGCGATAAAATCAAAGCGCGGTGCCTTTGAGCTCAAGCGTGAAAAGCTGCTTGCAGACAGACCTGACGGAATGAAGCCCGACTCTGCAAGATTTGATATTGATATTGATGAAGACCTCAACGGCGGCAGATTGACTCCCGAAATGCTCGAAAAAATGAGCTACTCACCCAGCTACAGACCCAGCGGAAAGGTAGGAGAGCAAATCTCAGACCTTACCATCAGCCGCCTGAAATATTCCGCTCTTGCAGGAAGAAAGGCGAGAGCACCGAAGGATCTTTCCTTCCTTGCAGATCCTGCTGCAAGAGACAGATTTGAGGAAAAAGAGACAGAAAAAAAGAAAGAGCGCGAAGGAAAGCTCAGAAGAAGCACCGTTCGCAATGAAATCCCGATAGAGCAGCGCCGTGCAGAGCTTATCGAGATGCTCCCGAAGGAGCAGCAGGAAAAATTTGAGGATATTACAAATGAAATAAATGAATTTCGCGAAAAGCGCGATATGGCACAAGGAAAGGTCATAGAACCCAAGAAACAGAAAAAGCGTTTTGATGAAGAGGATTTTTCCAAGCTTACCGAAAGAATAAATCTTGACGATCCGACGGATGATTTCAGACGCAGAGAGCTTGACGAACGTGACAGAGAAGAAAAGATTCCCGAACAGTACGGGCTTATTGATTCGGAGCGGCCGATGCCGCAGCTTTACAGTGAAACACGCCACTGGAGCAGAATAGACAGTGAAAATCCCACATGGTCGGAGATACAGCAGAATACCGATACTGTTACATACGGAGCAAAAAAAGAGAGTGCACCGTCAAATCCGGGAAGATATGTTTCCGACGAGCAGTTCGACCCGAACAACCGTTACAAGCAGCATTCCGGTGTAGAACCCAGACGCATGCCGAAGCTTGAATCCTACGATGATATGAGAGCCATATCCATAAATCCGTACACAGCCGACTGCGTTCTCTCGCCCGACCGATTGGACGAAATAATGAAGGGCGATTTTCGCTCGCCGGGCGAACTGACACTGCCTGAGGATATACACGATCCCAGACTTAAAAGTGCGTGGTACAGTACCTACGGCGCGAAATATCACGAAGAGGAAGAGCGGGCGGAGAGAGAAGAGCTTGAGGCGCAGCAGGCAGAGAGCAGGCCGCGCAGAAGGACCCCGAATCCTGCGAGGCGCAGAAATGTCCGAAGAGTACCTTATTCCGAACGCGCATCGGCATACAGAGAGCCTGTGGCACAGGGCTACGCCATGGGACAGGCTGAGGCGGACAGAATGAGGCGTGAGGAAGAGAACAGACGCAGAATAATCGCAGAAAACGAAAGGCGTCTTGCCGAAGAGAAGGCACGCAGGTCATTTGAAGAGCAGAGAAAAGCAGACGCACAGCGATGGGCAAGAGAGCAGGAGGAATACCGAAGAAGAATGTCGGGACAAATGCCTCCGAATGCACCGAGCTATCCGCAGAGCATGCATGGTGAGCCTGCGCCTGCTGCTCAGAGAAGCGATCAGAACGGAAGACAGCCGACAACGAAACGATGGGATATGCAGCAGCAGGCGGCAGCTGCATGGCAGAAGCAGCAGGCGCAATACGCCGCACGCAGGCAGGGGCAGACAACGCCTGCACACAGAATGCCGCGAGGCAAAAGCTAACGAAAGGAAAGTCAGATAATGGGCTTTGAAGATAAATTGGAGGAACTCGGCTTTGAGGGTGAACAGATCGATCTCGACAGCGATGCAGATCTATCAATGGGAACAGGCCGAATAAGAGCGCAGCGCAAGAAGGGTATAAAGACCGAAGAAGTAGCATATGCAAAACCCAGACGAGATCGATTCGGAAGGCGCAGCGACGGAGAGGAATCGGGAATAGGTGCAGATATGCTCAATCCCGATAAGCCTACCAGAATTGCAGGCGGTTTTTCGAGAAGAGAAATGACACCGCAGGAGGTCAAACCGCTTCAAAGTGAAAATTCCAAATTTGCATATCTTTTCTCAGAAGAAGAGGAGGATGAAGATCAGGTGTCAACAATAGAAGGAAAAGCCGCGGCTGTTGATGCTCTTTCCATGAAGGGAGACGAAGCAGACGCAGAAAACGTGTTTGAAAGAGAAACACGTTCTGTTATACATTCTCAGGGAAAGCCGCAGAGAAGAACAGAGACATCAGAGCAGCCAATGCAGAGAACAGGCGGAGCAGGACGTTTTTCAAGACACAGCGAACAGAATGAACAGGCATCGAAGCCTGCCGCATCGCGTTTTTCAAGAAGAAGCTCCGCAGAGCCTGTGAAGGAAGAGCCTATTCGCGAGACTGCGCCAAAATCGGAGGAGACAGAGCCTACTGTGCAGGAAATTATTACAGAGCCTGCCGCCGAGGAGGTATACACCGAAAACAGTGCAGCAGGAGAAGCGACAGATGCAGTTTACGCCGACAGCCAGACATACGGCTATGGCAACCCATATATGTACGGGCAGTATCCGCCTCCCTACAACCCTTACGGAGGATATCCTCCGCAGAATCCGTACGCCCAGCCTTATCCTCAGCCGTATGCTCAGCAGCCGTATCCATATCAGTATCCGGCAAATTATGCACAGCCGCAGTATATCCCGGTAGGCTATGTGTTTCAAGCAGGCTTTGTTCCGGTAGAAATGGCACACGGAGCACCACAGAGAAGAAGACGTCCCTCTGCGGCGCGTTCTGCACACAGATACGATCAGGAGCCTGAGACACAGTATGCGGAAAGAGGCGCACGCGAAGCGACGAAAATAAAAGCGATAGCGGCTAAAAGCGAGCCTGTACAGGAAGTTATACAGGAGCCTGCGCCCGAACCTGTCTGGCGTCCTGCACCGCCCGAGACACACGAAGAGCCTGTAAACGCTTATGAAAGTCAGTATGACAGAATAGTCTCGGAAATCCCGAGCGAGCCTGCGGCAGAAAACAACGATGAGCCGAAGCTTGGCTCGGCGGCACCGTCGAGATTTGCGCGCAGAGGTTCTGCGGAGCGTGCGAACGAGTCTGCATCCTCACGCTTTGTATCGCGAGGCTCTGCAGCGCAAACGGACTTTGAACAGGATTTTGACGAGCCGACACCGCCGTCGGCACCTGCAGGCGGCCGATTCAACAGACGCGGATAATTTGAGGAAGGATTAAAGAATGAAACCCGGCTTTGATGTACAAAGAATAAAAGTTAAAGAGCGTATGCTGTCTCCTGATGCAGAAACATCAGAGCTTTCGGTTATCCCCGTGCCGCTGTCATGGGGAGCGGAAAAACCGAAGCCGAAGCATAAGGGCGGTTTTGTAATTACCAAGGGAAATATAGTGTTCGAACGCATTCATGTCCGCATGATAGCGCAGGAGCCTGAAAGCACCGAAAGCTATTTCCCGGCGGAAGAGCTTTATGAAGAATATCAGGATGAAGAAAGCGATGCCAAAGCACGATCTCTGATGCCCGAAAGGGAAGAGTCGCAGTATGAAGAACCCCCGACTCCCAAACATATCGAGAATGCCGATGTGGACGAATATCGCTACAAGGGAGACAGTGCTGCCATCAGAACAGATTTGTCCGAGCAGATAAAAAATTCACTTTTCAGAATATCGGCATGTACCCTTGCGTGTGTTTTCCTCATGGTGCTGGAGGCATTCCCTGCCTTGGGGGTATCTCTTCCCGATATGCTCAATGCGGAAAAAACACCGATGATATATCTCATGATAAACGGGATATTGCTGATATTTGTTCTCATTCTGCAAAGAGCCGTATTGATAAACGGAGTCAAAAGGCTTATAGAAAAACAGCCTGACAGCGAAACGGTGATATTTATTGCCTCAATAATGACATTTTTGCATATTGCGGTGCAGATGATAGGCTTCGGGGCTGATCATAACGATATAAACGGCGATGCACCGGGCAGTATAAGCAGAGTGTTTACAGCGGTGCTTGCGCTGGCGTTTATAGTAAATGATATCGCACTGCTTCTTTTGAACAAGCGTATTGAGAGAAGTTTTATGATGGTATCCCAGAAGAAACTGCACAATGCCGTAATGCTCTGCCAGGACGGAGAGAGTTATTACGACCTTCTCGGTGCGGCAGGCAGGGAAAAAAGCGTAATATACAGAGTCAAGGCGAAATTTCTCAGCGGATTTCTTCGCTATTCCTATGAACGTGATGCCTGCGAGTCAAAGCTTGACAGACTGTCACCTATCACACTCATACTTGCTGTGCTGGCATTTATTTTGGGTTGGGCAATAGGCGGCAGTGTGTGGAATGCGCTTACCTGCTTCTGTGCGGTGGCAGTGACGGCAATACCTGCCTGCAGACTGCTTACCTCTGCAATGCCGCTGTTTATCGCGTCGTCACGCCTTTCAAAATATGGAGTAACAATGTCGGGCTGGGCTGCGGTGGATGAATTTTCTGCATGCAGCTCGGTGGCAGTTTCTGCCGAGGACCTTTTCCCAAAAGGCTCGGTGCGGTTTGTCGGGGCGAAGACCTTTACCCATTTAAGCCGAAATGAGATAATTCTTTATGCCGCATCACTTGCAATAGCGGCAGGAGGAACGCTTGGCGACGTTCTCGATGAAGAAATAGGACATCAGAAGCATTTGCTTTATGATGTCGAGCAGCTGCGCTATGAGCATGAGAGCGGACTTGAGGGTCATGTCAACAGCCGCAGAGTTATAGTCGGAACCCGTGAAATGCTTGAAAAGCGAGAGATAGATATTCCGGGCAAGGATCATGAAACTCACATGAAGCAGAGCGGAAACTATATGATATACATAGCTATATCGGGAAAATTCGCAGGTGCTATTGCGCTTGATTACAGGGCAGATGAGCGAACCGAAAGAGCATTGGGCAAGCTTGTGGAGGAGGATGTATCCATCCTTGTCTGCACAAGAGACCCCAATGTTACAGGAAAGCTTGTAAGCGATACCTTCGGAATAGCACGAAGACATATCACAATACTCGGAATGAATGAAAGTGACGATTACGAAAAACTCACGAATATGGTGCACGACAGCTGTCCGGCCGTCATGTCCTGCGAAAGAGGCCTTGCGTCCTTTGCGCGTTCGCTTTGTGCGGTGAAGAAGCTGGGTGCGGCACTTCGCACATCGACCATGCTTCAGATTATATGCTATATATTCTGTATAATTCTTGTTGCAATGATCTGCTGTATGAGCGGCGGCGCAGTGGCATATTTCCCTGCAAAGCTGTTTCTGCCGATTATTCTGTGTACGGCAGCGACGCTAATGGGAATAAAAGGCTCGATATAAATTAAATAAAAGGAGGATAAACCGCAGGCGCGGCTTATCCTCCTTTTCGGTTTTTATTCCGCCGCCGGGGAAAAGAAATGCGAGGCGTTCTGTGTAAGTGCCCTCGCACATCGGCAGCATTTCCATATATTCAAAAAGAGAGCGCGATGCTTCATCGGGAAGAACAAGGCTTTGCCTGTGTACGCTTTTCCACACATTTGAATAAAGCTCGCACTTTTCTTCACACTCTGAGCCAAAGGCCTTCCGCCTTTCTTCGGGAGAAAGATACATGATACCCTCGGCGGAAAGCTCGGGAGTATTGATAATCACGCAGGCAGCACTGAGAATATCGCTGCTGCTTTCATTTGGAAAAAAAGCGGCTGCGGCACCGATAAACAGCTCCTCTGTGCTGACAGTGATACGTTTCCCGTCGGGCATTTCAAGCGATACGAGCTTCTCGGAGGAAAGAGGCAGGGAATATGTACGTTCAATACCTATTGACGCAATACAGGGCACAGTAAGGAATACAATGGTAAGTGTACATATAATCCTAAAAAAATATTTAGTCATAAATTACCTTCTTTTTTATACAATCGTTGAATCTCAAGCAAGTGCTATTGACTTTGAGTTTTTTGTATACTAAAATAATATAATAAAGACAGTATCGTGTCTTGGTGCGTCTTTATAAAGTATATGTGCACTTTTGCTTGATTATTATGCAAAAAATGTGGAAAGGAGGAAAGCATGCGATGAAAAGATTAAAGGGCTCGCTGATAATTTTTCTGATCGGCTCTCTTGTATGCGTACCGCTGCTTGCCTTCACTGAAAAAAATGGGGAAGAGAGCGTACTGAACTATATTCTGTATATAATTATGGCAGCGTCGGCGGTGCTTATGCTGGTGTTCTCTCTTTCGAGTGCAGAATACCCGAGCTTTATGCCAAATGAAAAGCGCTCTGCTGGAGCAGGTATAGCCGCGCTTATTTCAGCGGCGGCGTATGGTGCTGTCGGTGTTTTTGGGGCAATAAACCCTGAAAAACGCCTCTTCGGAACAACGGAGGAGGTGCTTGAGACCACGATTGATCCCAATGGTCAGATAGTAACCGATATCGTTTCCACATCAGAGACGTTTAACACAATAGGGGTAATATACATAGCGATCATGCTTGTTATGGCGGTTACCTTCCTGTTTTACGCATTTAGCTTTTTCAGCGGCCGGAACCATGCAGGAAGCTATGTTATGGTTCCGCTCATTCCGATACTTGGTTCTATAGTAAGAGTTGTGCTTACCTTCATTCAGAACACAGGCAAGTCAGACATGAGCGCAAATTATCTCGATACGCTGGCAATGGTGTTTCTGATGATATTCTTTGTCTCGTCCGCAAAATTCACCGTAGGCTCGGCCGGAACAGCCTCAAAGTGGGCTGTGGGCAGCGGTAGTGCAGCAATGTTTTTCGTGCTGCTCAAGCTTGTTGAGCCGATACTCTCGGTTGTAAACAAGGAGCAGGAGCTGATCGTTCTTGCAACAGAAACTCATTTCCTGACCGATCTTACCCTCGTTTTATTTGTACTCGGATACTGTATTTATATCGTCAACACAGAGATAGAGGATTATCTCGAAGAAATTAACGAAGACGAGGATGAGGGATACGGCGGACCTGTATCATCGAAGCCGACCCTCATAACAGGAAAAAACACGAGAAGAGATAACAACTATATCCCCGAAATAGCAATGGTAACCTCCATCATGCCCTCTGCTCAGACAAAGGCACAGGGCGCACAGGTTGCAAAATCAGGTACTGCATATTCGGCACCTGTTCCGCCTCGCCGCGACGGACAGCCGACAGGCGGAAGACAGCAGGGACGTCAGCGTGCAGGCTATGCGGCGCCTGTTCCGCCTCGCCGTGTTCCTATCGGATACCGACTCGAAGCTGATGAGCTTACGACAAAGGGCGCAGGAATGCAGGTTGCGGAACAGTTCAGAGTACAGCGCAACGAAGCACGCCGCAGAACATCAAATCTGCTCAGATACGACGGTCTTGATGCATTCAGAACAGAAATGAAGGGCGGACGAACCGCGCTTGATGTTCTTGAATCATCGAGAAATACAGCAATTGAGGATGACACCTCACTTATCGGAATAAAGCCTATCAACCCCTTCGGACAGAATGAAGCAGAGCAGTCTGCAGAGCCTTCTGTTGATCCTGCAACCGCACAGCAGATGGGCGAGGAGCTGCAGAAGGATGTCGAGCAGATGTACGATGTGGCAGACCGCCGCAAGGGAACAGATCGCAGAAAAGGTGATGCTGTAGGAGGACGAAGAGCTTCCGACAGACAGCCTGAAGAGGTTATCGCAGCTCCCGATGAAAGCGCTCCCGATTATGAAGAGCCTGAGCAGGAGATCATGGAAGAGCCCGAGAACGAATACCGTGATGTCAGACTTGCGGAAGATTCGCTGGGCAATAGGATGAAGAAACGCCGTTCGACCGATAATGAGGCTTCGCAGCCCGATATGCAGCAGAATACTAACCCGATGAACATGAACGGAATGAATATGGGCATGGGTATGGGTTACGGCATGGGCATGGGTATGGGCTACGGCATGGGTATGAACAATCCGTATGATCCATACGCAGGCATGGGCATGAGCAGCCCATACGCTCCAAACCCCTACAGTGCTGTAAATCCATATAACCCCTCAATGGGTCAGATGCCTTACGGTGCCGATTCTTATGATGCCGAAGCTGATGAATACGAAGAAACTGACGAGTATTACTACGATGATGATTACGATGTAGAGACCGCAGATTCCGAAGGCTATGATGAGTACGACGGCTATGAGGAAGGTTACGACGAAGGCTATGATGAGTACGAGGACGAGTATTACGAAGATGACGGATATGTAGAATACGGCGACGAGTACGATGACGAGTATGACGAATACGATTACGACGAAGGCGATGAGTATTACGACGATTCGGAATACTATGACGATGACGGCTACGGCACGTATGACATGTCAGGCCAAAGCTGGGAATAACAAATATTAAATAAACCAAAGCCCGACGGAAATTTCCCGTCGGGCTTTGATTGGGTGCCGAAAAGGCAAAACATAAACCCCCAGTTAAACTGGGGGTTGGTAAAGAAATCTTTAGAAAGAGAAATATCCTCCTTGTGATAAGATAGGAGTGGTGTGGCAACCACAGAAAGAACACAAGGAGGATATTTAA
>JAZSNH010000022.1:0-3464 GCA_045536305.1 Acutalibacteraceae bacterium
AAAAATTCCGGGGTGCGTTTTTAGGTGTGTTGGGAGAGCGCTTGAATGGCATTCAAGAGGTCAAGAGTTCGATCCTCTCCGTCTCCACCATAGAATCCGTAATCGTTATGATTGCGGATTTTTTTGCTATATGTTGAAAAAGTGTTTGATTTGTAGTGCAATTTATTGAAATATCAAAGTGTCTTTAACATAAAATTTACACAGCTTTTTTAAAAATAGCTTGTATTTTGCTTGAATTAATTATATAATTTATTCACAGAATACGCAAAATATATACAAAACTCACAAAGGGAGGTCAATATGTTAAACATTATAACAGTATTATTTTTTCTTGCCGTACCTGCACTTATGATATTTCTGTGTGTAAAATTTAAAGCACTCAATAAGCTCGGAATAGTGCTTCTTTGTTATATTGTCGGTATGGTTATAGGAAATATCAATATCCTGCCTCATTCCTTTAACACACCTTCAGTAAACAATCTTACCGTCACTCTTCAGCAAGAGTTAAAAGAGGATACAACCGTCGATATTCTTACTCCTGACGGTGCTGTTTTTGAAACTGTTACACTTAATGAAGAGAATGATTGGACAGCAACTGTAAAAGCTCCTTACGCTGACAGTGAAAATAATACAGTCAATTATACTTTATCTTCGGACAAGGCACTTCTTATCGCCTCGGCAGGAGACAGTACACTCAGCTTACTACAAAGTATAACTATTTGTATAGCTCTTCCTCTTGTGCTGTTTTCTCTGGACATGAAAAAGTTTTTCACTGTTGCTAAAAAAGGTATGCTGTGTATGCTGCTTGCTTGTGTATCGGTGATAGTGGTTACTTTTATCCTTCACCTTATTTTCCGTACAAGCACAGAAAATTCAGCTCAATATGCAGCGGGTGCCGTTGCAGTTTACACGGGTGGTACGGTTAACTTCGGCTCAATAAGAAATGCCATCGGAATATCCAACAATGATTATATCGTCTTTAACACTTATGATTCTGTCGTTTCGGTATTGTATATTTTCTTCCTTTCAACTATAGGCAGAAAATTTTTCATCAAGGTTATGCGTATGAAACCCTTTGAAGGAAACAGTGACAGTAATGCTGCAATTGACAGCGCAACAATTGATGAATCGGTTTACACTTACAAGGAAATCCTTCAGAAGAAGAATATTCCGGGGCTTCTTGCTGCTTTAGGTTTATCTGTAGTTATTTTCGGTATATCCTACGGACTTAATATGGTTGTATCAATGTTTAACCCCAGTCTCGGTATGACCGTTATGATGCTTTCTATAACTACCCTCGGCATAGCCTTCTCTTTCATAAAAAAGGTCCGTGAAATCCGTAAGACATTCCAGCTTGGTATGTACATAATATATGCCTTCTGCTTCTCAGTGGCAGCAAGTGCAGATTTCAGAGCACTGCTCAATTTCAGCCTTCCTGTGTTCTGCTATGTATTCATATCAATTGTAGCGGGACTTCTTCTTCATGCATTTCTGAGCAAGCTTTTCAGAATTGATACAGACACTATGATAATAACTTCTGTTTCTGCGGTATGCTCACCGCCATTTGTTCCTGCAGTTGCGGCTTCACTCAACAATAACGCCATTCTTGTTTCAGGTCTTGCAACGGGTGTTGTAGGTTACGCAGTAGGTAATTATTTAGGAAATGCAGTGTATTTCCTTTACAATTTAATCTGAACATAAAGGAGAAAAATTATGAAAACTATTCCCGAATACGGTCGCCCTTATGATGAAGTACTGAAAGCACTTGATGATTATGCAATTGATGACCCTGATTACAAAGACAAAAAAACATGGAGTCTTGTTTATTACAAGGATGCTGAATACACTCACTTCCTTGCCGAGGCCTATGAAAAATTTATGTCTGCAAACGGCCTTAATCCGACAGCATTCAAGAGTCTTAAGCGATTTGAGAACGATATAGTTGCATTTACTGCAGAGTTGCTTCACGCCGATGAAAATGCAGCAGGCTGCGTTACCTCCTGCGGTACTGAAAGCTGTATGCTTGCAGTCAAAACCTACCGTGATTGGGCACGAAAAGAAAAGGGTATTAAAAAGCCTGAAATGATTGTTGCAGAAACTGCTCATGTTGCATGGTTCAAGGGTGCAGAATACTTCGGTGTAAAGGTGCATACGGTACCTCTCGATGAAAACTGGAAAATTGATATCGAAAAAGTTAAACGCAAAATCAACCGCAATACAATTATGCTTTTAGGTGCGGCACCGGAATATCCTCACGGAATTATTGACGATATAGCTGCCCTCGGAGCACTTGGCATAAAGTATGATATTCCCGTTCACGTTGATGCTTGTGTGGGCGGTTATCTGCTTCCCTTTATGGTACAGGCGGGCGCAAACCTTCCTCCTTTTGATTTCCTGGTTCCCGGTGTAACATCTATGTCAGCTGATATCCACAAATACGGTTTTGCATCAAAGGGCTGCAGCTGCATTCTTTACAAAAATCTTGACCTGTTTAAATACCAGTGCTTTGTTCATCCTAACTGGCCGGGCGGACTTTTTGCTTCACCTGCATTCCTTGGCACACGTCCCGGCGGTGCATATGCAGCAGCCTGGGCAGCTATTCAGGCTAACGGCAGACAGGGTTATATAGAAATGGCAAAGCAGACAATGGCTAACGCCGACCGTATTCGAGAGGGTATAAGAAGCTTTCCCGAGCTTGAACTTATCGGTGAACCCTTATGCAGCCTTGTTGCCTACCGTTCAAAGGATTCGTACAATGTGAATATTTTTGCCGTTGGCGATCTTATGCAGGAAAAAGGCTGGCATATTGACCGACTTATTCACCCTGACGGTCTTCATGCAATGATCACCTGTTCACACGACGATGCAATCGACCGTTATTTTGCTGATCTTCGTGAAGCTGTAGACACCGTAAAGGGACATCCCGAACTTGCCCTCAAGGGTGAGGCGGCAACCTATTCCACCGTCGGACACGTGCCTCTTCTCGGTATGGTACGCTCCTCGGTGCTTAATGTATTCTCACAGTCCTATGAGGTGTCAAAGGGACTTATTGATATGTCAGACTCCTCTCAGGTGACAGGTGGCGGAATGCTTGATAAGGTTGTAAACAAGCTTGTTATGAAGGATTTAAAAACTCCCGGCTTTGCAAAGAATCTGCTTAAAGGTGCCAAAGCTGCAGGAATTGCAGGGGCATGTACATCTGCAGCGGCAGTATCTTTTGCAGTCGCCAAAAAGATACTAAAAAAGTAATAGCTTTATATAATTTTAAACTAACTGCAGTTTTGAAACGCACCTCAGATGTTGAAGATGGGGTGTGTTTTTGCGTGTATCGGGAGAGCGCTTGAATGGCACTCAAGAGGACAAGAGTTCGATCCTCTCCGTCTCCACCACAGCATACTGAGTAATTATTTTTTTGCCCGCTTTTAGAGTGGGCGTTTTTGTTTTATGGATATGTTGGTTGAAAA
>JAZSNH010000027.1:0-3064 GCA_045536305.1 Acutalibacteraceae bacterium
AACAAACCCCCCCCGCCCCTTTTGTTTTTAACAAACCCCCCCCTACGCTTTTATGCTATTAAAAAACAGACTGCTTTTCTATTTTGCTATGACAGCCAAATATCAGTCAGCGTCAATGTCGTTTTTGCTCGCAGATTCTTTTGCAGTGCACCTGCAGCAAGATACACCGAGCCTCTGACGGGAATATCTATTGAACCGACAAAATCGCCGCTTTTATTCTTAAATCCCACATCAAAGTAATCTCCGTCTGTATCAAAGGTTTCTGTAACCTGATATTTTTTCGATGCATTGCTTATTCCCGATGTACCTGCGGTAATATTGCCAAGATTTGAGACCAGCGCAATAAACGAAGAATATACATTATCATCGCTGTAGGCATATATGTTAAAGCCTGACACCATGGTCGAGACGCTGTAATTGCCTGTAAAATTTAATTTCGAAAGACCTCTTTCCCGAAGAGTTGAACAGTCAAGGGGTGCAGACAATGCCTTATATTCGACAAGACTTGTATTGATGTATTCACCGTTTGGGGCAGACACCTCGCACAGAATGCCTTCTGTGTCGATAGTGCCGTTTGCACTGTCAAAGCCCGAAAAAACTGCTTCTCCATCAAAAGCATCGGCCCCGAAGCCGTTGGCCGAGCAATACAGCACAAGCGGTCTCTTTATGCGATTATGCTTCTGGCGCATGAACAGCCACCACCTTCAAGTTGAATGCTGTCATAGGAGGGCTGTCCCAGCAATATATCTTTATGATATTTGTCCCTGCTTCTATCTTATCGATGAGGTTGTATGATGTGATCTTTTCGGTAACCGAATCGGCAGTATCAGATGCAGAAAGCTCAATATCCCAAAACAGCATATCGGAGGGAAGAATGCCCGCTATTCCGAGCGTGTATATATACGGAGAGGCACCGCTCCACCCGGATGTGGGTACGGAAATGGTATATCGTGATGTTGTATGAAGAGTGGCGAGCCATTCCTTTTCCGTTCCGTTAAACCCGTTTTCCACAGCTTCGTCATAGGCCGATTTGCCTGCATAGATATTCTCTATGGCTTTATAGGTACCGTTGTTTTGCTTTTCGTAAAAACCCATTTCATCACCTCCACAATATTGCACTCATGGTTTGCCATGCGGCATTATCTTCTTTTATGCCCTGTCTTAATCCGACTTCACCTGTTGTGACATTGACATAACAGTCAACATGGATATCGTATAACGAATTGGCGTCATTATGGAAATAATAAAAATCTCTCAAAATGCTGTTTACTCCGTCGTTGATTACGTGAATATTGTAATTTGCAAATATGAAAATGACCTCGCTTGCACCGATGAGGTCGGTGTAATTAGCCTTTACATGCGCGTTTGCGGTAGACGAACAGGTGAGATTAACATTTGATATTTTATTCCAGACTCCTACGTTAAACTTGAATTTACGTGCTCTGTTATTGCTGATAAGCTCATATTTTGTGCCGTCCGATTCCCATATACATGTATCACACTCGGCAAGTAAATATACAGGGATATCGTTTTCGCTGAAATATGTTGCCGCTGCATTGTTAAGAGCATCAATGCGCGAGGCTATCATATCGGTGTCTGCATTTACAAATGCAAAGCGCGGCTTTACGCTGTCAAGCAGCGGCTTATGTACAACTGTTTCATAAGCGTGATGCGGCACTTTATACACGTCGCTGAGCTTCAGAACACCAGTCAGAGCTGTCTGTGCAGGGACATTTATATCACCTGTAAGTGTCGCTCTTGTATAGCCATACTCTATCTCAAGCACCGTGCTCATGTTATTGTAGGTGTATGTGTTGTAATCGGATGAGCCTGTATCATAATTTGCAAACATCGCAGCCGAACAGTTGTGTGCTCTGATAATAGTACCGTCTGATGATACATTTGAGGTCCATGTCGGAACTGCGCCGAGTGTCGCCTTATCGGCATCGAAGCAATATCCCTCTCTCGGAACGCAGGTTCTTACGCTGTTTGCCGAAACAAATGCATCGACTGAGCCCTTAACAGATGTGACCTCCTGCTGTTCGCTCGATTTAAGTGTGGATATACTCGGACAATACGGAAGAATCAGCACACATTTCGATGTGTCTATATCGCTGTCTGCCCACAATGTGCTCAACGATGTGTTTGATGCCGCGCTCGTTGATATCGAGGAAAGACAGCCGCAGTGGTCGTGGTGATAATGAGAAAGAAAAAGATAATCCAGACGTGTGACACCTGCCGAAAGCAAGGTGTTTTTAACTCTCTGATAATCGGTCTTTCTTCCTATATCCACAAGGATATTTCTGCCCGAAGGGGTTATTAAGAGCGTACTGTCGGAGGAAATATTGCCGTCTGCTCCGTCATCGGTATTTATTGCATAAAGAGTTAACTTTTCGCGCTTCTTTTCGTAATCTGCAAGAATGCTCGAAAGGCTTTTTGCAGACTCATTCTTAACATATACAACATCGCCCGATGCATTTGATATTTTATCCGTGACCTCGACCGTGGCCGCTGCGACAGGGAATGCTTTCAGCTTCGTGTCAATTTCAGACTCCGTATAATAACGAGTATCATGAGCGTGAGCGGAATTTGCATATTCACTGTGTGAATGCGATGTATCTGCTTTGCCGTCGAGCAGGGCATCCACTTCCTCCTTGGCATAGAGCTTTTTTTCTGTCACATACTCAGCGATAGGATTTGAAAGCACGTAATCGATGCTCATTTTTGCATTGCCGTTATTTATAAGCGTAGTTATAGGGCAATTTGTTTTCAGCTCTGAGAACGCGGCAAGCTCCACTTCGGACAGGAGGCTCTCAACGGGCTCTGCAAGCACGTATATAAATGTAAGCGGAGTTGCGTTGTTATATTGGTTCTTCAGCCATGCATTGGCGGCAGCTACATCTGTAAGATTATTGTTTGAGCCAAAACTGAATCTTAAATACTTGGCACTCGTTCCCTTGAATATACATGCGCCTGTCTCACCATGAGTGAATGCGGAATTGTAACTGACCGATACACCATGACTGCACATAAGAGGCATGGCCTTGCTTTGTGCATAATTTTC
>JAZSNH010000017.1:0-53177 GCA_045536305.1 Acutalibacteraceae bacterium
AACATCGCCGCTTCGGAATTTATTGTTTGCACCGAGGACGGAGTGGAATACAAGCTGGTCACCGATAACCCCGACAAACGCTTTTTCTTTCCCAGTCCTCACCCCTGCTGCGCTGACATGAAGCTGAACACACTTGAAAGTGTTCTTTCTGTCCTGGAAAAAGAAGACCGTACCGTAGAGATCAGCGAGGATATTCGCCGAAAGGCTCTTATCCCCCTTGACAGAATGCTGGAGCTTGTGAAATAAAATGAAAACTGATATTTTGATTGTCGGCTGCGGTGTAGCAGGCCTTTACTGTGCACTGAATCTGCCGAGCGAAAAGAGTATAACCGTCGTTACCAAAAGTGAAGCGCAAAGTAGCAACTCCTTTCTGGCGCAGGGCGGTATATGTGTTCTGCGTGATGAAAATGATTATGATTCATTTTATGAAGACACCATGCGTGCAGGACACTACGAGAACACCCCCGAATCTGTCGATATAATGATTCGGTCATCCCGTAAGGTTATAGAGGATCTTGTTTCCTATGGAGTTCGCTTCAAGAAAGACGACGAAAATTTTTACTACACACGTGAAGGCGCTCATTCAAAGCCTCGCATCCTTTTCCATAAGGATGAAACGGGAAAAGAGATCACCTCTCATCTGCTTGAAACTGTCAGACAGCGACAGAACATTACACTGATAGAAAATTTTACGATGGTCGATCTGATTTGTCGTGAAAACGTCTGTTACGGAATTATCGGGCATAATGCGGACGGTAACTATATAAGCATTGCCGCCGATTACACCGTGCTTGCCACAGGCGGCATCGGAGGACTGTTTGCACACTCCACCAATCAGCGTCATCTGACCGGTGACGCACTTGCACTTGCACTGAAACACGACATCAGACTAAGCCATCTTGATTACATTCAGATACACCCCACCACACTGTATACCGAAAAGAAAGGCAGAGCGTTTCTGATCTCCGAATCGGTGCGCGGTGAAGGTGCCGTTCTGCTTAATTCCAAGGGAGAACGGTTCGTAAACGAGCTGCTGCCAAGAGATGTGGTTGCAAATGCCATATTCGAGGAAATGAAAAAAGAAAGCACAGAACACGTATGGCTCTCTATGGCTCCCATACCCGATGAGGAGATCCGTGCGCATTTCCCGAACATATATCATCGTTGCCTTGAGGAAGGCTACGATGTGACAAAGGAGCCTATCCCGGTTATGCCGTCCCAGCATTATTTTATGGGCGGCATCGAAGTTGACCGACACAGCAAAACATCCATGGAACGGCTTTACGCAGCCGGTGAAACCGCCTGCAACGGCGTACACGGGCGAAACAGACTTGCAAGCAATTCGCTGCTGGAAAGCCTTGTTTTTGCCGGACGTGCAGCAGATCACATCACTGTAAACTATACACCCACAGCGCAACACTCTAAGATAATCATTGATCCTAATGAATACGAAGAATATCAGAATGAATATAAGGAACTGGTTTTAGCCGCAATCGAAAAGGAGAAACAAAGCCATGAATAACATCACAATGCAGCTGAATGCAGACGAACTGATCCTGCTGGCGCTGAAAGAGGACATCACCAGCGAGGATATCACCACCAACTCGGTTATGCCTCACTATCAGCTCGGTGAAGTTGAGCTGATATGTAAGGGAAACGGAGTGATTGCAGGTCTTGAGGTATTCAGAAGAGTCTATGAACTTCTGGATGAGAAGACGGAGGTAACCTTTACCTGCACAGACGGCGATAAGGTCACCAAGGGACAGAAACTGGGCATCATTCGCGGCGATATCCGCGTTCTTCTTTCAGGCGAGCGTACTGCACTTAATTTTCTGCAGCGCATGAGCGGCATCGCTACCTATACCCGTGCTATTGCCGACCTGCTGAAGGGTAGTAAGACAAAGCTCCTCGATACAAGAAAAACAACGCCCAATATGCGTATTTTTGAAAAATACGCAGTAAAAGTCGGCGGCGGATACAACCACCGATACAACCTCAGCGACGGTATTCTCCTGAAGGACAACCACATCGGTGCTGCCGGAGGAGTAGGCGAAGCTATTCGCATGGCAAAGGAATATGCTCCCTTTGTGCGCAAGATTGAGATAGAGGTCGAAAACCTTGATATGCTCAGAGAGGCTCTGGAAGCAGGTGCCGATATTATCATGCTCGACAATATGAGCGTTGAAGATATGAGAGAAGCTGTACGTCTCGCCGCAGGCAAGGCTGAAACCGAATGCAGCGGAAATGTGACAAAGGAAAATGTTGCAAAGCTTGTGGATATTGGTGTAGACTATATATCAAGTGGTGCTCTTACCCACTCTTCTCCTATTCTGGATCTTTCGCTGAAAAATCTCCACGCGATCTGATCCGCAGCTTAAGTTCGTGGAAAGGGGCGAAAATATGAAAGCAGACGAAAGAAGAAAAGAAATCGCCAATTATCTGATGTCAGAGCAGAGGCCGGTATCCGGAAGTGCACTTTCCGAAAAATTCGGTGTATCCAGACAAATCATAGTTCAGGATATTTCGGTACTTAAGGCCGCAGGCTTTGATATTTTGTCAACTCACAGCGGTTATATAATTCAAAACACCCCTCTCGCAGAACGGGTATTCAAAATTCGACATACCACTGAACAGACCGAGGATGAACTCAACCTGATAGTCGATCTGGGCGGTACGGTTGTGGATGTGTTTGTGTGGCACAAGGTGTACGGTAAGGTCGTTGCCGGTCTGAATATTTTTTCACGACTTCATGTAAAGCAGTTCATCGAAGGCGTTCGGAGCGGTAAATCAATCGAACTGATGAACATCACCGGCGGATATCACTATCATACCATTCGTGCAGATTCGGAGGAAGTTCTTGACCGTATTGAAAAAGCACTTGAGGAACGCAATTTTATAGTTCCTGAAATCTGATACTGATCCAAAATACAACACCCGCAGTTTTTCAGGGAGCAATCCTGAAAACTGCGTGCTTTTCTTTATATATCAAAATCGTTTTCGAAAAAAGCACTCCCTTGCCGTACTCCCCGATATCTGTGATCTGTTCAGGTTTTCAGATTTCCTTTTTTTATATTTTTCTGAATTATTCCGTCGATCACCTCAAACACCTTTTCGGAGCCGAGCTTTGCTTTTCTCTGCCTTTTATATACCTGCTCAGCAGTTACATTATGCTCTTTCCAGTCGTGTCCGTTGTTACTGTCATTGAGCATAAGCGGCTGGATGTTATCCATTGCGTGAGCAAATCTGGACTCCGGGGTTTCGTATGCCTCAAACTCATCAAAGACAGCAATCAGCTCCTTTGCCTGATCTTCCGGCAAGATAGAGAATATCCGCTGTTTTGCAGCATCCTCTCTCTCCTTCTGAGTCTGAAGTCCTTCCGTGTCATATGCGTATGTATCTCCCGCATCTATTTCAACAATATCATGAACAAGACACATCAGCATGACCCTGGTAATATCTACCTCTTCGTTTGCATACTCACGAAGAAGGTATGCCATAAGTGCCATATGCCATGAATGCTCGGCATCGTTTTCTCTTCTGCCCATGCCTGACAGGTGCGTTTGTCTGAAAATATTCTTTACTTTATCCATTTCCAATGAAAATGCCAGTTGTTTTTCTATTCGCTCATTCATCAGAGCACCTCACCAATTCAAGTTATTGCTAAAACAATATATCACGGATAATACTCATTTTTCAATACGGATATTCATATTCAAATGCCGCACTATAACCTCTCCGATATATTCTAAGCATCCTTGCTCCGATATAGTTGGCAATACGTTATTCCTTTCCGTTTAGGAGAACTACTCCGATGATTCCCGTGAAATGTAGACTTCCTATGAGAATATCCGCAGCAGACAGCATCAGGCTTCCATTTTCAAAAATGCACTGCGTCCATACATATTCTCTCGGGAAAGAACGTCCCCTGTCCCCTTCCCAGTAGCCCGATGCTTTGCTGAACACATAAGGCGTTCCGTTTATATTTATTTCCCCCGTTACGTCGTGCCTCATGCTCATAACGCTGTGTCGGCACTCCATGAATGGAACATAAGCAAAGGGACCCATTATGTCATATTTTATGGGTGTCATATTCTCAAAGGAAACAGAACCGACTGCCGTGATCATCGGCGTGCTGATATTCAGGCTTATTCCCTCTTTTCCGAATCGGCAGTCTGCAATTTCTATGCTGTCCCTGCCTTTTCTGCATTGAGAGTAAGGGAATGACACATTCTGCGAAAACCTATCTGTTATAAGCTGTATTGAACAGGACTTTTTATTTCTCTCGCTGTGCACTGCAGGTATTACAGCGAGCGTCTGATTATCTGACTGACACTTGAAATACCAGCCCCAAAATTCATTGCGCATTTATTCACCCTCCAAAGAAAACCATATTATTAAGTTTGACTCAAAAGGGAAACACTATCCTTAACTCATCAAATAACTTTGGAGGGCTTATATGCCGAATTTATTAAAAAACGAAAAATCACCATACCTTCTTCAGCACATGGATAATCCCGTAAACTGGTATCCGTGGTGCGAAGAGGCCTTTGAAAAAGCTCGACAGGAAGACAAACCTGTCTTTCTCAGCATCGGATATTCCACCTGCCACTGGTGTCACGTTATGGCGCACGAATCCTTTGAAGATAATGAGGTGGCAGATATTCTCAATCGTGATTTCATAAGCATAAAGGTTGACCGCGAGGAGCGTCCCGATATTGATTCAGTTTATATGTCCGTTTGCATATCAATGATGGGAAGCGGCGGTTGGCCGCTGACTGTATTTCTGACTCCCGACAAAAAGCCTTTTTATGCGGCGACCTACCTGCCAAAGCACAGCAATGCTTTTCAGCACGGTCTTATGGATTTATTAAATTCCATATCTTATATGTGGAGCACGGAGCGTGAAAAGATATTAAGCTCTGCGGTACAGGAGCTGCGTCAAACACAGGTCTCAGGAACGGTAAAGCCGCATTACGCATTGGCTCACCGAGCTTTTGAAAAATTTTGCAGGCGGTTTGACAACAAATGGGGCGGCTTTGGCAGAGCGCCTAAATTCCCCACTCCCCATAATCTCCTGTTTCTGATGCGCTATGGACAGGCAGAAAACAAGGAAGAAGCTTTAAAAATGACGGAAACAACTCTTGATGCAATGTCACGAGGAGGAATTTTTGACCACATCGGTGGCGGTTTTTCTCGGTATTCCACTGATGGAAAGTGGCTTGTCCCTCACTTTGAAAAGATGCTGTATGACAATGCGCTGCTAATTTTGGCGTATCTCGATGCTTATCAGCTGACTAAAAAAGAGGAGTATGCAGACATTGTTCGTCGTACTGCAGAATATATTCTGCGTGAAATGGCAAGCATTAAGGGCGGCTTTTTCAGCAGTCAGGATGCTGACAGCGACGGCATTGAAGGGAAATATTATGTTTTCACACCCGAGGAAATCAAGAGTGTTCTGGGCGATGCTGATGGTGCAGAGTTCTGCCGACTTTACGACATTACACAGCAGGGCAATTTCGAGGGCAAAAGCATACCAAACCGAATAGGCCAGACTGAGAAAAGCTGGTCACACAATGATGAAAGGCTTCAAAAGCTTTACAAGTATCGTCTCCAACGCACAAGACTGCATAAAGATGATAAGATATTGCTTTCGTGGAATGCCTGGATGATAACGGCTATGGCAAGAGCAGGGCTGATTCTTTCCGATGAAAGATATTTAAGCACTGCCATCAAAGCAAAAAAATTCATCCGAGAGCAGATGACAGATGAGCGAAACCGTCTGTTTCTGCGCTACCGTGACGGCGAAACCGCCAACGCAGGTCAGCTTGATGATTACGCAGTTTATGCCTTATCTCTGCTGGAGCTGTACCGCATTACTTTTGATACGGAATATCTCAGTGAAGCAATTTTAAGAGCCGAGCAGATGCTTGAGCAGTTTAATGACAAACATGGCGGCGGATTCTTTATGACTGCCGAGGATGCGGAAAAGCTGATAGTGCGCCCAAAGGAAACCTATGACGGCGCTATCCCTTCGGGCAACTCAGTTGCTGCAGTAGTTCTTCAGAAATTGGCATATCTGACGGGAACTCCAAAATGGCAGGATGCCGCAAACAGACAGCTCAGTTTTATTTCCGAAATAATGGGCGATGAACCATCGGGCAGCTCCTTCGGTCTGCTTGCTGTATTGGATACATTGTATCCACACAAAGAGCTTGTCTGTGTTTCAGGTGATAAGATACCCGACGAACTTTGCGAATATATAAAAAACAGCCCGTCCTACGGGCTTGAAATCATTCTTAAAACACGCGAAAACGAACAGTTACTTGCAGAATGCGCACCCTTTACAGCGGATTATCCCATACCGTCGGAAGGCGTAATGTATTACCTCTGTGAAAAGGGTGCCTGCAAAACACCTGTCAAGGATTTTAAGCTGTTAGATTTGGATTGATGCTTTTTCGATTTAAAAACTTTTGAATAAAAACACACGCAAACCGTTGATTTTAAATATTATATAACCTGTATCTATCATTTGAACTTCACGAGATCGTTGATGATCCTATATTTAAAATCGAAGAGCTAAGTCTTGATGTTGTACGTACTCGTGCATATACAACCGGTGAGGCGAATGATAAGGGTATAAGAATGAGATTTTGTGTTCTGTATGACGATGTTATTCTATCAGTCTCAACTAAAGGCGTAGCTCCTGAGAAGCTGTACGAAATGCTCACAGAAATCAGCAATCGTATTTCATAAAGTTAATTTTTACAAAATAAATGACCACCGGATAAACCGGTGGTCATTTATTTCAGATGATATTAGTCGTTGTTCTCTTCTTCTCTCATCTTTGCAAAGCAAGCGCTGCAATAGACCGGACGATCCTCACGGGGCTTAAAGGGAACCTTTGCCTCGCCGCCGCATGCTGCACATGTTGCGATAAAGGTCTCGCGCTCGGGTCTGCCGCCGTTCTTTCTCGCATCACGGCAAGCCTTGCATCTCTGGGGTTCATTTACGAAACCCTTTGCTGCGTAGAATTCCTGCTCACCGGCGGTGAAGGTGAATTCCTGATTGCATTCTTTGCAAATGAGAGTCTTGTCTTCGTACATTGATTTTTACCTCGCTTTGGAATAAAAAGATTTTTCGCCCACGGACGGTAATTACCCGCCAAAAGTTCTGCCTCTGCATAACCGATCAAGGGCATATATATCGCCAACACCCATCGGATGTATAAGCCAATTTTACTGCTGTTTTTCCATTGCCGACTTTAATTTTCGCCTCGATCGCTGCAAAGCATTATCAACTGCTTTTTCAGTAATACCAAGCTCATCAGCAATTTCCGAATATGCTTTACCCGAAAGATAAAGCATCATAACACGATTTTCTGTATCGGACAAAAGTAGTGATATATATTCGTATATCAAATTCATCCTGTCCCTGGCAAAAACAGCAAATTCAGGCTCATAATTTGAGTCGGCTGCCATCTCATCATCTGCAAGAGCAGAATAGTCACTAAGTGCGCGATTTTTAGAATTACCGTGATCGCGTGCAACCGAAGCGATCCGGTTGCCGATGCAAACAGTTGCATACGTTTTGAATGCAGCTCCTGCCTCTGAGGAATATGTTTTTACAGCATTAAACAATGCAACATAACCTTCCTGAAGCAGATCTTCAAAGTCGACACCTTTTGTATGTGCAAGAGAAGCTTTTGCCGCTATAATACTTTCGTATTCTTCTGCAATGGCTTTAAAAGCAATGCTGTCACCACTTCTTGCAAGTTCAAGCATACGATCTGTGCTGACCTTTGCAAACTCACCATTGTCTTGAGTGTTTCGCAATAACTCCACCCCTGAGAATACAACTTAACGTATTAAGAATACACCTAATAATTTATCTTGTCAACACATAAATTATGCAAAATCTTAAAAACAATCAATTTTTATTGAAAAATTTATCAGTTTTTGTACACTGTGTGGTGAGCAATACCAAACATTTCTCTGAACCAGTAATACATTGTAAGATACCACGGTGTCTCACATGAGAGTGCATATGATGTTACTCCGAGTTCTCTGCATACAATATTTGCTCTCAGTTGATGAAATCTGTCGGTTACAATATAAAATGTTGTATAATAATTATTTTTTTCTGCGACCTCAATGGAATATTTTATGTTTTCTCTGGTACTGTGTGATTCATCCTCAATTTTGATCCGACTTGCTGAGACTCCTTTTTTTATAAGATACTGCTTCATCACGACCGATTCAGGCACATCCTCATCGCTTCCCATTCCGCCCGAGACAATACAGTTTACTCCCGGGTGTGTAAGAAGATAATCTGCAGCCTTGTCAAGACGCCCTCTTAACATTTTACTCGGTTTATCTCCGTATACTCTGCAACCAAGAACAACAACTGTAAGGTCGTTGTTGTATGACGGTGCGATATTATTTGATGCAGATATCATGTGACCTGACACAAATGCAAATGCAGCTGCTCCTATCATTACAATCACAGCAATTAAGAACCATAATAATTTCCAAGGCCTGCTTTTTACAGATGCAATAAAATCCCACGCACCAACTGTAAACAGCACGAACAATCCAATGCACAGCGGTGCATATAAACCAATTCCGAATATGCCTTTTACAAGCGGCAAAAGTGACCATAAACAGAAAATCAAAGATAAAACAACAAGACTCTTTCGGATAAAGCTCATTTTTGGAAAAGGGGTAAATAATCTGCGCTTATTATTTTCCGCATCAACCGACTTTGTTTTAATCGGTTTATCGGCTGTTATATTTTCTTCCTTGGTTTTTTCTGTTTTATTTTCAATGATTTCATCGTTATTTTTTTCTGTTGTTTTCCGTGGAGCCTCTTCCCTTTTTTCCTCTATGGTAATAAAAACGATTGGTTCGTTTTCCGTCTTTCTATTCTCCTCGTCCTTAACTGATATGACTGCATCTTCTTTTTCTTTATTCTCCGCTGTTTCAAGCTCCAGCGCTTGCGGAAGCAGTGTCTCAAGAACATCGGGAGATTCGGAAGATTTTTCCGTTTTTGGCGAAACGCACGAGTTTTCACTCGTGCGTTTTACTCTTACCTTGACAGTTTTAATTACGGGCCTTTTTTCTTGATTTATACTCACAGAACAAGCCCCCTTTCAAAGTTTTCAGTTCTTAATTTTAACATCAAGCTGATTGAACGGTATCTCAATACCGTTTGCATCAAAAGCTTCCTTTACCTTTTCGTTAAGATCAAATTTAGCAGCTGTATAGTCTACCGAATTTATCCATCCGCGTACTTCATATATAACTGCACTGTCCGAAAACTCTGCAACACCAATTATAGTTTCATGCTCAGCATCGCTTACTATGTACGGGTTGTTTGCATATACATCATTCAATACTGCCTTGACAGCCTTTGCATCCACACCGTACGGTGCAGGATAAAAAGAATCAAGTCTTCTGATTTTTTCACTGGTATGGTTGATGAGCTTGTTCTCTGTAAGCTTTGAATTAGGAAATACAACATGCTTATTGTCAACGGTCTTGAGGGTTGTAAACATAAGCTCAATGCTTACAACTGTTCCTGTACTTCCCTCAACCTCAATAAAATCACCCGTTACAAAGGGCTTATTAAAGAGAATAAATATACCGCTTGCGAAATTTGACAATGTATCCTTTAATGCAAGACCGGCTGTGATACCTGCGGCACCGAGTGCAGCAATAACAGATGTAATGTTGATTCCGAGCTGTGCTATTGCAGATACAACAACAATAAGCAACAGGAATGTCTTAATAACAGAATAAATAAAGCTTACAACGCCTTTTTCAACCTTGCTCTTGCCCAAAGCTTTGCGAATACCCTTTGAAATAACCGCCGAAAGCCACCAACCAATTATCATTATTGCGACTGCACCTATAATATTGGGACCTTTTAATTTCAGCCATTCCCAAATGTCAATTCCAAGCCTTGTGAAAAAATCGCCGACAGTAACCAAAATTTTCTCAAAGTCCATAAATCTTTCTCCTTTATTTTTATTTTACTTTATAAAGCTTTTAAATGCTTTAAATGCCATATAAACATCAAATTTTGAAATCACCTCATACGGTGCATGCATAGAAAGCACAGGAACTCCGATATCAACAACATCAACATCATAGGATGCGATGAACTTTGCAACAGTTCCTCCACCTCCCTGATCAACCTTGCCAAGCTCTCCTGTTTGCCATATTACATCGCTGCTGTCAAACAGGTTCCTGCATTCTGCAACAAATTCAGCAGAAGCATCGTTCGATCCACCCTTGCCTCTTGAGCCGGTGTACTTTGTAAGGCAAACACCTCTGCCGAGGAAACAGGAATTTCTGCGTTCAAAGGCATCGGGGAAGGTCGGATCATACGCCGCATTAACATCGGCCGAAAGGCATTTTGATTCTGAAAGAGCAGCTCTTCCGCTGCCGCCCTGCATTTCTGCCAGATCAGCAACAAAATTGGCGAGATATCTGGAATTAAGACCGGTGTTGCCTTCACTGCCGATCTCTTCCTTATCCGCCAGGCACACGACAGCAGTATATTCGGGAATCTCGATTGCTGTTATTGCGGCCAATGCAGGATATGCACACACCTTGTCATCATGACCGTATGCACCTATCATAGAACGGTCAAAGCCCACATCTCTGGCACGCGCTGCAGGCACAGCCTGCAGTTCGGCAGACCAAAAATCTGCTTCTACAATGCCATATCGTTCATTCAGAATTTTAATTATATTAAGCTTAACAAGCTCACTTCCGGAATCACTTTTAAGCGGTCTGCTGCCAATAAGAATATTAAGCTCCTCGCCTCTGATGCCTTCTGCGAGAGTTCTTTTGCTCTGATCCGCAGCAAGATGAGGAAGCAGGTCTGTAATGCAGAAGCAGGGATCACTTTCATCTTCGCCGATGCATACATCGATAACCGAGCCGTCCTTTAAGCAAACAACACCATGAAGCGCAAGAGGTATGGCTGTCCACTGATATTTTCTCACACCGCCATAATAATGTGTTTTAAAAAGAGCAAGCTCTTCGGCTTCATAGAGAGGAGCAGGCTTGAGATCAAGTCTCGGAGAATCGATATGCGCTGCAAGGATTCGCGTTCCTTCCACAACGCTTTTCTTGCCGATTACAGCAAAAGTTACTGCCTTTCCCCTGTTATTAACATAAACTTTATCGCCTGCGATATATTTTGCATTTCTGTCAAAAGGCTTAAATCCTGCTTTTTCGGCGATTTCTATTGCTGCAGTAACTGCCTCTCTCTCTGTTTTTGAGGCATCAAGATATTTTTTATATCCTACACAAAATTTTTCAGCTTCGTCAAAAACAGCTTCATCAACCTTCTGCTGAGGATTTTTCTTTGAGTTAAGCAATTCTTCTGCAAGAATTTCAGCTTTGCTTTTTTCGCTCATTTTAATCACCCTTATTATATAATTTATTGTATTTTTTTATATTTCTTGTCACTTTGGAAACATAATGCGCCGTAGTTCTGGATGGTATCTCCGATATTGTTTTTCCGTCATGTGAAACCGACTCGTCAAGAAGCCATTCATTGACTCTTCCTCTTCCCGCATGATAAGCGGCAATAACAAGCTTTCTGTCATTAAATTCTTCCTCTAAAAGAGAAAGAAAAAACACACCGTATTTGATATTTATTTCAGGATCGTAAAGTTTATCATGGCTCAACTTTTCCCCTGAACCCATTTTTATCTGAAGCCAATCAAAGGTTTCGGGCATTATCTGCATCAAGCCAATGGCACCTGCATTTGAAAAAGCATTCTTATCAAAAGAACTTTCCGTCTTAATAATCGCATATATCAAGGTTTCATCGATATTATATTCTTTGGAATAACGCTCGACAAATTCAGAATAATTCTTCGGATAGATCTTTTTTTCAATTTTCGGAGCGAATACTGATATCAGTATTATTATAACAGCTATAATTACAAGAAATGTAAACAATTTAAATATTTTTTTGCTTTCAATTACCATTATTTCACCGTCAGTTCATCAAGAAGCTTTTTCGCTTTGCTTTCAAGCATGGCAAAATCGGAATCATTAACAAGTATATAATCTGCATTCTCTTTATAAAATTCATCATCATGCTGGCGTCGCAATCTGATGTATGCATCTTCCTTTGTGATCTTGTCACGTTTGACTATTCTTCCGATTCGTTTTTCCTCAGGTGCCGTTACAGCAACTATAACATCGCATATACTGTCCATGCCCGCTTCAAAAAGCAGCGGTGCATCTATTACTATTTTTTCATGCTCTTCACATGTATCAATGATGTCCAAACTCATTTTTATTATGGCAGGATGAGACAAAAGATTAAGCACAGCCGTGGAAATCGGTGAAGAAAACGCTCTTTTTGCAAGCAAATGCCTGTCAAGCAATCCATCTTTACAGATATTCTTTTCACCAAAAACACGAATTATGGAATTTAAATAAGGCAAATTGGGGTCGGTTACTCGCCTCGCCAACAGATCGGTGTCTATATATACGTATCCATACCTCTCAAATATAGACCTCAGCGAACTTTTACCCGATCCTGTTCCGCCCGTTAATCCTACCACAAACGGCATATTGCACCCTCCGATCAGAGTGTAATTATTCTGAACCCGGCGGCACGAAGCAGCCGATTCAATACAGCAAGTCCAACACCGTCGGAAGACGGACATCTGGCAAATACTCTTTTTGCCCCAAGTTCATCAAGCTCTCTCAATGCCGAAAAAAGCTTATGAGACTGCGAAAGGGCATCATCTGCTGAACCGTAAGTAACAAACGGAATATCAAACAGCTTTTCTTCTCCCTCAAAGCACAGAACAAAATCACCGTTTTCGTGATTTTCGTTAATATAATTTATTACCGAATCCAATGCTCCGTCAAGAATAATCACTTCTGCCTCCGGGGAATAATGCTTATATTTCATCCCCGGTGATGCAGGCTTTTCGTTTCCCGAAAGCTCATTCAGCACAGCATCTGCAATATTAACCTTACCTATAGCATTTTCAAGCTGTTCAAGAGTTACTGCACCCGGACGAAGCAGCATGGGAATTTCAGTCGCAAGTGTTATAACCGTTGACTCAAGCCCAACTTCACATTCTCCTCCGTCAATGATAAGGGGTATTCTTCCATCCATATCCTTGAACACATGCTGTGCAGTCGTTGGACTCGGACTCCCAGAACGGTTTGCAGATGGTGCAGCAAGAGGTTTTCCGGCAGACGCTATGATCGCCCTTGCAATTTCATCTGACGGAAATCTTATCCCTACCGTATCAAGTCCGCAAGTGACTTCATCCGGAATTTCATGTTGTTTCGGGAGTATCATTGTAAGTGGTCCCGGCCAGAATTTTTCTGCCAGTTTCTTTGCCTTATCAGGAAAAGCTCTGGCAAGCAATTTTACTTGACACACATCAGAAATGTGAACAATAAGCGGATTATCCTGAGGTCTGCCTTTTGCTTCGAAAATTTTAGCCACAGCCGTACCATTGAATGCATCGGCAGCCAGTCCATAAACTGTTTCCGTCGGCATAGCGATAACCTGACCGCTCAAAATCATTTCTCCTGCAAGTTTAACAGATTCCTCTGAAGCTGTTAACAGTTTAGTATCCATTACTGCTGTATGTCCTTTCCGCTGTTTTCCATGGACGCCTTGAGCAATTCTGCGCGCTCTGCTGTTATGAGAGAATCTATAACCTCATCGAGATCACCGTTCAGTATTGCGTCAAGCCTGTATAATGTCAAACCGATTCTATGGTCTGTAAGTCTTCCCTGCGGATAGTTGTAGGTCCTGATACGCTCAGAACGGTCGCCTGTGCCGACCTGCGCCTTTCTTTCAGCCGCTATTTTACTATTCTGCTCTTCCATCTTGATCTCATAAATTCTTGAGCGCAGTATTTTCATCGCACGGTCTTTATTTTTGTGCTGACTTCGCTCATCCTGACACTCTACAACTACTCCTGTGGGTATGTGAGTGATTCTTATTGCAGACTCTGTTTTATTTATATGCTGTCCGCCTGCACCGCTTGCACGGAAATAATCTATTTTAAGATCAGCGGTATTGATATCAACATCGACATCATTAACTTCGGGCAAAACGGCAACTGTAACTGTTGATGTATGTATTCTGCCCTGTGTTTCTGTTTCAGGAACTCGCTGTACTCTGTGAACACCGCTTTCAAATTTGAGTTTTGAATAAGCGCCATCACCGTTTATCATAAAGCTGATTTCCTTATAGCCTCCAAGCTCTGTGTCGTTTGCATTCATTACCTCAGTTTTCCAGCCTACTCTTTCTGCATACATCGAATACATTCTGAAAAGACTTCCCGCAAAAAGTGCGGCTTCTTCACCGCCTGCGCCGCCGCGAATTTCAACTATAACATTTTTATCGTCATTAGGGTCTTTCGGAAGCAGAAGTATTTTAAGCTCATCTGACAAGCGTTCAATATCAGCTTTTGCATTTGAAAGCTCTTCTTCCACCATTTCTCGAAATTCCTTTTCAAGACCGCCCATTTCAAGCATATCTCTTGCTTCGCTCTCAGTTTCGCATGCTTTTGTATATTCTCTGTATTTTTCAACAATAGGCGCAAGAGACTTATGTTCTTTCATAATATCTCTGTACATTGCCTGATCGTTTACAATTTCCGGATCAAACATTTTCTGTTCGAGCTCAACAAAACGTGCCTCTGCACCTGATAGCCTCTTAAACATCAGTATCTTTCCTTTCGGTATCCTCCTGCGGTCTTATAAGCTTTTTAATGCTCTTCTCTATAGTTTTTCGAGGTGCCATTATTTCATGACCGCATCTGCTGCATTTTATTTTAAAATCCATTCCAACCCGCAATACAGTAAACTGTGCATTGCCGCATGGGTGTTTCTTTTTTAATTCTATTATATCATTAGGACGTACATCCATAATTTATCACCATTATATTATATTGCCGCTATCCTTTCAAGCATTCTCAACCAATGCAGGAGCAAATGAATTACCGTCACAGGAAACCAATCTGAATTTTATCCCGTAATGTTCACCTGTTATTGCTTTTCCGATCGACGCACCATGCAGGTGTCCGTAATAGCAGCGCTTTATATCGTATTCCTTCAAAGTATCTAAAATCGGCTCACAGATATAATCGCCGAAAACAGGCGGATAATGAAGAAACACCACCGGTTCTGCTCCTAACCTTATCCCTTCCTCAACAGACTTTTTGAGCCTTCCGACTTCACGATTTAATATTTTTATTTCTGATGAGGGGCAGTCATAACTCCAGCCTCTTGTTCCGCATATCGCAATGTTTCCCGCTTTATAGGCATTGTTATTGAGGATATGAAGTGTTGAAAAACAGTTTTTCAAAATGTACTCTTCCATTTTTTTTACTGTTCCCCACCAGTAATCGTGATTACCTTTTATTATTATCTTTTTTCCGGGAAGGGAATTTATAAAAGCAAAATCCTCCGCAGTGTCTTCGAGCTTCATTGCCCAGGATAAATCCCCGACAAGAACAACGGTATCATCTTCTTCGACAAGATTTTGCCAGTTTGTTTTTATTCTGTCTAAATGGTTGTCCCAACCGCGGAATATTTCCATTGGCTTATTTCCGCCAATTGAAAGATGAAGATCTCCAATTGTCCATACAGACATTTCCGCGGCCTCCTTTACGAATAAACACATTTTTTTGTGTAATAATAAACACGCGGACATACCGCGAAAAATGAAAAGGTCAGGTGTAAAACATGTCTAACACTAACAGCTGCGGCTCTGAAAACTGCCGCGAGAGAATCAACCATATCAAATGTGACGTCACTAACTGCACCTATCACGACGGCAAGGATTGCTGCCACGCTGATATGATCGAGGTCGGTCCCAATTTTGCTGTAAGCGACAATGACACAAAATGCTCTACCTTTAAAGCAAAATAAGGAAACCATTGCAAAAAGCCCGGAGCAAGACCCGCTCTCGCACCGGGCTTTTTAATTTTAATGAATTGAAAGAAGCTCAAAAACAGCCTTTGTCTGTGTATCCTTAGTGCAGGATTTTGTAAAGCGTATCTCTTTACCGCTCAGCAAAGCAAGTGCAGCCGGTATTTCCATGCCTGATTTTTCATTGAGCTTATTCAATATCTCAAATTCATTTTCAATATCAGTCATATCGCTTATAGCCGCAAGAACATCTCCTGAGAACTTATATGGATTTGCTGTAGATGCAATAATTGTCGGTGTATCGGCATCTCCTGTTGATTTAACATAATCATCATACACAGCCACGCCGACTGCTGTATGAGTATCACAGAGATATCCATCAGACTCAAAGACATTCTTTATGGTTGTTTTGGTAAGCTCATCATCACAGCAGCCTGCCCAAAGAAGCTCCGTAATCTGAGTCTTTATATCCTCATCCACTTCGTATCTTCCTGTCGCAGAAAGTGATGCCATCCATGCAGCAGTACGCTCACTGTTATTTCCGGAAAGATGGAACAGAAGTCTTTCAAGGTTGCTGGAAATAAGTATGTCCATAGAAGGAGATATTGTTGTATAGAAATCACGATTTCTGTCATAAACACCTGTTCTTATAAAGTCAGTAAGAACATTATTCTTATTGGAAGCACAAATAAGCTTATTAACAGGAATTCCCATACACTTTGCATAGTAGGCTGCCAGAATATTTCCAAAGTTACCTGTCGGAACTACTATGTTGACTTTTTCGCCTTCCTTTATCGTACCATTTTTAAGCATATCTGCATAGGCTGATACATAATAAACGATCTGCGGAGCAAGTCTTCCCCAGTTTATGGAATTTGCAGAGGAAAATGTCATATTATTCTCTGCAAGCACCTTTCGTATTTCATCACTTGTAAAAATTGCCTTTACTCCTGTCTGAGCATCGTCAAAGTTACCCTTAATGGCACAAACACCTACATTTCTGCCTTCCTGAGTAATCATCTGGAGCTTTTGAATGTTGCTGACACCGTCTTCGGGATAAAATACGATTATTCGTGTTCCTTCAACATCCTTGAAACCCTCAAGCGCAGCCTTACCGGTATCTCCAGACGTTGCTACAAGAATAACGATCTCACGTTCGTCTTTTATTTTACGCACAGAGGTCTTCAGCAAGTGCGGAAGGAGCTGAAGAGCCATGTCCTTAAATGCACAGGTCGGACCATGCCACAGTTCGAGAATGCTTCTGTTTCCGCTTATTTTCTTAAGCGGAGCAACATCTTCGCCTCCGAATTTTCCTACATAAGCATCACTGACACATTTTTTCAGCTCATCATCAGTAAAATCGGTAAGAAATTTACCCAAAACAGACACTGCACGCTGAAGATAATCTTTATCGGCAAAAGCACATATCTGTTCTTTTGAAAGCACCGGTATCGATGTCGGCGCAAAAAGTCCTCCATCAGAAGAAATACCGCCTGCAATAGCCTGTGCGGATTCAATTTTTAATGTGTTGTCCCTTGTGCTTGTATAAAGCATATTAACTGCATCTCCTTACAGAATACGAGAGAAGAAATTCTCTGCATTTTTCCAAAATATTTTTTGCACCTGCTCCTCTGAGTAGTTGTGCTTTAAGAAAAGCTCATAAAGCTTACCCATCGATTCAATACCGATAATGCCGATCGGCATATCGGTTCCGTCAAAATCAGAGCCCATACACACAACATTCTCACCTCCAAGGGAAAGAAAGCGTTCCGTATGTCTGATTATATCCGTCATGTCGGCTTTTTCTCTATCCGAATTAAGAAAATCAGGACAAAAATTCATTCCGACAATACCGCCAAATTCAGCTATCGTGCTGAACATATCGTCTGTTAAATTCCTGCTGTGAGGACATAATACTCGAGAATTCGAATGAGAGGCAACAAAAGGACGCAATGCGTTGTCGGCAACATCCCAAAATCCAGCATCGGACAGATGAGATACATCAGCTATCATACCGAGCTCATTCATTCTTCGCAAGGCTTCTATCCCAAACGGCGAAAGACCGCCTGCATTTTTGACCTTATTGCCGTCTCCAAGCTCATTGCTCCCATGCCATGTCAGGGTGCAAAGGCGAATTCCGTCATCGTAAAGTGCATTGATCCTGTCGATCTGACCTGCAAAGGGCGCGCCGCTTTCCACAGACATTATTGCAGCACATCTGCCCTCTTTCACTGCAATTTCGATATCCTCCGATGTCCGACAAATCTTAATCTTGTCGGGAAAAAGCTGCTCCTGCTCATAAATATAATCTCTTGCTTTTTCGTAGTAATCTATTGCAGCTTTTCCGCGAAGCTCATCGGGAACAAACACAGCAAAGACCTGTGCCCAGGCGTCAAAATAAGCTCCTCTTTCCAATGACAGGTGATATGCACCTTCATTAAGATTCTTATTATTAAAATGATACAGACATTCTGTTGCTGTATCGCAATGGATATCAAAAAATCTCATCGCACACCTCTGCTCCAAATACATTTTCATAGTGTTCTGATTTGATTATGTTAACTTCATTTTCTGTATTCGCCGTAAGTGCAATAACATCAAAACGCGGTTGTTTGTCTGTCGGATTTTTTAAAAGGTAATCTATTGCAGCAAAATATATTTTCTTTCTTTTTGATGCATTTACAGCGGCCTCACCCGTGACAAGTGAATTAACTTTACGGGTTTTCACCTCAACAAACATTATATAATATTCATTTGCTGCAATTATATCTATTTCTCCGCGCCGTGTGTGGTAATTGCGTTTTATTATTACAAAGCCCTTCTGTTTGAGCAGTTCACATGCATGATCTTCGCCAAACCTGCCTATTTCAAGCTTTTTCATTTGTTTTTTGCCTCAATCTTTTTAAGAAACGATCTTCTGTGCACAGGTGATGGTCCGAACTCTTTTATCTTTTCGATATGAAGAGCCGTTCCGTATCCCTTATGCTTTTCAAACATGTATTCAGGATACATCTCAGCTATTTTCAGCATAAATCTGTCACGGCTTACCTTTGCAAGAATAGACGCGCATGCAATGCTCATGGATTGTGCATCACCCTTGACAATTGCTTTGGATCTCACCTTAAGCTGAGGGGGTATTCTGTTTCCGTCTATAAGTACAACATCAGGTTTTAAGTCAAGTCCATCGACAGCGTCAGTCATAGCTTTATATGTGGCCTGAAGTATATTTATATCATCAATAGTGTTTTCATCGACTGCTGAGATATTATAACTCAATGACTTTTCGCATATAACATCAAATAAGGCTTCTCTCTTTTTTTCCGAGAGTTTTTTTGAATCGTTCACGCCTTCTATTATAAGTCCTTCAGGTAAAATAACAGCGGCAGAGAAAACAGGGCCTGCCAAGGGGCCTCGTCCTGCTTCATCGACACCGCAAATATAAATCGCACCGTTTTTCAGTTCTTCTCGCTCATATCTGAGCCAGTCTGTAACTGTGTTTTCCTTCATATAAATTATTTTCCTTCCGGTTTTTCAAGGGATATCTTTCCTATTTTTCCTCCGCGAAATTCATCAAGCAGCATTACGCTGACTCTCTCTGAATCTATTTCACCGCCTGAAATCAGCATTCCGCGTTTTTTCGCTACCGCTTCAACATACTCATGAGCGGATAATTCCTCGCACGGCACATTGTATCTTGCATTGAGCATTTCCCTGTAGTCGGAAAGCAATATTTCAACCAAACCTTGGCAAAGGGTCTCAACATCAAGAATATTATCCTTTACCGCACCCGTATAAGCTAAATGCTCACCGACGGTCTGATCCTCGAATTTTGGCCAAAGAACACCGGGAGTATCAAGAAGCTCAACACCATTTCCGATATTAAACCACTGATTTCCGCGCGTCACACCGGGTTTGTCTGCAACAACGGCCTTTGATGCCTTTGCCATTCTGTTTATAAATGAGGATTTACCAACATTGGGTATTCCTACAACCATTAGCTTCAGCGTTTTTCCGCGCATATTCTTTGCCTGCCATGCGGCAATCTTATCCTTAAGCAGTTCACGCACTATACCTGTAAAATTGCCGAGACCTTTGCCGGTTTTACAATCACAGGCAATGGCTTTGCAGCCCTTGGTTTTGAAATATCCTATCCACTGCGAGGTTGTTGCTGCATCGGATATATCTGCTTTGTTCAGAAGAATTATTCTGGGCTTGCTGCCGATTAGAGAATCAAGCTCCGGATTTCTGCTTGACAGGGGTATTCTTGCATCTATTATTTCAACTACAGCGTCAACCAGCTTAAGACTTTCTGAAATAAGACGTCTGGTTTTGGCCATGTGTCCGGGAAACCATTGTATAGGCTGCGGATTACTCATCCTCTTATCTCTCCGATACTGTTAAATGGGTAAATTCTCAGCAAGACCTCACCAAGTATATCATCCTTGCTTATAGCGCCAAGTGCTTCGTTTCTGCTGTCAAATGAAATTTTTCTGTTATCTCCCATAACGATATACTCATCTTCGTCCAGTGTAACTTCCTCGCTGAGCCAGGCACTTGCACCGCCTTTTTTGTCATCGTCTATATAAGCGCTCTCGTCAAGAGGCTGACCATTTATATAAACAACACATGTTGACGAATCATATCTTACTGTCTGACCGGGACATGCGATAATTCTTTTGATTATCGGATCGCTCGTATGCTCATTTTCCTTGACAACAATGACAATATCACCTTGTTCGGGTTCATAAAAAAGACTGTTCACAAGAAGTCTGTCACCATTTGCAAGCGAGGAATCCATAGAACCGCCGCTTACGCTTACAACTCTGAACACAAAGGTAAAGAGTATGACCACAATAGCCAAAGCAAAAGCGATCGCTTCCATCCATTCGTAAATCTCAGCGGCAAAGCCGTTCAGCTTTCTTTTATCGTTAGATGCGCTGCCATTAAATCTACCCACGTTTAAGCCCCCCTGATTACAATTTTAAGATAACAAAAAGGGACGAGTTGCCCCGTCCCTTGTCACCGAATTTATCAGCCCTCGTTCTTGGAGCGGATTCTTTCCTTGACCTTAGCTGCCTTACCGACTCTGTCACGCAGATAATAGAGCTTGCTTCTGCGAACCTTACCGTAACGAACGATCTCGACCTTTGCTACGTTCGGGGAATTGACAGGAAATACTCTTTCGACACCAACACCGTAAGAAAGTCTGCGAACTGTGAAGGTTTCAGAAACACCGCTGCCGCGACGAGCAATAACAGTGCCTTCGAAAAGCTGGATTCTTTCTCTCTCGCCTTCACGAATCTTTACGTGAACCTTAACAGTATCACCGATGTTGAATTCGAGCTTGTCAGCACGAAGGCTGCTTTCGGAAATGAGTTTCAATGCGTCCATTTTTAATATCCTCCTTAAGATTTACAGACATTCATACCCGAAATCGACAGAGGAATGTCCACCTTGATAAATTTCAACCGCGGCGTAAAGAGTACCGCCGGAAGGCCTGTGTTTTCCGTACACACAAAGCATAATGTATTATAACACACCATTACACGATATGCAAGCAGTTTTACATCTTTTTTCAAAATTATTGGAAATATATTATAACTTTATTATATCAACAACAGTAAGCAGCTTCCCGTCAGTTTTAAATTTCACTTCCACATCGGCAAAGCGCATTCCATAAACTCGGTTGGGGTCATCGTGAAATGAAGGTCTGGGATCAAGAGAAAGGACACCGATAAGCGGTTCTCTTTTTTCTTCCGATACAGCTGCAAGCAATTCGTCACTGCATTCAACAATAAGCTCTTTCTCCGAAAATTTTCCGACAAAGCCGTTTGTTGCTTCCGGAATACAGTCGGCGTAGGGCAAATACGGTTTTATGTCGTAAATCGGTGTTCCATCAAGCAAATCAGCACCTGACACCGTAATTACAGGACCGATTTTATCGTCAAAGTCTATTTTTTCTATTTTAACCGCAGAAAGCCCCAGCGGATTCGGTCTGAAAGGAGAACGTGTTCCAAATACTCCCACTCTCACATTCCCACCCAGCCTCGGAGGGCGTACTGTCGGAGACCAATCACTTCTGACTGCCTTTGAAAATTGCCATATTATCCAAAGATGCGAATATTCCTCAAGACCTCTGATCGCATCAGCTACCGCATATTCACTTTCAAAAATTATCTGCGAGGAAAGCGATTTTACAAGTCCGCTCTGTCTTGGTATTCCGAACTTCTCGGTAAAGTCACTTTTAATATGCGCTATTGGTTTTATCATAAAACCGTCATTCATTAAAACTGCCTCACTTTATTATTGATAATAAACACTTTAATAATAATATTTTTTATTTTATTTGTAAAGCAATTGATGTAAGATTTCGCTAAGTTGACTTTACCGTTTTGATATGATAAAATAATAAAAATATTTATCATCCGAGGTGTTGAGGCTTGGAAAACGAGCTCGTGCTTAACAGAGAATACAGTCAGATAACCGACCTTTATTTTGCGGTATGGGAAGATAAGGGTGCGGCAAATTATATCTGGGTGAAGATCGCCGACAAAAAGCTTGAAACCGGTGTGCAGTCCGTAGCGGAAGACCCTATTTCAGCAAAGCTTGAGGGCGCTAACAAAAAGCCGTTTATCGAGCTTATCACATACGCAGAGGACGGCACTCCGATTTTAAATTTCGATCAGCCGGAAGAAGATCTTTTAAAGGGTGAAGCGGGAACCGATATTCCCGATAATATCCTTGAAAATTTCAGGCTTTCTCTCCAGAAAATCGATATTCTCGGCTGGAGAAATCATTTTCCCTCCAACCGCAAAGGAATTTCCTGGCGAATTGATATCTACAAAACAAGCGGCCAGAAGCACATGGACGGTCAGGCTCGTTACCCGATGGAATGGGGAGCCTTCAGCAAGGCTATGAGCGAGCTTGTGGAAAAAACAACCAATAACAACAATTAACCGTTAAGGCTGCCGATTGATCCGGCAGCCTATAATCATTTGCGGAGGTAATATTTATGCTCGGCGTTTTGGTAAACACCGGAACCGTTCTCCTCGGAAGTACCATTGGTTTGCTTTTAAAGGGCGGAATCCCCAAAAAGTTATCAAATGCTGTCATGACGGCTCTCGGTCTTTGTACGGTTGCCATCGGTATCGACGGTCTTGTCAAAGGCGGAAATATTATTATTCTTATATTAAGCATGATAATCGGCACAGTGCTCGGTACCTTATTAAAAATAGATGATGGAATAAATAAGCTTGCCGATAAGCTTACCTCCCGATTTTCCAAGCACAAAAACGAAGGCGAAAGAAGCTTTTCCGAAGGCTTTGTTACGGCATGCCTTGTTTTCTGTGTAGGCTCAATGACTATTGTCGGTTCACTGCAATCAGGACTTACAGGCAACCATGATCTTATCTTTACAAAATCTCTTCTTGATTTTATTTCATCTATGATGCTTTCTGTAAGCCTCGGTATCGGAGTTATTTTTTCGTCAATATTCGTTTTCCTTTTTCAGGGAGCACTGGTTCTTTTTTCAGGCTTTCTCTCCCCTGTTCTCGGTGAATATGAAATAGCTCAGATATCATTTGTAGGTGCTCTTATGGTTCTCGCCCTTGGTCTTAACATTATAGGAATAACCAAACTAAAGGTTGCAGATTATCTTCCTGCTCTTATCATAAGTCCGCTGCTTTGCTGTATTCCGCTTTCAATTTTTAATGCTTGAGAGGTGTAAAATATGAGAATAGGACACGGATATGATGTTCATAAGCTTGTAGAAAACAGACCGCTAATACTCGGAGGAGTGTCTATCCCCCATAATCTCGGACTGCTTGGTCATTCCGATGCAGATGTTTTAGTTCATGCTGTAATGGATGCTCTCTTAGGTGCCGCCGCTCTCGGTGATATCGGTCTGCATTTTCCTGATACCGATGTCCGATTCAAGGGTGCAGACAGTCTTTTGCTTCTCAGCGAAGTCTGCACTATGCTTCGAAACGCAAACTACGAGATCGGAAATATCGACGCTACCATTCTCGCCCAAAAACCAAAGCTGCGTCCGTATATATCCCGGATGACACAAAACATTGCCAGTATTTGTAAAATAGATATTTCTCAGGTCAATATAAAAGCAACCACAGAGGAAGGTCTTGGATTTACAGGCCTTGAGCAGGGAATCGCAGCTCATGCCGTTGTTCTTATACTGTAACATTATATAATCCGTCTGCATAAAATATTGCAGACGGATTTTTATTTTTATAATGAAGGTGTAAAAATGGATAAAAGAATTCTTACCATAGGATCAATGACTCACACAATCAAAGGGCAAGAGCTGCTTTTGCGTGCCGGTATTTCCGCACAGGTAAAAAAGCTCTCGCCGCAGCATGATACAAACGGCTGCAGTCAAGGCTTGGAAATATATCGCAGTGACCTTGACAATGCACTGCATATACTGAACGAATCAGGCATACGTGTAACACATGTTCGCGGTGGTGGCTTATGATTTATCTTGACAACGCAGCTACAACATCTCCAAAGCCGGCAATAGTAGCAGAAAAGCTATATGATGCCGCAGTGCATTTTTCCGGAAACCCAGGACGAAGCGGACACAGCCTTTCATTAAAATGCGCCGATAAGCTTTATGAATGCAGAAAAAACATCTCGGACTTTTTTAATTTTAAATTTCCTGAGCGATGTATATTCACCTATAACTGCACAACGGCAATAAACATGGCACTAAAGGGAATCCTGATGCCCGGCGATCATATCATAATATCAAACATCGAACACAATGCTGTCACCCGTCCGATCAATTCTCTCGTCTCTCGCGGTGTAACTGTCACAAAAGCTCAGGTTGTCAGCGGAGATATAAATTCAACTATAAACAATTTCAGACAATCGATCAGAAAAAACACACGTATTATTTTCTGCACCCATGCCTCAAATGTCACAGGAGATGTACTCCCCGTTTATGAACTGTCCAAGCTTGCAAAAGAACACAATATATTATTCGGCATGGATGCTGCACAAAGTGCAGGAACACTTCCTGTTGATATGTCCGAACTAAATGCTGATTTTGTCTGTATCCCATCACACAAGGGTCTGTACGGTGCAATGGGATGCGGCGCACTGCTGTTAAGTGACAAAGCAAAGCTTCGTGTTCTTGTGGAAGGCGGCACTGGCAGTAATTCCCTTTTTCCGATTCAGCCTGAGGAATATCCTGAAAGACTTGAAAGCGGCACAGTAAATCTTCCCGGCATTATCGCAATGAGTGCAGGAGTGGATTTCGTTCGAAGCCGTGGCATGAGTGAAATTTTTAATCATGAGCTTGATTTTTGCATGCAGCTTGAACATGAACTGCAAAAGCTAAAAAATATAACCATACATTCATGCCGTGATAAATCACACCGCAGTGCACTTACCGTAATAACCTCAAAAAACACCGATAGTGAAACCCTTGCCTCAAAGCTTTCAGATGACGGATTTGCTGTTCGCGGCGGTCTGCATTGCGCTCCCGATGCTCATTTTGCAATGGGCACGATAAACGGAGGCGCTGTTCGTATTTCACCATCCTGCTTTACCTCTGCATCAATTATTCCTCTTCTTGTAAATTCCCTGAAAAAATGTTAATATCACTCAGAAAGAGAGTGATCTGATGAATCCGCTAAATACATTAAGCCTTGCACATGACTTTATACGTGCAAATGTAAAAGAAGGAGATATCTGCATAGATGCTACGGCCGGGCGCGGACGTGATACAGCACTGCTGTGCACACTTACAGGCAAAAACGGGCATGTTATTGCATTTGATATTCAAGGCGAGGCAATTGAAAGCACGAGGAAGCATCTCGATGAGCTTGGATTATCCGACCGTGCCGAGCTTATACTCGACGGACACGAAAACATGGAAAAGTACGCCAAGGCCGGCACGGTTTCTTGCATAGTGTTCAATTTCGGAAGACTGCCCGGAGGCGATCCTATGATCTTTTCAAAAAGCGACACAAGTGTAAAGGCTATAGATGCCGCCTTGCGTCTTTTAAAGCCTGAGGGCGTTTTATGCCTATGCATATATTATGGTTCATTTAACGGTTATGATGAACGCGACGCACTGCTTGAACATCTAAAGGAGCTCGACGACAGAAAATACACCGTACTGCTTTCAGAATTTGTAAACAGACGCGGCGAACCGCCTCTTTTAGCTTTTGTCTGGAACAGAGGATAATAAATGCGTATATAAAGAAAAAAATAATACTGAAAATCACTGCACCTGCCTTATCGGGAATTTCCGATAAGGCTTTTTTTAGCAGAATCACAGCTGTGCCTGCACCAAACGCCGCTGCTATTGAAAAAAACACTGTCTTTATATGGTTACCTGTACCCGATACCTTTCTAAGTCTGCAAAAGCACATTATTGGTGTAAACAAGTTGCTGATTATCATTGCTGCAAGTATTCCTGCAACTCCAAATCGGGGAACGAGCAGAAAAATAAATATTATTCTGATTATTCCATCTGCTATATTATATTTAAGCAGACTTATCTGTTCTCCAAGTCCTCTCAGTATTGCAGTGCATATTGTCTCACAATACATCAGCGGAATCAGAGGTGCAAGAATAGTCAGAATCATTTTTATTCCCTCTTCTTTATAAATTATCATTCCCCATTCTCCGGCAAACAACACCATCACCGCACTGACAGGAACAGCGCAGCACACAGTCAGCTTTATTGCTTTTTCAACCGTTGCTTTTACATTTTTATTCTCACCGTTCGCTCTGTATCTTACGACCTCCGGAATAAGCAGTGCGCCTGCCGAAGATAGTATCCCCGAAGGAAAGAACAGCAAGGGGATAACCATTGAATGAATCATGCCAAGCTGAGAAAGCGCCATTTCTCTGCTCATTCCGTATGAAATAAGACACGCAGGTATCAGTGAGCTTTCAGCCGAGCGCAATGTCGATGTCAGGTAATGAGATGCCGTTATCGGCAATGCATGATCAAGCACCCTCCTCCCGATATTTTCAGGTTTTTTTGCCTTAGCTTTTTTAGAAGCAATATAATACAGCATTATAAACATACACCCTGCAAACTCTGCAATAACATCTGAAAAAACTATGGCCATACAGCCATCTGATGCATTCTTCGCAAATTTCGGAACCAATATCAGGCAGCAGCAAAGCCTTATGATCTGCTCAAATATCTGAGACAGCGAAGGTATTATGCTCCTCCTTTTTGCTGTATACCATCCGCGAAGCATGGCCGATAGGCTCACAAACGGCAGAGCAAACGAAATTATGCACAGGCTGTTGATCGTTCTTATATCCTTAAGCCAATGCAGAGATATAGCTCTAGACATGCATGCCATTACAATACCTGAAGAAATCGAAAGAATTACACTGATAAACATACATTTTTGCAGTGCTCCTCTGCATGTTTCCTCATTTCCCTTTGCTATTTCCTGTGATGTGATCCTTGTAACCGCAACAGACATTCCCGATACCGATATTCCCGATGCAAGTATGTAAACAGACATTACAAGACTATAAAGGCCAAGGCCTTCAGATTTAAGGCTTCTTGCAAGAAGAATATTAAGATATAAGCCTATAAACTTGTTTATCATCGAAGCAGAGGTCATAATCAGTGTATTCTTTGCAAAAAGTACTTTTCTTTCATGCTCCATGCTTTCACCCCAAGTTCACAAATAAATTTTACGCAGTTATAGACACGTATATTTTCCCTTGACTGAAAGGGACGCGCGTGATATAGTTGTTTTTAACGAATATCAACTCAAGTCGGAGGGATATAGAATGAACAAATATAAAATAGAAACAAATTGTGTACAGGCAGGCCATACACCCAAAAATGGCGAACCGAGAGTTCTTCCTATTTACCAGAGCACTACATTCAAATATGACAGCTCTGACGATATGGCCGCTCTTTTTGACCTTGAAGCCGATGGCTTTTTCTATACTCGTCTTGCAAACCCCACATGCGATGCTGTAGAAAAAAAGATCGCCGCTCTCGAAGGCGGTGTTGCCGCTATTCTCTGTGCTTCCGGACAGTCTGCCAGCATGTTTACCCTTGTCAACATCTGTCATTCCGGTGACCACGTGATTTCTTCTTCCGAAGTTTACGGCGGAACCTTTAATCTATTCAACAAAACTCTTCGCGAGTTAGGTATTGAGGTGGATTTTGTTTCTCCCGACGCAACCGCAGAAGAAATAAATGCTCTTTTCAGGGAAAACACGAAATGTGTATGGGGCGAAACCCTTTCCAATCCTTCCCTCTGTGTTCTTGATATAGAAAAATGGGCCGCTTGTGCTCACGCTCACAATGTACCCCTTGTAGTGGACAACACCTTCCCCACTCCCATCAACTGCAGACCTATAGAATGGGGTGCTGACATCGTAGTTCATTCCACCTCGAAGTATCTGGACGGACATGCTGTTGCTCTCGGCGGTGTTATCGTTGATTCAGGCAATTTTGACTGGACAAACGGCAAATTCCCCGCATTTACCGTTCCTGACGAATCCTATCACGGCCTCATTTATTCTGAGCATTTCGGCAAAGCCGCATTCGCTGCAAAATGCAGAGCCCATATTATGAGAGATATGGGTGCTATTATGGCTCCTATGAATGCTTTCCTTCTCAATCTCGGAACAGAAACTCTTCATCTGCGTATGCCGCGTCACTGCGAAAATGCTCTCAAGGTCGCAAAATGGCTCAATGAGCACGATATGGTCGCATGGGTATCTCATCCTTCTCTTGAGGGTGATAAATACTATGATCTTGCAAGCAAATACATGCCTGATGGCACTTGCGGCGTAGTTACCTTCGGTATAAAGGGCGGCAGAGAAGCTGCAACTGTATTTATGGATGCATTGAACCTTTGTGCTATTGTAACCCACGTAGCAGATGCAAGAACTTGCATTCTCCACCCTGCAAGCACTACACACCGTCAGCTTACAGATGCTGAGCTTGTAGCTTGCGGCGTTTCTCCCGATCTTCTCAGACTTTCCGTCGGAATAGAAAATGTTGAGGATATCATAAACGATCTCTCTCAGGCATTTGACTCTGTAAAGTAATTAAATAAGAAAAAAAAAAAAGAGGTGATTTCACCTCTTTTTTTGTTTTCTTATTTACCCGTTAAATCACGTAATCAATAATATCCTTAATATCAGAGACAAGCTTTACTCCCTTATCTTGCAGAAGCTTTTTGCTCTGATGTCCATTTGGAATCACCAAATAATCAGCGCCTATCCCCTCTGCAGTATCTCTGTCGTGTGTCATATCTCCGACAAACAGTGTTCTGCAAGGCTCTATTCCTTTACTTTCAATATAGCGTCTTGCGCGTTCTGTTTTGCTTCCGATCAAAAGATCATCAGCGCCAAGCATTTCATCGAAATAACCATCCACCCCAAAGAAAGCCGCATCTCTGCGCACCTTATCCTTGTGGCTTGAGGAAACAATCGCCTGAGTCACACCAATCTTTTTCAATGCACCAAGCACCTCTTTTGCACCATCGTGCAGAGAGGCATTTTTTACTCTGATGTCATAATATTTTGAAAACATAAAAACAAGCTTTTCAAACGGAGCCTTATCGGGATAAAAGAGATAGTCGTAATATTTATCCATTCCATCACGCATAAAATGGTAGTATTGCCGCATTTCAATTTTCGGTCTGCCTAAGTCACAAAGAATATCATTAACACATGCACATGCAACAGACGCATCATTTATAAGTGTTCCGTTCCAGTCCCACAGGACACAATCAAACCTTCTCATAGCATTTCCCCTGTAAATTCAACAGGTATTATTCCATGCTCTGCCGCAAATTTTTCCGACTCAACAAAAAAGCTGTCACACAAAAACTCGGGAGAATGCGCATCCGAACCAATTATAACTTTTGCCCCGACCTCAGCAACCTTATCCCAGAATCTCCAGTATGGGTACAGATATCTCTCAACACCGTCCCAATTGAACACTCCTCTTCTCATACCGTTCGCGTTTATTTCGAGCGGTATTCCCGTTTCAAGCGAAGCTTTTGCTATAATCCGAGCCGCTTCATCAGCTTCTTTGCAATGATATTTCATTGTATAAACATACAGATCGGGATGTGCAACAAAGGAATAGAGACCTGTTTCCATTGCCTCAACAATAGCTTTTGCATAGGGAATAAACTCATCTTTATCCTTAAGGAAAAAGGAATCATGTCTTTCTCCCCTGTCGTCAAGAAAAGAATGCGGTCCCAATGCAAAATAATCAACATCGTCACGCGCTTTTACTTCCTTGAGAAACGGCAGATCGTTACGCATATACTCATATTCAAAACCTGAATACACCTTAATTTTACCGCTGTATTTTTTCTTAAGCTCTGTCAATGTGTTCAGATAATCGTCTATATCTTCCCAAAGCATCCTGTAACCGATCGTATTTGTCGGTTCCGGGCCGTGATCAGATATTCCAAGCTCTGAAAAGCCACATTTTATGGCTTCTGCAATATAATCCTCCTCACTGCCGTCAGCATGAAGGCAGCGATACGTATGTGTATGAAAATTGGTTTTTATCATCAGATCACCTTAATTCCGTAAAAATCATACGACCATCCAAAAATATTTATATTTATTAAAATTATCAATGCGATCAGAAGCAAGCCTCCGATAAGCATTATAAGATCATAAATGCCGAATTTCGGAACATTTAGCTTTGTTCTGTTTCCGTCGCCTGTATAGCATCTGCATTCCATTGCCGTTGCCAAATCAAACGCACGTCTGTAGGAGGATACAAAGAGAGGAATCAGGATTGGAACAAGAGCCTTTGCTTTTTTTATCAGACCTCCGCTGTCAAGATCAGCGCCTCTTGCTTTCTGCGCGCTCATTATCTTTTCTGTTTCCTCAAGAAGTGTAGGAACAAATCTGAGTGCAATGGTCATCATCATGGAAAGCTCATGGACCTTTACTCTAAAGATTTTCAAAGGCGAAAGTATCCATTCTATAGCACCTGTCAATGATGTCGGCGAGGTGGTAAACGAAAGAACACTGCTGCATACAATAAGTGATATCAGACGCAGGGCAATAATAATGCACTGCTTTATACCCTCGGGATAAACCTCAATTTTCCACCACGAAAATATCGGTTCTCCCTCTCCCTTAACATAGAAAATATTCAATATCGCAGAAATCAAAATGATGATCCATATCGCCTTAAGACTTTTGAAATACAGCTTGAAAGGCACTCTTGTCAGCAAAACAGAGATCACGGTCATAAAAATCATAACCCCGACTGAAATTAAATTTTCTGCGACAAAAATAAGTATTATCATCACAATAAGCCAAAGCAGCTTTGTCCTTGCATCAAGCTTGTGAAAAAATGAATTTCCCGGAAAAAACTGACCTAATGTAATGTCACCCATTGATGCATGCGCCTCCTTTCCCAAGAAGACGCAAAACTTCTTTTATGCCGTCATCAACGTTAAAAACGGAGCCGTCGGTATAAAAGCCAAATTTGTTCAATTCAGCAAAAATCTGCGTTATCTGCGGAATTTTAAGACCCATTTCGGAAAGCTTGTCTGAATATGAAAAAATCTCCTTAACCGAACCCTGCATTTCAAGCTTACCGTCATTAAGAACTATTACCCTTTCAGCTCTTGCAGCAACATCCTCCATGGAATGTGATACAAGTATTATCGTAGCACCCGTTTGCCTTCTGTACTCATCGACCAGATCAAGAATGATCTCTCTGCCTCGCGGATCCAAGCCCGCAGTAGGCTCGTCAAGAATAAGTACCTTTGGCGCCATTGCCATGACTCCCGCAATAGCTGCACGTCGTTTTTCCCCTCCAGACAGATCAAACGGCGATTTATCCAAAAGCGAAGTAATACCTACAAGCTTTGCGGTATCTTCTACGATAGCCTTTATTTCATTGTCGTTATAGCCCTGATTGGTCGGACCATACGCAATATCTTCTCTCACTGTTTCCGCAAAAAGCTGATATTCTGGAAATTGAAAAACCATGCCGACCTTAAATCTTACCTTTTTTATTTCCTTTGGTTTCGACCATATATCGCGTCCATCAAGCAGGACTTTGCCTGAGCTTGGTTTCAGCAATCCATTAAGCATCTGCACCAAGGTTGACTTGCCCGAGCCTGTATGTCCGATAATAGCCACGTACTCCCCTTGCTCGAATTTAATTGAACAATTCTTCAGCGCAGTGCGTTCAAATGGCGTACCGATACCATAGGTAAGCGTTAAATTCTTAGTTTCTATTACTGACATTTTTTATCCCTTATCTGTAACCTTCATTGCTTTTTTAAGTGCGGCATCATTCTTTTTTACCGCCTTGCTTATCTCTGTCTTTTGCAAAATTTTAGGTGAAGCAAAATCTTCCTGAATATATCTTATATAGCTTTTTGCCTCTGCCTTTGACACGCATTTAAAAATATAAATGTAATCACCTGTGACCTCACTGCCTGCACCCGTTGTGCGAACATGTGTCTGCAGCTTTGCACCAAGTCTTCTGAGTATTTTTTCATGAGAATTCTTATATGAACGATCAAAGCGGCGTGCGGCACAGCCTACAGCACCGTTTATCTCCATATCGCCTTCTGTCGGTTCTCCGAGCTTAAGCCTTGCCCATACATCATATACATTTTTACCGACCGCACTGCACATTGCATCTGTTATATACTCTGCCGGAGGATTGAATTCTGCGCTTACGAGAACACATTCACCCTTTTTTCCGAGTCCCTCAACAGAGGAAGCAAGTCGTACAAAATTAAAATGGAAAAATCCGCTTCCAAGCTCAAACGCTTCGAGCAGCAAGCTGTTTGCTTTATAAAGCTTTTCATCGTTTTTCATTGACCAGAATGCAAGCAGCCCGTTTTCGCTTGCAACTTTTTCGGGCGGTTCAACAAACTCCGAGAACAAACAAATAACAGCTTTATTCTCTGAATTTGCAACACCGTCACAACTGATATATTCCCCCTCAGGAACAGAACAAAGCATATAGTCATTCTTCGGTTTATCCTTAAGGAACAGTTCAAGCTGTGTGACGCCTGATAAATACATACCCGGCTGTTTTTTATTGTTTATTGGACGAGCATAAACAGGATAACCATACCTTGCCGCAAAACGCTTTGCTCCCACCATCGAAGTAAAAACCTCATGCGGAACAACAGGTACACCTGCACCGACTGCACATTTAAATGATTTATCAAGCTCAAGGAAAATCCTGATTTTTTCTTTGTTCAATCCCTTGATCTGAAAGTCGAATCTAAGCTCAGCCTCTAAATCACGCCAATAAGGATTTAAAGATTCAACACAGTCAATTCTTCCGTACTTATGAATAAAATATGCACATGCGCGGTATACAGAATCATAATCATGCAGATCGCCGACTCTGTAATATTCGGTCATACTGCCTCTGAGCACTGCGGAAAATGTCTCGTCTCCGGCATCGCCGATACAAAGTACATTTACACCAATATTTCTCAGTGCAGATACGTATTTCCAATGACCCGAAGGATAATTCGGAGAAATAAATATAAAATTCATATCTGCTGTGCCTCCTTGAAATTCTTACCACATCTTTATTATTATAACAGATACACATTATAATTTCTATAATTATTGTTTGTATTATAATAAAAATATTGCACAACAAATAGAAGATAATGTGGCATAATCAAAGCTAATATGCTGTGCCTTAATTCAAAATATCCGATTGTTTTTTTAGTTCACTGTTCACAAAACAGAAAATATCTGTTATAATATTATTTATTACAGGCAAAGAGTCAAAAGGAGGGAATCGTTATGATTTGTCCAAAGTGCGGACGCCGCACTTATAAAGATGAAATAATCTGTCCGAAATGCGGAGCAAATATGACCTCCAGGCAATACAGAAGCAGCAGTACTCCCACTATCCAGGTCAAAAAAACATATCCGTCAGCTACCGCCGACACACTCTCAAGCAAAAGCGAACCTGCAGCTTTTACCTCATTCGAGCCGGTGAAAGATAATCCTCCCGAGCCCCACTCTGAGCCTTATTATGCTCCTTCACCAATGCCTGTTTCTCCTTCACATAAAAAAGCACCGTCACCTCCGCCCGAGCCTATTTCCGAGCCTATTCCCGAACCTATACCCGAAACATCTCAGAAGGAAGATCTCGACCGCACTCTTACCTTTGCCGCAATAAAGGAAGCCTCTTCGGTGGAAACGGCTGCTGTTCGTGAATATAACCGCATGAAAGCACAGCTTCGTGAGAGCAAGGCATACGATGATGCCTCCAAGGTGGTTTTGGATCGTCTGCCCGAGGGATATGTTTATGTAAAAATGTCAATAGATGAGGCCGACAAGCTAAGCAATAGAAAAACCATTCCCAAGCCTTTGCTTTTTGGCATAATGGGTGCTGCGGCAATAACTATAATACTCATTATAATTCTTTTTGCTATCACCGGTACCAAACCCACTCCGCTGATTACCGGGAAGTGGCAGGGAGAAATCGAGCCTCTTCGTTTCGGCATAACCGGTATCCCTTTCACAAAGGTTGATACGGTATGGGAATTCGAAAAAAACGGAAATGTAACTATAACACCGCAGGATTCTCTGCTTTCAGGATACGTACTCAGCGGTAAATACGAGCTGTCTGAAAACGACACCGCACATCTTGATTTGAATTTCGAAGGGCAAAGCATCGAAGTAGATATAATCTACTCTGTAAATAAAGCAGATAAAACAATGATCATTTCCAATCGAGCTTCTCCATCGTATACATATTCGTTTAAAAAACTTAACTAACGGAGTGATAAAATGTTCTGTACAAAATGTTCAGCCGAAATATATGACGGCGATCACTTTTGTCCTCGCTGCGGTGCGCCGCAAAAAATCCGCAGCGGATCGGCCATAGATGAAGAACTCATAAAAAAGACCGCATCAACGGTTGATGTTACACCCGATAATCCTGCCGATGACAACGGCTATATCGGAGATCACAGAAATAACTCTCAACATTATGAACAAACCTACAGCACTTACTATGAAAGCATGGAAAGATCAAAACGCAAAAAGAAGTCAAGCTGTTTTCTTAAATTTATACTGACAATATTCTTTGCGTTTCTGATTATTTCGGTTCTTTTTTGCGGATTTTTGCTTATCAGAGGTAAAAACCCGATTGATTACGCAAAAAATATTTTTTCCTTTGCTTTTATTTCTAAAGGCACCGTCTCAGAAAGCGATAATATTTCAGAATCAGATGTATTATCGGAATCCGACAACACTTCGTTAAACGATATTCTCTTGTCCGACCCATCAATTCTTTCGACCACAAATTCAACGACTATGTTTACAACCAAAAAAACGACTACATCAACAACCACAACAACCACAACAACCAAGCCCACTACCAGCACTACATCTGTCGGTCAGCTTGTCCGCGATACCTCCGTAGGAAAATGGACCGCAGACATTTCTGCGCTTAATATCGAGGTTATCGGTTCCAAGGTAAAAACCATAAACCTGACTATAGACGCAAACGGAAATGCCAATGTTAATTTCAAGGTAACATTCGTTACCGTTAAAACGACCGGCTCCTTTACAGTCGAAAACGACGGTAAAACCAACCTCATCATCAAGGTACCGTATACAGGTGAAAAAATCAGGGTCGCCGGATACTCAAAGGTCGTTAACAAAAACCAGATAATATTCCGCTGTTCCGAAGGCGATATTACCCTGAACAGAAAATAAATCTTTTAAAACGCAGAAGCTCTATCTTTTGTAATCACAGCCCAATAAAAGAAAACGAGGCCGTAATTTTGAACACAACCGATAAAATTTCCGTTAAGGAAATAAAACAGAGACTTCTTCCCCATGCATCACATCTTAACATTCAATGCCGTGATGAGGTATCCTCGACAAACAGCATTCTTAAGGAAGATGCTTTTGGCGAAGAATGTGTGCTTATTGCATTGTCGCAAACCGCCGGCAAAGGTAGACTCGGACGAAGCTTTTATTCTCCTGACGACACAGGTCTATATCTTAGTATACGCCTGAAAACTCGCATGCCCACTGAAAAGCTCTTGCTTATTACTCCTGCTGCAGCCGCAGCCGCTTGCACGGCTCTTGAAACTGTAGGCTGTAAAAACGCTAAAATCAAATGGGTAAACGATATTCTTCTTGACGAAAAAAAAATATGCGGAATACTTACTGAGGCCGTGCATTCGCCCTGCGGAGAAACAAGCATTATTGTCGGAATAGGAATAAATGTATATTCTCCACACAATGGTTTTCCTCAGGATATATCCACTATTGCAGGCTTTACATTTCATTCATCGCGCGAAAACCTCAGAAACGAGCTTGCTGCTGATTTTATAAACCGCTTTATGCTTTACTTCGAAAATATCGACAAATGCGATTTTATCGATATTTACAGAGAAAAAAGCTGTATTGTAGGAAAAAAAATAGATGTTATAAAATCAGGAAATATCAGAAAGGCTTTTGCTTTGGATATCGACGAAAACTGCAGACTTATTGTACAATACGAGGACAAAACTACGGAGGCTCTGTATTCGGGTGAAATAAGCATCAGAGAATCAAAGGATTAAATACGCATTTACTTAACGATACAAAAAAAGATTCGTCCGCCTATAAAAAGTCGGACGAATCTTTTTGTAATTTACATAAGCGGCGCAAACAATCTGAATATATTCTGAATCAGACGCATAAAAAAATTATATCTGCAGCTTTCGGCTGTTATTTCCTCACAGATATCAAGCGTATCGATAAACTCTTTCTTGACCTGTGCTATGGCAGAGCTTTTGCACATCCACGCGGCACATTCAAAATGAAGATACAGGCTTCTGAAATCCATATTTATTGTACCGACAACCGCAGTTTCATCGTCAGATACGAATGTCTTTGAGTGAATGAAGCCCTCGGAATACTCATAAATACGCACTCCTGCGGCAATAAGATCCCTGTAATATGAACGCGTTGTCATGTGAACGTACCACTTATCCCATTTTCTTGGCGTAATTATGCGTACGTCAACTCCGCTTTTTGCGGCAAGTGACAGCTCTGCAATCATGCTGTCATCCACAACAAGATACGGCGTGCATATATACAGATAATTCTTTGAGCTGCTTATCATTTCAAGATAAACATTTTCGCCTACATTTTCATAATCAAGAGGGCTGTCGGCATAGGGAATCACCCATCCATCATCGGAAATTTCACAGTCTTTATCCTTCCACGGATAGAAGCTCATGTAATCTTCCGAAACATTATTAGACAGTGCCCACATACGCAGAAATGTAAGTGTAAAGCTCCACGCCGCCTCTCCCTTAAGAAGCAGTGCGGCATCCTTCCACACTCCAAATCTTTCGACTGCATTGATATATTCATCTGCAAGATTAACACCGCCTGTTATTGCACACACACCGTCAACAACAGCGATTTTTCTGTGGTCACGATTATTCTGTATTGTTGCAAGCAGCGGTCTGAACGGATTAAACACCGTGCATTTTATTCCGCTTTCAGCAAGCATTTTTGAGTAATTTGCAGGAAGGCGAAGGAAGCACCCCATATCATCATACATCAGGCGAACCTCTACCCCCTGTGCCGCTTTATCCTTAAGTACATTCAGTATAGAATCCCACATCACGCCTTCTTCTATGATGAAAAATTCCATAAAGATGTATTTTTCTGCCTTGGAAAGTTCCTCGAGCATAACCTTAAGCATTCGTTCTCCCGACGGAAGAAATTCGGTACGGGTCTTTTTATATACAGGAAAACCTGCAGTATTCTGAAGATAATCAATTTGCCTTAAATGAGAACTTATGCAGCTTTTTGCCTCAGCCATTCTGTCCTGCGGCATAATATACAGCTCTCTGCTCAGGTTTTCAATTTTATCAAGACGTTTCGTAAATTGTTTGTTTGAGCTCTGAACATGTATAAGCAGATAAAACAATCCCCCAAAGACAGGAAAAAGCATTATCAGAAATACCCATGTAAGCTTATAGGCTCCTTTATCCTTTCTTACAAGAATATGAAGCGAAACCGCAAGACTCACGGCACTGAAAATAATTGACAGTGCCTTTGAATATATACTTCCGCTATAAAGTAATACCAGGAAAATTGCAAGCTGAATCAGTATGATAAGAGCCACAAATATTCTTCGCCTGAACAAAGCGCGAAACCATTTACGTTTCATTTGTTTCCTTTCTACATTGCAGATTTGCCGTTTCTGCTGTTTCTGATGTAATAAGTACGTCCGGTTTCAACCCCGTCGGTAACCTCAATACTTTCAAAAGCATACCATTCTGAGCTAACACCTGTCAGTTCAATACGCGAAGAGTAAGCAAATATGCTTGCTATATCAGCGCTGTCATGCTCTATTCTGTACACGATGCTTCCATCCTCGGAATCACCGACAAAGCACACCCATTCATCATTAGCTGCAATAGATGAGATATTACCGCCTGTCAGAACACCGATATCCCACTCCATAAGCACTGCACCATCTGTATCAAGCCTTGTAAGGATATTATTTTCACCTTTTTCGGCAATTACATAAATATACCCTCCTCCAAGCTGATAATCTGATACACCGCCGATAATCTGCCTTACATCGGAGCCATCTGTGTTCATCGAGTACAATGTCCGAGATATATCGGAATCAGACACTGTATAATATATTCTGCCGTTTAAATAGCCAAAATCAGAATATTTTCCGCAAAGAAGAGTCATATCCGAATAAAGCGTTGTAAGCTCCGACTCATTTTCCTTAAGGGTATAATAAAGATTTCCTTCCGCTATAAAATAACCAAGGGTGTAATTTTCGTCTGATGAATAATCGAGCACTGTTTCCACCGCATCACTTTCAGAAACAGAATCACTGCTGAGTTTGATTCGTTTGACTGTATTATATTCTCTGAAATACAAATAATTACCGTCAGACTGAAGATCCGATGCACTTATGCTGTCGTAAATATGCTTGTAGCTTTCAGCTTCACTTCTGCTCATAATATTGCCGTCTGATATGTAATAAAGCATTTCCTCCAATGCGAACTGATTCGACGGTTTATAAGAATTATACCTTGTTTCAAATTCAGTTTTTTCTGCATTATCTTTTTCAGAGGAACAGCTGCAGGAGCACGATGACGCTCCGCAGGATATCAGAAATATTGCACCGATCAAAACAAGCGGTGCAGCGATTAAAAGAATCAGCATTCTGCTGTCTCTTTTTATATTAAGGCTTAATTTATAGATCGTATCGCTTATTCCGTCCGCAAAGCGATTTACCCTTACCCCCGACTGTGATGAAAGGGTTATATTACCTCTTTTTTTCCTGATAAGCGTCCCGCAATTCGGGCAGGCTTTACGCCCTTCCGCAACGATCGCATGGCATCTTTTGCATCTCATAGCCAACACTCCAAAGGTTTATTTATAATGAATAATTATAACACACCATAAATATCCTATCAATGAAATATTTTTAATATTATTGTGTTTTTGCAAAGACTCCCTGCACCGAAGTGTGCAGGGAGTCATCGTTAAAGCTGTTCTAAAAAAGCGGATATGGCTTCATCATACTGCGCTGTATTGTTTATACGAAGATGGGAATGGCTTCCCTTTTCAAACCAAACAAGCTTCTTCTTTTGAGATGTGCATTTTTCAAAAAGATAATCTGCTGTTTTAGGGAGCGAAAACTTATCTTCCTTTCCGTGAAGAAAAAGGAATGGCAGCTTCATTTTTTTGATGTGATGCTTCGGGGATTCTTTCCACAGGTTTATACCAATATTCCTGTTTGCTTTTGCCATTATCTGCCATAAAATAGGATAAACCGGACGCTTATCGCATATCATATGCTGCTTGAATGATTCAGGGAATGAAATATAAAGTCCTTCCGTTATTATTGCTTTTACAGAAGGAGGAAAATCCGGACGGGCTGCAGCCATTACACATGACGCACCGCCGACACATATTCCATGAAGTACTACATTGTTATTTCCAAGCCCTTCAACAAATCTGATCCAACGAACAAGATCGTCGCTTTCCTTTATTCCTACAGTGTTGTATATCCCTTCACTGTTTCCATGAGCCCGTTGATCCATTACAAGAATATTGTATCCGGCCTTCTGATATGGCTCAGCAAAATAATACGTATAAAGCAGCGATTCGCTTCTGCCCGGAATAAGTATCGCGCAGCGATCAAATCCAAAGTCAAAATACTGACCGACAAGCGTAAAACTATCCTCACTGCGTATAGACACATCCCGCATTTTATCTTTGTTTGCATCGCCCCACGCTATTCCCTCTTCATACATGCGCGAATGTTCTTCATGCCAGGGTGCGCTGTTGTGTCTTCCCCATTTTTCATGGTCAGTTCTTACAAGAATATCTTTATATACTTTTTCAGCTATTTTATTTGTTATTGAACACATGACCGCTGCAGAAACAATAAGAAAAGCAGCACCTATTATTAACCATACAAACCAGAGCATGTATATCCTCCAATCAATTTATTTCAATTGATATAATACAATATATTGATTAAAATGTAAATAATCCGACACAATATTATTGTAAGTTATTGAAAAAAAATAAGGATTGGTTTATTATATATTTAGTATTTTGAAAGGAGCATTTTTATGTCAGATTTTGTTATTATTTCCGATTCAGCATGTGACCTTAGTTCTGAGCTTCGCAAAAAATTCAGTGTAGACGATGTTATTTTCGGATATATTGTTTATCCCGATGGAACGCAGAAACCTACTGATATGGATTGGGAAGAACAAACACCGGAAGAATATTACAAAATGATAAGCAATAAAAACATATATATAAAGACCGCGCAACCCTCACCCGGCGATATCACAGAGAAGTTTGAGCGTTATCTTGCAGCAGGAAAGGATGTTCTTGCCATTTTCATCTCTACCGGTATAAGCGGTATCTACGGAAGCGCCTGTGCTGTTGCTGAAGATCTTATGGTAAAATATCCCGAAAGAAAAATAATCTGTGTTGACTCTCTTCGCTATTCCACCTGTCTCTCTCTGCTCTGCATATATGCCGCAATGATGCGAAATGCAGGATATTCTCTGGAGGATACCGCTGCCTGGGTCAATGAAAACAAATACTGCATTCACCAAATGGGTACCATAGAAGATCTATTTTTCTGCAAAAGAATGGGACGCGTATCAAATGCGGCCGCTATAATGGGAACTCTTGTCGGCATTAAACCCCTTGCAGATTTCAACAGCAAAGGTTTAAGCCATGTCATCGGCAAAACCAGAGGTTATTCAAATCTTTATAAATGTATTATAGGCTACATGAAAAAGACTATAATCGATCCTGAAAAGCAGGTCATTTTTGTTGCCCATACTGCCCGACTTAAAGAAGCGGAAAAGCTTAAGGCGATGATTGAAAAGGAATTTAAACCCAAGGAGTGTATTATTACCTCTGCCGGCCAAAACTGCGGCACCAGCATCGGTCCCGGTCTTATAGCAGCTTTCTATTACGGAAATAAGATCTCTGATGATATGGAAGCGGAAAAGAAAATAATTGCAGAGTTTGCGTAAAAAAAGCCCCGAATTTTCGGGGCTTTTTTTACTTTATTCTTTTTGCGATCTCAATCAATGCGTCCTCTGCCTGAGGAACAAATCCAAGCTTATCGATAAATGCATGATGCACACCGCGATAACGGATAACGTCGCACTTAACGCCTGCTTCGCTCAGCATTTTCGCAAAATATTCACCCTGAGGGCGAAGTCCGTCAAATTCTGCTGTGACAACAAGAGTATCGCATAATCCTTCAAGGTTTGCACACATTGGGCTTATTTCAGGGTCATCTCTTTTTTCGCCGTTTTGCAGGTACATTGCACAAATCTGCATCATAAATTCGACACTGCCACGTCCATCGCTTCTGCCAAGGTTGAGCCGCGGCATTATAAGCGGTGCCTGTGCTTCGTTCACATCAAAATCGGAAAGCTTCCATTCAAACGGCAGCGCCTCAAGATTAAGGGATGCAAGCGGATAAAGAAGGAACATGCCCTTTAAATCGCAATTTTTTCGTGCTGTTGATACCGCAAAGCATGAGGCACAGCTTTCGGCGGCAAGATAAATCTTCTTTTTGTCAATACTATATTTTTCTGCATTTTCTTTTATAAAATCAACAGTTTTAAGACACTGATTTTTTGCAGTAGGATAAGGTGCTTCCGGTGCAAGAGAGTAATCCACATTAAAAACTACACATTTCGCCTTTTCTGCAAGGAATCGGCATGCATTTTCACACATAAATGCAGCACCGGCAAAAAAGCTTCCTGCGTGCATATAGACAAGTGCAGGTCTGTCCTGTGCATCAAAAGGACGTCGAGGGTAATGGATCCACACCTTATACTCATGTCCGTTTTCGGAAAGCACAGCACAATCGGTAATTATTTCTTCCGTATTTATATTCCGATTTGGGAATCCGGTCGATCTGCGAATATCCTCTATCCCTTCTGCAGGTCTGTAATTTTTAGCCTGTTCGAGCGCAATTGCAAGCTCCTGTGATTCAAGGCATCCGCTCTGCATATCCGGCAAAGTTCTGACTGTTATTTCGCTGCCTAAGCTTTCATTCGTCATTCTTACGCTCTGCATCTGACTGAGCCGTTCTATGCTGTATTCCCTCATTGATTATCACCTTATTTTTCTGTACTTCTCTTTACAAAGCTATATAAATCAAGCTTTTTTCTTATAAAATATTCTACAGGCAGGCATACTATGGCCGCAACAACATAAGCTGCAAACATCCACGGTAAACCGCATATCTGCAAAAGCACCATAACATCAAGATAAACTGCCATTCTTATTCCGGTTGAAAGCATGGTTCTCCACAGACATCTCTGCTTTATTCCCTTATAGCAAAACAGCTTGTTCAAAAGCAAGCTTATCCCTGCAGAAAAGACCATTATAAATGAAACCGCCAGAGGCCAAAAGTACCAATTTTTTAGCACTCCGTATATAAACACAAGCACAAACGCCAAAACTACCGATGCAAGTGTTGCCCACGCAGTACGGAACATTCTTTTATATATCCTGAGCGTATCAAGTGCCGGATTAAAATGCGAGCTGCTGTTGTCGTCTATGTATATCGTTTCCGCAGTGACCTCTGTGATCGGAATATTTTGCCTTGCCGCATACATCAATACATTCATTTCGTAATCATATCGTGAGCCGCTTGGCAGTGCAAGCCAATCTGTATGCTCCGACTTAAATCCGCGCAGACCCATCTGATTATCTCTGAGATAACAGCCGGTGACAATTGCAAACATAAACCTTGACATATTGTTTCCGACTCTTGAGCGCAGCGGAATGTTTCCCGAAAACTCACGCGATCCAACCACAAACTCTGCCCCGTCTCTCAGCTCTTTACGCACCGCGCAGATATCTTTTATGGCGTGCTGACCGTCTGCATCGGCGGTTATTATGTATTTGCACTCGGGAAAAATTTCTCTGATCTTTGAAAATCCGTATTTTAATGCTGCACCCTTGCCTTTATTCTTTTCATGCGCTATTACTGCCGCATGCTCTGCCGCTTTTTCAAAAACAGCTTTAAAGGCATCACCGCTGCCATCATCGACTACAAGGACCTTAAAATTTTCATTCCTTATCTCGTCGATAGTTTTCAGCAGAATTTCATTCGGCTTATACGCGGGAATAAGAACTACCGTATCCAAAAAATCACTCGCAAACTTCATCATCTAACACATAAACACTCGTTTGATTATTATATCACATACTTTTCGGAATGTCACGTTTTTGCATATAATTTGTTTTAGTTAATTGCAAAATAACGTCGAAAATAAAATAATCTGCTTTAATTTGTCGATTACCGTAAAAAACGGAAAATATAAAGCCTATAATTCTGTCTTTATTAGCAAAACAAAAACGGATGCAGATGCATCCGTTTTTGTTTTGCTATGAATTATATTTTGTCTGAGCAGTCCATATTCTGTTGCCGTATATATCGGTCAGGCAATATGAGTAAAGCACTTCGTTATCCTCAAGTATAAGCTCTGCATCACTTACTCTCAAACCGCCGTCAACAATAATCGGTGTACCGAAAGTATAGCTTTCGGTATAGGTCTGATCATAGGAGTAGAAATCACATACCAAGTCTATACGATCACCGTCGTTAAACTCTGTGACAGTTTTTGCGACAGGAGCTGCAGGGTCGTCATATACAGGGCGATAGCCCTCTACTCTGCCCTCTTTTTCTCTGCTGTCAAATACGATTATAATCTGCACACTTTCCCCGTTGAGCAATGCGGGTATATAGCCAGTGACAACATAATCCTTATCGTCATCACTGCGCTGCTCAGAAAGCATATAATAGCTTGCAATCTGTCCGTTGAGAGTAACCCACTGACCATCATAGTCTATATACAGATCACCAGTCTCTTCATCTCTTGTATAGATATTGTCCATACCGAGATCGATATAACCCTCACCGTCATCATAGAATACGTTGAGCTCAATATTTTGTACAAGATCCCATTCTTCTGCCGTAAGGCTTACAACCTTTTCACCCTCTTCGTTCTCTGTTATAACAACATGATCGGGATCAAGGTAATTATCTGCAACATAATCCTTGTACTGCTTTATCTGTTTTTTGTCAAACCATTCTTCGTCCTGTCCTACATCAATACCTGTAATTTCTTTGGACTTTTTATTCTTGAGAAACAGATCAAACATTGTGCCGATAAGATCACCGTTGCTGCCGGAGGCGTTTGAACTGCCGCCCAACAGATCTATCATATCAAGCAGCGAACCCGATGAAGAGCTTGATGAAGAGCCGCCCATCATACTGCCGAACAGAGAATCCATAAGATCTCCGCTTCCGCCGTTTGCAATATGTCCGCCTGCGGTAACACTTGCAAAGTCTTTTATGCATTCTCCGTAGCTGTCGTCAAGGCCTATTCTGTCATAAGTTTTCAATGCGCTTGACATAATACTGCTTGAGCCGTAGGGGAAGTATATCGAGACACCGTATGCATTCTTTATGTTGCTCGATGTGCGGTTATACTTTACGCAGTTTTGAAGTGCGCTTGCAAATGCCTTTGATTCGGCTGTTCCAATACGTTTTGCAAGATCAATCACATCGACCTGATCGATATTTGATGAAAACTCTCTTGTTGCACTGCGTGCATCTGAGATTTTCTTGTAATCATCATTGTCTATAAGCTCTGATGTGGATTTTGCAAATTCGTTGAAGGCTTCGGGTACTGTTCCGGAAAGCTCTGCAAGATCAATTATTGAAAGCGTAGTCTTACTTCCGGGGGTTTCCTTTGCACAGGTCTCTACAAAGCTGTCAATGATCTCTTTGCCAAGCTCTACTGTGGAAATGGAGGTATTGGAAGAAAGAAGGTTCAGCCAGTCGGTATAATACCAACCAACACCGGGCTCTGTTTCCTCTGATGCAATAAGATAATCTGCATAACGCTCTGCAACTATAGCTGTTTCGAGGGTCGCCATGAGACATGCGTCAAATCCGATAAAATCAAACTTGCAGCCGCTGGCTTTCAGTGCCTGATCTATCTCGTCGAGAGTCATCGAATCGCTCTGGTAATGCTGATCGTAGCCGTAGCCGCTTACAGATCCGCCGCCGTGATCCCAGAAGATAAGGCAATATCTGTCTGCTTCATAGTTTTCGGTGCAATAATTTATAAACTCGGTAAGTGTTTCCGGTTCGACCATCGACTTCTTTTTGGATTCCTCAAGAAGCTTCATTCCGTTGGAGGTCACTTTGAATATCTGATTCTTGCTATTGCTTATAGTGTTGTTCTTCCACTTCTTTGTGCCGCCTGTTTCAACAATTATATTTACATTGTCGGCTATGTTGGCATTTATCATTTCCTTTAAATCGGAGGTTGCCATACCATACTCAGACTCAAGATCTGTTCCGCAGATGTATATCATTATTGTTGTTGTCGCGTTGCTTGCAGGATACTGAGTATATTTGCTTCTCGCTTCGTTCGAAACGCTCAGATCTGCTTCCTGCTCAGTGCTTACGCTGCCTGCAATACCCAGTGAATCAGTAATGCCCAGTGGCTCTGAGTAACCCTCATTAGACAGACATGCACTTTTACCGTTCCCAAAAAGGAACCACAATACAAGAAGCGCTATAAGAACAATAACTATTATCCTCAGGGTTTTATTCTTTTTAAGTACCGATAAAAGTCCCAATCCGCCAAGCGCAGACAAGCATCCACCGCCGGACGAAGAGGAGCTGCTTCCGCTGCCGCCGAGCAGAGAAGAAAATATATCTCTGTTTCCGGTAGAACCGTGGCTGCTTCCCGAAGAACCTCTTCCGCTATAGCCGCCTGTTTTACCCACAGGTCTTTTTCCCACAGAGCTTCCTCTGCCGCCCACAGAGGCCTTTCCACCCGATTCTGTACGTCTTCTGCCGTTTTGTTGTGCCATATTTAAACTCCTTCCAATAATGATTATTGTATTAGGCAAATATATACTTATATAATAACACATATTCTTCCATAATAACAATATTTTTTTATTTTCCGCGCTAAATTCGCCTTGTATATACTTTTAACCCCTCTCCACTTGAAATTTATTGCACTGTTAGTATAAAATCAATATGTAAGTCACATTGTCAGTCACAGTTCTGAAAGGAATCATGTATGAGTAATCTAAAAAAACTTACCCTTCTTCATTCAAATGATCTTCACGGTGATTTTCTTGCCAAGGAGGTAGATAAATCTCTTCTTGGTGGAACCTCCATGCTTTCAGGTTATGTGGATAAGGTTCGCCACGAAGAGGAAAGTGTTATATATGCTGTATCGGGTGACATGTTCCGTGGCTCTGTTATCGACTCTGAATACAAGGGACTTTCCACAATAGAAATAATGAACATGATCGCACCTGATGTTGTAACTCTCGGAAACCATGAGGTGGACTACGGTATTGGTCATCTGCTGTTTGTGGAAAAATGTACTAACTTTCCAATTATTAATGCCAACATGTACCTTTCGGGCACTACTGTGCGAATGTTCCGATCTCATATTATAAAAAAGGTAAATGGCATGAGGATTCTTTTTATCGGTGTATTAACGGATGATGCTCTTGTCAAGGCAAAGCACGAGGAACTGATAAGCGATCTCATTGATGTCCGTGATGCCGCGGAGGAGGTCGGAAGAATATGCAATGCTTACCGCACGGAAAACATTGATCTTACTGTGCTTCTTACCCACATCGGTTTTGATGCGGACAAAAAGCTTGCCGCCAAACTCGACAAAAGCTTTGGTGTTGATATAATCATCGGAGGTCACACCCACACCCTAATGGAGAAACCTGAGGTCGTAAACGGTATTCCTATCGTGCAGGCTGCTTCTGGAACCGCACAGATCGGAAGGTTTGATATTATTGTTGACACTGACAACAACTGCATTGACAGCTACACCTGGGAGCTTGTACCCATTAACAGTAAAAATTGTCCCAAGGACAAGGAGCTCGAAAAAGTAATCAGGAAATACAAGCGCTACACCGATAAGAAGTACGGACGCGTTGTCACCCGTCTCGCCGACTGTTGTACACACCCTGCACGTAATCAGGAAACCTCTCTCGGAAGACTTCTCAGCGATGCTTTCAAGGAAATGCTGGGACTTGATATCATGCTTCTGGCTTCAGGCAGTATTCGCGGAAAATCACTCGGACCGATTGTTCTTTATAATGATCTGGTTCAGATACTGCCGTTTAACGACGAGATATATCGGATTGAGATAAACGGAGAGCAGCTTCGCCGTATGATAACATATATGCTCCGTCCGGAAGCCTTCTCTGACGGACACACGGAATTTTATCAGATTTCCGCCGGTATACGTATCGAGTACGATAAGGACGCCTGCAAACTTTTAAATCTGTCTTTCGAGGGACGCGAGATAGAAGACACCGACATATTCAGCGTCGGCATGCAGGGTTACCATTTAAACAATATCAGCGATTTTCTCGGTGTTTCCTATGATGAAATAGCAAACACAAAAAAGCCTATAGTTGTTGCGACTAACGATCTGCATATTCTGGATGAATATTTCAGTCACCGCGAAATGATTAAGGTATCGAGCGAGAAAAGAATAGTACTGCATGAATCAAAAGCTTCTTCTGCAAACAAAAATGATATATGACACTCCATCAGCCGTCGGAAAATTCGATGGCTGTATTTTTACTATTGACATATTTTTTATTTTATGTTAGTATGATTATGAACAAATCGTTAATTGTAAATGAATAATTAATGTTCTATTTAATAACATTTTGTAAAGAAGGCTCTTTGTGAAAAGATATATTGTGCTGCTTATTTCCTTGATATTTATATTGTCAATCTCAGGGTGTACATTTTACGGCGACAGCGAGGGCGACACCGAAAATCAGGAAGAGATAATTGACGACGAAGAGAAGTACGACGATCTCTTTATCGAGCGGCCCGAGGACACCAATCTTGAGTTCTGGATAACTGAAAAGTTTGATGAATCACAGCTTTCCCCCTATCATTTCAAGCTTTATGATCCGTATGGCGGCTATACCTTCTATGGAACAGGGTATCAACCAATAAATTACAACCACCATGATCTGTACTATGAGCCGCCCGAATATTATGTAGAATATGATTTTACAGGCTATCCGAACTTTGTAGATGAATTACATATATCAAGAATAAAAATCACCGATCCTTCTGTAAGAGTATTCGGATTAACAATCAACTCGCCTATAGAAGAATATAAGGAAGTATTTAAAAAGTATAATTTTACTGTCACTAAAGAAAATGCTGATTTTATCAGAGCAGACAGAGGAAGATTATCTATACGCTTTGAGAAGGACAGCTATCTTTATCTTTTTACTTATACCGATTTGGGTGATATCGTTATCTGATCCCTTTTTATATATAAAAAAGCTGACGTATGAGAAAAACGGACTATGATCTTTTGGTCATAGTCCATTTTTCTTAAAATTCATTTCTTGATAGATTTCATAGTATAATCCTATTCCCCTCTTGTTAACATTACAAATTTCGGTTATAATTTCTTTGTCAGCAAACGTCTCTATAAGGAGGTGTTATGAGATGTCACGATCAAATCCCGCTCAGAAATTAAGACCCTTATTTACCGTGCTTATTCTTTTTTTATGTATTGCACTGATTTTTATAAATTATATTTTTGAATCAAAATCGGAGTATTTTCCCGAAAATGCACCCTCTGACAGCGGCAGTGAGTCTTTATCATTTTTTCCGGAGCTGAGAGACAACATCTTGCAATTTAAGACTATTGATCTTTCAACGCTTTCTATGATACGCACCGATGATGCATACGCCGTTTACATCGGTGATACACTCTCCCCTGAAATAAAACTGATTCCGCCCACAGCCGATGCACAGCTTTCATACTCTGTTTCCTCCGCCGATATCGCTGTTATAGATGAAAACGGTACTATAACCGGAATATCGGAAGGCAGAAGCACTGTTAATATTACCGATTCTTCCGGTATATCAGCCTCCTATGAGATAGTTGTTAAAAAGAAAATGCCTGACCCTGCAAAGGATTATCCCTCGCTGTTTGATGAAAAAATCGTGATAGTTAACGTAAACAATCCATTGAGCAAGAGTTATGAACCTAATGTGGTTAAAACAAGCAATGTAGTCCCCTCCAAGGCGGCAGAGCTTTCCCTTGATGCCGAAGCTCTCAAGCACTATGCACTTATGCACAGCGAATGCAAAAAAGCAACCGGTGAAAATGTAAAGCTGATAACCGGCTACAGAAGCTATTCTACTCAGAGCTACATATTCAATCAGCAGGTAGCAAAGTTTACCGATAAAGGCTACAGCAAAACCGAAGCTAAAACTCTTGCAGGTCAGACTGTACAGCCACCGGGAAAATCGGAGCATCAGCTCGGTGTTTCCATTGATATTGGCATCTCATTGAGCGTTTCCGATACGTTCCATAAAACAAAGGCAGGGGCATGGATAACAGAGCACGCTCATGAATACGGCTGGATACTTCGCTATCCTGCCGATAAGGTGGAACTGACAGGCATTAACTATGAGCCTTGGCATTTCAGATATGTGGGTACAGAGCATGCAACATACATATATAACCATGGTCTTTGCCTTGAGGAATATGTCCTTCTTCAGGAAGAAGCCGCACAAAACGCCATTGAATATTCTGCCGACCACCCTGCCGCATGCGATTGATAAAATATGTTAAAGGTAAAAAACAAAAGGCTGAACCGAAGTTCAGCCTTTTGTTTTATTTTGTACCAAATATTCTGTCTCCGGCATCTCCCAATCCCGGACAGATATAAGCGTTTTTATTAAGCTCGCGATCAAGATTGCCAACATAGATCTTGACATCGGGATGAGCCTCGTGAAGCTTTTTAACACCCTCCGGAGCTGCAATAATGCACATGAACTTAATATCAACACCGCCGTGATTTTTAATCATGGTAATTGCATCAACAGCAGAACCGCCTGTTGCCAGCATAGGATCTACTACGACAACTGTTCTCTCTTTTATAGGTGTGGGAAGCTTGCAGTAATATTCGCAGGGCTGATGTGTTTCTTCATCACGGTACATGCCAATATGTCCGACCTTAGCACTCGGAACAAGTGCCAGAACACCTGACACCATACCGAGACCTGCTCTGAGTATAGGAACAACGGCAAGCTTTCTGCCTGCAATCATAGGAGTTTTGCATGTTTCTATAGGCGTTTCGACCTCCACATCCTCTGTAGGAAGATCGCTTAGTGCCTCGTATCCCTCAAGCATTGCAATCTCTTCAACAAGCTTACGAAACTCATTTGTTCCCGTATTCTTATCTCTTAAAAGAGAAATTTTATGCTTGATAAGCGGATGATTGAGAATAATAACATTTTCCATTTAATTTCTTATCCTTTGTATTATTTCTTAAATAACAACATCAGTTTTCCTCAACTGTTTCTTCTGCTTATATTTGCAAATTATAAATTACCTGAAAAAAGAGTCGCAAAAAAAATTAAATTATGCATAAAAATATTTTACTATCCTTTATCACCTTTATACATACATCTAATAGCATTGTAAAGCAATAAATCGTCATTGCAAATAAAACATAAATATGCTATAATTATTGAGGATTCGAGGAATCCATATTTTATTGTAACCGTTTGTTAATTTTTTAACGATTTATATTTGATAGGAGCGAAAATCGATGAACAAAATCACGATCATCGGCAGCGGAAATGTCGGTTCAACAATTGCGTATTCCCTGACTCTAATGGGGCTTGTCTCCGAAATAGTCATGATCGACATCAATCATGAAAAGGTACTCGGAGAAGCCTTGGATATAAGGCAGGGCCTTCCCTTCTGCACACCCTGTTCCGTTTATGCAGGCTCCTATTCCGATGCTGAAAACTCCGACATCGTTATAATCACTTCGGGAGTTGCGCGAAAGAACGGTCAGTCACGGATTGACCTTGCTCAGACAAACATAGATATAATCAATGACATCATTCCCGAAATAACACGCTATGCACAAAATGCTGTTTATCTCATTGTCAGCAATCCTGTTGATATTCTTACATACGCATTCTGCAAAAAATCCGGCATTCCCGAGGAAAGAGTCATTGGTTCGGGCACTATCCTTGATACAGCACGTCTTCGCGCACGTCTTTCGGAATTTTACTCAATAAGCCAAAGCAATGTTCACGCTTATGTACTCGGCGAACACGGTGATTCTTCCTTTATTCCATGGTCTCTTGCCAATATTTCAAACGTTCCCATCGAAGAATGTCACGAATCATTCATGCACGAGAAGAATTTCAAGCCTGAACTTGATTACGATGAAATAGAAAAGTATGTACGCACCTCAGGCGGACGTGTCATCAAGCGAAAGGGTGCTACCTTCTATGCTGTGTCTATTTCGGTCTGTCATATTGTCAAATGCCTTCTTTCAGGCATTGATACTACCATGACAGTTTCAACCATGATGCACGGTGAATACGGCATCGATGATGTATGCCTGAGCACACTCAGCATTGTCGGTCACAACGGAATCAGAAGTAAAGTAAATCTGCCTCTTAACGAAGAAGAAATAGCTAAGCTTCAGAAAAGCGCCGAATATCTAAAGGATATAATCAAAAACACAAAGATATAGGAGATATGAATATGGAATACCGTATCGAACATGATTCTATGGGAGAAATAAAGGTACCTGCCGATCGTCTTTGGGCGGCACAGACACAGCGAAGCTGTGAAAACTTTAAAATCGGTGTCGGCATTGAAACCATGCCTGCTGAAATAATTCATGCATTCGGAATATTAAAAAAAGCCGCTGCTCTTGCAAACCACGAGCTTCGCCCTCAAAAAATGACCTGTGAAAAGCTTCGGACAATTTGTTGTGCCTGTGATGAGGTGATCGATGGAAAGCTTTCTTCTCACTTCCCTCTTGTCGTCTGGCAGACAGGCTCAGGCACTCAATCTAATATGAATGCAAATGAAGTTATCTGCAACAGAGCAAATCAGATAGCAGGCAATGAAATAACTCACCCCAATGACGACATCAACATGAGTCAGTCGTCAAACGATACCTTTCCGACCGCAATGCATATTTCCGCGGTAATTGCAATAGAAGACAAGCTCATACCTGCTGTTGAGCAGCTTATTTCCACCTTCATCCGTCTTGAAAACGATAACCGTGGTGTAGTAAAATCAGGACGTACTCACCTGCAGGATGCAACCCCTATCACCTTCAGTCAGGAAATCAGCGGCTGGAGATCTTCTCTCGAAAGAGATGTCGAGCTTCTTCGCTATGCTGTCAAGCCTCTTTATGAGCTTGCTCTTGGAGGAACCGCTGTCGGCACGGGGCTTAATGCGCCCGATGGCTTCGCTGAGCTTGTTGCCTCAAAATGTGCTCAGCTTACAGGCAAGCCTTTTGTTACTGCCCAAAATAAATTTCATGCTCTGACATCGAAGGATGAACTGGTTTTTGCTCACGGTGCAATAAAAGCTACGGCAGCAGATATGATGAAAATAGCCAACGATATTCGCTGGCTTGCCTCAGGTCCTCGCGACGGACTTGGTGAAATTTTTATCCCCGAAAACGAACCGGGTTCTTCAATTATGCCTGGTAAAGTTAACCCAACTCAATGCGAAGCCGTTACTATGGTTGCAGTTCAAGTCATGGGTAACGACGTTGCAGTCGGCATGGCTGCTTCTCAAGGTAATTTAAGTCGGATCGTAG
>JAZSNH010000037.1:0-4210 GCA_045536305.1 Acutalibacteraceae bacterium
TATACTCCCACTTCTACCTCTTTACAAGAAACACAACCAACTGGTTTGTTATTAAATAGAATAATAAACTTGGGAAAATTTATTATGGATTTCTCCATCATTTCTTTCGTCTGTCCATACGCAGGACATTCACCATATTTAATATAATCACTACAAAACGCAGAATTATATATATCTATTAGCAATTCTGCATCTGTAATATCCGCTTTTCTATATTCAATTTTCATAAATAACACCTCCGCAAATTCTTATTTGTACGCCTGTTTGCGTTTCAATAATTATACCACATTTCCCACCATTTTTCAATACAAAATAAAACAGAACCCTCGGTTCAACCGAAGGCTCTATGTACCAATGACTGTCTATTCTCCAAGCAGTGCCGCCACGATCCTTGCACCAAGCCGCAGACCTGCACGGTTGGCTTCATATCTCGAGCTGATTTAAGGGCATCTCTAAAACCCCTTTTGAGAAAAAACAGCTATGCACGTCATCTGCTACGTCAACCTCCCTTGGAGTGCGACAGCACGCCTTCGGAAGGTTTCCTTGCAGCTGTCATATCTATCTGTTTTTTCTTTAATCAAACGAGTTTTTAGAGATGCCCTTAAATTAAAAACGCCCGTTTAAATCTCAAAATGATCACAAAAGAAAATCAGATTTTCACCATCTTCATCAACATAACAACACCCATTAGTCCTCCATACCACAGGGGAACGATTTTCCACTGAATTGCCTGTCCTGCATGACTGTCTGGTAAAAACGGTATCCGCGGGAGAAATTATAAGCCTTAAAACCGCTGTGATTCAGAATGCAGACGGCAATATAGCTGCGCAATCCGCTCTGTCACATAACATAGACCGGCTTTTTCGGATCAAGTTCATACAGACGCACTCTCAGATCATCCACGGGAATATTGATGAATCCATCAGCATGTCCCATTGCATACTCCCTTGGCGTTCTTGTATCAAGCAGGATCGCTCTTCCATCACGTGGGAGCCTTTCCACATCCTCACAGTGAAATTGCTCAATCCTATTTGCCAGAATGTTGTCTATAATGTAGCCTGCCATATTGACCGGATCCTTGGCGGACGCATAGGGCGGTGCATAGGCAAGATCAAGGTTTTGAAGCTCATCCGCCGTAAGTCCGGCATAAATCGCTGCTGCCAACACATCAATGTGCTTATCGACAGCATCAAAACCAATGATCTGTGCACCGAGGAGCCGATGTGTATTCTTCTCCCAAAGCACCTTCATTGTCATGACAGATGCATCCGGATAATAGGATGCGTGCGAAAGCGGTGAAAGCACGATCTTATCATACGCAATTCCCAGTGCGGCTGCAGTCTTTTCGTTAATACCCGTTATCGCTGCTGTCATGGCAAACAGCTTGATGATGGTAGAACCCAGTGCGCCTCTATATGCCGTGTTTATTCCACAAATATTGTCTGCCGCAATCCGCCCCTGCTTATTCGCAGGACCTGCCAGCGACACCAGTGCTTGGGCATCTGTTACCCTATGGTGGATCTCAACAGCGTCACCGACTGCGTAGATGTCCGGATCCGATGTCCGCATATGCTCATCCACCGCAATGCTCCCTCTCTGCCCAAGCCGCAGGCCTGCGTTTCCGGCAAGTGATGTATCCGGCACCACACCGAGTGCAAGAATCACCAGATCTGAGCGCAGTGCGCTGTCATTTTCAATGTCTGTGATGATATTGTCGGAATCGATGCGGAATCCCGTTACACTTCTGGTAAGTTTGAGGGAAACGCCGCTTTGCCGCAGTTTTGCATGGATAAAGGCAGCCATATCCGCATCAAACGGCTGCAATACTTGCGTACTGCGCTCCACGATCGTCACTCGAATCCCCCTGTGTGTAAGATTCTCCGCCATTTCCAGCCCAATGAACCTGCCGCCAATAATCACAGCCGTTTTCGGCTCCTTCTCACGGATAAAGGTATCAAGCCGGTATGTGTCCTCCACTGTCCGCATGGTAAAGATCCGCTCACTGCCGACTCTGCATAAGTCGGGGACAAACGGCTTTGCACCCGTTGCAATAATGAGCTTGTCATACGGCTCATCAAAGCTCTCACCCGTTACAAGATTTCTGACAGTAACACTTTTCTTCGAATTGTTGATCGAGATGACCTCATGATGTACCCTTGCGTCGATCCGGAAACGTCTCGCAAAGCTTTCCGGTGTCTGGATTGTAAGTGCATGCCGATCTTCGATCACACCGCCGATATAATAGGGCAATCCGCAGTTTGCGTAGGAAATATAGCCGCTCTTTTCAAATATGATAATTTCTGCCGTTTCGTCAAGACGGCGTAGTCTTGCGGCAGCGGAAGCACCACCTGCAACGCCGCCGATGATCACAACTTTCATAGTATACCTCCAACAAATCCCTGCGAGCCATTACATCGCAGGGATTCTCGATCAATAATTTTCAGCGTGAACCTCAAAATAGCTCTGGGGGTGTGCACAGGTCGGGCAGATATCGGGGGCGTTCGTACCCACAACGATATGACCGCAGTTGCGGCATTCCCACACCTTGACCTCGCTCTTTTCAAACACCTGTGCTGTTTCTATGTTCTTCAGCAGTGCGCGGTAACGCTCCTCGTGATGCTTCTCTATTGCGGCAACCAGACGGAACTTCTCAGCCAGCTCGTGGAAACCCTCCTCGTCAGCGGTCTTAGCAAATTCATCGTACATGTCCGTCCATTCGTAGTTCTCGCCGTCAGCTGCAGCTGCAAGATTCTGCGCAGTATCACCGATACCATTCAGTTCCTTAAACCACATCTTAGCGTGTTCCTTCTCGTTATCAGCAGTCTTCAGGAAGAGCGCAGCAATCTGCTCAAAGCCTTCCTTCTTTGCCTTGGACGCAAAATAGGTGTACTTGTTTCTTGCCTGGGATTCGCCTGCAAATGCTGCTTCCAGATTCTTTTCGGTCTGTGTGCCAGCATACTTATTCTTTGCGTTTTCTTCCACAAGCTCGACCTCGTCTCCGCTCACGCCGCATACGGGACAGACTGCCTCCGCACCGTCCTCAACTTCAAATACTGCGCCGCACAGCAAACATTTGTGCTTTTTCATGTGTAGCATTCCTTTCAAAATATAATTTGTGACTCAAACTTTATGCTTTCCAGAGACCATGAAGATTGCAGTAAGCATAGACAGCTTCCACTTCGTCGCCGTCGCAGAGTGCAAAGCAGATCTCCGGCTGATCACCGGGCTTGAGCGCCTTTCGCTGATTTCCCTGATTTGTCTGGATGGAGACCCATTCAATGAAATGCTCAGGTGTCATAGGATGCTCGACCTCGCCCACCTTTACATGCACGATGTTGTTCTCCACCGTGTACACGGGCACATGCTTTTCAACGGCTGCATCCGTTGTTCCGGGAATGATCTCGGTCATCTTCTGCCCGCAGCACATCACCGGCACACCGCTCTCTTTCACAAGAGCGACCATCTTTCCGCAGTGCTCACAAATATAGAATTTCTGTTCCATAGCAATTCCTCCTAATTCGTAACATTCATGTAAGCCGCAGGGTGTGATCAACCCATTCACAGCTTTAGTTAATTATAACATTTTTCAGCGGAAATGTCAATCCTTATAGTGAATCAAAACGAAATCAAACGATGTCACCGGATATTCTGTAAAAAGTGTAGTAAGTGGGCGTTTGACGTTCGAAGTTCATGTTTATAGCAACTTAAAGGCACTTCTTTCAAATTCCAATAGTCCCTCATCCCGCATTTTACAAAGCTCATTGGACATGGCACTTCTGTCCACAGAAAGAAAATCCGCAAGCTGCTGGCGGTTAAATGGTATGGAAAATTCACTGCTGTTCTGACGTTTAGCTTCTTCAGAAAGATAGGCAATCAGCTTTTCTCTTGTGGTGCGTCTGGACATATAGCCGAGCTTCTGTACAAGCTTTCGGTTCTTTTCGGAAATGGCAAAAACAGATTCTGCACAACAATTGAATGAAATCGGCACGCCGAAGAACAAACAGTGATGATCCGCTTTACATCAAAGAAGATCACCGTGCAATCTTCCACTGCCAGTACATCATTCAGAAGCACACCGCTTTCTGGAGCAACATACGCTTCGCCGAACATTTCTCCTGCACCGATCATCTGAATGATACTGCGATTTTCCTAGTAGTCATCACGCTGAACATGAAGTATTCCCTCTGCAAGCACCAATATTGTGTCGATG
>JAZSNH010000030.1:0-2722 GCA_045536305.1 Acutalibacteraceae bacterium
GCCGTGAGCATTGAGACTTTCTTCGCTTATTACCGAAACAAAGGCATTTGAGATTATCCATCCTCTCGGGTCACGCCCGAGATTGCTGAATACAGCGGCGGGCATTAGTGCATCAGGAGTAATACCTGTTTCTTCTGTGACTTCTCTCATGGCGCATTCTTCAAGGGTTTCGCCTTTTCTTACAAAGCCTCCGGGAAGTGCCCAGCAGCCCTTATATGGGTGAACACCTCTTTGTATCAGAAGGAGAGAAAGCTTCTGAACGGAATCACGTTTGTAGTTTTCGTTTTCGTCTGAACGGATTGAGAATGCCGCAATATCAACGGTAACGGACGGTCTGTCGTAGTCCTCGATTTTATATTTTTCGAGAAAAGTTTTTTCTTCTGATTGGTTCAGTAAAAGCATTCCTTTTTATTAATATCAAAGTGTTAATATCACCTTGATAATATTATACACTCTTTCTCAGTATTTGTCAATAGGTTTTTGAAATTTTTTTCTGTGCCAATGTAGGATTACAACAGAAGTAAGACAATCTACAAAAAATAGCGGAGCAACATAGACCTGTGTTACAGTTAAGTTGTGGGAAATAAAAGCAACAGGAGGTTAGAGGGTAATGATGGTCCAATGTCAATAAAGTGGACAGAAAAAAGAAGAGAAGCTATGTGAAGTTAAGTTCAGCAGCAATAGGCGGGAGCCCATTGTTATGAGAGTGTGGACGCATTGAATTATAGAAACCGTGGATGTAACGGAACAAAGCATTCTGCAGCTCTGGCAATGAGCTATAAAAACGTCGATTGGTTTCCTCATGCTTCACGGACTTATACCTGCACCTGTACTTCCGCATTCACTTGCATCGGCATCGACAGTTTCGTGGGTGATATACCAGAAATATGTGAATGCAGTGCCGCTGTACCGTCAGGAAAAGGACTGGGAGCGGCTCGGATACACGCTCAGCAGAACTTCAAGGGCAAACTGGATCATCAGATGCAGCGAGGATTATTTCAGCAGATTTATTGCCAGATTAAAAACTGAAATGCTGAAGGAGGAAGTTCTGCACTGCGATGAAACATATGTCAAAGTTCTCAAAGAAAAGGATGTTTCCGACAACAGTAAGCAGTATATGTGGGTATACCGCACAGGCAAGCATTCCGAAAGACAGATAGTGATCTATGATTACAATAAGTCAAGGTCGGGAGATGTGCCGAGAAAATTCCTTGGAGATTACAGCGGATACCTTCATACAGACGGATATGCAGGCTACAATAAGCTTACAAAGGTCACACACTGTAATTGCTGGGCTCACCTGAGACGAAAGTTCCATGAAGCCATTGTCGTGGACAGCGAAGACAGCATAGCCAGAACAGGCAGAGACTTCTGTGATAAGCTGTTTGCGATAGAAGCAGAGCTTGATAGTCTCACAAATGAAGAAAGATACAATAAGCGTCTGACACAGGAAAAAGAAGTGTTTGAGGCTTTCTGGTCATGGGCAGAAAAAATATATCCGACAGTACTTGCAAAGACACAGCTTGGAAAAGCGTTTGATTATGCTTTCAAGCGCAGAGAATATCTGGGCAATTATTTTCAGAACGGCAACTGTGCTATTTCAAATAACATAGCAGAAAACGCTATCAGACCGTTTACAGTGGGCAGAAAAAACTGGCTGTTCAGCGATACGCCTAAAGGAGCTAAAGCCAGTGCCGATATCTACAGTATCGTAGAAACTGCAAAAGCAAACGGACTTGATGTTTTCAAGTATTTTGAACTGCTTCTCACTGTTCTGCCAAGCATGGAGTTCCTGACAAATCCGGACATACTTGAAGAACTTCTGCCTTGGAATAGCTCTGTACAGAAGATTTGCAAAAATATATGAATTAATAATCCCCGAGCAGCTGCTCGGGGATGTTTTGCTTATGGGTGGGGTGTTCTTAGGCGGGTACCCTCAAACGGCCTTAGGTGATCCATGGTTTTGCGAATAAAATTTTAGTGTCTATAAACGCAAAAAAGTCCGAATAATCGGACTTTTTTTGCATGTGATCTTTTTCGTCACATATAGATGGTTGCGGAGGCAGGATTTGAACCTCCATGAAATTGCTTTCACATGCACCTGAGGGGAGCGTCACGTTATTGTAGCTTATTTTGCACTGATTATTTTTACAGATTACTCAAGTCATCTGAGTTGTGTAAGAATACCCTTATCCATCTCACAAACTGTATCACAAAGAATTTCAATATCCTCAGCCGAATGAGAAGCAATAAGAATAGTTTTACCCTGCTCCTTTAAGCTGAGCAGATACTGTCTCATATCTGAAACGCCGTCCTTGTCAAGACCGTTCATTGGCTCGTCAAGAATAAGTAAATCAGAATTTTCCATTATTGCCTGTGCAAGACCAAGACGCTGACGCATACCAAGCGAGTATTTCTTTACATGACGTTTAAGTTCAGGGGCAAGACCAACCTGATTCATTGCGTTTTTCACCTGCTCGCCTGTGATGTTCCTGTTAAGGTCGGCAAGAAGCTTAAGATTTTTATATCCCGAATAGTAAGGTATAAAACCCGGAGTCTCAATAATGATTCCCACACTATCCGGAAAGTCGCAATCCTTACCGATCTTCTTTCCGAAAACTGTAATTTCACCCTCTGTAGGCTTAATAAATCCGCAGATACATTTCATAAGCATAGTCTTTCCACTGCCGTTTCTGCCGATAAGACCATGAATCTTACCTTT
>JAZSNH010000074.1:0-7038 GCA_045536305.1 Acutalibacteraceae bacterium
GTTTAGGGTAAGGGGATTCATAAGGGGGATAGGGGGATCGAAACCCCTTCCCCCTTATGTAATTTCTTTGGGCGATACCGAAGGTTTCGCAAGGTTTCCTTTGTCAGCAAAGAAATGAACATAGAAAAATAATGTTGTACGCTGCAAAAGGACAACGGGAGACCCTTGCGGTCTCCCCTACGGTATTATATAAAAACAAGACAATATTGTTTGTAAAAACGGGACGATGTGGGCATCGTCCCCTACAGGAAAGGGCATTGCAAAAGGCACTTTTCCTTTTTCCTCACTCCCTTGATTCCTCTTTGCAAATATGCTAAAATAACGGCGTAATATTACCTTAACGGGGGGCTTTTATGTACGAGCTTGACAAACGTAAGGTCGCTATGGTAATAGCGGTGCCGATAGTTATAATACTGATCGTAACGGTGATACTCAGCATCTCCTGCAGCAATTCGAACAAATCTGATCGCTGGAGCGGCGAATGGAACCGCGAGGGAGATTCAACCTTTTCGCGTGCCTGCATCACCATATATGATACAGACAACAAGGGCTTTTCCTTTTCCGTTGAAATACACAACGGAAACCGCGTCGCAGATTCCAAAGATCTTCGCGCCGAATACCGCAGCAAGGACAAAACCTATGCCACTTATGAGATTGCGGACACCGATGCATACGTAGAGTTTAACATCGGGGATGGCGATATGACCGTAGGCTATGTGAGCAAGGAAAATATACAGTCGGATATTATTCCGGGCTTCTCATACGGCGCAAATATCGAGGGCGTATACCTTCAGGGTGATGTGGAATACCTCAACACAAGCCTTTCGCAGATGGAGATAATAAGCGAAGAGCGCGATGCGATTCTTGAGCGTGCTCTGAACGAAGAACAGTACCTGCGTCTGATGGATTGCTTTCAGATGTGGTCCCTCGGCAGAAACGAAAATGTTGCAGCCGATGTCTATTACGGCAAGGTAACGGGCAATGATTATGCCGCTATTGTTCTCTTCTATGATGATGGCTCATACAGCATGGTAATAAGCGAGGATGGAACAAACAACATGTCCTACCTCACAAACAACAGCCTTTACACCACCGACCTCGGTGCATATCCCGAGCCGATCCAGCAGTGGCTGGAGGATTACGAGGAAGCATACTATACAGCTCAGAGCAGCAAATAACAAATAAAAAAAGACCTGTAAGAACGCTTGAATGCGGCCTTACAGGTCCTTGTTTTTTCTATGCATCTGTTTGTTCGTCGCCGACGATATCGCTGTCAGATGCGATGTCCGGCGCAAAGGAGGGTACATTTGAAAGATACTGCTCTTCGCCTCCGATAAGATTCCATGCATCCTCTCTCGAATAAATCTTATCCGATATTTTATCGAGTGTCAGAATAACGGGCAGATCATTTATGGAAAATTCAAGTTCAAGGAGCTTTTCTCTCTCTATACCCATTTCCTTTAGCTGCTTATCGGTAATACTGTCATAATCACCTGCGATGATAAGTGAGCAGATATCTTCATCATAAAGAGCCGACATCATTGATTTCGTCATTTCTTCTCCGAAGCAGCGGACAAGATCGGGCACGGAAAAGCTGACGGAATCAGCCTGATAGCGCATCACCAGGTCACCGCCGCTCTGCTTTACAACATACATCGTGTTGTCAGGCTTGCCGTCGGTATACTGTGAGAGTATGCCGTCATAAGAATCTGTGCGGCTTTCCTTGAATGTATAATAATGGATTCCGTTGTTCGTTTTGTATTTGAAAAGCATTCTTCCGTCTTCATAAAAGGAGACGATAAATGCTTCGTGAACACCGGAGGTTTGCGGATTTTCTCCGTATATATATGCCCTTTCCGCAACATAGGTGCCGATAAACTCGCTGCGGCTCGCATTGAAATCATATTTCAATATTAAAAAGCATATCAGAAGTGCCGCAATCAATATTACAGCCGCAGTACAGATGCGTATTGCAAGACTCTGCTTTTCTTTTGCTTTTTTTGCCTCTTCAAGCCGGGATATTTCCTTTTCGGTAAGCTTTGGCTTGTTGGATTTCGGCATATAATTCTGTCTTTTTCCGCCCATCGGAAACACACCTCGATTACAAATAGTATTATCTGACAAAAATATTACGAATTACACAGCTTCATCGGGTTCGTAGACAGACCAGAGAAATTCGATATCGTTGGGAGAAAGGTCTGTATTCTTCGACACGCGGTAATATTCCCCGATCAGCTTGCCTGCGAGATCAAGCCTCAGATAATCACCGTCAACAGTGATGCTGTAAACAAAGCTGACGCTCGAATAGTCGATGGCGACAGTGTCCTTGTCAACAGATGCACTGACGATATCTTCGTAAAGCTCGGAATTTACTCCTGTCAGGTCGCAGATATTCATAGAACCGTCCTTGGAAACTACGAAATATTCGCTGCCGTTATTAAGGACCCATGTGCCGATAAGCTGCGGCAGAAGGCTGCCCTGGCGAATAAAGCTCAAGGTTTTTTCGGGTGCGCCGGGCTGCCACAGGTCGAGATAATCGCCGTTGACGGTATAGAACATATACTCCGTTTTCTTGTTGCTTGTGCAGGTTATTTCAAACCCATCGACTGTATAGGTGTATGAATTGCCGTATATTTCGGCTGTGCCCATATCGGAGAAGCTGATAACGGTATCGCCGTAGACCCAGCTTCCGTAGAGCTCATTTTCCTCGGTTTTTATCAGACGCCTGACATAAATAAAATCGGTTTTGTCTTCGTCCTTCCACAGCTTTATACGGTTCGAGGTTTTTTTGTAACCGATACGTATTTCTTCGTTCTGTGAATTTTTGAGTGTGATCGAATCCTCGGCCCATGTATAGGTGTATTTTACGCCGTCAAGCTCTATTATGTCATTGGCACTGGCATTGAAGGTGTGACCTTCGCCGCTCCACATTCCGAGAAATTCGGGAGGAGTTTTGGGTTCCTTCTCTTTCATGAAGGCAGGAATCAGCTTTGAATAATCAAAATCGGGATTTCTGCCTATAAAGAAGGAAACAGAGCCTACCAAAGCAAAGGCAAGCACCAAAAGGATGATAAGTATTGCGATTTTGGGACCCTTGCGTTTTTTCTTTTCGGAGGGTTTTGCCAAAGCTTCGGGAGCCTCTGAAGGAGGAAGCTCTGCTGCGACTTCCGCACAGGGTAAAGCCTTGCTTTCGTTCTCGTTCATAGTATATCCTCCCTTGCTCTTTTCAATATGCTCAGTTATTTATATCTTCCCACATTTTTGTAAGCTCAGAATAGGTCAGATCTGTCCTGCTTGTTACCTTCAGGTATGTAAAGGAGCTGTCTGCGCCGAGGCGCGAGGTGGTGAGGGTAAGCTCATCGTCCTCTGAAATGACGTAATCCGAGATCACTGTCGAGTTTTCAAATTCCATAACGATGACCGATTCATCGTTTGTGTAGGTTCCTCTCTTTTCGTCTGCGGCCACCTTGCCCGAGGCAGTGAGTACAATGTAGCCGTCGTCATTCATCCACGATCCCACAAGCCCCTGAATGGCTTCCTCTGCTGTATCGGTCGGGGATTGTGCGTTCTCATTCGGAGAATAGAATGCGCCGATATAAATCGCGCCTGCCACAAGAAAAAGCGCGAGGAACAGCGAAAAAATAAGCAATCCTCTGTAGGTTTTTTCGGTTTTTTCTTCATTCTGGCGCATTATCATTTCCGCAGGAGACATAACGGCTGACGATGCGGTTTCGGGCATGGGGTTAAGAGGAATAAAATCCGATTGTTCGCCGGCAATTCTGGTTCCGCATACGGGACAGAAACGCACTCCCTCCTCACAGAAAGTGCTGCAATTTGGACAATTCATCGCCGATCCCCCTTTGTTTTTTGAAGATGGACAGTGAAGAGTAAATATCGCTGTCCATCTTCTTTTAATTTTATCATGTCGATATCGGATATGTCAATCTTTGCTGTGTGATATGAGCTTGGAAATAAGCACAGCGGCAGTTACTTGTTTCTGCCCATCATTCTGAAAAGACCTTTGAAGAAGCGGCCGTTCGCCATATCGAGCAGACCGTCAAAGATTTTGTCCTTCGTTGCGGTGAGTATTTGCATGTTGCGAAGAGGCGAATCAATGCTTGAGGACATGAACATACGAAATTCGGGAGTATCGCAGTTCTTTTTGCCGCCGAATTTTTTTATCATGGTTTTCTCGATGCCTTTGTATAAAAGGCGCATGACAAAGGACTGATCCTTCATTTCGATAACGGTATTATCCTTTGTAAATTCGCCCTTCTTCGGATTCTCGTCTGATACGGGCTCTTTGCCGTACAGCTTAACAAAATCCTCTTTCGAGGGTGCGCCGTCCATGGTCTCATACCAGCTGCCGCTCTGCCATTTTGGTGCTTCTATAGCAGCTCCCTCAACATTTACAACTGCCGAAAGAGGCGTGTCGCTGACAGATCTGCCGATAAGCACCCTGTATTTGCCGCCGGGAGTTTTCCAGCCGTTGTCCCAAAGGGCGAAGCTGCGTTCGTCGAGCGTAAAGGAAACTCTTTTGGTTTCGCCCGGCTCAAGATATATCTTCGCAAAGCCCTTGAGCTCCTTGCAGGGTCTGTGGATGCCGTTTTTGGGAGGTGCCACATAAAGCTGAACGACCTCGGCACCGCCGCATTTGCCCTTGTTCGTTATGTCCGCCGAAACAGTATAGCCTTCGGCGCTTAAATTGGAATATTCGAAGCTTGTGTAGGACAGACCGTAGCCGAAAGGCCAGCGCACAGCCTTTTTCGCCTTGTCATAATAACGGTAGCCGACATATATGCCCTCTCTGTACTGAGGATTCTTTATTCCTCTCCAATATTCCGCAGTGGCACAGTCTTCATAAACAAACGGCCAGGATTCGGCAAGCTTGCCGCTGGGGTTGACCTTTCCGCAGAGAAGATCGGCAGCCGCCTCACCGCCTGCCTGTCCCGAAAGGCCCATGTAAAGTACAGCTTTTACGCTGTCAGCCCAGGGACATTCCACAACACTTCCGCTGCAAAGGACCACAACGGTGTTCGGGTTTGCCTGTGCAACAGCAGCTATAAGATCAAGATGTCCTTTCGGCATCTTCATATCGTCTCTGTCAAAGCCTTCGCTTTCGTAGGTGTCGGGAAGTCCTGCAAAAACTACTGCAACTTCGGCGGACTTAGAGGCATTAACGGCTTCGTTTATATAAGAATCGTCAGTGTTGCCCTTTTCATCGTATCCGTCAGCATAAACCGCATGCTTTATAAAGTCCTTTGCACGGGATAGGCGAGTGGGGTTTATGTGGCTTGAGCCTGCACCCTGATAACGGGGGAGCTCAGCCATTTTACCGATAAGAGCGACAGTTGTGCCCTCTGCGACAGGAAGAATACCGCTGTCGTTTTTAAGCAGTACAGCGCCCTCTGCTGCTGCACGCTTTGCAAGAAGATGATGAGCTTCTTCATCAAAGGGTGCAGCGTCCTTGAGGACATCGTGTGCCTTTTCCATCATACGAAGGACCCTCATCGCACTTTTATCAACATACTCCTCGGAAAGATCACCCTTTTTAACAGCCTTAAGAGCCTTTTTCTCCATATAGGAACTGCCGCCGGGCATATTGAGATCGCAGCCTGCTTCGAAGCTGTTCATTCGGTCGAACATTGCACCCCAGTCGGTAACGACCAGACCCTCATAGCCCCAGTCGGTTCTAAGAATATCGGTAAGAAGCTCCTTGTGATCGGAGCAGTGTGTGCCGTTAAGCTTGTTGTAGCCGCACATGACAGTAGAGGGCTTGCCCTTTTTGACAGCCTTTTCAAATGCCGACAGATATATCTCGCGCATGGTGCGCTCGTCAACCTGACTGTCGCCGTTAAAGCGCTTGTATTCCTGATTGTTGAGAGCAAAATGCTTAAGGCTTGTACCGATACCTGTCTTCTGTACGCTTTCGATAAATGAAGCGGCAAGTTCACCTGCAAGATAAGGATCTTCCGAGAAGTATTCAAAGTTTCTTCCGCACAGAGGATCACGCTTTATGTTTGCACCGGGGCCGAGGACAACGCCTACCTCGAGAGCCTTTGTTTCCTCGGCAATCGCGTTGCCGATTTCTCCGAGCAGCTCGGTGTTCCAGGTACATGCAGTGGTCACCGCCGTGGGAAAGCAAGTGGCAGGCTCTGATTCGTTTATGCCCAGCATATCATTGCTCTTTTTCTGACAGCGCAGACCGTGAGGGCCGTCGCACATCATCATAGCGGGGATGCCGTGCTTTGAAAGCTCCTTTGTATGCCAGAAATCCTCACCTGAGCAAAGTGCTATTTTTTCTTTGAGTGATAGCTTTTTCAATACATCTTCTGTTTTCATGGGGATTTCCTCCGTTGTATTTTTATTTGCCTGTATTTTACTATATAAAGCATATTCCGTCAATGCAAAAGCCGGCACAACATTCCCTTTATGAGAACTTAAAGCCGGCTTTTTTATGGAATTTTAATTAGGTTTTATTCTGCTTTTTCTTCTGCCTTTCTTTTTCCGAGATACTTTTCTCTTGTTGCAAGACCTCCGCGAATATGCCTCTGAGCCTTGTTCTCCTCAAGTATCGTCTTAACCTGTGCAAAAAGTATGTGGTCTGCCCTTTCAAGACGTTCCGAAACGTCTTTATGTATGGTCGTCGCTAATCAGAACGCTTTCATCAAGCCCTATATCACCAAGCAGACGCAGATATACGTCGATTGTTCCGTCAGAGCTGACTTCTATCTTCTTAATGACCTGCCGCAGCTGTGCGTTGGTCATTTCACGCACATCAGCTACACTTTCGATAGTGGAAAAGGTCTTTTTGATTATGCTTTCAAGCTGGTCACCCTTGCTTATATTCAGCTCAACAAGTCTCAGCTCGTTTTCTATCTGCTCGGCTTCCTGTTTCATGCCGCCGATTTTCTTATTCAGTTCATCTCGGCTGATAAGTTCGTCGGCATACATATCCATATACTTCTGACGTGTACTCTGGATTTTGTTGAGCCTTGCCCGAAGCTCCTTTTCGTATTCCACGTTGTCGTTCTTCGC
>JAZSNH010000035.1:0-18417 GCA_045536305.1 Acutalibacteraceae bacterium
GTAAACAGGGCTTCGTATTTCTGATCCATTAAAAAGACACTCCTTTTCAGAATAAATTATGCCATCTATTATTATGTATCAAAAATCGCTGTTTGTCAATGTTTTGTCAATGAGAATAGTGTGTGGTTACAGCAAAAAGGACGAAGCGGTATTGCCGCTTCGTGCTTTTTTTCTTATGCATTGTCCGAACTCATTTTGTGTCTGAACACCAGCACTGCGATAACCGTCATCACTGCCGCACTAATCAGCACCCAGAGAAGGCTCGCTCTTATGTCTCCGCCTCTTCCGACGTTTACGGTGTGGTAGAAGGGCAGGCTTTTGCAGACCTTGTAGAACACTGTACCCTTCATGTCCTCAAGAGGGAACCATACACCTGCCGAAAGGGTCGCAAGGTTTATTACTATAGAACCGACACCGCCCACTGCCCTTTCATTGCAGAGTGAGCCAAAAAGGACTCCGAGGGCTATATAGAATATACCCGAGGGGATAAGCGCCAGCACTGAAAAGAGGGTATTTATGCTCACTTCATAGCCAAAAAGCATTGCCGCCCCGAAGCAGATTACAGACTGCGCTATTGTCAGGGGAATCATGGGCAGCATATAGCCGAGAATGAAATCGCCTGCTTTCATGGGCGAGGAATAAAGCCTTGCAAGAAACGAGCTTGCTCTGTCCTGTGATATCAGAAGTCCGACAAACAATGTCGTAAATGTAAAGCTGAACACCGCAATACCCGGAGTGAGTCTTTTTATCGCAAACATATCTACAGGTGTAGGAACCGACCTGTTGAGCACCGACAGTAAAACAAGCATCATGATGGGGAAACCGAGTCCTAAAATTATGCTCAGCGGCGAGCGGAGCATCTCCTTTATATTTCTTTTTGCGAAAGTCAGCGTTCTCATTTTTCCACCTCCGATGCAAGGGCAACAAATGCATCTTCAAAATTCTTTGCACCTGTTTTTTCAATAAGCTCTGCGGCTGTTCCCACAGCCTTCAGTTTTCCGCTCTGCATTATCCCTATTCTGTCCGACAGCTCCTCTGCCTCTTCCATGTAGTGAGTGGTAAGTATCACCGTCACTTCGCCATGGAGACTGCGGATTATATTCCACAGCTCGCGACGGGCAAGCACATCGAGTCCGAGAGTCGGCTCGTCAAGGAACAGTATATCGGGCTCTGAAATAAGCGCCATCGCAATGGAAAGGCGTCTTTTCATGCCGCCCGAAAGCGTTGCGGCTTTTTGTTTTTTCACCTCATCAAGTCCAAATCTTCCTATCAGCTCATCAGCCTTTTCCTTTGCCTCTTTTTTATTTATTCCGTAGATCTGCGCCATGAACACAAGATTGTCGAATACGGAAAGGTTTTTTGCAACCGCCGTTTCCTGAGGCGAAATGTTCGTTTTTGCCTTTACCTTTTCGGGTTCTGAAATTATGCTGTCACCCAGAAGAAACGCGTCTCCCGAGGTAGGTTTTGACAGACAGGACAGCATTTTTATCGTGGTGGTCTTGCCCGCTCCGTTGACACCCAGAAGCGAAAACAGCTCGCCCTTCCTTACTTCCACCGTCAGACTGTCAACTGCTGTTTTGTTTTTGTATTTCTTTGTGAGATTTTCAGTTTTAACCCCTGTCATTGTTATCCTCCAGACTCTTTACATATTCTTCCATTTTTTCGTTTATTGCCTGCACGTTATTTTTTGCAAGATTGAACTGAATGATGAAATTGACGACATAGCCTGCAAAAACACTGCACGCAAGAGAGATATATCCTTCTTTTTCCGCAGGCACCCAGCATATACCTGCAACTATGAGAATGCATGGAAAGGTTATGAGAAACTGAAGAAGAGACTGCCGCAGAAAGCTCCATCGGGGGTTTTCATAGACAAGGGATGCCATTGCATAGGCAACACCCAGCATACCTGTAAGCACCGTCTGTGCTATGACTGCAAGGTTCTCAGAGCCGAACAGACTTACCGTTGCAGGCAGTACGGGGATAAACTCTCCCTTTATTCCGTTGACGCCGAGAGACACCAAGAACATTACTATCGCTCCCTGCAGCACTCCGCAGGCAAAGCCGATTATAAATCTCATTGCAATGTGTCTGTTTTTCATTTTCTTCCCCTCCTATATATCAAGCTGTCTTCGGATAAGCGCAACATATCTGCGTGAAGCATAGGTCTGCGTGCCGTTTTTGAGGCTTACGCAGATAGTACCCGTAAGGGAAGTGTCCATTCGCTTTACCTGACGAAGATTTATTATTTCGGAATTTGATATTCTCATGAACACTCGATTGTCAAGGGCTTCCTCAAGCTCGTAAAGACGGGCTTTCAGCGTGTATGTGCCGTCCTTTGTTTCTGCAAAAACCTTTTTATCCTGCGAAAATATACGGCATATCTCATCGAATGTGATGAAAAGTGCACCGTTTTCGTCAAAAGCGGTGAAGGAATCACTGCGCTCCTTCGCTTTTCCGTTTATTCGCTCGATAAGGTCTGTAATCTCGCTGTCTGCCTTGTCGGTGTGTATTACCACTTTGCGTTCAGTGATGTCGTTTTCTATTGAGATCTCAATTTTCATTCTGTCCACCTCACTGACTTTATTTTACCGCTCCTTCGATTTTTTTCAAAGGCTTTTGCGACGAATGGCAGAAAAATTGCGACAAACGGCAAGGCGGGGAAAATTTCCGACTGAAGCTTTTTGATGCAATACATCAAAACAACTGTTCTTTTTTCTTGCTGTTTGAGTCGTATTATGGTAGAATAATATAGTTAATATCAAGCGAGGAGTGCAGGAAATGAAAAATGTTCTGATAACAGGCGGTGCCAAAGGCTTAGGGCGTGCCGTCACGGAGTTTTTCTCGTCAAAGGGTGTTCGCGTTTTTTCCTGCGACATACTCGATTTCGACTATGAGGGCGAAAATATTGTACCTCTCAGAATTGACGTAAGAGACAGTGAAAGCGTCCGTCAGGTATTCGATGCTGTGTCTGCCGAAACAAAAAAGCTTGATGCTGTTATCCATTTTGCAGGTATATACAGAATGGATTCCTACGCCGAAATGGAAGAGGAGGATTTCAAGAAGATTCTCGACATCAATCTGCTCGGCGTTTACCGAATAAACAAGCAGTTTCTTCCTCTTTTGAGAAATGGCGGCAGGGTGATAATCGCAACCAGCGAGCTTGCGCCTCTCGACCCTCTGCCCTTCAACGGCATATATTCCCTTTCAAAAACCGCTCTCGACTGCTACGCTCAGTCTCTGAGAATAGAGCTTTCACTTCTTGATATTCCCGTTATCGTCATTCGTCCCGGTGCCTTTGCTACCGATATGATCGGTGCATCCGACACTTCCATGCGTGCCCTATGCGAAAAAACCGAGCTTTACAAAGCAAATTCCGCAAAATTTAAGGGGATAATGGATAAGGTAACGGTAAAGGCACTTCCGCCGATAAAGCTTGCAAAGCTTACATGGCGTGCATTTTCAAAAAAACACCCGAAATATGTATACACAAAAAACGCAAGCTTTCTTCTAAAGCTTTACAGCGCAATGCCCACCGGAATACAGGTACGGGCTATAAAGACCCTCATCAGATAAAGGATTGATTAAAATGAAATTACTTGCTCTCGACGGCAACAGCATAATAAACCGCGCCTTTTACGGCATACGTCCTCTTACCACCAAGGACGGCCAGCCCACCAACGCTATCCACGGCTTTATGAGCATGTTCCTTAAGATACTTGAGGATGTCGAGCCCGACTGCGTTGCCTTCGCTTTTGATCTCAAGGCGCCCACCTTCCGCCACAAAGCTTACGATGGCTACAAGGCAAAGCGAAAGGGCATGCCCGAGGAGCTGTTTCTTCAGATGCAGCCCCTAAAGGATCTGCTTTCCGCTTTGGGCTATAGACTGCTGACAGCCGAAGGCTTTGAGGCCGACGATATTCTCGGCACTCTTGCCGCCCGATGCAGAGAGCTTGATCACACCTGTGTTATAGCAACAGGCGACCGCGATTCCTTCCAGCTTATCGGGAACGGAGTAACTGTTCGTATGCTTTCGACCAAGGGCGGTCATCCCGAAGCGGTCACCTATGACGAAGATACCATAATGGAAACCTATGGCGTTACTCCAAAGCAGCTTATTGACATAAAGGCAATTCAGGGAGACACCTCCGACAATATCCCCGGCGTACCGGGAATAGGCGAAAAGGGTGCCGGAGAGCTTATTAAGCGCTTTGGAAGTCTCGACGGAGTGTACAATAATATTGATGACGCCTCCATCAAGGACGGTATGAGAAAGAAGCTCATAGAAGGCAAGGACAGTGCCTATCTCAGCCGTGAGCTTGGCAGAATAGTCTTCAATGCACCCATCGACCTTGATATCGAGTCCTATGTGCCTGCCAAAGCCGACGCCGCTGCCGCTCGCTCCATACTGATAAAGCTCGAGATGTTCAAGATGCTTGAGCGGCTCAGGCTCGCCGATAAAAAAGAGACTGCACAGGCAAAAAAGGAGGCCGCACAGACAGATTCGCAGAAGGTTCTGCTTTCTCCCGAAAATTGGCTCTCCGAGCTGAAAAGAGACAAGGATGTTTATTTTACCGCAGACGTGGAAAACGGTATTATAACCTGCATAGCATACGCTCGCTGCAACTGTGTGATCTTGCTTAGCGACAGTGATGATATCAAGCTTTTTACAACGGAAATTCTTCAAAACAGCGATATCGCAAAGCACACCTTCGATATAAAGCAGCTTTACAAGCTATGCCCCGAAATAAAAAATGTCAAAATGGACGCCATGCTGGCAGCTTATCTTCTCGACCCCGAAAAAAATTACGGATTTGACGAGCTTTTAGCCACTTATGTCAGCGAGGTGCCTTCAGCTGCGCTTCCTATGCTTAAGACTGCCGCAAGGGCCGAAAAGCTTCCCGCTCTCTGCAGAGCCTTACTTTCAAGGATAGAGGAAAACAAGCAGGAAAGCCTGCTTTACGATATAGAGCTTCCCCTTGCAGAGGTGCTTGCAGATATGGAGCGCGTCGGTGTTGCGGTTGACAGCAGCGGCATCGAAGCCTTCGGAACTATGCTTACAGAACGCATCTCGGAGCTTGAGGCTGCTATCTGTGATACGGTAGGCTATAAATTTAATCTTAACAGCCCCAAGCAGCTCGGAGAGGCATTGTTTGACAAAATAGGCTTAAATGGCGGAAAACGCACCAAGACAGGCTGGTCAACCAATGCAGAGGTACTCGAATCCCTGCGCGGTCAGCATCCTGCCGTGGATGGAATACTCGAATACCGCACTCTCAGCAAGCTTAACTCCACATACTGTGTCGGATTGCTGAAAACGGTCGCCGATGACGGGCGCATCCATTCAAGCTTCAATCAGACCGAAACACGCACGGGACGCATAAGCTCCACCGAACCGAATCTGCAGAATATTCCCGTCCGCACCGAGCTCGGCAGCCAGATGAGAAGATTTTTTACCGCTGCCCCGGGCAAGGTGCTTATCGACTGCGATTACAGTCAGATCGAGCTTCGTGTGCTGGCTCACTGTGCAAAGGATCAGCGTATGATAGAGGGCTTTGCCTCAAATGAGGATATCCACCGAATAACTGCCTCTCAGGTGTTCTGCGTTCCGCTCGAAGACGTCACTGCCACCATGCGCTCCCACGCCAAGGCGGTAAACTTCGGCATTGTATACGGTATCGGAGCTTATTCTCTCGCCAAGGATATCGGTGTTTCCAACACAGAGGCAAGCGCATATATCAAAGGCTACCTCAACACCTACTCAGGGGTTGACCGCTATATGAAGGAGCTTATCGCTTCCGCAAAGGAAAAGCTTTATGCCGAAACCATCTTCGGAAGAAGAAGATATCTTCACGAACTCAGCTCCTCGAATCACATGATGCGTGCTTTCGGTGAAAGAGTTGCAAGAAATATGCCTATACAGGGAACTGCCGCCGATATCATTAAGATCGCTATGGTCAAGGTATTCAAAAAACTGCGCGATGAAAAAATGGAAGCTCGGCTCATTCTTCAGGTTCATGACGAATTGATACTCGAAGCACCCGAAAACGAAGCGGAAAAAGCCCTCGAAATACTCAGAAAAGAAATGGAAAACGCCGCAAAGCTCGATGTCAGGCTGGAGGTTGACGGCAAGATAGGCAAAACCTGGTACGACGCCAAGGGATAAGCACCCGGGATATCCACTCAACCAATCCGACAGACTGTCTGAGTGGATATCCCTGACAATACTTAATAAAATGAAACGACTCTGAGAAAGAACGAATGTTATGAAAATACTTTTTTTGTGTACGGGAAACACCTGCCGCTCGCCTATGGCGGAGTACATAGCACGACAAGAGGCGGAAAAGCGCAGCTTTGATGCGGAAATTCTGAGTGCAGGTCTTATGGGCTCGGGAGATACGGCTTCAGAGTATTCCGCCGCTGTCTGCCGTGAGATTGGCATTGATCTCGGCTCCCACCGCTCGAGGATGCTGTCAAAGCCTCTTGCTGACAGCGCAGATATCATAATCTGCATGACTCCATCTCACGCACACACCCTGCTTAATTTGGGCATTGACGAAAACAAAATAAAGGTTCTCGGAAAAGGCATTGCCGACCCATACGGTCAGAGTATCGATGTCTATCGTCAGTGCCGAAACGAGATACGCTCCGCTGTATGCTCTATGCTGGACGAAATCTGCGCGGACATAAGAATAGTTCCTCTTGAAAAGGAACACTCAGGAAAGCTCGCAGAGCTTGAGCATCTGTGTTTTTCCGATCCATGGAGCGAGGACGGCATTGCCTATGAGGCAGGGAACGAAGCGGCGAGATTTTTTGTCGCAATGTGCGGCGAAGAGATTGCAGGCTATGCAGGCATGCTTTTTGCCGCAGATCTCGGAAATATCTGCAATATTGCGGTGTTTCCTGAGTACCGCCGTCACGGTATCGGCAGACGACTCGTATCCGCACTGATAAACAGTGCAGAGGAACTTGGCATTTCCGAGCTGACATTGGAGGTCAGAGAATCGAACGAGCCTGCAAAGGCTCTGTATGCCTCCTTTGGTTTTGAGGAAATGGGAAAGAGAAAAAATTTCTACACAAGTCCCAACGAGGACGCAATTGTTATGAATCTGAGGTTACGAAACGAGGGAACAAAATGATTGCTGACATCAAAAACCACAATGATTATTTCGACTGCGGAAAACTTTACAGCACCTTATTTTGCAGGAATATTAATGTCTATATCGCAAAGGAAGTCAATATGGAATATGCAGAGCAGTGCGCTGAGCATTTTTCCGCTCTCAATGACGAAATGACAGATAAGCTATGTGAGCGCACCTCGGCTTTCCATCAGTACATGCTTGAGGAATGGAACGAGGACCTTGTTAAAATCATAAACATGCATGTTCCTCCCACTGTGACAGGCAGAGATATTCTCAGATACATAAAAATGCCTTCCCTATATGTTTTACCTCCCAGGGGAGACGGCATCGGCTATATTGTAGAGGGTCTGTGCGAATGGGAGCCCGAGCATGGAATAGCCATAATCATCAGAGATAACGAGGTTTTGTATGTGGGCACTCCCGAAAGCTACGACCCATGGTCCGATAATGAGTTTATCTGTGATTACTGATGTTATTATTACGGACAAAATTTCTGTCAATGTTGATTTGAGATGTAATATGTAGTATTATCATTTTATCGGAGGCGATTTTTTGCTGATACTCGGCGTTGACCCCGGTTATGCCATTGTTGGCTTTGGATTTCTTCGTTACAACCCTCCATATATGAAGCCTGTTGAATACGGCTCTGTCGTTACAAGGGCGGGAGTCGATTTTTGCCAGAGGCTTGAAACCATTTATAAAAGAACCGCAGAGCTTATTGAAAAACGCAAGCCCGATGCTCTGGCGATAGAAAAGCTTTATTATGCAAACAATGCAAAAACAGTTATCGGCGTTGCAGAAGCGCGAGGTGTCATTCTCCTTGCCGCTGTGCAGGCAGGTCTTCCTGTCTTTGAATACACCCCTCTTCAGGTCAAAAAAGCTGTCACCGGCTACGGACAGGCGCCAAAACCTCAGGTGCAGGAAATGACACGCAGGCTTTTGGGTCTTAAGGAGATACCAAAGCCCGATGACACCGCCGATGCTCTTGCAATTGCAATCTGCCACGCTCAGCACTCAGGCTTTTCGGCAATAGAAGATCGCGTGAAAGGTAGGAATTTAATTTGATCTACAGTCTTTCAGGAATTTTGGAATATACCGAGCCCGGCTTTGTTGTCGTTGAATGCAGCGGAGTCGGCTTTAAATGCTTTGTCTCCTTGCAGACCCAACGTTCTCTGCCTGCGGTAGGTAAAAGCATTAAGCTTTTTACATATATGAGCGTTCGAGAGGATGCTATGGATCTTTTCGGCTTTGCAACAAAAACGGAAATGGCTTGCTTTAAGATGCTTATTTCCGTTAACGGTGTTGGCGCAAAGGTGGGCATGGCTATTCTTTCAGAGCTCACAGCAGAGCAGATAGGCATGTCTGTTGCGTCAGGCGACTACAAAACATTGACAAGAGCAAACGGAGTAGGCCCCAAGCTTGCTCAGCGGATTGTCCTTGAGCTAAAGGACAAGGTAAAGGGGCTTGGTGCACCTATTGACGGAGACATTTCCTCTGTTCCCTCTGCCGTTCCTTCACCTTCAGCAAATCCCTCAAAGGCAGTCAGCGCTCTTATGGTTCTCGGTTATCAGGCAAACGAAGCCACTGCGGCGGTTTCAAAATTTGATCCTTCCTTATCGGTAGAAGAGCTTATCCGCCTTTCTCTGCGCGAAATGGCGAGCAGACTCTAAAGCAAATCAGATATATCGGAGGAACTTATAATGAATGGGATAATAAATTCTGCTATTGAGAACATTTCCAATACCGATGTCGATCAGTTCTGGTGGTCGAAGGAATCCTTCAAGGCAGCATACGGCGAAGATTTTCTCGCTTTCCCTCTCTTTGGCCGCATTCATATTACATGGCTTGTTATCGCTGTGCTCGTGTGGGTGCTCGGCACGGTAATCTACAGTAAACTCGGCAGCAAGCAAAGACGTTTCGTTCTTTTTTCTATCTGTGCCGTATTCTTTATTCTTGAGATTATCTGTGACGTATCTCTTATCATTACTGGTCAATGGCACAACAGCATGCTCCCTCTGCATTTTTGCAGTATAAATATGTTTATATGTCTTTTCTACGCAATTAAACCTACCCCGATAGTTGCGGATTTTCTCTATGCAGCATCTCTTCCCGGTGCGCTCTTCGCTCTCCTGACTCCTGCCTGGCAGCTGCAGCCTATGGGAAACTTTTTCCACATTCATTCGTCAATATTACATATTTTACTCGTCCTTTTCCCCATTCTCTTGTTTGTTGACGGCTTCAGACCAAACGCAAAAAATCTCTGGAAGCTGTTTCTTGTGACCGTTATATTCTGCATACCCATGTATTTCCTGAATATTGCTCTTGATACAAATTTCTTTTTCCTTAACGGAGATGACAATATCGGTACATTTATAATGCTTGGAAATATTTTTCCCGATTACAGAATAGGTTTGCTTGTTCTTATTGCTGTTCTGTGGCTTATTCTGTTCCTTCCATGGACCATTGCCGCAAAAATTAAAAACAATAAACCGGAATAACTTCCTGACGCACAAATGCTAAATGAGGTGATACTGTGAGTGAATTTTGGTACTCCTTGATGTCGATGCTCGACAAATACGGCTATGACTATCAGGCATTTCCGCTTTTCGGATTCGTACACCTTTTCTGGCTTGCTCTATCCATAATTTCTTTGACAGCGTGTGCATTTGTGTACAAAAGGCTCGGCGAAAAGGGCAGAAAACGCATTCTTGTCTCTTTATCCCTGTTTATTTTGCTTTACGAGGCAGTTACTCAGCTGTCCTACGCTCTTACAGATCAGTGGACAAACGGCGTTCTTCCTCTCCATCTTTGCAGTATTAATATTTTCGTCTGCACCCTTTATGCTTTCTTTCCCAAAAGGCTCATCGGCGAATTTCTATATGCGGTATGTCTGCCCGGCGCTCTGTTTGCGCTGATCGTCCCTTCATGGACACCTCTTCCGCCGCTTAATTTCTTTCACATACATTCTCAGATACTGCACATAATTCTCGTTATGTTCCCCACTCTGCTTATTGTGGGCGGTCTTAGGCCGCAGGTCAAAAATCTGTGGAAAATATTTCTTACGCTTCTTTTCCTTTGCGTGCCGATCTTTTTTCTAAACCAAAGACTCGGGACTAATTTCTTCTTTATAAGCGGAGACGATGACAATACGCTGCTTGCCTCTCTCGGTGATATATTTCCCGATTATCGGATAGGCTTGCTGCTTGTCGTTGCTGCTGTATGGTTCATTATGTATCTGCCTTGGGAAATTTCAAATAAGCTCAAATCACCAAACAAAAAGTAATTTTCTTTCATAATAATACCGGAGGTATTAAAATGTCACCTAAAAACAACAATGATTTTGACGATTTCGGCGCAACACAATCTACATCCTTTGATGACGATATGGATTTTGAAAACAGAATAGTTGCCCCTGAATTCTCCTCCGAAGACGGTGACACCGATAATCCCCTGCGCCCGAAAAGCTTTGAGGATTACATCGGACAAGACAAGGTAAAGGAAAATCTGAGTGTTTACATAAGTGCTGCTCTTGCCAGACATGAAACGCTCGACCATTGCCTGCTCTACGGTCCTCCGGGTCTCGGAAAAACAACACTGGCAGGCATAATCGCCCACGAAATGGGAGTCGGCCTCAGGGTCACCTCAGGCCCTGCGATAGAAAAACCCGGCGATCTTGCGGCTCTGCTTTCCTCGATGAATCCCGGCGATGTGCTGTTTATAGACGAGATACACCGTCTTTCACGAATGGTTGAAGAGGTTTTATACCCTGCCATGGAGGACTTTGCAATTGATATCGTTACAGGCAAGGGACAAGGCGCCATGAGCTATCATCTCCCTCTGCCTCACTTTACCCTTATCGGTGCCACAACGAGAGCAGGTCAGCTTTCGGCACCTCTTCGCGACCGTTTCGGCGTTCTGTTCAGGCTTGAGCTGTACACTCCCGAGGAGCTTTCAAGGATAGTCACTCGCTCTGCAGGTATTCTTGGCATAGGCATTGAGGAAGAGGGCTCTCTTGAAATAGCCTCACGCTCGCGAGGCACTCCGAGAATAGCAAACCGTATGCTCAAGCGCGTGCGCGATTTTGCACAGGTTTACGGCGACGGAACCATAACCTATGATATAGCACGCCTTGCCCTTGACAGGCTCGAAATAGATGAGCTTGGACTTGACAAGGTCGATCGCCTGCTGCTTCGCACGATTATCGACTATTACAAGGGCGGACCTGTAGGACTTGACACTATTGCCGCCGCTATCGGCGAGGAGGCAGTCTCTATTGAGGATGTTTATGAGCCGTATCTGATGCAGATAGGCTTTCTTTCCCGAACCCCCCGAGGCCGCTGTGTTACCCACGCCGCATATCTTCACCTGGGTCTTACCCCTCCCGGCATGAACGACAACAGTAACGGTCAAACCTCTTTGTTTTAGGAGTATGCTATGAGATTTACTGAATTTTGGAAGGATTATACCCTGCTTGATGCCTCAGACGGAGAACGTCTTGAAAAATGGGGAGATATCGTTCTTATCCGTCCCGATCCGCAGGTTATATGGAAAACCGAAAAGAAAGATCCTCTTTGGAAAAATGCCCATGCACGCTATATCCGCTCATCAAGCGGCGGCGGTGCCTGGGAAACATATAAAAAAATTCCTGCCTCATGGCAGATAAATTACCGTGATCTTACCTTTGCAATTAAGCCCATGGGCTTTAAGCACACCGGTCTTTTCCCCGAGCAGGCGGTAAACTGGGATTTTTTTACCGAGCTTATCAAAAAAGAAAACCGCCCCATAAAGGTGCTCAATCTTTTTGCCTATACGGGCGGCGCGACCATAGCATGTCTTTCGGCAGGCGCTCACGTAACTCATGTGGACGCTTCGAAGGGCATGACAGAATGGGCAAAGGAAAATGCTGTTTTATCAGGGCTTCGTGAGCTTCCTCAGCGCTGGATCGTGGACGACTGTCTGAAATTTATCTCCCGTGAACAGCGAAGAGGCAACACCTATGACGCTGTGATAATGGACCCCCCAAGCTACGGCAGAGGCCCTAACGGAGAGGTATGGAAGCTTGAGGAGCAGGTTTACTCTCTGGTGTACGAGTGCTCCAAGCTGCTCTCCGACGATCCTCTTTTCTTTGCTATAAACAGCTATACTACAGGGCTTTCGCCCTCTGTTATGAGCTATCTTCTGGGTACTCTTGTGCAGCCTTCTCACAGCGGTATACTTTCCTGCGATGAGATCGGCCTGAAGGTCGAAAGCACAGGGTTTGCTCTGCCTTGCGGAGCAACGGCACTCTGGACAAAGAAATAAACCGCGATCACGAATTGCTGTTGACAGAAAAACAGAACTTCGTCCGCAAGGCAACCTTGCTGGTGCTACAGCACTTTGGACAAAGAAATAATATTTTACTGCAAAAAAGGTGATTCTTTTATGAATGGTCTTATTATCAGAAAAGAATACCCATCCGATTACCATGAAACCGAAGCCGTTGTTCAGCGCGCTTTCTGGAATCTTCACGTTCCCGGCTGCAGTGAACACTATCTCGTTCACAAGCTGCGCTCAGACCCTGCATTTGTTCCCGAGCTGTCAAGAGTTGCTGAATTGGACGGAAAAATAGTCGGTGCTGTCTACTATGCAAAAGCGCGAGTCGATGATACGGAGATTCTTACCTTCGGTCCTCTTTGCGTTGAACCATGCCTGCAGAAAAAGGGCATCGGCGGCGCGCTTCTTTATGAAACGCTGGAGCTTGCAAAAAAGACCGATCACAAGGGCATAATAATCTTTGGCGAGCCGGATTATTACCCGCGATTCGGATTCAAATCCTGTGAGGCTTTCGGTATAACCACATCAGACGGCAGAAACCTCCCTCCCTTTATGGGCTATGAGCTGAAGTGCGGTTCCCTTTCCTCTCTTTCCGGCGGCAGATTTTACGAGTCTGAGGTTTACTATAATCTGCCGGATGAAAAAGTGGAGGAATACAACAAGAAATTTTCGTATATGGAAAAAAAGGTGCTGCCCTGTCAATGGGGGCAATCATAAAAATAAAAGGATATGCCCTCGGGCATATCCTTTTATTTTTATGATTGTTTTTATGCAGGGCCTATCTCTCTTTCCGCTGCAATGCTGGCACAGTTCTTTGCAAGGCCTGAACGGTAACTGTTGAGAAGCAGTGCTACGCCTCCGACTGCAGCAGCATAGAGTATCGGCATGAAATAATCGAAAGCTGATGATAAGCTTACGGTGTTCGTAGATCCAATGAAGAAGCACGCGGAGAAAATGACAACAATAAATGAAATATTAAATATTTTTGCTGCTATCTCTGCCACAGACAGCGATTTGCTGCGGCCTACATCCACTTTATCACTGAGTATTTTGTTTGATATATTTAAAACGATGACAGAAGAAGCAAGTGCAAGTATGTACAATACTGTCGCTATCGTAAAGTACAGAACGCCTAAATCGTGTCTGTCAATAAGCTCGATACGACCTTTGTCCATTCCTGCGTATATTCCGTCCCATCTGACAGCTATCGTTAAGGACATGTAGATTACCTGCAGTATCATAACAACCTGCGCCGCTGCTGCAAGGCGATTTCTTTTTATGATCTCCTTTGCAGCTATGTCGGCATCTTCCTCAGTATGAATGATAGAGCCGCTTATTTTCTTTATTTTCCTCAGTGCAAGCGGAATTAAGATAATCAGAGGAAGAACTGCCAGAAAATTCATTGCTGTTTCCAGTAATGTATCATACAGTCCGAAGGCACTGTATTCCGAATAGAGCATATCTCCCTGCATCACGACATTTTTGTAATAAAAGGTCATATCCGAAAAAGAGAAGCGCACTTCGCCCGTCTTCCCTTTTATGCTTTCAAACCATTCTGTCATTGCACTGATATTCTCAATAAATTTTCCAACGAACAATAAAACTATCAGCAGCGAAAAAAACATCGCCGCGCCAAATTTGAATATTTTACTTAAGCTTTCTCTGTTGTAGCGTTCCTTTAAAAGATTAAAAAATGTTTTGTCTGATCGATCCATCATTATCCCTCTCTTATTTTTTCAAAATATACTCCTTAAAAAGTGCCGAAACATTATGAAAACAAGCCTATGAGCCATTTTTCGTCTTCCTCATCGCGCAGTCCCCTGTTATGGGCAAAAACGCGGCGTGCTTTCTGAAGATTACGATATATCGTTGCCTCGCTCATTGCCAGCATATCACTCGCTTTTCTCACTCGCAGCGTCACTGTCCCCTTCTGACTGAGCTCTCCCGGACGAATAAAATACACCTCCCTTAAGCAATCAATTATATCTCGTCCGTTTTCTTCCTTCATAAGCTGGTCTACAGTTTTACTCACTGCGCTTAAGTCCTCAATAGACGGATCTGAAATATCGAGCTCGGAAATATCCTTCTGCTTGGGACAGCCGCACATTGAGTACAGGCGAAAAGCACTTATACAATAATCATGCGTATTGTCGTGCATCTGTTGTTATCCTCCTGTAATATCCTGCATTTTCAGTTCGTTCCCCATGATATTTTTTCGTCATCCCCGTTTCTTATCGAATATATGTTCTTTTCTGAATTTTACTATTTTAAAGCACTAATGTCAATTAGCAAAATTACAGAATTTTTACCGTCTTTGACGTTGACAATACACAAACGCGGCTATACAATTTGGATATCCAAACAAGTGAGGTGATTATTTGGAAAAGGTCTCTGATTTTAAAACCCGTCTCGAGGAAATGCTTCTTGAGCGCGGGATAAAGGCTGCACAGCTCTGCCGCGATTCGGGCGTAAACAAAACTACCATTTCGCAGTATCTAAAGGGAGTTTACGAACCCAAACAAGAACAGCTTATTAAAATTGCAGAGGCTCTGGAGGTCACCCCCCAATGGCTCGATGGGTACGACACGACAAAATATGTTTCCGATACGCCCGATCAAATCTGCAGAATATCTGTCTTTGCCATCGACGATCTTGAAACTGTTCTCAGGAGCGAGGTCTGCGATCCCGTATACAAGGACTGCCTTTATGTTGAGGCTGACGATCACCTTTACCCTGCCTTAAACAGAGGAGATCTTGTCCTTATTGAAAAATCCGATCTTCTTTCGGACGGCATGGCGGTGCTTGCTTCCTTTCGCAGATATTATGGGCTGTATATTTGCCGTCACTGCTCAGACGGTATAGAGCTTTGCTGTCTGAACGGATATTACCCCTCAATAAAGATAAATCGCGAAGAGCTTTCAGAGCTGAAGGTGCTTGGCAGAGTATTGCAGAGTATCAGGAAATGGTAAAAAAAGCGTCCGTCAGGACGCTTTTTTTAATATATCCACAGCTTTCTTCTTCGTCTCAGGCAATAAAATAGAGCTCTTAAAAGCGCCGTGATAATTCCTGCAAATGCAATGGGAACAATCGCTGTTCTGACGCCGATGTCAGCTATTACATCAAACTGAGTTCGTCCCCAAAGATAAAGCATTGCCAAAACAGCACACATGATGCTTGATGTGGGAAGGTATCTTACGGCGGCGGAAACAAAGGCGGAGGCAAAAAACTTTTGCCTTGTCTTCTTGTCGGTATTTCGCTTTCTTTCAAGGCGTTCCTTTCTTCTAAGCGCAAAGCCTCTCAGCGCTCGCTTTACGCATCTGAGTGTTGAATTTATCGATTCGCAATCAGGCTCCGATGCCTCTTTCGTAAGAACATTCACAGAGACCTGCACAAAGCCGTTTTTTATCGCACAGTCAACTATTCCAGAATTTGAATATTCGGGACGCTCGTTAAAAAAATCGGTACCGTAGGTCTTTGCAAATTCTATTCCGCGAAGCATGCCTGCTTTGCGCTCGGCACGCTTCATTTTTACCTGCGAAGCGCAAACGGTAAAGCCATAGTTGAGATTATTTCCGTCAAGAGCCTCGGGCTCACGTTCGATTATTGCAGTTATATATTCGGCTTTGCCGTGTCTTATTCTGCGGTATTGAGGGTATTCGCCGTCAAACCCCATTTTAATAAGCGGCGGTTCTATTGCTGCACGAAATGCACCGGCAGCTGTTCTGAATACATTTTCCCTCGTACTTACACTCTCTTCGCAGTCACCCGCTTTTTTCATCATTTTGTGCAGTCTTGCGAGAAGCGGCATCAGGCGGCCGTGGGAACAGAGCTCGTCCATGACACAGGGAAGCCTTCGAAGGGTGCTGAGTGCGGCGTCAATATTCTCTTCCTCCATTTTTTCAGCGGCTTTTTTCATAAGCGCACACAGCGGCTCGGCTTTTTCCTCCTCAAATATATCCGTTATACGCTCAAACATATAGCGGTTGTCCGCAAGGTCTATAAGAATATCCTCGCTCTTTATATCACCGCTTTTCCCTTTGTCTGCCAGTATTTTTGTCGCTGAAATAAGACGCGCCGCAGGCAGTGCGGCACGTTCGGAAGCGGACAGTATCGCTTCGCCTGCAAGGGATGCCTTTTCACAAAGCACCTCGCTGCTGTATCGAATCGTCTCAAGCCTTGAGGCGCCGCGTATTTCTGCGGCTTGTGCATAGTTTATCGCATCAAGCTTTACCTGCGGTGCGCCGCAGGTAAAGGATATCTGTTTCCACGCACTCCCTCTCAGAGCGCGGATGGTTTTATCATCTACCGAAAATTCCGTATCAAAAAGAATGCTGAAACGGTATCTGTCATTTTCAATGACCTCACCCTCAATTATGTACATAAAACCGAGGGTCGATATGCAGTCATCGCTTATATCACCGCAGGAGGGAAAGGTTATGCTCAGTCTGCCCCAGCGCCGTTCGTGCAGGGACAATTCGAGCGTATCATTATCTTTTCTCTCCAGCAGTGCACGCTGATTATTATAGCCCATGCCGATAGCAAGAAGGCATTCTCCCGAGACAGTGTTCAAATTATCTGCCACGGCCTTTAAATGGCTTTTCCACTCCGTTCGAGCCTGATCGTTATCGCGCCATATAGATTGCAGCCATGCAAAAAAAGGTCGCATTTTACCAACCCTCTCGGGACTGCAGCGGTCATCTGAGAGGGCAGCTATATGAGGCGGCACATGAGAGCCTGTATCGTATCTACCGCTGCCAAGCTCCGTTATCGCGCTTTTCACGTCCTGTGCGACCCTACTTCGAACAGCGTAGGGCTGCACCTTCAAACGGGCTATAAACTCATCGGGATCAAGCTCATTGTGCCTTGAAAACATGCTCGACCTCGAAGCTAAAAACGCTTCTATGCCAAGCCTTTGCCTGTCGAGAAATTTCATGCTGCGATTGTCTGCTCCTTAACTGTAGTACCTAAAACATGCAACGACCTTTCCGATGACCTGAATGTCTCTCGAAATGATCGGATCGTAAAGAGGATTTTCAGGCTGAAGCCTTAAATATCCGTCCTTTTCGCGGTAGAAGCGCATTACGGTCGCCTCGTCCTCGATAAGGCCTATGACGATCTCACCGTTTTCGGCATAAGTGGTCTTTTCTGCAATAATTACGTCGCCGTCAAGAATGCCTGCTTCTATCATACTGTCGCCCTGAACGCGCAGTGCAAACAGTGTGTCCGCTCCGTGTCTGTCTGCCGGATAAGGAATGGAAGCGACCACCTCCTCATAGGCATAGGCAGGAAGACCTGCCGTTACTCTGCCCAGCAGAGGCACCTGCACAACAGGCGCATCGGTAGTCAGACGGATCGCGCGGTTAAGACCATCGCCTCTGGTGATATATCCCTCTTCCTCCAGCTTTTTCAGGTGATTATGTACGGAGGAGGTGGATTTCAGACCCGTTGCGGCGCAGATCTCTCTTATTGTAGGCGGAATGCCGCCCTGCGAACATTCGCGAAGATACTCAAGAATTTTATGCTGTACATCAGATACTCTTGCCATACTCAGCCTCCTGAAAGGTTAATGGATATAATAGGATCAAGTTTATTTATGCATAGTATAACATACGTTCGATAAAATTGCAAACATTTGTTTGGGAATTGTGATAAAAATTTTTATTTTTCATTTAAACTCAGGTAACATATTTTCTGATATTTGAGATATATTATTATTGCATCCGAAAATATTGCCGCAAAGGAAAGCCGCAAGCCTTTCGGCAATGACGGTGCAATGTTATACCCTCCTCAATGTACCCCTCTTGAGAAAAAACAACAGTCCGCACCGAAAGGTGCGGGCTGTTTTCGTTTAATGCTGCAAAAATTGGAGTTTAGCGTTGAGAAAAAATGGCGGCCTGACGGCCGCGCAATGCTGCCCATTGCAAGGGAGCGGGTTGCCACACCAGTGTGCGCACTGGTTCGC
>JAZSNH010000045.1:0-35836 GCA_045536305.1 Acutalibacteraceae bacterium
CTTTGACGCAGAATACGCCGAAAGAATGAAAGAACTTCAGTGTCGTTTGCCCGATAATGTTGACGGAGCGGTTATAACCTCCGAGATATCAAGAAGATATATGACAGGCTTTGCGGCATCGGACGGATTCCTTGTTGTCACAAAGAATGAAAGTATATTTACGACCGACTCGCGATATATCGAAGCGGCGCAGAACAGTATTACAAACTGCAGGGTAACAGGTTTTTCGAAAATCGGCGAAACGATGTCGAAAATCGCAAATGAGCTGAGGCTCAAAAAGGTTCTGATAGAGGGCGAGAGAGTGACTCTTTCGGAGGCTGCAAAATACGAAAAGCTTTTTGATTTTATCGAGCTTGTAAAAACAAGCGAGCTCGATGATATCCTGAATGCAATGAGGGTATCAAAATCAGAATACGAGATCGAAAAAATAAAGGAAGCGCAGGCAATAACGGAAGCATCTCTTGATTATGTACTGAATAATGTTATCAGAGAAGGAATTACCGAAAAAGAGCTTGCACTTGAGATCGAGTTTTATATGAGAAAGAACGGTGCAGAGCGTATTGCATTTGACCTTATTGTAGCGGCAGGCGCAAACAGCTCTATGCCTCACGCGGTACCGTCTGATTATAAAATTCAGAAGGGTGATTTCATAACCTTTGATATCGGCGCGGTGGTAGACGGATACCATTCGGATATGACAAGAACTGTCGTTTTCGGCAAAGCCTCCGACGAGCAGAAGCTGATCTACAATACCGTTCTTCGTGCACAGCAGTCGGCCATCGATTATGTTATCAACGGTGGTAATGTACTTTCCGAGTGCGATGCTGCTGCAAGAAAGGTGATTTCCGATGCAGGATACGGAGCATTTTTCGGACATTCGACAGGTCACGGAGTCGGCATAGAGATACACGAAACTCCCTCGGTCGCGCCTTCGTCAAGCGGTGAGATTCCCGCCGGCGCGGTTATAACCATAGAGCCGGGCATCTATTTGCCAGGTAAAGGCGGCGTAAGAATTGAAAATATGGTATATAAAACCGATAATTCGGGGATCAATCTTACCAATATGCCTCGTGAACTTCTCGAAATAGGTTAAAATTTCATGAATTTGAAATAAATTTGCATAATATACTTGCAAATTTATCACAAACAAGTTACAATAAACTATGGCAACTGACAACTTGGAGGTTTTATAATGGTAGTAGCAGGCGATTTCAGAAAAGGCGTAACTTTTGAGATGGACGGCAACGTCTATACAATAGTAGAGTTTCAGCATGTTAAGCCCGGCAAAGGCGCAGCTTTTGTCAGAGCAAAGATTAAGAACGTTATATCCGGTTCCATCGTTGAGCGTTCGTTCAACCCGTCCGATAAGTTCCCCACCGCTTTCATAGAGCGTAAGGATATGGAATATTCCTATTCCGATGGTGATCTTTATTACTTTATGGATCCTGAAACATACGAGCTCGTTCCCATCAACGGTTCCACTCTCGGCGACAATTTCAAGTTTGTCACAGAGAATATGACCTGCAGACTCGCTTCCTATAAGGGCAGCGTATTTGCTGTTGAGCCCCCCAACTTTGTTGAGCTCACCGTTACCCACACCGAGCCCGGTGTAGCCGGTAATACAGCAACCAATACCACTAAGCCTGCAACAGTTGAGACAGGCGCAGAGATCTTCGTTCCTCTCTTTATCAATGAGGGTGATAAGGTCAAAATCGATACCAGGGATGGCGGCCAGTATATCGGTCGTGCATAATCAAACTGACGATAAAACTCTTGAGGAGGCATTATCATGAATACAATCGAAAAACTTGCTTATGTTAAGGGTCTTGTTGAGGGTCTCGGACTCGACGATACCAAAAAGGACACCAAGGTTATCAAAAGCCTTCTTGACCTTATTGAGGATATCGTTGACAATGTAGCAAACCTTCAGGACGGTTTCACCGAGCTTCAGGAGCAGATCGATGCTGTTGACGAGGATCTCGGCGAAGTTGAGAAGGATCTCTACGGCGATGAGGACGGCTGCGACTGTGACTGCTGCAGCGGACACATTGACGATGCTCCTGTAAAGAAGGAAATCGACGAGCTCTTCTACGAAGTAACCTGCCCCACCTGTGGCGAGACCATCTGCCTCGATGAGGATATGATCAACGCTGGTGAGATGGAGTGCCCGAATTGCGGCGAAAAGCTGGAGTTTGACCTCGAGGGTTAATTTCTGTTAAGAAAGTAATATTAAACAGGGAGCGATTATATCGCATCCCTGTTTAAGTGCGTCTGTAGGCGGCTGCTTTGCAGTCGCTTTTTTTCATAAGTGAGGACAAAACTATACAATATAATGTGCTGATATTGACATGAAGGCACAAATTATGTAAAATGTATTGAGAAATGATATTGAAAAGGAAAGAAATCATTAGTATGGAGAACAAGAGAAAAACGACAAAAAGTGAATACACTAATGACAGCATAACCTCGTTAAAGGGTGCGGACAGAGTTCGTAAACGTCCGGCTGTTATTTTCGGCTCGGATAATATTGAGGGATGTCAGCATGCGGTATTTGAGATTCTTTCAAATTCAATCGATGAAGCAAGAGAGGGCTACGGAAATAAAATAGCAGTTACCCGATATCAGGACGGGGCAATCGAAATTGCCGACTCAGGAAGAGGCATACCTGTAGATTACAATGAGCGCGAACAAAAATACAACTGGGAGCTGGCTTTTTGTGAGCTGTATGCAGGCGGAAAATATAATAACGATACTAATGAAACCTATGAGTTTTCACTTGGTCTTAACGGCCTCGGCCTTTGTGCGACACAGTATGCCTCTGCATATATGGACGCCGAGGTCATCCGCGACGGATTTGTTTACAGACTTCATTTTGAGAAGGGCGAAAATATCGGTGGACTTCAAAAAGAGCCTTTTACAGGCAAACGTACAGGAACCAGAATAAGGTGGCTTCCCGACCTTGAGGTTTTTACCGAAATAGATATACCCACGGAATATTTTATGGATGTACTCAAACGTCAGGCGATAGTAAACGCAGGTGTATCCTTTGTTTTTGATGATAAAAAAGAGGGGAAAAAGCAGGAGTTTCTCTATAAGGACGGAATCGCAGACCATGTCCGTGAAATTGTAGGGGAGGATGGCATGTCCTCTGTGCAGGTATGGAAGTGTGAACGACGCGGCCGTGACAGAGAGGATAAGCCTGACTATAATGTTCGAATAAACGCAGCTCTTGCATTTTCAAATAAAGTCAATCTCACCGAATATTATCACAATTCAAGCTGGCTCGAGCATGGCGGTGCTCCTGACAAGGCTGTTCAGAGTGCCTTTACTTCTATGATCGACCATCGACTGAAGGCAACAGGCAAATACAACAAGAACGAAAGCAGCATAAAATATCAGGACGTAGCAGATTGCCTTGTAATAGTCATATCCTCATTCTCAAACCAGACAAGCTACGAAAATCAGACAAAAAAATCAATTAACAATAAATTTATAAGGGAAGCCATGACGGAATTTTTCCGTCATCAGATAGAAGTATGGTTTCTTGAAAATCCTATAGAAGCAGATAAGATATGCGCTCAGTGTCTTATAAACAAGCAGAGCCGAGAGCAGGCAGACAAACAGCGCCTTCAGATAAAGAAAACTCTGACAAGCAATATGGACATGACGACCAGAGTCGCAAAGTTCATCGATTGCAGAAGCAGAGATGTAAATGAGCGAGAACTGTATATTGTGGAGGGTGATTCTGCGGCAGGCTCGTGCAAGGTGGCAAGAGACCCGAATTTCCAGGGCATAATGCCTGTACGAGGCAAGATACTAAACTGCCTCAAAGCAGACTATTCTCGTATTTTCAAAAGTGAGATCATAACAGACCTTATCAAGGTTCTCGGCTGCGGTGTTGATGTTCAGGGAAAATCAGCAAAAAATCTTTCCAATTTTGATATAAACCAGCTTCGCTGGAACAAGGTAATAATATGTACCGATGCCGATGTTGACGGATATCAGATAAGAACCCTTATTCTTACCATGTTTTATCGTCTTACACCAAAGCTTATTGAAGCAGGCAAGGTGTTTATAGCCGAATCGCCGCTTTATGAGATAACAACATCTGACGAGACCTACTTTGCATATACAGAGCAGGAAAAGACAGAAATAATGGAAAAGATCGGAAAGAAAAAATATAAGATCAACCGCTCAAAGGGACTTGGCGAAAACAATGCCGATATGATGAATCTGACCACCATGAATCCCGAAACACGCAGACTTATCAAGGTGGTCCCCTCTGATGCGGAAAGTACGGCACAGATGTTTGACGTCCTTCTGGGTGACAATCTGTCGGGCAGAAAGGAATACATCACCGAGCACGGCAGCGAGTTTATTGATCTCGCCGACGTACAATAAAAATCCGAAAGGAATAAGCTGATGGCAAGAAAGAGAAATTCGTCGGAGTCAAAAGCTTCGGCTGCAAAAGGATATATAAAGGGCGCCGGTGAAATAATCGAGCAGCGAATAGACGATACCATAGAAGTAAACTATATGCCGTATGCCATGAGTGTAATCATGAGCCGAGCACTGCCCGAAATAGACGGCTTTAAGCCGTCGCACAGAAAACTGCTTTACACCATGTATAAGATGGGATTGCTGAGCGGTGATATCCAGAAATGCGCGAAGATAGCCGGCGCGACAATGTCGCTCAACCCGCACGGTGATGCCGCAATTTACGATACTCTTGTGCGTATGACGGTAGCACATGAGGCACTCCTACATCCTTATATCGAGTCTAAAGGCTCTTTTGGAAAGGCATATTCACGCGATACATCGCCTGCGGCATCACGATACACCGAAGCAAAGCTTGCAAAAATTTCTGCAGAGCTTTTCAAGGATATAGACAACGATGCGGTGGATATGGTCGATAACTTTGATGGTACAATGACAGAACCGTCACTGCTGCCCGTTACATTCCCGTCCGTGCTTTGCAACAGCAACCTCGGAATCGCTGTCGGTATGGCGAGCAATATCTGTTCGTTTAATCTTACAGAGGTGGTAGATACTACCATAGCCCTTATAAATGATCCGGAGCATAATATCGAGACTACTCTCATGGCACCCGATTTCCCGGGCGGAGGCTTTATCCTCCAGAAGCAGACTGACTTAAAAAGTATATATAACACGGGAAGAGGCAGCGTAAGAGTTCGTTCACGATATGCTTATGATAAGAGCGCAAACTGTATAGACATTACTCAGATACCGCCGACAACCTCAATAGAGGCGATAGTCGAAAAGGTAATAGAGCTTGTCAAGCTTGGAAAAGTAAAGGAAATAAATGACATACGCGATGAGCAGGGCAAGGACGGCCTGAGAATCACGATAGATTTAAAGCGCGGAACAGACCCCGAAAAGCTGATGGCAAAATTGTTCAGACTCACACCTCTTGAGGACAGCTTTTCCTGCAATTTTAACGTTCTTATTGCAGGCACGCCAAAGGTTTTGGGTGTGCGCGAGCTTTTGGAGGAATGGATCGCCTTCAGGACAGAGTGTGTCAGACGCAGAACATACCATAATCTTGGAAAGCTTAAGGATAAACTCCATTTGCTTACAGGTCTTGCCAAAATATTGCTCGATATTGACAGGGCAATAAAGATTATTCGTGAGACAGAGGAAGAATCGGAAGTTGTTCCGAATCTTATGATCGGTTTCGGAATCGATGAGATACAGGCCGAGTATGTCGCAGAGATCAAGCTGCGTCACATCAACAGAGAGTACATTCTCAAAAGAATTGCAGATGTAGATAAGCTCAAGGAAGATATCGCAGAGCTTGAGAGCATACTTGCATCAAATAAAAAGGTGCAGAAGATCATAATAAAGGAGCTTCGCGAGGTGAGCGAAAAATACGGACAGCCTCGCCGTTCCATGATACTTTGCGAAGAGACTTCCGCAGAATACGAAGAGGTGGAGGAAGTACCGGATTATCCTGTGAATATCTTCCTTACAGCCGAGGGCTATTTCAAAAAAATAACACCACAGTCTCTGCGTATGAGCGGTGAGCATAAGCTCAAGGAGGGCGACTCTATAGTACGCCAGCTCGAAAGCAGAAATAATGTTGAGCTGTTATTTTTTACCAACAAATGTCAGGTCTATAAAACAAAGGCATCAAACTTTTCTGATACAAAGGCAAGTGTTCTCGGTGAATATGTGCCGGCTGTACTTGGCATGGAAGAGGGCGAGAGAGCAGTCTATATGGCAGTCGTTGAAAAATATGAAGGCTATATGATATTTGCTTTTGATAACGGAAAGGTTGCCAAGGTTGAAATGTCTGCATATCAGACAAAAACCAACCGTAAAAAGCTCATAAATGCTTATTGCGGCAAGTTTGCGTTTGTAAAGGCAGAATACATTACAGAGGATACACAGATATTGCTGACCTCAAGCACTGCTCACAGACTGCTTGTTCATACCGGAGCCATTACGGCTAAAGCAACAAAGGATACTCAGGGCATACAGGTCATGACGCTGAGAAAAAATGCACATCTTGTCGATATGTGTGTATATACCGAAGGCATGATAGATGATGCGGACAGATGCAGAGCAAAATCAATTCCTTCTTCGGGAGCAAAAGAAAAAGGCGAGCAGCTGAGCATAATTTAAAAAATCAAAAGACCGCACAAAAAATTGTGCGCTCTTTTCTGTTCGGGCAACGCAAACGCATTCGATCAGCATAACAGAAGCTGATATCTCTCGCCTGAACAATACTATTGTTGACCGAGAGATTATATTTTATTCAAAAAAATCAATCGATCGGCTGAGCGTCCGTAAGCTGAGAAAGAACTAGCCGATAAAGTGTTTCGGGATCGTCCAAAAAGCGTTCCTTTACAATGTTGGCGTATTGTTCGGTTGGAACATACAAGGCGGTACTCATCATGATCGTATCGCCGTCGAGAACAGAACATTTTACCAGAAAACCGTTTCCGTTTTTTATCAGCTCAACGCTGTTCTGACGCTCGTGCTTTCTGCGTGAGATTATCTGCAATCCCACAGCCAGAGCCTTTTCGCGCACTGTAAAGGGAAGTGACTTGTAAAGCGATTGGGCGATTTCCCTGCCTGTTTCCGTAACGGTAAGGGTACCGGAGTCAGGATCTTCATTGAGGTTTTCTTTGTTTACAAGAGATTCCAGTGCGTCACAAGTCTCAAAATAATTGGCAAGGCTTTCGCGCTGGATTATCTTTACAAGATCACTGCGGCTCAACGGCTCGTTGAAGCTGTTGACAATATAGCATATTAAAATTTTAATTTCACGTCTGCTGCGGAGTCCATCGTGAGATATCCCTGCAGTAAGTGCTCTGTCATCCATTTTAGAGCAGGCTCCTTTGCTGTTTGATGCAATAATTTTATAGCACAAAGCCGATCAAATCAAGATACTAAATGTTAAAAACTCAGAACAGAATGGGCTGAAGCTGTATATCGAGCAGTGCTGCGGCGACAGTGTCCTGAATTTTCGAAAAATCGGCAACAAGAGAACGGGGTTTTCCGATAGGATCGTCCTCTCTCATAGGGACAAAATAAATATTTTTAGTGTTCATAAGAAGCCCGATGTTTTTTGCAGAAGCACCGAGTCCGTCGTTTGTCGCTGCAGCGATGACTATCGGACGTCCGTTGCGAAGATGAGCCTTTGCCGCCAGCGTAACGGGCGTATCGCTGATGCCGAGCGCAAGCTTGGTCATGGTGTTTCCGGTGCATGGCGCGATGAGAAGGATATCAAGCAGCTTTTTGGGACCTATAGGCTCGGCAGAGGCTATGGTGTGAATTATTTTTTGACCGCAGATTTTTTCGATACGATTGACAAAATCCTCAGCATTACCGAATCTTGTGTCTGTTGAATATGCGGTGCCTGACATAATGGGAATAACGCAGGCTCCTTTATTTACAAGGGCTTCTATCTGAGGAATTACCTGAGAAAAGGTGCAGAAGGAACCGCAGAGAGCAAACCCGATTTTGGTATTATTCAATTTCTTCGACCTCCTTGAGGATTGAGTAGATAGTATTTTTGATATCAAGCGCAGCGCCGTACGGAGAATATTTTCCAGGGAGAGAAAGAGCGTGAACGGTATTTATTCTTCGATTTTTTGCCGCGGCAAAGTCAATGCCGCCATCGCCCGATGCAAGATCTATCATAACTGCATCATCCTTCATGGCGCCGATAAAATCGGCACAGATCACAGGTGCGGGGATCGTATTTACAACAAAATCAAAATCTGATGCACAGCTGCATATTTCGTTTGTGTGTAAGGTTTCCGCCCCGAGGCACCGAGCAAGAGCGCGCTGCGCAGAATTACGGGCAGCAACGGTGATTTTTGCGCCGCAGGCAAGCAGAATTCTTGAAAGTGCATTTCCTATCCTGCCAAACCCCGTTACAAGTCCCTTCATAGTGAAAAGTGAATAGGGAGAAAGCTCAATGAGCACAGAAAGAGCGCCCTCTGCGGTTGCCTGTGCATTTCGAATGAGAAAATCCTCACGTTTTCCGTAATCGAAAACATTCAGATTTTTATATCTTGCGTTTTCAAGTCTCGAGAACATGCCGGCAAATATAGGCTTATCACCGATCACGTCAATAAGCTTATCGTCGAAGGGCAGCGGCTTCTGAGACAGAGGTGCGTTGATATTTTTTCCGTCGGCAGAACATGGAAGCGGCAAAATCACCGCATTTGCGGCAGAGGCACCCTCAAGGGCAGAAAAGCCTTCGCCCTGTCCTGCGGGAAAAACCGCATGACCATCGGCAGCAAGCAGCTTTGTCAGGGTTACAAAACGGGAATCGCCGCCGATTATTGCAAAAGAGGTACGTTTCATTTGTGATTGCCCCAATCAGAATCAGATACATGAGATGAAATAATCACCTCGCTATATATTATGAAATATCTGTGCATCAGTGCATAAAAGAAGGAAAAGAGCGAAATAAAATAAATGTGTTGATTTATGTAAATTACAAAACAAAACTTTACTTTTGCAAGAAAAAATGGTAAAATAAATCGATAATACATTTCTCTTAATATAAGAAGACATTTATATTATGCAAAGAGCTTGTATTCCTAATGCTTTAGGTATATAATATATCGGATAAAAAGCAAGGGAGGGCTTGCGCTTGTGCCGGGTCTATCTTGACAACAGTGCGACGACCCGCGTCTCTGACACGGCGGCAAAAAAAGCACTCGAAGCAATGCTTGAAAATTACGGTAATCCTTCTTCACTTCATACAAAAGGGATAGATGCCGAGAAATATCTGACAGATGCACAGAAGGTTACAGCATCGAGAATAGGTGCGTCTGCCGAAGAGATAATTTTTACATCGGGCGGTACAGAAAGCAATAATCTTGCCATTTTCGGTGCGGTGAACGCAAGAAAACGAATGGGGAACAGAATAGTTACCACCGAAATCGAGCATCACTCTGTTCTTGAGGCATGTCAACAGCTTGAAAAGCAAGGCTTTGAGCTGATAAAGCTCAAGCCCGACAGCAACGGCGTGATAAGCGAAAAAGCGATTTCGGAAGCTGTGACCGATAAAACCATACTTGTGTCGATCATGCTTGTTAATAATGAAGTCGGAGCTATCCAGCCTGTGCAGGCGGCCGCAAGAGCGATAAAAAATGCAAAAGCACCTGCATTACTGCATTGCGATGCGGTTCAGGCTTTCGGAAAGCTTCCCGTGAAGGTAACTTCGCTCGGCTGTGATCTGCTCACAGTCACTGCTCATAAAATACACGGACCGAAGGGTGTCGGCGCGCTGTATATAAAAAAGGGAGTCCGTATTCTGCCGCTGCTTTTTGGCGGAGAACAGCAGAAAAAGCTTCGGCCGGGAACTCAGGCAGTGCCGTTGATCGCGGCATTTGGCGAAGCGGTGCGTGAGCTGCCTGATATAAATTCTCAGACCGCACAGATTAAGCTTCTTAAGGACAAACTGACGGAAAGACTTTGTGAGATTGAGGGAATAACTCTCAACAGCGGCGAAGATGCACTGCCGTATATAGTGAATTTCAGTACAAACAAGGTTCGTTCTGAGATAATGCTTCACTATCTTGCAAGCAAAGGGGTTTTCTGCTCGAGTGGTTCGGCGTGCGCCAAGGGACAACCCAGCCACGTGCTTTCGGCAATGGGATTTAATTCAAAACGCATTGATACTGCACTTCGCATAAGCTTTTCAAAATACAACACAGAAGAGGATATAGATATCCTTGTTGATGCATTGAAGGAAGGTCTGTCGAAGCTAAAATACTGATCGGAAGGGATCTTTTCTTGAACGAAGTAATACTTGTTAAAAACGGCGAGCTTGCGCTGAAGGGCCTTAACAGAAGGACCTTCGAAGAGGCTCTGATGAAAAATATAAAAAATGCGCTCAAGCCTTTAGGCGCGGTTGAAATACGCAGAGCTCAGTCAACCATGCATATAAAGCCCGAAAATCCCGACTGCATGGACGAAGCGGTCGAGCGCACCGCAAAGGTTTTCGGCATTGCGGCACTGTCAAGAGCCGCGATGTGTGATAAGGATTTTGCTGTTATATTAAAAACAGCGGAGGAATATCTTGCAAATCAGCTTCTGGATGCGAAAACATTCAAGGTTGAGGCAAAGCGCTCGGATAAAAGCTTTCCGATGAAAAGCCCTGAAATATGCGAAGAAATGGGCGGACATCTTCTTGAAAAATTCCCTCATCTTCGTGTGGACGTACATAATCCTGACATCGTCGTGATGGTGGAGATACGCGATTTTGCGGCATATATTCACGGAAATCCCATAAGAGGTGCAGGCGGATTGCCTGTCGGAACAGGCGGTAAGGCAGCCGTGATGATCTCGGGCGGAATCGATTCTCCCGTCGCAGCATGGATGATGGCAAAGCGTGGACTTGATATTTTCGCTGTTCATTTTGCTTCTCCGCCGTACACAAGTGAAAGAGCAGAGCGCAAGGTAGTGGATCTCCTTTCAAAGGTTTCCCTGTGGCACGGACCGATAAAGCTTTATGTTGTTCCTTTTACCGAAGTACAGGAAGCAATAAGAGACGGAGTTCCCGAAGAGCTTTTCACTATCATTATGAGAAGAATAATGATAAAGATAACCGAGCAGCTTGCAAGGTTCAACGGAGCATCTGCAATGATAAGCGGTGAAAGCGTCGGTCAGGTTGCAAGTCAGACGCTGAAAGCGATAGAATGCACAGATAATGCGGCTCAAATGCCTATCCTTCGTCCGCTTGTAGGTATGGACAAGGAAGAGATCATTGCCGTTGCAAGAAAGATAGACACCTTTGAAACTTCTATCCTGCCCTATGAGGATTGCTGCACGGTGTTTACTCCGAAGCATCCTAAAACAAGACCCGTGCTCAAAAATGTGCAGGAGGCCGAAGGCAGGCTCGAGATAGAAGAAATGATGACTGCCGCACGAAAGGGCAGCAAGATAATGTGGATAACATCCGACATGGATTGATATGAACGGTTTGAAAGCAAAAAGGAGGGATCGGCTGAATGAATGCGGAACTTATTAACATTGGTACAGAGCTGCTCATAGGCGATCAGATCAACAGTAATCAAACTTTCCTTGTTAAAGAGCTGGCAAATATTGACGTTAATATTTATTGTCAGAATACTGCCGGCTTTGACCCTGACAGACTGAGTGATCTTCTTAGCATAGCGCTGACACGAAGTGATGTAATCCTTCTTGTCGGAGGAATGGGTCCCAATGCGGAGGATATCACAAAACAGACGGTATGTGATGCACTCGGTCTTCAGATGGTACGCCATGATAAGAGCGAAAAGCGAATAATCGAATATTGCCAGCAAAACGGCATAGATGCAGACGATGTTATTATGTCTATGGCAGATATGCCTGCAGGCTCGGTCGTTTTCAGAAATGACAGCGGTATGTGCCCGGGTTGTGCTATTCGAAGCAGCAAGCAGTGTATAGTTATGCTGCCGAGCTCAACCGTTGAGCTTGTTCCCATGGTGAGAAGCTATGTTATTCAGTATCTGAAACAGCTTACCGACGGTGCGGTTTTTTCTCAGACCATAAGTGTTTTCTCAATGGGAATTTCTGTCCATGAGGTAGAGGAGCGTCTCGGATATCTTAAGGACAGCCGCAATCCGACTATAACATGTATCGAAAATACCGGTGAGGTGCAGATCAGAGTCACATCAAAAACAGATACAGAAGAGTCTGCACGAGACCTTGCAGCACCGCTTATACGAGAAATACTCCAGATATTCGGCTCGGATGCATACGGTATGAATGTAAGCGGCTTGGAGCAGGTCGTAGTTCAGAAGCTTATGGAAAAAGGCATGACACTTTCTACAGCGGAAAGCTGTACTGCCGGTATCATATCTAAGCGAGTAACCGATATTTCGGGTGCATCTAAGGTTTTCGAAATGGGTGCAGCCACATATTCAAGCAATAAAAAATCAGATATGCTTGGTGTTTCCAATGCAGTTATCCAGAAGTTTGGCGCAGTATCTCCCGAAGCTGCTGCAGCTATGGCGGTAGGAGCAAGAAGACTCGCAGGCAGTTCGCTTGCGGTATCGACAACAGGCATTGCAGGCCCGGGCGGAGGTACACCTCAGAGACCGGTCGGACTTGTTTATATCGCTCTTGCTGACAAAGAGCGAGTGTGGGTAAAAAAGGTGCTTATCCAGAAGCCGGGCATGGATCGAGACTATGTAAGACAGGTTGCTGCGTCGCATGCACTTAACCTTGTGCGAATCTATGTCGAGACACTTCCGAATCTTATGCCGGGTTATGAAGTTCTTGCAGATAATTTCAAGGATATATACCTTGATACCCCCGGTGGAGTGACCTATAAGGGATCGGCAAGGAGAAGATCTTCTGCAATGGCTTATTCCGGAGGAAGACAGAAGCAGAAGAGAAGCTTCGGAGATGTACTGAGAACTATTCTGTTTATAGTTGCACTGGCAGGATTCCTTGGCTCCGGCGGCTATCTTGTAAACAGAGAGCTTCAGGATCGCTCATCACAGAATGATCTTGAGCAGGTATCACAGTTTTATGAATCAAAAGACGTGGAATCGGCTGAAAACGGAATCTGGAGCGGTGTCACGGTAGAAAAGGAAGATGTACCGAGAGATTCTGAAAACAGGCTGCTTGCATTTTCGGGGCTGGTAGAGAAATATCCTGATACCATAGGATGGATAAAAGTTCCGAATACAGATATTGATTATATAGTCGTTCAGGACAAGGACGGAAAAAACAATGACTATTACCTCAAGCACGACTTTGAGGGAGACAAGAACAGAAATGGTGCAATTTTCGGGGATTTCAGACTGAATATAGAGTACGGTAAAAAACAGCCCAATACTGTTATTTACGGTCATCATATGAAGAGCGGTCTGATGTTCAATAACCTTCTCAAGTATGATTATCTTGATTTTTATAAGGCAAACCCCGTTATTTCATTTGACACTATTTATGAAGAAGGTCAATGGGTTATTTTTTCGATCATGAAGATAGATGCAAAGGAAAATAACGGTTCACCGTCATTTAACTTCATGAAGCTCGGAAGTGCCCTTGAGGATCCTCTCAATTTCCAGGCATTCATCAATGATGTCAGAGATCACTCTGTAATCAACACAGAATCGGCAATAGCAGTAACTACCGATGATGAATTGCTTACACTCTCCACATGCTCCTACGAGCATGAAGACTACAGAACTGTTGTTGTGGCAAGAAAGGTCAGACCGAATGAAACGATCGACGTATCTGAAGCAACATGGGCAAAAGATCCTATCATGCCTAAATCATGGGGCAAATGGAAGGGCTATCTGAAAAAATAACAAAAAACGGGATGCTGTATACAGCATCCCGTTTTTTAGCGGAAAAGCATAATGATTTTATGCCTTCGTTATTTGTACGGTCATTTTATCATTTCGGCAAATAAGCTCTATCTTTTGTTTTTTACTTCTCCATACAGAATAATAATCGTAATCAAGACCGTCGGTGCTTACCGTATTTGCAATGCCGTATTCCTTTGAGATGTTCATACTCCAAAGAATAGGCGCATAAGGAGGAGACATCTCTATACGGTCAACAACTCCGTCCTTGTTATAGCGAACAGCAACCGTCTGATTATTGCCGAATACAGGTAAATTATATGTTCTTCGTTTTATTATCGTAATATTTCCGCTTATGGCAGCTTCGGGCTCGCCTTCGCCTATCTTTTCTATAACCTTAAAATCATCTGCACCTATGAGGGAGGCGAGCTGTGAAAGCTCGCCTTTATCAAAGGAAGCGGTTCTGCCCGAACCGTTGCTGCTGCCGCTGCCGCTGTTGCCGCTGTTGCCGCTGCCGCCGTTGCCGGAACCATTTCCGCCATTGCCGCCGCCGATTTCAAATTCAGCAGAAGCACCGCCCTGCACAGAGCTACCGTCGTTGGTTCGCTCGTTATCGCCGTCGATTATACCATCGTTGTACATTCTGCTGTTTTCTCCGTTGCTGCCGTTATTGCCGCTGTTTCCGTCAACATTGGCATCGGTGGAACAACCGCATGCTGTAAAGATGGAAAGAAGCATGACTGCAAGTAAAATGCAGAAAATCTTTTTCATATTGTATACCTCCATATTGTTTGTAAAATCAGCGTTATGCGTTGATTTCAGAATTATTATTTGCGTTAAATACAAAGTAATTTGAGCGAAATAATGGAAAATCCAATTTTATTTCTTATTTTAAATCAATCTATTGAAAGCTGATGACAAATAAGGTAAAATAATAAAATATAGCGAATACTGAAAGAAGGGGAAATCCTTGTCTAAACAATTTTTAATGGGTAACGAAGCGGCTGCATTAGGCGCACTTCACGCAGGCGTAAAGCTTGTATCCGGATATCCCGGAACACCGTCAACAGAAATATTGGAAACTGTTGCCAAAAGAAATGATGGCAGTGTTTATGTTGAATGGTCTGTAAACGAGAAAGCTGCACTGGAGGTTGCGGCAGGTGCATCTTATGCGGGAGCACGTACGCTGGTAACTATGAAGCAAGTAGGTTTGAATGTGGCATCTGATCCGCTCATGAGCCTTGCGTATGTGGGTGTTAAAGGCGGCATGGTTATTGTATCTGCCGATGATCCGGGTCCAATATCATCACAGACAGAACAGGATACACGCCATTTTGCACAGTTTTCAAAGCTTCCCTGTTTTGACCCTTCATCTCCCGAGGAATGCTATGAAATGATGAAGGATGCCTTTGAATACTCTGAAAAATATGAAACACCGGTGCTCTTTCGCCCTACAACACGTGTGTGTCACGGCTGTGCATCTGTTGAAATAGACGATCAGCCAAAGAAATATCCGAACCCCGAAGGCTTTATCAAGGATACCATGCGTTGGGTGATTTTCCCCAGAACTTCATATTTAAATCATATAAAAATAGAAAAGCGAAACGAAGAGCTTAAAGCTGTATTTTCGGAATACAGATACAATAAGCTTGAAAAAGGAAGCAGGATAGGAATTGCCGCAGGCGGTATATCCTATGCATATATGAATGAAGCTCTTATCGATGTTGAGGAAAGACCTTCTGTTTTAAGAATTGCAACACCGCATCCGTTCCCCGAAAAGCTTGCGCTTGAGTTTTTGAGCAATGTGGACGAAGTGCTGGTGTTTGAGGAGCTTGATCCCGTTATAGAGCGTGAGCTTGTATTTCTTTGCGGAAAGTATGGCCTTGGCGTAAAGATAAGAGGCAAGCTGACAGAAGACAACGTCTCTGCGGGCGAAAATACCGTAGAATCCGCTAAAGATATTCTCTGTAAATGCTTCGGCCTGACCGAGAAAGCACCCGAGAGAGAAAATATCCTGCCGCTGCCGATAAGACCTCCGGTGCTTTGTGCAGGCTGTCCTCACAGAGCGTCATTCTATGCTGTAAAGAAAGCGGCAAAAGGGAAGAAGGCTGTTTTCAGCGGAGATATCGGCTGTTATACCCTCGGCAATGCACAGCCTCTTGACATGGTTGACACATGTCTCTGTATGGGTGCTGATGTTACCATAGCTCAGGGACTGCACAGAATAGAGCCTGATACTGTGAATTTCTCATTTATAGGTGACTCAACCTTTTTTGCATCGGGTATGACGGGCGTTGTAAATGCGGTATATAATCAGACGGATATCGTGCTTGTTGTACTGGATAATTCAACAACTGCAATGACCGGCCAACAGCCTCACCCCGGTACAGGAAAAACCATGATGGGCAGCATCTCGGAAAAAGTAAGCATCGAAAATGTCCTTCGTGGAATGGGTGTCGAATATGTAGAAACCGTAGATCCTTTTGACCATAAGGCCGCAGTGGAAACTGTAAAGACTGCCATGGATAAAAAAGGTGTTCGTGCTGTTATTCTTCGCGCTCCGTGCATAGCAGTCAGCAAAGGCAATGCTCCATATATCGTAAATCACGAAAAGTGCGTTAACTGCAAAATGTGCATAAAGGAGCTTGGCTGCCCTGCGATCTCGGTTTGTGACGGAAAAGTGCAGATAGAAAGCTCACTTTGCCGAGGCTGTGATCTGTGTGCACAGATATGCCCGACAAAGGCAATTGAGAAAGGAGATGCAAGATGAAGACCGATATTTTACTTTGCGGAGTAGGCGGTCAGGGAACCGTGCTTGCCTCCAGACTCCTTGCATACATATTCATGGAAAAGGGCTTGAATGTTCGAACCGCCGAAACTATAGGAATGGCGCAGAGAGGCGGTTGTGTAGTCTCTCACATGAGAGCGGGAGAAAATATAGCCTCTCCGATGATACCTAAAAAAGGCGCAGATGTGATAATAGCCTTTGAACCTGCCGAAGCAGTCCGCTGCATGGATTATTTAAGGGACGGAGGAACCGTTATAGTCAATAAAAAAGCTGTAAAGCCTGTAACCGCCTCACTTAGCGGAACAGATTATAACGGTGAAGGTGAAATAGAATTTCTCAGAGAAAAGGTTAAGAATGTCCTTGTTATAGACGGAGATTGCGTTTGCGAAAAATGCGGCAGCTCAAAGGTTCTCAACACTGTACTGCTTGCTGCGGCGGTGAAATGCGGATCGATCGGAATTTCTGAGGAAGAATTTAAGACTGCAATAAGAAAAATGCTTCCGGAAAAATTCATAGACCTGAACATAAAAGCTGTAGACGCAGTTTAAGGAGTGACCTATATGAAAATGACAGATACTCAGCTTAGCATTATCAAAGAGCAGTTGAAGCATCTTACAAGCATCGATTGCTTCTATAAGAACAAATTAGAGGGATATGATGTCAATATTAACTCTCAGGAGGATTTTGAGAAGCTTCCCTTTACATGGAAGGGTGATCTTCGCGAGGCATATCCTCTGGGGTTGGCAGCAGTAGACGAAAAAGAGATAGTCAGAATACATTCCTCATCGGGAACAACAGGAATCCCTGTTATAATTCCTTATACCGCGCAGGATGTAAGCGATTGGGCAGAGATGTTTGCAAGGTGTTATGCAACGGCAGGAATAACAAATGAAGACAGGATCCATATAACCCCGGGCTACGGCCTTTGGACAGCGGGCATAGGCTTTCAGGCAGGTGCGGAAAAACTCGGAGCAATGGCGGTTCCGATGGGTCCGGGAAACACAGAAAAGCAGCTTAAAATGATGATGGATCTCAAGTCCACCGTTCTCTGTGCAACCTCGTCCTACGCACTGCTGCTTGCAGAGGAAATTGCAAAAAGAGGCATAAAGGATAAAATACATCTGAAGAAAGGTGTCATCGGATCTGAGCGTTGGGGCGAAAAGATGAGAAAGAGGATCGCAGATGAGCTTGGCGTTCAGCTCTTCGATATCTATGGGCTCACCGAGGTGTATGGGCCAGGTATAGGTATCTCATGTGAGCACGAGTGTGGAATGCATTTCTGGGATGATTACCTGTATTTCGAAATAGTAGACCCGAAGACAGGCGAAAATCTTCCCGATGGCGAGATCGGAGAGCTTGTAATCACAACTCTCCGCAAGCAGGGCGCGCCGCTTATCCGTTACAGAACACACGATCTTACAAGGATCATTCCCGGCGAATGTCCTTGCGGAAACAAGTATCCAAGAATAGACACCATTTTAGGACGAACCGACGATATGGTAAAGGTCAAGGGTGTAAACATTTTCCCGAGCCAGATCGAAGAGCTTTTGGCAGGTATCGACGGAGCATCGAGTGAGTATCAGTTTATGCTTGACCATGTAAACGGAAAGGATATATGTACGCTTTTCGTTGAGCATACCGAAGGGGCAAACAAGTATATGCTTCAGAGCGAGATACAGGAAAGATTCAAATACAAGATCGGTATAATGGTTGATGTAAAGCCTGTTGAAATCGGAGAGCTTCCAAGAAGCGAAAAGAAATCGACAAGAGTTTTCGATAACAGATATTGATAAAAAAAGGTTGACGAAAAATCGTCAACCTTTTTTGCTATTTAACATCGCCTGCCTTGTCGGCGGCTTCACGCCCAAGCTTATAAAGCCTTTCCTGCTCCTCATCCAAAGCGGCATCATGGGGGAGAACATCATACACCTCAAAAACTCTGCCGCTTGTCCATAGCTGAGGATGAATACGCACAGAATATCCGCAGCCGCCATCCATCATCCAGTCGCTCATAGGTGCCTGAGGGAGTCCGTAGCGGCTGAGTATAGTCATAATAGTGCCTGCGTGTGCAACAATGACGGCGCTTGTTATTCCTGTTTTCATAAGTCCTGCTACGGTTAATTCAAAAGCTTCGCAGACGCGAGCGGCAAAATCAGCACCCGATTCACCGCCGGGAGGAGCATCAACGCCGCCTGCATTTATCCATTCGGAGAACCATTTGTTGTTTTTTAAATCGTCAGCATTTTTACCCTCAAATTCTCCGAAGCAGATCTCTCTGAAGGCGTCTATAACAACAGGCACGGCATGGGGATAGAGAATAGAAAGAGTTTCGGTGCATCTTTTCATAGGACTTGTAAGAAAAGCTCCTGCACCGGGATATTCACAATTTTCTGCAAGATATTTCAGCCTCTCGACCCCGACCTCGGCAAGAGATACATCTGTACTTCCGATATACTGTCCGTATAAATTTCCGTCAATTATGCCATGTCGGATGAAGTGAATTTGGTATGTTTTCATGAATTTGTCCTCAATTCGCTAAAGGTGTAAATATTTGTTGAAATTACTATTTGTTTATGATATTATTCTAAGGCACCCTAAAAAAAGGAGATGTAATGAGTGAACGACAGCTTCCCAAGGATTATAACACTTTTGCGTACAGAACGCAAGTTGACACAAAAACAAGCGGCAAGTGCGCTGGGTATATCTCAGGCGCTGCTTTCACATTATGAAAGAGGAATCAGAGAGTGCGGACTCGATTTCCTCGTACACTGTGCAGATTTTTACGGAGTTTCCTGCGATTATCTCTTAGGTCGATCAACCGACAGAAACGGTGCAATGCTTACTGTCGATGATATCCCCGAGCCTGAGGCATCAGCGGCAGATGACAAGAAGTTCATAGGCTCTCCCGTGCCTATACTCAATAAGAAGATCGTCGCAAACTCTTTGAATATATTGTTTTCTATGCTTCAGCAAGCAAAATGCAAGGCTCTTACAGGCGAAATATCCGCTTATCTTATGCTTGCTGTATATAAAATGTTCCGTATCATGTACTTCTCGAACCCGAAGAACAATAAGAGCTATTTCCAGATAAACGACGGAATGTCGAAGGCTCTTTCAAGTGCCGCAATGGAGGTGCTTGAGGGTAAGATCGCAATACTTGCCTCGGGAAAGGATATAGATCAGCTCGAAGGCTTGGAAAATCCCGATGCTCTCAGCCTCTCTGAAGAATCTCTTCAGAAAGCATTCCCGTTGTTTGCACCGTCGCTTCTCAATCTTGTAAGATCTGCAGAAGTAAGAATGGGTGCAGAACCGCCTAAAAAGAAATAAATTTTCACCCTACTTCGAATAGAAGTAGGGTGATTTTTGCAATAACTAAATAATATCAACCAGTTTTCTGCATAGCATAACAAGATTATATCGTATACCTTCGCTGCATTGCCAGTCTCTGTTATCCCATTCTGCCTGAGAAACATCATCACCGCCGTAAATCAGAGCGCCGTAGTCAAAGTCTCGAAACTGAGCGACAGCTATACAGCCTGCCTGCTCCATTTCAACTATCTTTGCGCCTTCTTTTCTTCTTCTGGTTATCCTGTCAGGAGTTTCTCTGAAGATTGCATCAGTTGTCCAGGTAAGTCCACGGATATAGGGGACAGAGGAGTTTTCAAGATAATTGATAATTTTTTCAGTAACATCGGGTTTTGTATAAATATATCTTGAAGGCTCTATGTAATGAAAGGAAAATCCCTCGTCACGAATAGCACCGTCAACGACCAGTATTTCACCGACCTTAATATTAGTGTCAAGGACTCCGCCGCCGCCGCAGAACATGACCTTGGTGATGCCCATGGAATTAAACAGGTCAAGATTTCCGCCGCAGGCAGGACAGCCAACAAAGCCGAGAGTAATAAGCACATCGGAGTCGGCAAAACGATATATGGGAACCGGGTTTTCACCGCTGATTACTCTGTCGGGTATAATCTTGCCTCCATTTATCAGCTTTTCCATTATTTCGGGAAAAAAGGTAATTACCAGCTTGTTTGTATCAAAGGGCTGCTGAGAGAAATCTGATGGATTGAGCGTGGCAGTCTTTCTGTCGTCAAATTCCAGAATAGGATATTCATGTTCTGTTATCATTCTGCCGGGCCTCCTGAAATTTATTTACTAAAGTTTGATGTGTGCACAGATATTATTTTCGCCTGCTGCCCTGACAAATCCCAGTGACTCATATAAAGCTATCGCCGCAGTATTGTCTATATCTACAAGAAGCATCATGCCGTTGGGTTTATTCAGTTCAATGGCTTTTGCCATCATGGACTTTGCGTAGCCCATATTGCGGCAGCATTCCTTTACAAATATATCATAGGGTTCATTTTCATCGTATTTGTGAGTGATATCGATATAGCCGACGGCTTGATCATTTTCTATTGCGAGAATTATTCTGAATCTGTCAGGGGCATTCAGGATCTTTTCTGCGGTCCAGTAGCATTCGGCAGAATGCATGGAGATGTACTGCTCTCTGTATTTTTCGCTGTAAAGTTCGATGTGATGATCGCTTTCAAAAGCAACTTCGTTTTTCAGTATCATCTTCTGCTGCTCTGTTTCAAACTGTGCATTTTCGTTCTTTAAGGCAGAGTGGAGCAGATGATTGTTCGGGTTATAAATGAAATCGATATTATACCCATTTATATTGTCTTTCAGATACGAGATAATCTCATCGTATGCTTCCTTATGCCTTGAGAGACCAACCAGCATTTCAGCATAAGACTCGTTTTCGAGGACCAGAAAAACAAACAGACCTGTGATCCTGTCTCCGTCAAAAACTCCTAATATAAGATTATCAGGATTGTTCGGTGCGTTCAGCAGATTGCACCTTATCTGTTCTTCGTTTCGGAGCATAGGATCTCTGAAAGACGAGTCACTGTTCACATCATTTATAAAGCCGAAATAATCAGTTGTGTTGTCCAATATTTTAATCATGACTGACTCCGCGATATCAGATAATTTTTATATATGCTGTTTTGCTATTCTTACATAATATTTGTGTTCATCCTCATGCTCGATATATCCGCCGTTATGAAGCATGATTTTTAATGAGGCAGGATTATCCTTGTTTGCTCTCAGATAAAACTCGTCCTCGGGAATGATATCCCTGGCTGTCTGCAAAAGCAGTCTGAGACCTTCCCGACCATAGCCGAGTCCGCGCCTGTCTTTACTGATAAAATATCCGATATGCCCTGCGCCGACACGCAAGGATTCACACAGATAGTGGCGCAGGCGAAACTGACCTATGATCTCGTTATCGTTCCACAGAAAATAGAAGGTCTCGGGAACATAACCCTCGGGCAGTCCTATGCCCTCGGAAAATCCAATCATCTGAGGCAGCCCTGTACTTGCAAAATCATCATAAGAGATGCCGTGCAGGTCGTTTAGAAAACCGTTCTCATCGGCAGGGATATCACGCACAAAGAGGTGTTCCTTTTCGATATCCTCGAGGTTTGCCTTTTTCAAATACAGCATAGCAAAGAATTATAATACACTGCTTTGCAGCTTCATAAGCTCTTTGATAGCATTCTCTCCGAGTTCTAAAAGCTCGTTAAGCTCGGAACGGGTAAAGGAGCGTTCTTCGCCTGTGCCCTGAACCTCGATAAATTCGCCTGCTTCGTTCATGATAAGATTCATATCGACCTCTGCGGCAGAATCCTCTATATAGCAAAGATCGGCAATAGGAGTATTGTTTGAAATACCTACAGAAACAGCGGCAATCTGATGGACGATTGGGTCTTTCTCAATAAGCCCCTGCTCGAGCCATTTTTTAATACCAAGCTTAAGCGCAACATAAGCGCCTGTGATAGAAGCGGTGCGAGTGCCGCCATCAGCCTGAATTACATCACAGTCTATCCATATAGTGTTTTCGCCCAGAGCCTCAAAGTCAACAGCATTGCGAAGGCTTCTGCCTATAAGACGCTTTATCTCCGTGCTTCTGCCGTCAGGCTTGCTTGTTTCACGGCGCTTGCGTGTTGGGGTAGAGGCAGGGAGCATGGCATATTCTGCGGTCAGCCAGCCCTTGCCTGTGTCTTTCAGAAAAGGCATGGTGCCTGTTTCAAGCATAGCTGTGCAAAGCACTCTTGTGTTGCCCCAGTTAATAAGCACCGAGCCGCCTGTGGTGTTTGTGAAGTTGGGGATTATCTCAATGTTTCTCAGTTCATTGGGTTTTCTTCCGTCGGGTCTCATTTTCTGCACCTCTCAGATATCAAGACTGTAAATAGTCTTATATTTTTCGGTAAGATAATCAACGTAGTAATTGGGGTCAAAGGGCGCGCCGACACATTTTTCAAGAAGAACGGCAGGGTCGTAGGTACAGCCGTACTTATAAATATGCTCAGTGAGCCATGCGCTGATATTTTTTAATGATCCTGAAGCGATCTCTGCATCAATATTGAGGCTTTCACTCATTTTAGCCATTATCTGAGCGCTGTAAGCGGAACCGAGAGCATAAGAGGGGAAATAGCCTATCATACCGCCGCTCCAGTGGGTATCCTGCAGAACACCGCGGCTGTCATCGGGAACATCGATTCCAAGATATTCCTTGTATTTTGCGTTCCAAGCCGCAGGCAGTTCCTTTGCTGTAATCTCGCCTGAGATCATCATTTTTTCAAGCTCGTAACGAACCATAATATGCAAGGAGTAAGTAAGCTCGTCCGCCTCTGTGCGTATGAGGGAAGGCTGGCTTTTATTAACTGCAAGATAAAAATCCTCTGCGGAAACATTCTCCGTCTGAGTGGGGAAAAGCCTTTTTACTTCAGGAAAAATAAGCTCACAAAAAGCTCGGCTTCTTCCGATGTTATTTTCAAAAAGTCTTGACTGGCTCTCGTGAATGCCCATGGACACACCGCCTGCCAATGTTGTTGCGGTGAGTTCATTGCTGACTCCGAGCTCATAAAGAGCGTGTCCGCCCTCGTGGATTACAGAGTACATTGAGCTTGAAAAATCGTCGTGGTAGTGGGTGGTGATTCGTACATCATCGGGGCAGAAATTAGTGGTAAACGGATGCTCTGTTTCGCCGATAGCACAGCGGTCACGGTCAATGGACATTACCTTCATGAGATAATCCGAAAGCTCGCGCTGTCTGTCAACAGGATACTTCTCCTTCATAAAGGGGAAATCAAACTGCTGTTTTTCACCTATAGCCTTAATTATCGGCACAAGCTTTTTACGAAGAGTATCGAAAAATTTATCTGCAGTCTCGGTAGTAAGTCCTCGCTCATACTGATCGAGCATCACATTGTAGGGGTTCTCCTCGGGCTTATAGTACTGGGCAAAGCGGCGGTTTGTGTCAAATATCTTCTGCAGATAGGGGCAGAAGGTATCAAAATCATTGTTTTCCTTAGCCTTTTTCCAGACCCCGTCGGATTCATTGATCAGCATGATATATTCCTGATATTCTTCCTTTGGAATACGGGAAATAAAGTCGATGTTTCTCATGAATTCAGATACTTCACGAGCCTCAGGAACGGAGAGCTCCGCTTTGTTGTCAAGAAGAAAACACGCGAGCTTTATGGTATCCTCGCCTGCAGTCAGGTCGTAGCTGAGTCCGGACAGATACGCCATGGTTTTTCCTCTGTTTTCGGCACCTGCAATAGGCGCACCCGTGGCAGCATCGTAGCTGAGCACACCTATTGCGTGGCTCAGAGCGTGGATCTTAAATTCTGTTTCTCTGAATTTATCAAAGGCTTCTCTTACTGTCATGTTTTTACCTCACGATCATAAATTGCTCAGATGCCGAAAAGTCTTTTTGCGTTCTCCTCTGCCGCAGTACAGACCTCTTCTGGTGTGATGCCTCGCACCTCGGCGATCTTTTCCGCAACAAGTGAGATGTATTTCGAATCGTTTCTCTCGCCGCGGTAAGGAACAGGAGTCATATAGGGAGCATCGGTTTCAAGCAGGAGCCTGTCTAAAGGAACCTGTTGAGCGACCTCGAGCGGAACCCGTGCATTTTTAAAAGTGACCGCACCACCAAGCCCTATATATAGTCCCAGCTTTACAGACTGTCTCATAAGCTCTGCACTGCCCGAAAAACAGTGCATTACACCCTTCGGGCGATATCGCTCCAATATTTCATACATATCTCCGTGAGCTTCTCTGTCGTGCAGAATAACGGGAAGATTAAGCTGATTTGCAAGCTCCAATTGCTCACAGAGTACCTTTCGCTGAATATCTCTCGGAGAAAAATCATAGTGGTAGTCAAGTCCCATCTCTCCGAGAGCAACGACTTTATCGTGAGTCGAAAGCTCTTTTAAAATTGTGAGATAATCTTCGGAGACATCCTCTGCTTCGTGTGGGTGGACACCCACAGCAGCATAAATAAAGGGGTACTTTTCCGCAAGAAGCAGAGTTTTTCGTGCGGATGCGATATCGGAGGCGCAATTAAGAACGGAGCAGGTGCCGTTTTGCGGCATCTGCGACAATACAATATCTCTGTCCTCGTCATAGCGCTCACTGTCGTAGTGAGCATGACTGTCGAAAATTTTAAGGCTCATTATCTCACCTTTGAACCGGGCTTCATTCCGTCGGTGAAAATAACCCTGACATCATCCTCGGCAACATCGGCACAGAGTATCATGCCGTTGCTTTCGACTCCGCAAAGCTTTGCAGGCTTGAGATTAGCAACAACGATAATGCTGTGACCGATAAGCTCCTCAGGCTTATACCACTGAGCAATGCCGCTGACAACAGTTCTGGGATTTCCTGTACCGTCATTGAGCGTGAGCTTAAGAAGCTTCTTTGCCTTTTTAACAGGCTCGCAGGCTTCGATCTTTGCAATTCGCAGATCGACAGCTGTAAAATCATCAATACCGATTTTTGCGATACCTGCAAGCTCTGCCGCCTTAAGCTCCTCTTCGGTGGGCTCGTTATTTTTTATCATAGCGTTAAGCTCTTCGATCTCTTTTTCGATATCGATTCGCTTGAATATAATATCTCCCTTATTGACAAAAACATCAAGGGGAAGAACACCGTATTTATCGGCGTTTTCGTAGGAAACATCACTCTCGGCGGCACCTATCTGCTCAAATACGACAGGCATTGTTGTCGGCATAAAGGGGCAGAGAAGGGAGGCGGTGATTCTGATTCCCTCAAGAAGGTTATAAAGGACAGATGCAAGTCTTGGCTTGTTTGCTTCGTCCTTGGCAAGCACCCAGGGCATGGTTTCGTCGATGTACTTGTTGGCTCTTGAAACAAGCTTGAAAATTTCAGCAAGTGCATTCGAAAGCTGAGTTTCCTCAACAAAGCCGTCAACAGCGGCACGCAGCGAGGTCATTTCGGATATGAAATCGTTGTCAAATTCGCCCTCTGCTCTGTCGGTGGGCAGCTTACCGTCAAAGTATTTGACTACCATAGCGACAGTTCTCGAAACAAGATTTCCGAGACCGTTCGCAAGATCGGAGTTGATGCGGTTTATCATTACCTCATTCGAGAAGGAGCTGTCTGCGCCGAGTGCCATTTCGCGCATAATGTGATATCTGATAGCATCAGAACCGTAGCGTTCACCGAGAATGAAGGGATCGACAACATTGCCCTTTGATTTGCTCATCTTCTGACCGTTAAAGGTTATCCAGCCGTGGACGGCCAGATGCTTGGGAAGGGGAAGATCGAGAGCCATAAGTATAGCGGGCCATATAATAGCGTGGAAGCGCATGATATCCTTGGCGACCATGTGTACATCGGCGGGCCAGAACTTGTCGTAGTCGGCATATCTTCCGTTTTCATAGCCGAGAGCAGTGATATAGTTTGAAAGAGCGTCGATCCAGACATAGATAACGTGCTTTTCGTCAAAGGTGACGGGAACGCCCCATGTAAAGGAGGTGCGTGAAACGCAGAGATCCTGCAGACCGCCCTCGCAGCGTATAAAGTTATTGACAAGCTCGGTAGCTCTTGTTCTCGGGCGGAGATAATCTGTGTTCAGCAGAAGATCCTCAAGACGGTCGGCAAATTCGGAGATCTTGAAAAAGTAAGCCTCTTCCTTTGCATCGATGACATCTCTGCCGCAGTCGGGGCATTTGCCGTCAACAAGCTGTGTTTCGGTCCAGAAGCTTTCGCAGGGAGTGCAGTATTTGCCCTCGTATGCACCCTTGTAGATATATCCCTTGTCATAGAGTGCCTTGAAAATTTTCTGAACGGACTCCACATGATAATCATCGGTGGTGCGGATGAAACGGTCATACTTTACATTCATGAAGCCCCAGAGATTTTTGAAAATCTCAACTATCTCATCGACATACTGCTGAGGAGTCTTATCTGCGTCAGCCGCTTTCTGCTGTATCTTCTGACCATGCTCGTCGGTTCCTGTAAGGAACATTACGTCATAGCCCTGCATTCGCTTATATCTGGCAATCGAATCACATGCAACGGTGGTGTAGCAATGACCGATGTGCGGATTTCCCGAAGGATAGTAAATTGGCGTTGTGATGTAAAACTTTTTGTTTTCCATTGGTAATTCCTCCATTTATTAGCAGGTTCAATAGATTATAACATATTATAATACATTTTCAAGGGAATAGGAAACAGATTTTAAAATTATGTATTGACAAAACAAGGACATTCTGTTAAACTCATTGACGACAACAAAGCAGGATACTTTCCTCACCTCCGTTTTTATGATGGACGGACGGTCAATAACGATTCTTTTTTATCGTGTATTGCCGCGTGGTCAGGAGTATTCTGTCCACGTTTTATTTTTTATCGAATACTTGGAGGTGTTTGGTTATCAGCAGGGAACAGCAGGCTCAAATCAATGAGGAGATTCGTGACAAGGAAGTACGTGTTATTGGTCCGGACGGCGATCAGCTCGGAATAATGAGCGCCGAGGCTGCACTTGATATTGCGGCTGAAAAGGAGCTTGATTTGGTTAAGATCGCACCGCAGGCAAATCCGCCAGTGTGCAAAATCATGGACTATGGCAAGTATCGATTTGAACAGCAGAAGCGAGAGAAGGAAGCAAAGAAGAATCAGCATGTCGTTGAGATAAAGGAGATTCGACTTTCCCTTAACATCGATACCCACGATTTTGAGACAAAGGCTAATCAGGCGAAGAAGTTTATAAAGAGCGGCAATAAACTTAAGGTTTCTATCCGCTTCAGAGGCCGTGAGATGGGTCACCCCGAACACGGTACCGAAATCATGCGCCGTTTTGCCGAAGCTCTCAGCGAGGTTGCTAACGTTGAAAAGCAGGCTGCACTTGAAGGCAGAAACATGCTGATGATAATGGTTGCCAAACCTGTCAAGTAATAAACAAGGAGGAAAATCCAAATGCCTAAGATCAAAACCCATTCGGGCGCAAAGAAGCGCTTCAAGATTAGCAAAAACGGAAAGGTCATCCGTATGCAGGCTAACCACAGACATAAGGCTAACAGCGCAGCTAAGCCTGCTAAGAGAAAGAGAAGCCTGAGAGGCACTGTTGTTACCGATAAGACCAACGTAGCACAGGTAAAGAGACTCATTCCTTATAAATAATTAACCGTAATTTGGAGGTAACAATAGATGGCACGTGTTAAAGGTGCGCTTGCAACGCGCAAGAGAAGAAATAAGACCCTGAAGCTTGCTAAGGGTTACTGGGGTGCAAAATCCAAGCACTTTAAGATGGCTAAGGAAGCCGTAATGAAGTCCGGCCAGTATGCATACGTTGGTCGTCGTCTTAAAAAGAGAGACTTCAGAAGACTCTGGATCACCAGAATCTCCGCAGCATGCAAAATGAACGGCATCAACTACTCTACATTCATGAACGGTCTCAAAAAGGCAGGCATCGAGCTCAACCGCAAGATGCTCTCCGAAATCGCAATCAGCGATGCAGAGGCATTTACCGCTCTTGTAGAGAAGGCAAAGGCAGCCCTTTAATAATCTAAAAGTGCGTCCGGCAATACTACCGGACGCACTTTTTAAGCTGTTTAAGTATAAGATATTTGCTTAAAACGGAGGTGCGATATGGCAGTGGAAATCACCAGCAAGGATAATCAGACTATAAAGGATATAGCCAAGCTGATGAGCAGTGCAAAGGAACGACGCAGCCGGGGGATGTTTGTGGCAGAGGGTCTGCGTTTGTGCGGAGAAGTACCTGAAAACGGTATAGAAATAGAGGAACTGCTTTATACGGAAGAGGTATATTTAAAACACACGGAAGAAATAGAAAAGCTTGAAAAACAGGCAAAAAAGGTATATGTGATAACAGAAGAGATATCCGAAAAGATATCAGATACCCTTACTCCACAGGGCGTATTTTGCACAGGCAAAATAAAAAATAACAGCATTGACACAGAGAATATGAAAATCGACGGGCAGTATGTACTGCTTGAAAATATACAGGATCCTTCGAATATAGGCGCTATATTCAGAACTGCAGAGGCGATCGGTTTAAACGGTGCTATCCTTTCTGCCGACTGCTGTGATATTTTCAATCCAAAGGTCATGAGAGCCAGCATGGGTGCGGTGTTCCGTTTTCCGTCCGCGGTTGTAGATGATGTTCCGGGATTTATAAAAAAGATCCGTTCCGCAGGAATGAGACCCCTCGCATCGGTTCCTGACCCTGATGCAAGCAAAATCACATGTGTCAGGTTCTTCAAGGGTGTAATTATGTGCGTGGGAAACGAAGGCAACGGACTGACCCAGGAAACCATAACAGCATGCGGTGAGCGTGTAACTATTCCGATGAAGGGCAGAGCCGAATCGCTTAATGCTGCAACTGCAGCATCAATAATGATGTGGGAAATGACACGCAATTACGTGTAAGGAGTGCTTGGATGTGGGCGAGAGCATATATTGGATATGGCTTCAGCGAATTCTTGGCTTCGCCAACAGAAATACAGAGCAGGTAATAGATTTTTTCGGACATCCCAAGGATTTATACAATGCATCGAATAATGCAAGGCGCGAATGCATATTCTTAAGCCGTGCACAGCGTGATATGGCGGCAGACAGTGCAGCTATGGATGATGCAGTCAAAACCTATAATCGCTGCAAGGAGCTCGGAATTGAGATAATAACACCCGAGAATGAGCTCTATCCCGAAAGATTATATGACATCTGCGATTATCCCACGGTGCTTTATTACAAAGGGAATATGCCCGATATAGACGACAATGTGGTTCTTGCCATGGTCGGCACAAGAAATGCAAGCTCAGACGGAATGATGATCGCATCTGCTTTATCGCAGAGTCTTTCCAAATGCGGTGCCATTGTTATAAGCGGCGGAGCAAGGGGAATAGATGATGCAGCGCACAGAGGTGCTTTGCGTATAGGCGCAGTTACTCTGTCTGTATTGGGCTGCGGCTTGGACGTTGATTATAATAGAGCCTGCGAAGAGACAAGGCGAAGCATCATTGAAAACGGCGGTGCTCTTATCTCGGAATTTCCGCCGGGTTATAGTCCGTCGAAGTACACCTTCCCGATAAGAAACAGGCTTTTGTCGGCGATGTCACTCGGCGTGATAGTAGGTGAAGCGCCTTCCAAAAGCGGAGCGCTGATAACCGCAAGGCATGCGCTTGATATGGGAAGAGATATGTTTGCAATTCCGGGCAGTGTAATGAGTGAGCTGTCAGAGGGTGCAAATATGATGATTCGCGACGGAGCAAAGCCCGTTTCCTGTGCTTTCGATGTACTTGAGGAGTATAATTCAAGATATCCACACAGACTTGTTATGCGGGGCAGTCAGGTTCCCATATCGCAGCTTGCAAGAAGCGCGCCTGAATATGTAGATGTCGAGCTGTCGGGCGGTTATGCTTATCTGCAGGATAATTCCGCACGAAAAAAGGGACTTTCGGAACAGATAGAGATGGTGCGCGGTGTTCCTGTGCCGCTTCCGTCGGACTCATCGGATACGGCAGTGCTTGTATATGAAAAACTCAAGGATTACTCGCTTAATCTCGATGAGCTTTGTGCGAAATTATCTCTTCCGGCGCATCGTCTGCTGACTGCAATAACAGAACTTGAGATAAACGGTATAATCTCATCCGATTCACAGCGTAAATATTATATCAATAAACAATAGAGGGAATAAATATGTCGAAACTGGTTATTGTTGAGTCACCGGGTAAGGTGAAGACCATAAAAAAATATCTTGGCAGCGATTATGAGGTAGTAGCATCAGTGGGTCATGTCAGAGATCTGCCAAAAAATAGACTCAGCGTTGATGTAAAGAAAGATTTTGAGCCCAAGTATGCGGTGATAAAAGGAAAGGAAGATCTCGTAGAAAAGCTTAAGGCATCTGCCGAAAAGAGCGACTACGTTTATCTTGCAACAGATCCCGACCGCGAAGGAGAGGCAATATCATGGCATCTGGCATTTCTGCTTGGCCTCGATACAGCCGAAAATAACAGAGTTATTTTCAATGAGATAACCGAAACGGGTATAGTTGAGGGAATGAAAAATCCAAGAGCCATAGATATGGATCTTGTCAATGCACAGCAGTGCCGAAGGATACTTGACAGAATAGTCGGCTACAGATTAAGCCCGTTTATTTCCTCGAAAATAAGAAGAGGCTTGTCTGCAGGCCGAGTTCAGTCTGTTGCTGTCAGAATGATTTGTGACAGGGAAGAGGAAATACGTGCATTTGTACCGGAGGAATATTGGACGATCGACGCAAAATTCATTCCGCAGGGAGAGAAAAAGGCGTTTGATGCAAGCTTTTTCGGAACGAAAGAGGAAAAGCTCGATATAAAAAATGAGTCGGAAGCAAACGCGATATTAAAGGAGCTTGAGGCAGGGACATATACGGTGTCCGGCATAAAAAAAGGCGTCAGAAAAAAGAATCCTGCGCCTCCGTTTATTACCTCAACACTGCAGCAGGAAGCATCCAGAAAGCTCAATTTCCAGGGCCAGAAGACGATGAAGATCGCTCAGGAGCTGTATGAAGGTGTCGAGATAGATGGAATGGGTGCAGTCGGTCTTATAACCTACATGCGTACAGACTCACTGAGAATATCCAATGAGGCGAAGGTTGAGGCAGAAGCTTTTATTGAAGAAAAATGGGGAAAAAAATACGTTGCCGATAAGCCTTATAAGTTTAAAAACAAAGGCGATATACAGGACGGTCACGAAGCGATACGTCCCACAATGCCCACACTTACTCCCGAACAGGCAAAGGCTAATCTTACAAACGATCAGTACAAGCTGTATAAGCTTATCTGGGAGCGTTTTACGGCAAGCTTTATGTCTCAGTGTCTGCATGACACTACAAATGTAGACATAGAAAACGGAGATTACCTGTTTAAGGCGAGCGGATACACTGTAAAGTTCGATGGCTATACAGTGCTTTATGAAGAATCAAAGGACGAAGAAGAAAAGGATGGCGGCAAGCTGCCTGTGCTGACCGAAGGTGTAAGACTCCGAGCAAAGGATGTCATTCCAAACCAGCATTTTACTCAGCCGCCTGCACGCTATACAGAATCCACCCTCAACAAGGCTCTCGAGGAAAATGGAATCGGTCGTCCTTCCACCTATGCTACGATAATCTCAACCATAGTCAGCCGAGAATACGTTGTCAGAGATGGCAAGACATTGAAGCCTACAGAGCTTGGAGAAACAACAAACAAGCTGATGAAGGAGCGCTTCGCGAAGATAGTCAGTATCAGATTTACCGCACAGATGCTCAAAAATCTCGATCTGGTAAAGGACGGAAAGGCTGATTGGGTCGAAACGCTCAGAACCTTCCACGAGGAGTTTGAAAAAAATCTTGCAGACGCTAAAAAGGCAATGGAAGGAATAACCTTAAAGCCCGCTGATGAAGAAACCGATATGATCTGTGAAAAGTGCGGACGTAAAATGGTTATTAAAACAGGCAGATACGGAAAATTTATTGCCTGCCCGGGCTATCCCGAATGCAAAAATATAAAATCCATTGTCAATGAGATAGATGCAGACTGCCCGAAATGCGGCAGCAAGGTAGTTGTCAAAAAGACAAAAAGAGGAAAGGTGTTCTATGGTTGTTCTGGGTATCCAAACTGTGATTTTATGACATGGAACGAACCGACAAGGCTGAAATGTCCTCAGTGCGGCGATATCCTGTATGTAAAGAACGGCAAAACACAAAAGCTGTATTGTGCAAAGGAAGGCTGCAATTATTCCCGTACCTTGGAGGAAAAGACAGGTGAGTGAAACTCAGATAACAGTGATCGGAGCAGGTCTTGCAGGCTGTGAGGCCGCATGGCAGATCGCAAGCAGAGGGGTAAAGGTACGCCTTGTTGAAATGAAAGGCAAAAAATACTCACCTGCCCATAAAAGTCCGTTTTTTGCAGAGCTTGTATGTTCAAACTCATTCAAGGCAAACCGTATTGACAGTGCGGCAGGTCTTATGAAGGAAGAAATGCGCCGACTGGGAAGCCTTCTGCTTAAGGTGGCGGATTCCTGCGCTGTTCCGGCAGGCGGTGCTCTTGCAGTAGACAGAGACCTCTTCTCTGAGGGAGTAACAAAAGCTATAAAGGAAAACGACTTTATAGAGATTATAGAGGATGAAGCCTCAGAAATCCCTTCTGAGGGAATAGTGATTATCGCAACAGGCCCTCTTACAAGCAATTCGCTCAGCGACTCAATAGGAAAGCTGTGCGGACAGCCGTATCTTAATTTCTACGATGCAGCTGCGCCTATAGTATCGGCCGACAGCATAGATATGAATTGTGCCTTCACAGCTTCGCGATATGACAGAGGCGGTGAGGACGATTACATAAATTGTCCCATGAATAAAGCAGAATATGAGGAATTTGTAACAGAGCTTCTGAAAGCGGAAAGAGCGCTTCTGCACGATACCGATAAAGAAATGCCCGTTTACGAAGGCTGCATGCCGGTAGAAATACTTGCATCAAGAGGGGAAAACACATTGCGGTTTGGCCCTATGAAGCCGGTAGGACTGCGCGATCCGAGAACCGGACATCGTCCATGGGCAAATCTGCAGTTAAGACGTGAAAATGCAGACGGAACAATGTTTAACCTCGTAGGCTTTCAGACCAATCTGAAATTCGGTGAACAAAAGCGTGTCTTTTCCATGATACCTGCGCTTAAAAATGCAGAGTTTGTTCGTTACGGAGTAATGCACAGAAACACATTTCTTGATTCACCGAGACTACTCGACGCAGATTATTCCCTGCGTCAGGATAACCGCATATTTTTTGCAGGTCAGATAACGGGTGTAGAGGGATATATGGAATCTGCCGGATCAGGACTGCTTGCAGGAATAAATGCGCTGAGAAGATTAAATGGCAAGGATACAGCAGTGCTTGATAAGGTAACTATGCTCGGTGCTTTATCGCAGTATATTTCGGACAGAACGGTAAGTAACTTTCAGCCAATGGGAGCGAACTTCGGGGTTCTTCCGCCCATCGAGCCGAAAATAAGGGACAAAAGAGAGCGTTATGCAGCACTTAGTGAACGTTCGCTTAACTCTCTTGAAAAAACAATGATAAATTGGGAGGATTAACATGAAAATAATAGTTGACGCATACGGCGGAGATAACGCTCCCCTTGAAATACTCAAAGGCTGTGAAATGGCAGTTGAAAAGTACGGCGTAGAGATCGTACTTACAGGCAGTGAGGAAGACATCAAAAAAGTATCGGCAGAAAATAAGATATCACTCAATAATATGACGATCGTCGATGCTCCCGATGTTATTTCCATGGAGGATCATCCGAGAGAGATAACAAAGAGCAAGAAAAACTGCTCAATGGCGGTTGCGCTTAAGCTTCTTTCCGAGGGCGAGGGCGACGGCTTTGTGGGCGCAGGCAGCACAGGTGCTCTTCTTATGGGTGCAACCCTTATCGTCAAGAGAATAAAGGGCATCAAGCGTCCTGCTCTCGGTCCCATTATGCCTAAATCAACAGGTATGGTAATGCTCATAGACAGCGGAGCAAATGCAGACTGTCGCCCCGAAATGCTCAAGCAGTTTGCGCTTATGGGCTCTGTTTACATGGATAAGGTAATGGGTGTTGCAAACCCCAGAATCGGTCTTGCGAATGTCGGCACAGAGGATACCAAGGGTGATGAGCTTCGCACAGCTACATTCCCTTTGCTCAAAGAGCTTGAAGGCATCAATTTTGTCGGAAATGTTGAGGCGCGTGACATTCCTCATGACGGCTGTGATGTTATAGTCTGTGACGGCTTTACAGGCAACATTATCCTTAAGATGTACGAGGGCGTTGCAACCGCTCTGCTTGGCAAGATAAAGGGTGTGTTTACAAAGAACCTTAAAACAAAGCTTGCCGCAGGTATGGTGCTCAAGGAAATGAAGGCAATGAAGAAGGAGCTCGACTACAATGAGTATGGCGGAGCACCCTTCCTCGGAGTCCAGAAGCCTGTATTCAAGGCACACGGCAGCAGCAAGGCAAAGACCTTCTGCAATGCAATCGGCCAGCTTGTTGATTTCATAAAGTCCAATACAATTGACGACATCACTGCGGCTGTAGGCGCAGGCAAGGACGAGGCAGAAGCTGAATAAAAATACAAGACTCTTATGGCTTTTTTGCCATAAGAGTCTTATCTTATATGAGGTGAAAATATGAATGTACTGATTATGAATTGCAGTCCCGTCCGAAACGGAGCAACGGCAAAAATTAAAGAGATTGTCGCTGAGTGTATGTGCGAAATACATGAAGTGAAGAATATATGTATCGACGACTTTGATATAGGATTCTGCAAGGGATGCAGAGTGTGCCATAATACAGCAGAATGCGTACAGACTGATGATGTGGAGAAAATCATAGCACAATATGAATGGGCGGATATAATAATTTCGGTCTCTCCGTCCTACTGGGCAGATGTTCCGGGACAGTTCAAGTCATTTATTGACCGATGCACCCCGTGGTGCAATACCCATGAGCCTCATGCATCGCTGAGTGCAGGGAAGAGAGGGTATTCAATTGCACTGAGAACAGGTCCGAGCGAAAGAGAGTGCAGCAGAATCATAGAAACAATAGAGCATTTTTACGGACATATGGAAATTGAGTGCTGCGGCAGTCTCTCACTGTGTTCAGTGGAACACAGGTCTGATGCAGAATTGAGAAAAGATGAAATAATATCTTTCTGCAATAAAATAAAGCAATAAACAAAAGCGCTTCCGATTTCTCGGAAGCGCTTAAATTCATTTTACAGGGGAGAGATTAGTTGGTGCCTGCCATCTTTGCAACTTCTGCAGCAAAGTCGTCCTCTCTCTTCTGGAGGCCTTCGCCCTTCTCAAAGCGGACGAAGCTCTCGATAGCGATATCGCCG
>JAZSNH010000019.1:0-19703 GCA_045536305.1 Acutalibacteraceae bacterium
GTCAAAGCCACGATTACGCTAAATACCAACGTAACTACTTCGCCAAATATTCTCTTGTGCTTTTTCATAACACGCCCCCTATTTTTATCTTTTTAGTCCCAAATTTCTATTTCGCCGTTTTCGTCGTAATGCCAATAATTACCGTCTTCCGTCGGCTCATTTTCACTATAGTAATAACGAGTTGCGGAAGTCAAAATATCGTTATAGTTAGCAATTACATTTTTGTTCCATTCGCTTTCCGTACCAACGTAATATACGCTCGTTAAGCTTTCGCAACCAGCGAACGCAAAATTCCCTATTATCTCTACGCTACTACCTATCGTTACATTCGTTAAGCCATCGCAACCACCGAACGCTCTATCGCCTATATTCACTACGCTATCGGGAATTGCAACGCTTGTTAAGCTAATGCAGGAAGAGAATGCGCTATCGCCTATGCTAATTACACTATTAGATATCGTTACGCTCTCTAAGGCAAAACACCTAGTAAACGCTCTATCGCCTATGATCTCTACACTATCGGGAATTGTTATACTCGTTATGCTTTCGCAATTACCAAACGCTCTATCGCCTATGATCTCTACGCTACTACCTAGCGTTACACTAGTTATATTTTCACAGTAATAGAACGCACAATATCCTATACTCTCTACGCTATCAGGTATATTTACGCTCGTTAAGCTATCACAAGCATAGAATGCATATTGTATTATCTCAGTAATATTACTTGGCAATATTAGCTCTGTTTGATATCCCGTATACCCTAATAGTACTATATCACTGCCGTCTGTATATATAATATATCCGTTATTATCCGTACTTAATTTACTTACTCCGCTTGTAGGCGTATAAACGTTTCTTGCGTAATATCCTACGTAACCGTAATCTTCACTTCCTACTACTATATTTAATGAAGACTTATTAGATACTTCTATTAATCTATAGCAGCCACTGAATGCATGATCCTCAATGCTCGCTACTCTATTACCTATCGTTACGCTCGTTAAGCTAAAACAACTCGCGAACGCATGATGCCCAATGCACGTTACGCTATTACCTATCGTTACGCTCGTTAAGCTTGTGCACCTCGCGAACGCATGATGCCCAATGCTCGTTACGCTATTACCTATCGTTACGCTCGTTAAGCTTGTGCAACTATCGAATGCATTATCTCCTATGCTCTCGACTCTATCGGGAATTGTTAAACTCGTTAAACCACCGCAATATGAGAATACATAATTCCCTATGCTCTCGACTCTATCGGGAATTGTTAAACTCGTTAAACCACCGCATTTATAGAACGCATAATCTCCTATATTAGTTAAGCTATCCCCCATCGTTATACTCGTTAAGCTACTACAACCGTGGAACGCTCTATTTCCTATATTCTCTACGCTACCCGAGTTTATTACGCTCATTAAGCTTTCGCAATTATAAAACGCCTCGTTACCTATGCTCGTTACGCTATCGGGTATCGTTACGTTCGTTAAGCTTTCGCAACCATAGAACGCTCTATCTCCTATGCTCATTACCGTCTTACCGTTATAAAGACTTGGGATAATTACGTTTTGTTCTTCTCCCTCGTATCCTATTATTATATAATTTTCGCCGCCTTCTGCAAGTTCGTATTTCAATCCTACCGTAGCCGCTTGCTCATGACATTCAACGCACTTACCGTCATTACCAGAGTTATGCGCGCCGTTATTTTTGATTGAGCCGCAAGTTTCACATTCATGCCAATGATTTAATGAGTCAAACGATAATTCCCAAGTATGTTCGCCCGCTTTGGTTTGAACTTCTCCACATTTGCATATTCTTTCGTATTCTCGTTGTTCGCAAGGCGTTTCTTCACCGCTCGTGTTTTGCCACTCGCCAAAATTATGCTCGTGCTTACAAGCCACAAGTGTCAAAGCCACGATTACGCTAAATACCAACGTAAATATTACATTAAAGATTCTCTTAGTATTTTTCATAACTACTCCCTCTGTATGGATATTTTATTATATCATTTTTTTGTGTATTTGTCAATACCCATTTTTTTTCAAGTCAAAGGCAATCTCTCTTCCTCAAGGTTTTCACCACTTAGCCTTACGTAACTTGCCGATAGGCAACCATAACTCATAACTTGCCGATAGGCAATCATAACTCTTCTTTCTCTCCCTCCGTCGCTCCGCGCCACCTCCCTCGTCAGAGGGAGGCTTTTGTGCCCTTTACTGTTTATTTCAAAGAGGTTTATACGATTATTCCTTCTCCATCATTAAGCCTTGTTACCTTACATTCATATTGCTTTTCATATTCACAGCACCGTTCTTCAAAGCGGTCATATCGTTTTATAAATCTGCTGTAATGCGGCAGGACCTGTACGTTTGTCAATTCCATTCCTGTAAGGTCTTGCAACCCCCACAAGTTCATTTCTGGAGTATATACATCCATTATTTTTATTGTCGGTCCCATTACGACAGCACCTGCACTCCATCCGATCAAGCACTTTCTTTCCGCAAGTTCTTTTAAAATGGGTTTGGAATTGCTTTTCCTGAGTGATTGGAGTAAGTAATAGGGGTTTCCGCCTATAAACATAACAACATCATAATCAAGCAGTTTACAGGCCGGCTGAAAATCAATATCAAATAAGTCGACAGTTAAGTTGCATTGTTTTAATTCTGCAATCGCTATTGGAACGTGATAGTTTTTTTCTTTATATTCATAGTCGGCAGTAACCACGATCGCAGCCGTCTTTCCATGCTGCTCTTGAACAGATTCAATCAATTTGCTGCTGGTCAATCCATTGGAACATAACATAAGCATCGCTTGCGCCTCGTCAAATTTTGGCCAACTGTTTTACGACCACCGAGCATTATGCAGCCTTTTTGCTTATCAGTTGGAGGAGGACAGAGAGTGCTTTACTCTGTCGGATTCCTCTGCGCGCTTTGCGTCGTTGAAACGGTCGATAGTGCCGACAAGATAGCCTGTAATTCTGCGGATTCTTTCAAAATCAACACCTTCGCCGACCTGCTTTATATTATCGTTGTTTACTGTGATATTCATATTTAAATCCTCCTTTTTTAAAATCAATCAATGCCTACGTGGTGGGGCATGTTCGGATAGAGCTTGCGGAGCTCGCGAAGCTTGTTTTCGTCCACAGCTTCGCCTGCTTTTCTGCCGCATCTGGGGCATACATCGCCGATAACGCCGGTGTAGCCGCATACGGGGTCACGGTCAACAGGGTGGTTGATGGAGCCGTAGCCTATACCTGCTTCCTTCATGCAGCGGATAATACTCTCGAAAGCATCAATGTTGTTGCAGACATTGCCGTCAAGCTCAACATAACTGATGTGGCCTGCATTGGTAAGCGCATGATAGGGAGCCTCAAGCTGTATCTTGTTATATGCGTTGCAGTGATAGTGAACGGGAACATGGAAGGAGTTTGTATAGTAATCTCTGTCGGTGACACCTTCGATCTTGCCGTACTTCTGCTGGTCGATTCGGACGAATCGGCCGCTCAGACCCTCTGCGGGAGTCGCAAGAAGGGTGAAATTGAGCTTTAATTCCTGACTCTTGTTGTTGAGATATTCTCTCATGTGGCCGATAATCTCAAGGCCTAACTTCTGGCTTTCTTCGCTCTCTGCGTGATGCTTTCCGACAAGAGCGACCAGTGTTTCCGCAAGTCCTATAAAGCCGACGGAGAAGGTGCCGTGCTTGAGAATCTCAGCTACGCTGTCATCGATATCGAGGTTGTCAGAATCGAGCCATACGCCCTGACCCATGAGGAAGGGGTAATTTCTGACTTTTTTCGAGCTCTGAATGCCGTAGCGGTGGAGAAGCTGGCGGCAGCAAAGCTCAATGCGGCTGTCAAGTATAGCATAGAACTTGCCTATATCTCCATCTGCCTCAATGCCGATTCTGGGAAGGTTTATGGATACAAAGCTCAAGTTTCCTCTTCCGCAGGTAACTTCTCTTGTGGGATCGTAGACATTGCCCATAACTCTCGTACGGCAGCCCATATAGGCAACCTCGGTGTTGTAATCGCCTTCCTTGTAATACTGGAGATTGAAGGGAGCATCAAGGAAAGAGAAGTTCGGGAACAGACGCTTTGCGGAGACCTTCATTGCGAGCTTAAAGAGGTCGTAGTTGGGATCGCCCGGGTTGTAGTTGATGCCTTCCTTGACCTTGAATATCTGAACGGGGAATATGGGAGTTTCGCCGTTGCCGAGACCGGCATCCGTTGCCATGAGCAGATTTCTGAGAAGCATGCGTGCCTCGGGAGAGGTGTCGGTACCGTAGTTAATGGAGGAGAAGGGAACCTGCGCGCCTGCTCTTGAGTGCATGGTGTTGAGGTTGTGGACAACGCCCTCCATTGCTTGATATGTGGCCTGATCGGTTTCCTCCCACGCGGTCTGCCAAACAACGGAATGGGTCTTGCCGATCTTTTCTTCATCGTACTTTCCTTTAAGAAGAGCGGTAAGCTTTGCACCGAATTCATCCTTATTGCTAAGGGAGGGAACGATGTCGAGCTTTTCCTTCAGCTCTTCGATAACAGCATCTATTTCAGCCGTTTCTGCATCAAAGCGGTACTCAAAGAAACGATGGAAGGCCTTCCAGTATTCCTTTGTAAATGTGATGGCAACACCCGGTGCCATGGAAAAATCAAAATTGGGGATACTTTGACCGCCGTGCATCTCGTTCTGGTTGGCCTGAACGGCAATGCAGGCAAGAGCGGCGTAGCTGCCTATACCCTGAGGCTCGCGAAGGAAGCCGTGACCTGTAGAGAAGCCGTTCTTAAAAAGCTTTAAAAGATCGATCTGGCAGCAGGTTTCGGTAAGAAGATAGAAATCCTTGTCGTGGATATGGATATCACCGTCACGGTGTGCGGCGGCAATGTCCTTTGGAAGGATATAGTGATCGACAAAATACTTTGCGCTCTCAGAGCCGTACTTGAGCATGGTGCCCATGGAGGTGTCGGCATCGATATTTGCGTTTTCGCGCTTGATGTCGGCATCGGCTGCATCGGTAAAGGTAAGGTCGCTGAACACCTGCATGAGGTCAGCTTCGGTCTGACGGGTCTTTGCGTGCTCTGCGCGGTAAAGAATGTATGCCTTTGCAGTTCTGGTAAGCCCTGCCTCGATAAGAGTTTCCTCAACGCAGTCCTGCACCATTTCGACGGTGGGAGTGACGTTGATGGGGAGCTTATTGATGACGGTTTCGGTCAGAGCCTTGAGCTGTCCGACGGTGATGTCTGTCTCGCCGGTCGCTTCGCAGGCCTTACGGATGGCTTCCAATATCTTGTTAGTGTTGAAAATAACTGTTTCGCCGTTTCTTTTCTTGATAAACTTAAGCATTATGTATCATTTCCTCAGCATTAGTTTGTTTCGTTCCGGCACAAATAAGTCCGATAACGCTGCTCGGAACGTCTCATAGTGTAGCACACCATATTGTGTAATTCAAGTGATAAACACAAAATATTGTGTTAATAAATTTTATTCGGCACATCATACAGCCGAGAGCGGAAGTATTTGGTGAAATCGTCATAACAGAAAAACAGAGCGTAATATATCGGCACATTATTACCCCTTTCGGCAGGGTTCGATAAATGCGCATAAAAAAACCTGTATCCCGCAATGGGGATACAGGTTTTTTTATGCTAAAGCACTACCACAATATCTTGTGGTTTCAAATAATTATTTTTTTTGGTTTTTTCTCAATTGCTTGTTCTCATACTGCTTTTTATCCGCAACTGTAAGCTCGGTGGCGAGGGAGACAGTGGGTGTGCAGAGAAATTCACAATAGCCGAGACTCATCGACAGCTTAAAGGGCTGAGAGGAGGTTTCGTTGAAGTCATTCTGGAAGGCTATTATGCTGCTGAGAATATCATCGGCGCTCTCGTTATCGTCAAGAAGGGTGAACATGGCGAATTCATCACCGCCTACCCTTGCGCTGACGGTAGGCATGGAACGCGGAATGCTCAGCGAGCGGCCTGCCGCACGAAGGGCATCGTCTCCGATACTGTGACCAAACTGGTCGTTTGTGATCTTGAGGTTATCAAGGTCGCCGTAGAATATGGCGGCGCGCCTGCCGATGTTTGCAATGTCATGCACAAGATCACCAGCGCATTCATAAAATCCGCGGCGATTGTAAAGCTTGGTCAGGTCATCGGTGACAGAAATAAGCCTCATTGTATCTGCGGCGTGATTGAGTTCTTCGAGCTGTTCATTGAGCTTTCCGATAAGAGAGGTAATTCTCAGAGAGGAGGAAAGCTTGACTGTTACATCCTGTATGTAGTAGAACTCATTGAAATCCGCTTCTGTGATAAGGAAGCCGTAATGAGTGTTGCTGTGAACGATCGGTGTGAGCACGGTTATCGTTTCGGCAGAAGAGCGATTTTCGCACATTTCCTCAAAGATACAGCTGAGAGGAACAAGGCGGGTGGAATCAAGCTGTATGCCGAAGCGCTTTCCGAAAGCGACGCAAAGCTGCATGACGTTCGGACATTTCCATGTCCAGAAGCTGTTGCTTTCACAGGGGGTTGGGTAGATATAGAGTCGGCTTGAGCTGATGTTTGCAACAGACAGCTCACCAAAAACATCTTCATATATGTCGGAATAACGGGACTTGGAAAAATCCTGAAGCATGCTGTTTGAAAAGACCTGCATGTTGACCCGTCTGTTGTTGAGCTCATACTCGATGTGCGCTGCGCGCTTAGATACGATACGCATTGCCTCGCATTTTGCCAGAAGCAGCTGATGTGCCGATTCGTCGTCGGGAGTTATATTTTCCGCCAGAGCGAACAGCTTTGTACACAGCTCGCTCATTCTCGGCGCGGGAATGGGGAAGAGTCGGTCGGACTCCGTAAGACAGACCGAGATTTTTGAGATCAGCTCACGGGTTACGCCCTCTGCACCGGGACGGCTGAAAACGGTGAAAAATTCAACCAGAGTATCTTTGAAGTATGCAAAGTTGCCTTCTGCAACGGGAGAGTTCGCGTAAATATCGAGCAGGTCGCCAACAAAGGAATCTGCAAGCTTTTCGGGGTCGCGCTCCTCGGTGACAATGCCTTCGGCAGGGTGACAGCCGCAGCTTTCGCGAATGATAAAGTTCGAAGGAAGCACAATATCTCTCGAAGAATTGCCGGCAAGATTGTCCAACATAAGCATTATTCCGTAGTAACCGAGATGTGATGGATTTGCGCGAACGGTACTGAGAGAGGGAGAAAAGCTTGCCGCGGCGGGAATATCGTCGTAACCGACAAGGGGCATATCGCGACCAGCCGCAATGCCGTGCTTTTCGGCGTAGTCAAGTCCTGCGGCAGCCATTTCGTCATTGGCGAAGAAGAAGGCATCCACATTATTGACGTTTTTGTCTATGAACTGCTCAAGGGAGAGCTGACGGTGACGGGAAAAATTTCCGTAATGAACAAGTCTCGGGTCAAAGGGGATACCGTTGCGTGAAAGGGCATCCTTATATATAGAAAAGCGCATCTCGGCATCGGGGTTCCCTTTAGGACCTGATATGAAGGCTATTTTCTTTGTGTTGTGAACCTTAATAAGGTGATCGAGCGCGTCATTGACGCCCTTCTGTGCGCTTATGCTTACACAAGGTCTGCCGGCAGTTTTTACGGCAATGGTGACCATTGGAATGCCGTCAAAGCATTGCAGGAAGGTCTCGAGCTTTTCACTGCTCACATGACATCCGATGGTGCCGGCGGACACAACAAGTCCGTCAAGGCTGAGCTCTCTTGCGAGCAAAAATACAGCCGAATAGTTGCTCGAAAGAACATCATTGAGGTGGTTGTGAGATGGGGGATCGAGATATCGGCCGGGAATTATAATAAGATCCACGTTCATTTCTTTCGCGGCAATAGTGGCTCCTCGGCAGATCTCTCTTGTGTGGATATCCTCCAAATGGCTGACAAGCAGCCCTAATTTAATTCTTTTGCCCATGGTATCGACTCCTTATGTGGAATTGATGCTGTAGAGTAAAAAGGAAATAATCAGTTCTTTTCGCCGACAGTCTGAACCTTCAGCAGATTGGTGCTTCCGGTTGTCGCAAGGGGAATGCCGGCAACGGTCACAACGCAGTCGCCGTCGGAAACCAGACCGGTTTTCTTTGCACAGGCCGCTGCGTGATAAAGCAGTTCATCGGAGGTGCGCTGATATTTTGCCATTACAGGGAAGACGCCCCAGGAAAGGGAGAGCTGATGATAGGTGCGTTTTTCCGGAGTGGCTGCGATTATAGGAGTTTCGGGTCGGTACTTGGAAACATTCCTCGCAGTGCCGCCGAGCTGAGTTACGGCGATTATGGCGGCGGCGGAAAGATCCCTCGCGGTAATGCAGGCCGCATCACAGACCGCATTGGTTATATCGTGTCTGTCTCCTCGGTCAAAAGCAAGAGACTTATACATATTCATTTTGAATGCATCGCGCTCGGCCTGAGTTGCTATCTGAGCGAGCGTTCTGACTGCCTCCTCGGGATAAGCGCCGACAGCGCTTTCTCCTGAGAGCATGACTGCCGAGGTGCCGTCGAAAACGGCATTTGCAACGTCTGTGATCTCCGCTCTTGTTGGTGTGGGGTTGGATATCATTGATTCGAGCATCTGAGTGGCGGTAATCACCACCTTGCCTGCACTGTAGCAGCTGTGGATAAAGTGCTTCTGCAGACCGGGCAGCTCCTCAAAGGGAACCTCTACGCCAAGGTCGCCTCGAGCGACCATTATGCCGTCTGAAAGGGCAAGTATTTCGTCAAAATTGCGAACGCCCTCGCTGTTTTCGATTTTTGATATTATTTTAATGCTTCGTCCGCCGTTGGCACGCAGAAAGGCGCGCATTTCTCTGACATCATCCGCACAGCGGACAAATGAAGCGGCGACAAAATCCACATCATGCTTTATGCCGAAGAGAAGATCCTCTCTGTCCGCATCGCTGAGATATTCCATGGGAAGGCTGACATTGGGGACATTGATGCTCTTTCGGTCTTTCAGTACACCGCCGCACACAACATCGCACACGACTTGCTTTTTGCCCGCTTCGCGAACTGACAAAACTATCCTGCCGTCATCGATAAGGATGCGGTCTCCCTCATGAAGATACGAAGGGAAGAAAGGCCATGAAACGGAAGAAATCTCGCTGTTTCCGACAACGTCCTCGCCTGTAAGCGTAAAGGTGCCGCCCGTTATAATTTCGGCGCTGCCGTTTTCAAGCTTTTTAAGTCTTACCTCAGGCCCTTTCGTGTCAAGAAGAACAGCGGCAGGAACTCCCAGCTCGTCGCGCACTTTGCGGAAGCGCTCGATGGTCTTTTTATGTTCCTTGTGCTCTCCGTGAGAAAAATTCAGACGCATGACATTCATTCCGGCCCGAAGAAGCTTTCCTATCATTTCTTCGTCGGAGCTTGCAGGACCGAGTGTGCAGATTATTTTGGTTCTTCTCATTTTATATTTAATACCTCACTGCCTGATAAGCGATTATAAAAAAGGCACACTATTTCTAAAATATAGTATACCACGTTTCAGGTAAAATGTACACAGCAATATTGTACCTATCCGTTACATGCTGATTGTGCAATATGGACAAAAATGGAAGCTGAAACATCGAGCTATGGCTTGTTTTCAAGGCGTTGTAAACGATTACAATATGGACAAAACGGATATTTGCAAGATAACAGAAACACGAAAACAGCAAAAAAACAGCACAGCAGACCCAAAGGCCTGCTGTGCCTGCCACATATTACCAATCCGTACCCGATAGGGGAGAGGGCACAGACGGCAACCGAATTTATCGGCAAGCTTATTTCTTGCCGAGCTTGGAAAGCGGAACCGCATTCCAGATGCCGTTTGCATAATCGCGTATAGATCTGTCCGCCGCAAAAATGCCTGCATTTGCGATGTTCATAAGGCTCATACGGTTCCAGAGCGCGCGATCCTCATAGAGGCGTGAAGCATCGCTATGAGCGCGGCAGTAATCGGCAAAGTCAGCCATGACCATGTAAGGGTCGTTGGTGAGCAGGTTGCTTGCAATATCGCCGAACGATATTCCGCCTAAGCCGTGAGACAATGCATCTATCGCGCTTCTGAGAGAAGTATTATTGTTGTAATAGCTGCCGGGCTGGTAGATTCTCTTGAGAGCGACTGCCTCGGGAGTGCTCATGCCGAAGATGATGATATTATCATCGCCTACAGCCTGATGTATCTCAACATTTGCGCCGTCCTCCGTTCCGAGGGTGATCGCTCCGTTTATCATAAACTTCATGTTGCCTGTGCCCGAAGCCTCTGTGCCTGCAAGGGATATCTGTTCGCTTATTTCGGATGCGGGCATGAGCATTTCTGCAACGGTAACGCGATAGTTTTCGAGGAATACGACCTTGAGCTTATCCTTTACTCTGGGGTCGTTGTTTATTGTGTTTGCAAGGTTGCAGATAAAGCGAATGATCTGCTTTGCCATAAAGTAGCCACTTGCTGCCTTGGCGCCGAAGATATAGGTCTTCGGGACAAAGTGGGCATTGGGATTTTCGAGAAGCCACTGATATTCGGAAAGAATGTGCAGGGCATTAAGGTGCTGTCTCTTGTACTCGTGCAGACGCGTTACCTGTACGTCGAAGATTGAGTCGGGATCGACAACTATTCCGTTATTCTTCTTTATATAGTCCGCAAGGACACACTTGTTCTGTCTTTTGATCTTTTCGAGACGGTCGAGGACAGCGGTATCGTCCTTGAATGCCTCAAGTTTTTTCAGCTCGGAGGCGTTGGTAATAAAGTCCTTGCCGATAAGCTCGGTAAGCATATTGTTCAGGCCGGGATTTGACTGGCAGAGCCAGCGGCGATGTGCGATGCCGTTTGTGACGTTTGTGAATTTCTCGGGGTAGACGCGATAGAAATCGGCAAAAACATCGTCCTTTATGATCTCGCTGTGGAGAGCGGAAACGCCGTTTACATGGTGGCATGCGGCAACACAAAGGTTTGCCATCTTAACATATCCGTCATGGATAATAGAGACGCGGTCAACGAGCGGCTGGTCGCCCGTTCTGTTGAGAACATCGGCGCAGAAGCGGCGGTTGATCTCGCAGACGATCTGGAAAATTCTCGGGAGACGGCTCTTGAAGAGATCGATGCTCCAGCACTCGAGCGCTTCCTTCATAACGGTATGGTTGGTGTATGCCATTACCTTGGTGGTCATATCCCATGCTTCATCCCAGCCAAAGCCGCATTCATCCATGAGAACTCGCATGAACTCGGGGATAGCGAGCGCAGGGTGAGTGTCGTTTATATGAATTGCGGTGAGAGAAGCGAAATTGTCCATTGTGCGGTGATGACGCAGGTGGCGCTTGATGATATCCTGAATGGAGCTTGAAACGAGGAAATACTGCTGAGAAAGACGCAGGCTCTTTCCTTCGTGGTGATTGTCGCCCGGATAGAGGACCTTGGTGAGCATTTCGGCCATTGCATTCTGCTCTATGGAGCGCATGTAGTTGCCGTCGTTAAAGCTCTTCATGTCAAACTCGGGGCATTCTGCCGCCCAGAGACGGAGGGTGGAAACGCCCTTGCCGCCTACACCTGCACACATAAGGTCATAGGGCACTGCCTTGATAGAATTGTAGCCGACATGGTTTGCGTGGTGATAGCTGCCGTCCCAGCATTCGTCGATATGGCCGCCAAAGCGGATATCGAGCGCGTCCTCGCGGTGGGGGATCATCCATGTTTCGCCGCCGGGAAGCCAGAAATCGGGAAGCTCTGTCTGCCAGCCGTCAACGATCTTCTGCGAGAAGATACCGAATTCATAGCGGAGAGAATAACCCATGCCGAGATAACCTTCCGTTGCCATTCCGTCGAGGAAGCAGGCTGCAAGCCTTCCGAGACCGCCGTTTCCGAGACCTGCATCAGGTTCGAAATCGTATATCTTTGAAAGAGTGGTGTGATACTGGGGGAGAACTCTTTCGACTGTCTTTTCGATGCCGAGATTGTAAAGATTGTTCTTAAGGGAGCGGCCCATAAGAAATTCCATGCAGAGATAGTAGATTCTCTTGCCGTTCTTTTTCTCCGTTTCGGTGGAGAACTTCTTGCGTGCCTCATAGAGCATATCGCGAACTACGAGGATGACCGCTTTATAAATATGCTCCTCGTCAGCTTCCTCTGCACTAAGGCCGAAATTGTGAGAAAGCTTCTGATCGATAAGTGATTTGAGCTGTGCCGTAGTCATTGTTGCCATCTGATTACCTCCAAATATGGCTGAAACGATATATTTTGTGATGTGATTATAGCACAATAACAAAGAAAACGCAATAGCAATGATAGAAATCGGCAAGTTGCCTAAATGGGGCGAATGCCTTTGCATCAAGCCGATTTTCTTACTGACACAGATTGCGTTATTACAATCAAAAAACGCCGCATATTTGTGCAAACTATACAAAAGTTTTTAAACGTGTGGAACATGCAGGATAAATATACGTCACATATAAACAAAATAAATTGTTTCGCTTTAAATAACAGGAGGATTGATGAGTTGATTTTTTTACCGGTATATTCTATAATTGAACGTGACAAGGAGTATTGAGTATAAGGAGTGATAAAATTGCGTCTTACGGTAAAAAGCCTGTGCAAAAGCTTTTCTCTGCCCGACGGCAGAAAAAAGCAGGCGCTCGATGATGTTTCATTCACCGCGCAAAGCGGTGAGCCTCTCGGTCTTCTCGGAAGAAACGGTGCCGGAAAAACCACTGCAATGAGGATAATCATGGGTGTTTTTCCTCCGGACAGCGGAGAGGTGCTTATAGACGGAGAGCCTGTTTCAAGAAAAGATATATCCTTCGGTTATCTGCCTGAGGAGAGAGGACTTTACCGAAAGCTTACCGTATCAGAGCAGATGGTTTATTTTGGCAGGCTTCGCGGACTTTCAAAAGCTGCGGCTAAAAGAAGCACAGAGGAGCTTTTGGAGCGTCTCGATATGAAAGAATATGCAAAAAATAAGCTTGAAACTCTTTCAAAGGGCAATCAGCAGAAGATACAGCTCGGCACCGCACTGCTCGGTGATCCTGATGTTATCATTCTTGATGAGCCTTTTTCGGGACTCGATCCTGTAAATGCCATGCAGTTAAAGCAGGTCATAGAGGAACAGTCGCAAAAGGGCGCGCTGATAATATTTTCCTCCCACCAGATGTCTGCGGTGGAGGATTTCTGCGAAAATATCGTGATGCTAAACAAAGGGCGCAAGGTGCTCGACGGGAATCTTTCGCAAATCAAAAGAGCGTATCCGAGAAACAGGGTGCGTATCGTGCTCGATGACGAAAACGGTGACGGTGCAGTTTATAAAGAGTCTAAATTTTTGCAGGCGGCAGCTGCTTCGGGAGAAATAGAAATAACAAAAAAGGGAGCAATTATTTCTCTTTTCGAGGGGATCGACGCAGGCAGAGCAATGTGCAGGATGCTTTATACGGGGCTTCCCGTGCTTGACGCACAGGTGATGGAGCCTGCGCTTGAGGATATTTTTGTTGAAATGGCAGGGAGTGCAGAGGAGGTGCAGGATCGATGAACAGATTCGGTACAGTCTTTGAGCATGAGTTCAGGCAGACGATAAAAAGCAAGGCGTTCAAGACCATATCGGTGATATTTATTATCGTTCTTGCCGCGCTTTGCGTGGGCGTTGCACTGCTCGCCTTTGAGGAATCAAAGGCGGAGGAGCCGCAGGCGAACAGTGTGGTCAGCGATATGTCCGATCCTTCACAGAGCAAGCTTGCGGTAGTGGATATGACGGAGGACGGAGCAGGAGAGAGGCTTGCAAATCTGATCGGCGCGAAGGTTATCGAAGCTGCTGACGAAAAGACATACATCGACTTTATTGAAAACGAAAAATATAAGAGTGTGATAGTTCTTTCAAGGAGCGATGGAGGTTCGTTTGATGCGGAGATTTTTGAAAAATCGTCGCTTTACGGCGAGAGCGCGGCTTTTGCATCGGAAGAAAGTCTTCTGCTGCTCAGACGTCTTGAAATGCTCGGTGAACACGGCATCGATGAGACGCAGGCGGCTTTGCTGCTTTCCGCAAACGATGTGGAAGTAAATGTTCGTTCTGTCGGTGAACTGGCCGTGGCAAAGTATATAATCAGCTTTGTTGTTATGATAATGATGTTTATATGCATCACGCTATACGGTCAGCTTGTTGCTGTTAATGTTGCGACCGAAAAGAGCACAAGGACGATGGAGCTGCTTTTGACAAGCGCCTCTTCGCGCTCGCTGCTCATGGGCAAGGTGCTCGGAACGGGAGCGGCGGTAATGCTGCAGATAATATTGTTTTTCTGCACAGCCTCCGCTGTTGTGACGGTCGGTGCAGGTGCTTCTCCTGCGATTGCGGCGGTGCTCGATACGGTGATGACTCTGAGTGCGGCAGATGCTGTCTGCTTCGCGGCGTTTTTTGCGCTTGGCTTTTTGCTGATAGCATTCATTTTCGGTGCGCTCGGTTCGCTGGTCAATCAGATAGAGGATCTTTCCGCGCTTATCAGCCTGCCGAACACCGTTTTTATGATAGGCTATTTTATAGCGGTGATGGTTTCCTCTTCAGGCTCGGCAGGGACATTCGGCAAGGTTTGCTCCTTTATTCCGTTCTGGTCTCCGATGGTTATGACGGTGCGAATGGCAGTGGAGGAGGTGCCTTTTGCAGAGATACTTGTCTCACTCTTGCTGCAGGGTGCGGCGTGCGCTGCAGCGGCATTGCTTTCCGCCAAGATATACCGCATGGGTACGCTTATGTACGGCAAAGCTCCGAAAATTTCGGAGGTCGGAAAAATGCTGAGGTATAAATAAAGAAAAAAGCAGGTGCGTCTTAGCACCTGCTTTTGCTGTTTATAAAGCGATTGCCTGCTTTAGCGGCGGGATGTGGTTGATATTTGCGGCAGCTTGTTTCGAAGGTGTCAAGCACCACCGATGCTCTATAAAATATACAAGCTGAAAAGAGATCAATTATCAGAGATATATTTTGCTGACAAGCTGTACGATATAATCGGCGGCGGCAGGGAAGTTAAACGCGCTTATTGCCGCGGCGGTGCAGATAAAAACTGCCAGCATGACAGAAAAGCTTGTGAATACGCCGCGCTTCTTGTCCATTGCGGCAAATTCCACGCCGACAAAGACCATGATTATAAACTGGAACACGGCGAGAACTGCCATCAAAAGCGACAGCACGGGGTAGATGAACAGGCATACGGCAAAGAGAGGAGAGAGAAACAGGGCAGGAAGCTGTGCTACGCACACAAGCCCGATCGCGCGGCGGAAGGTCATGGCACTTCCGATGGCGAAGGAATGGGCGCGAAGATACAGCACCATTGCGGTGCAAAGCTCGAGCCAGAAAAGAACAGCCTTCAGAGCGGCAGGCGCTGCGGCGGCAAGGGTTTCAAACAATGCCTCAAAAAAGCGCGGAGAGGTGCCGACGCCCCTATATACGGTAGCAGAAAGAGAAACTATAAGCGGAATGAGCAGGCAGGTGGGGATAAGCAAAACAAATGCAAGACTGCCTCGGGGAGAAATTACAAAGTGTATTGCCTGCCTGGTGGCACCCGTAACAGAAAGAGAAAGTACATGATGGAACTGGGTGATGATCTTTGAGGATTTTTTTGTGCTTTCTTCGCTTTTTACAAGTCTGCGTTCGCGCTTTTTCGCACTTCTGCTTCGCTTTAGTTCTTTTTCTTCGATTCTTTTTACCTGCTCGGTTGCAAGCTGTGCCTTCTTTTTCTGTTTTTCGAGAGCCTTGACAGTGTGAGACGGCTCCTCGCGCAAGGGCTCGTAGTCATCCTCATACACGGGTCTCGATACAGTGATTATAGTGGTGCGATCGCTGCTCTTTCCGCAGTTTGTGCAGATAACACCGTCAAATTCCGCACCGCAGGAGGAACATACCTTTTTCATATATACACCGCCTATTTTTCAACGACAAAGCTGCTCCAGCTGTCTGCGTAGGAAATGAGCAGGGTCAGAGGGCGCTCCTTTGTGGCCGCCGAGCGGTTGTCCTCCACATATTGTCCGTCGTGGTAGACTATAGCCTGCGCTTCGTCCTCGGACAGAGGGAGATACTGCATTATAAGGTACAGACTGCGAACAGGCACAGAGAGATATGTAAGCTTGTCATTAAAGGAATATGGATAGGTCGGACCGTAGCCGTACTGCTTCTGTCGGGGAGTCGGTTCGTTTGGGATATACTGTGGGTTGCCGGGCATTCCTGCCTTGCCGAGGTCGTGAAGGAGGCCTACGATGACACAGCTTTCATCGCTTATTTCGGGTGCAAGAACCTCCTTGATGCAAAGAAGATTTTCCGCTACATTGCAGGAATGGCGGAGAAGTCCGCTCTCTTCGGAAAGGTGAAAACGGGTGGAGGCAGGCGAGGTCAGCCACGCGGTCTCTGTTTCAAGGAAGCTTATGAGCCTGTCCCAGGCCTCCTTGCGGTCGGTGACCATACCCTTGAGTCTTTCGTAACGGGCAAGTAATTCCTTGTCTTCGATCATAATTTTCGTTCCTCCTTAATATTATTTTACCGATAGTATGCATCTGCAGGCATGCTCCTCATCCTGTGCTGCCTGACGTGCATATCTGTGCATAAGATCATAGGATTATTCATAGTATAACACTGTTTGTGGTTCGATTACAACACATTCATTATGCAAAAGTTACCGATTGTTTACTATTTGGTCTTGATTAAAGAGCGATTTTGAGTTATTATATATAGAAGAATACAATTCGTTTGGAGGTAGGACTATGAGCGACGAAAGAAAAGAGCAGGCAGAATTTCGGGGCGGTGAAACCGTTACTTTTTCCATTGCTGACCGTCAGCAGGAAATGCGCGTTATCGTCAGGCAGGTTTATGACTCCCTCAGTGAAAAGGGCTATAACCCTGTCAATCAGATAGTGGGATATCTCCTTTCGGAGGATCCGACCTATATTACAACATATAACAACGCACGCTCGCTTATCCGCAAGGTTGACCGTGATGAGCTGCTGCGTGACCTTCTGAAAAATTACGTCGGCGACTGACGCCGTCACACAGTTTGGAGTGATTGTATGAGTGAGCAGCTTATCTACAGAGGCAGACCTCTTGTGCGCTGCGGTGATGAGATGTACTACGGCAACATGACCGAAAAGTACGTTATCTATATGCAGATACTTGAGAAGGCCGATGATGGCGAAACTGCAACGAAGGTATTGCTGCGCCTGCAGTATACCGACCCCGATATCAGGGGCAAGGGAAAGATAGTCAAGGAAACGACCAAGAGCAACCTCGCAGAGGCTTTCGATTTTGCCAATGCATGGATAGCTAAAAACAAATAAAACGTATGTTCGAATAAAAAGAAGGCGATCTTCGGCTCGCCTTCTTTTTATTCTGTAAAATTATTACAAACGATTATAATAGATGATAAAACTACAAATAGTATAGCAAAATGATAAATTATTCCTAAATATTGAGAAGGGGATAAAGGGCAAAGAATCCCATAAATAAGCCATAATTACTGATAAAAGCACTAATAATAGTACAAAACATTTGCAGAGACACATGATGATAGCACAAAGCATAATTGCAAAAATATAATGATACCACAAGGTTTGAGGGCGCTGCATTGAATCGATGTGGCGTAATTTTAAACCATTACAAAGAACATTAGTTCTTATAGGAGGTGTCTGATGGAAAACACAGCAGAGCTTGAAAAGAAGGAGGAGGCTCGTTTAGCAGAGAGAAAAAAGATCGAGCTCTGGAGAACAAAAGAGCAAAGGAGGCATCTGAAAAGACAGCTTGCCGTTACAGACAGGCTGCTTTCCGTTGTGGAAAAAGCTCTTTGCGATGAAAAAGAGCTTTACCGTTATGTGCAGAGCAGTAAATCGGGTGCGGTCACAGGGAGTGTGTGTGAGGAAAAGCAGGCAGTCAATGAAGAAAGGCTGGGGAAAATCGTAAAAGCCCTGTCCGAGCTTATCGGAATCCAGCACGAAATTCTGGCAGTACCTCTTTTCAAGGAATCTGCCGATGCTGAAAACACAAGGTCAAAGCTTGAAAGTGACAGGGATATATCTCTCAGAAAAATTGAGCTTGAGCTTATGAAGGTGGACGGCGGAGAAGGTCAGTCGATACCCGAACAGCTTCTGGAGGCACTGAGCGGTGACGAAGATGACACTTGAGGAGCTTCGCAGAAGAGTAAAAAAAAGAAGGGCAATACAGAAAAAGTCAAATTCGCTGAAGCTTTGTCCTTTTTCTAAAAAACAAAGGGCTGCACTTGTCTGGTGGAAAACGGCAGAATATTCAAAGGCTGACGGCATTATAGCCGACGGAGCGGTGCGTTCGGGCAAGACAGTCGCATTGTCGCTGGGATTTGTGCTTTGGGCGATGAAGAGATACGACGGTCAGTTTTTTGCAATATGCGGACGAACCATCGGCAGCGTAAGAAGAAATATACTGGGTTGGCTTATGCCCATGCTCCCCTCTCTTTCGATCAGAGCGGTGTATCACAGAGCGGAAAACCGCCTTGAGCTTACCTGCGGAGGAAGGGTAAACACATTTTATATATTCGGCGCAAAGGACGAAAGAGCTCAGGATGCAATACAGGGTCTGACTCTTGCAGGTGTATTCTTCGACGAAGCGGCGATAATGCCCGAATCATTTGTATCGCAGGCGACAGCCCGATGCTCGGTAGAAGGCTCAAAATTTTGGTTTTCCTGCAATCCTTTAGGACCGCGGCACTGGTTCAAGACAAACTGGATAGACAATGCGGCTGAAAAAAACCTTATCTACCTGCACTTTACAATGCAGGATAATCTGAGCCTCAGCGACGAGGTGCGGCAGCGTTACCAAACCATGTACAGCGGAGTCTTTTTTCGCCGTTATGTGCTCGGTGAATGGTGTGTTGCGGAAGGCCTTGTCTATCCCATGTTCTCCGCGGAGAAAAATATAAAAAGCGTTCCTCTTGAGAGCGCAAGAGAATTTCTCTCCTGCGATTACGGAACAAACAATCCGTTCGCTCTGGGTCTTTTGCAGGCGAAGAAAAATGAGAGCGGCTTCTTAATGCACCTCAGAGCGGAATATTACCATGACGGAAGAAAAAAAGGGCAGATGACCGACAGTGAATATGCAGATGCGGTCGAGAATTTTATACGCAGAAATTCTGCTTGTCCCGAAGTGCTCATTGTTGATCCGTCGGCTGCTTCTTTTATAGCCGAAATGCGTAAAAGAGGATTTAAGGTGGTAAAAGCAAGAAACGCTGTGCTTCCGGGAATACATGCCGTGTCGGAGGCTTTGAGCGCAGGCACTCTGACAGTTTCGCCCGAATGTGTAAATACCATAGGTGAATTTGAGGAATATGTCTGGGATGAAAGCGCGTCCGAAAAGGGAGAGGACAAACCGAGCAAGCAGCACGATCACGCCATGGATATGCTGCGATACGCCCTTATGACATGGCAAAGGCTTGGCGCTGAACGTGTATCACATTCGGGACGCGGAGCGATTTAACTTTACAAGGAGGTAAAAATGTCATTACCCGACATTATCAACACAGAGCTTGAGGGGCTTTTCGGAAGATGCCTTGAGGGCGATATGCCCCAGATAATCCGCCTGTACGAGTTTTACGACGGTACAGGTCAGAACTGGAACACCCCCGAGGGCATGGACTATGCTCCCAGCAAGCTTGTAACCAATCTTTGTAAGAAGCTCATCAAGCGTGAAGCACGCTTTATGTTTGGCAGAACCCCTGAAATAAGGGTGAGAGAC
>JAZSNH010000048.1:0-3051 GCA_045536305.1 Acutalibacteraceae bacterium
ATGGCTACGATCCGACTTGCTTCGAGGAGATTTTTTTATTATTTTATCTGTTGAGGATAAGCTTTGTAAGCTCGACGGGCTCGACGATGGTGTCGCCCTTGTAGACACGCATGTTGCCGGATGCGATCTCATCGATGAGAATGACCTCACCGTTGTTGTAACCGAACTCAAACTTGATATCCCAAAGATCAAGGCCGATCGTCTTAAGATCGTCAGCGATGATATTTGTGATCTTGAGTGTCTGCTCCTTCATGCTTGCGAAAAGAGCTTCGTCCATTACACCGAGAGCTGCGAGACCTTCGGCTGTTACAAGGGGATCTCCCTTTGCATCGTTTTTGAAAGTGCACTCTACATAGCCGCCCTCAAGAACTGTACCGTCTTCAATATATTCGCCGTATCTGCGGATAATGCTACCTGTTGCAACCAGACGGCATATTACCTCAAGACCGTGGCCGAACACTGTAGCCGGAAGCACTTCCATGGTAGCTTCATCAATGTTTGCGGAAACATAGTGAGTCTTGATGCCTGCTTCCTTGAGCTTTTCAAAGTAATAGATGGATGTTTTGAGGTTTTCCTTGCCGATACCATCGATCGTAAGACCGACAGTGTTTTCACCCGGATCAAAGACTCCGTCCTTGCCGGTGCAGTCGTCCTTGAACTTAAGCAGTACATTGCCGTTTTCAAGCTTGTATACGTCCTTAGTCTTGCCCTTGTACATCATTTCCATAGAAAATGCTCTCCTTTTTTTATTCCTTTTCAGCACGCATCTCTACGCCTGTTTCTGGGTTTTAGAATAGCATTTTGCTCTTTTGAAGTCAAGATATTGTGTGAATTTGCACATGTAAAAAACTGAGCCTTTTTATCTCTATTATATGTGTAATTTATCACCATACGCGAACTCCTTCTATATGAAGGAATCGTGCGGTATCGTAGCGGTAGGAATGCAGCGGTCTGTCAAGAGCATCATAGGTGTGTGCCGAAACAAGCATTATCGGCGTTATAGCTGTTATAACAGGTGAATGATAGAATCGTCCGTCGCTTGTTCCAAGTTGTACGATATCGCCTATTTCAGCCTCGCTCTGCGAAACTACGCTTGCGTATGGGCCTATTGTGCGGTTGCTCACAAGAAAATTATACAGAAATTCAACTCCGCTCCATGCAGGTGCTCTGTCGTTTATAGAGCGGTAGTACCAGCCCATGGTTGGTGTGTAGTTCATCACCCCTGCTCCTGCAAAGATGCATTGGGAGGCAAAATTTGTGCAGTCGCCGCCTATATTCTGAAAATCATAGTAGGCAGGGTTTCGGGAAAGCGCCCAGCGGCGAGCGTAGGCTGCGGCGGCTATACGATCATATTCTTTCTCTCTCATACATAAAACACCCCTTTCCGACATTTTATGCCGCAAATGGGTGTTGTGTTCCTTATTTTTCTCCGTGTTACTCGATATATCTTTCGAGTATTTCTGCCGCAGTGCGTATGCATTTTACGCAGGGGCGTTTCTTGTAAAAGCTTTCGGTACGAGCTTCAGGTGTTCCCCCAATCTCCGCTTGTGTCCCCAAAATCTCACGACAGATTATGGAGCTGTTTTCATTTTTAAACTGTTCGCACAATGCGCGAACAAGAGAGTAATACTCCATTTTTACCTCTCCTGTTTCTGGTGTGGAATAACCGTAAAGCATGCCTGCCGCCATAAGCATACCGCTGCAGGCTCCGCAAACCTCGCGAAGACGCCCTACTCCGCCGCCAAAGGCCGATGCGATCTTCATCGCAGTTTCTTTTGTTATGCCCTGTTCTTCGGCAAATGCGCCGAACACTGCCTGTGAACAATTATAGCCTTCGTAAAATAATTCAACTGCTTTTTCTGAAAGTTTCATAATTATCACCACTGAGCAAAAATTTTTTAGATTGTATTATGTCTCTGTAACGACTGTATCTATAATCACTTTTTATCCGCGCGGTTTTTTCCCTTAAATTCTTTTTCTATATGGCAATGCTCATATACGGCAATCAGTCGATCAGCCTCAAAATCCAACTCAACAATATATGGCATCCAGTCAATGATCCGTAAAAAATCATCACATCCGAAGCTTTTATCAAAGTAATTCAATATTGTGCTGAGTGCCGTACCGTGAGTTCCTATAACAATTTCTTTATTCTCATTCTCGGATAATATCTGATGCAAAGCCTCGATATTTCGCTTTTGAACCATAGCTATCGATTCGCCGCCCGTTTCATGATAATCATGGTCGGCCCATCTTTTTTGGTACATTCCGAGGTTATTGCTTTCCGCGCCTTTTTCCCTCTCTCTTAATCGTTCATCGGTAATTATCTCCTTATGGAAAAGCATCGCCGTATCTTTTATTGTATCAATACTTCTCCTATATGGACTGCAATAAAACATTTCAATATTCTTATCCTTAAAAAATTCCGGCACAACAGCCGAATCCCTTTTGCCCTCTTCTGTCAGTGGTCTTGTTCTGTCTTCTTCCCATGTATGTTCCGGCTGAGCATGTCGAACAAAATATATCTTCGTCATAAGCTCTCCTCCTTGCAAGGCTCCGTTTATCTTTCGGTATTTAATAAAGCAAAAGGCAAAAGTTTATCTATTATTTACAGATGTTTCTTTTCTGCGAAAGAGCAGCTAAAAGTACACCCGTAACATTTTGACTATTGGACTGTATTTATTTTATCAAGTTCGACAGCTTTGATATTTTGAATCAATCCGCACACCTTACAGCAAGAGCACACCACTTTGCTTCTTTTCGGAATGATTTTATTTTCTTCTCCTTTGGGGATAAAGCCTGTAATATAATTGCCTGCCAAAGTGCCTTGAATCAGTTCACCGCCGCATTCTCTGCATTTGCTATCCATGTGAATAATCACCTCACAAAATTCTTATTTATCTTTCTGTATTATATCAGTAAAGCATAGATATTTCAATGATATATCGCTTACACGATATGATATACGGCATACGCCGTATGATATATTTGCTCTGCAAATATGATATAATATCCGTTCCTTCATATGCCGTAGGCATATATCATCGCTCG
>JAZSNH010000020.1:0-15992 GCA_045536305.1 Acutalibacteraceae bacterium
CGAAATGGATGACTAATTTTTTTTTCGGGTATATATAAAAAAATTAGGCGGCCCCGATGGTCCCACTTACTTTTTTACCATAATCGGTTCTTATTTATAGATCGTATAGAACAGAATCATAAATATCAAAGCCGCAGCAAGAAACGGTATTGCACTGATATACAAAAAACCGTATCCTTTCACGCGCTTATTTTTCTTACGCTCTACATATTCCGCGTAGGATTCTGTTCCAAGTCCTTTTCCCGGGACAAGCATGCTCAAGCCCTGAGAAAGAGCATAGCCGATGCCCTCCATTGCGCCTGCATTGGTTACTGTCATAAGCGCACCTGCCAGCAAAAGCAGCAGGCCGGGAACAGAGAAGGCATCACACAGCACTCGGTATTTTTCCACCGTCGGCACTGCCTTAAAATCTCTGAGCGCTATATATACATACGCGACCAAAAGACCTATGCCAATGGAAAGTCCGTACTTTATAAGCTGTGCCTTCGTTTTTTTGCTCACAGGCCAAGCTCCTCCTTGTAGCGCTGCTCCTCGGCATCATTGCAGTAAACAAAGTGGCCGGGAGACACTTCACGCATCGTAGGCTTATCAACAGAGTAATCATGCTCTGCCAGTGAATTGTAAACTATTCTCTTGCGGTTTTTCTCGGAACGAGGATCGGGCAGAGGGATCGCCGAGAGCAGTGATTTGGTGTAAGGATGGAGAGGATGTGCAAACAGCTCGTCTGAGGACGCCAACTCTACCATCTTACCGAAATACATAACGCCGATACGATCGGAGAAGTATTTTACAACGGAAAGGTCATGAGCGATAAAGAGGATTGTAAGACCAAGCTTTTCGCGAAGCTCGTTGAGCAGGTTTATAACCTGTGCCTGTACCGAAACGTCAAGTGCGGAGATAGGCTCATCGGCAATAAGCAGCTCGGGGTGCATGATAACCGCACGTGCGATACCGATTCGCTGACGCTGACCGCCTGAAAACTCATGAGGATAACGTCCTGCATGCTCACGTACAAGACCAACCATCTCAAGAATCTCAAATACCTTTTCATCGATATATTCCTTATCCTTGATGCCGTTGATAACAAGACCCTCTGCGATAATTTCGCGTACGGTCATTCGGGGGTTAAGAGAAGCGATAGGATCCTGGAATATCATCTGTATCTGAGTGATGAGTTTGGTGTTTTTTGCAATATGAAGCTCACTCTTATACTTCTTTTCCTCTTCCTTGCTCTTACATTCGCTTCCGTTGCCGTATTTTTCGTTTACGCCCTTTATAAGATTCTTTGCGTATTCCTTATCGCATCTTTTATGGTCGAATTTCGCCGCATTGATCTCTTTCTTGAGCTGATTTATTCTTTGATTGCATTCTGCCAATTTTTCCTTAGCCTCGGCAGAGCCCTTTAATTTCAGCCTGCGTATCTCTTTTTTGATCTCTTTGATCTCTTTTCTGTAGCTTCGGTCGCCTGCACAGATGCGCTGATCCTTAAAATAGATACTGCCTGAGGTGATATCATATATTTTTATGATAGAACGGCCTGTGGTGGTTTTACCGCAGCCGGATTCGCCTACCAGACCGAAAACCTCGCCCTTCTTTATGTCAAAGCTGACATCGTCAACCGCCTTGACAGGTCCGAAATACTGGCACAGATGCTCAACTCTCAATAATGTCTCTTTTTCTTTGATGTCAGACATCAGAAGCACCTCCTGCCTTTTCTTTCATTCTTGCGATTCTGTCTGTGATGATCTTCGGCATTTCTACCTCAGGTGCATCGGGATGAAGCAGCCATGTTGCCGCCTTATGTGTATCGGAAACCTCAAACATGGGAGGCTGCTGCTCGAAATCTATCTGCATTGCATACTTATTTCTCGCCGCAAATGCATCGCCCTCGGGCGGATAGATCATATTGGGAGGCGTGCCGGGGATAGCATCCAGCTTTTCCTTTGTATCAAGGTCGGGCATGGACGAAAGCAGTGCCCATGTGTACGGATGGCACGGCTCGTAGAAGATATCGTCTGCGGTACCCTGCTCTACTATCTTGCCTGCGTACATAACCGCAATATCGTCAGCCATATTTGCAACAACGCCCAGATCATGGGTGATAAATATAACGGACAGATCGCGTTCCTTTTTCAGATTGTTGATAAGCTCGAGTATCTGAGCCTGAATAGTAACGTCAAGAGCTGTGGTGGGCTCGTCACAGATGAGTATTTCAGGATCTGCCGACAGTGCAATGGCGATAACGATTCGCTGGCGCATACCGCCCGAGAACTCAAAGGGATACTGGTAATAACGCATGCGCGGCTCAGCAATGCCTACCTCTTCCATAAGCTTTATTGCTCTTGCCTTTGCCATTGCTCTTGTTACCTTGTATACGACCTTAGAGGCTTTATCCTTGAAATTATCGATAAGCTCGATACTGCGCTGACGGAAGTCTATCTCATCTGCAGAGGCGACGTATGCCTCGTAGTGGCTGCCGAGAACAGCAACAGTTTTTACGATATCGCCCTTGAGCTCATCGAGGTCTGCAACATTCTTGGGTATGACCTTCCAGTCTACCTTCTTGCCGCGTCTGATAAGAGCTTCGCGCCTTTTGCTTTGACGTGCAAAACGCGCCTCCTCCTTGGGGTTGCGTTTTTTGAATGTGAAATATTTATTGATAGCGGCAGTTATGCTTGTTCTGAAGGTGTAAGCGATACTGTCCTTCTTTATTTCCAGACGGTCTATACTGCTGTCCACCTTATCGGCAAGCTGCTGTGCATATTTAAGCGCACTCTTTTTGTCGAAGCTTCCGGAGAAATATTTCTCTGCCTTCTCCATTTCGCCGATGATCTCAAGCTTCTTTTCCAATGCATTTCTGAATGAACGCTCAACGCCTTTTTCTTCAAAAGCAATAAACTCATTCATAAAATTCTCATTGAGATACTGCAGGCACATCTCATTCATTTCACTAACAGGCATAGCATAAAGCTTTTCGATAGGATTATTCAGTGAATAATAGCCTATACGGAAAAACGCCGGTCTTTCCTGTGCGATCATTTCGCCGAGAAGCTCTTTCGTATCAGTAAGAGCCTTTTCAAGCCTTTCAGTCAATCCGCCCTTTTTACTGTTGTACTTTGCGGCTTCCTTGTTGAGAACATCAGCCTGCTTTGATATTCTCGAAGAATATGCATTTGTAAAGAATTTATCATTCAAATTCTTTATTCCGTGTGCGTATTCGCGGATTGCAGCCTTTGCATCCAGCTTCTGGTTTTTGCTGAGACGAAATGCGACATCCTCTATGGATTCGACCATCATATTAGCCTGAGAATATGAATTGTTATAGCTGTTTTCAAGCCTATTTGCCTCGATGCAGAATTTGTCAAAGGTCTCGCAGAGTGCATTGACCTTTTCCTCTTCGCCTGTTGCAGCTATCATTTCGCTCTTTAAAAGCTTTAAAAGCTCATTAAATTCTATTCTCGCCTGCTTACGGCTTGTTTTGTTCTTAAGAAGCATTGCTTCGGTTATCTGTTTGCCGATCTTGACTATCGGATTGAGAGATGAAAGGGGATCCTGGAATATCATAGATATTTTGTCGCCCCTGATCGTGCACATCTCTTCCTCGCTGATCTTGAGCAGGTCACGACCATTATAGATTATCTCGCCGCCCTCGATTATGGAGTTGCCTGCAAGAATGCCGAGTATTGCCTTGGAGGTTACGGATTTTCCCGAACCGGACTCACCGACTATAGCCAGTGTTTTTCCGCGTTCCAGATCAAAGGAAATATCTCTTACTGCCTTTACAGTACCGTTTGCGGTACGAAAGGAGATCTTTAAATCTTTTACTTCTAAAATCTTATCCATAGTTTATTCCTCCACGCCGCGCAGTGCGGGATTAAATGCGTCACGCAGACCGTTACCGAACAGATTGAAGCAGATCATCATAAGAGAGATAACGATAGCGGGATAGATCATCAGGTGGGGGTAATTTACCCAGATAGCACTTGCATCTGCGAGCAAGGTACCGAGAGAGGTGCTTTCTGCTGTGCCGAGCTTTACGATTCCGAGGAAGGAAAGCATGGATTCGGAAAGCATGGTGGAGGGTATCGCCAGCGCAGATGATGTGATAAGCGTACCTAAGCTGTTGGGGAAGATATGCTTCCAGATAAGTCTGCGGTCACGTGCTCCGAGTGTACGCGCAGCCATGATATATTCCTGATTTTTGAATCGGTAGAACTGAGAACGCACACGTGATGCGGTGCCTATCCAGCCTGTGACAACATAGGCAAACAACAGACAGATTATCGGGTTAAGCTTTGATGCCAGATGTATCTGGAACAGTGTTGCAACAACGATAAAGGGAATATTTACAAGCACATCGGAAACTCTTTCGAGAACGATGTCAATCGTGCCGCCGTAATAACCCTCGATAGCACCGTAGATAGCACCGATAATAAAGTTGATAAGACATACAAATACAGCAACCATCAGCGAAAGCTTAATGCCGCCTGCAATTCTCAGCGCAAAGTCATAGCCCTGAGAATCGGTTCCGAGGAGATAATCGGGTGCGGAACCGTAGAGATATTTGTAATAGTTGTAATAAAGAACACGGATCTTGAGCTGTGCGGTATCAAAGTCACCGCCGCCTGTGTATTCATAGTAAATGGGATTTCCTTCGGCATCTCGCTTGTAGTTGTCCTCAAGCAGCTTGCCCTTTTCGAGATCCTCGACATCAAGAGTCTTCGAAAGGCCGAAGTCATCGATCACTACAGGGTTGCCTTTTTTGGATTTATACCAGTAGTTTGCGTCGGTCCTGTCGATATTCCACTCATTATTTTCAATAAGAGGATAGAGGATTCGGTTGCCTGTCTTTTCCTGCCATTCGAGGATCTTGGGAAGCTCAGACTGCGGAATGCTTCTGTAGATAAAGCCGACCTCAAGGTAGGAATCGATACGGCCTTTGAAAATAAGGCTTTCCTTCTTGCCTGCACCGATGGTCACGATGGGATCGTCTATCTTTATCATAGGCTGATACTCGCTCTTGAGGCCATCCTCATAGGTGACTCCGAGGCCTTCGTAATCCTCTGCGCCTATGCCGATCGCAACAGCCTTAATAAGACCCTTTTCGGAAAAATCGCGGTTTACGCCGCCGTCCATAAAGCCGGGTGTACGGATAGCCTCTATACGCGAAGGCTTCTTTGCGTAGGTGCTTACCATAAAGGTCGACTCATGGTTTGTGATGAAAAACGGAGCAAGGAAGGAGTAAAGTATAATTATTATTATAATTACTGTGGCCACAACCGCAGCTCTGCTCTTGCGGAATCTTCTCCACGCATCTCTGAAATAGCCGACGGGCTTGTCCTCAAATTTTTTATCCGTGATCCTTTCACCTTCGTTGACGAAGGCGAATTTTTCTTTGGGAATATGAGTATAATTTTTTTTGTTGTTTTCCATAAAATTTACCTCTCTCCCATTCTTATTCTCGGATCAATAAATCCGTAGCTTAAGTCGATAACGATACCTGCAAGAAGTCCTATAAATACATAGAATACGCAGTCCATCATAAATACATCGTAGTCAAAAAGATTTATAGATTGCAGGAAAAGCTGACCGACACCGGGGATCGCAAATATCTGCTCGATAACAAAGGAGCCGCTCAGAACACCTACAAAGCTTGCGATTATCATGGGCAGAATGGGAACCATAGCATTTTTAAGCGCATGTCTCGATGTTGCCTGAGAACGTGTCAGTCCCTTGGTTCGTGCAAGAAGCATATAGTCCGAGGTAAGGGTCTCGGTAAGCTCGGCACGGGTGAAACGGCACATACCTGCGATGGTACCGAAGGAAAGCGCCAGTATCGGAGGGATCATAGAAACAAACATCTTTCCTGTAAACCACGAACCGCCCGCATCTGCAAGGGAATAAACCTGCAGGGGAAGCAGATCGAGCTTGAAATACAGGAAATACTGCACAAGGAATGCATATACGTATGGCGGAACAGATACAAAGACCATGACCGCTGTGCTTATAAAGGAATCCTGCCACTTATTCTTCTTGACAGCCGCATAGATACCGAGAGCGATACCGATGGGAATGGAGAAAATAGTGGAATAAAGGTTTACGAGCACTGTGGGAGGAAGACGATTTACAAGCAGATTCCATGCAGGCTCGCGGTACTGGATATACCATGAGGTGCCCCAGTCCCATTCTGTGAATATATTCTTCAGATAAATGCCGAACTGCACTATCATAGGCTCATAATAGCCCAGTGCTTCCCAGCGCGCTTTCATTGCCTCAGCCTTTACAGCCTCCTGAGGCAGAGAACGAGGCAGTAAGCGGATCATAACAAAACAGATAGCTGTTATGATAAACAGTGTAAAAACCATCAGCACAATACGCTTTATAACATATTTTGCCATCTTCATATGCTTTTCTCCTTTTCTTTGCTTGGTTTAGAGAAGAAATCAGCACACGCTGAAACCTACTGTTCTTCGCTACAAATCGTTCGACTGTGAATTGATCTTTTGAACTATCCATAGCGAAAAACAGTAGCAAACCATTCGGGCAACAAACAAGTTATAAGTCACCCAAAGCCAGGGGGGCAAATTGCCCCCCTGGCCATCTTTAATGGGTCAATTAACTATGAATTCGAGGGAAATATTTCCGCGTATCGATTATTCGTAGTTAAGGGTACCGCCCTGAGATGCAACAAACTGATCCCACTCAGCATCGGTGTAGTTGTAGGTCATAAGCTCAAGTCCGCCGTAACCGTACATGATGTTGTAATCCTGAGTGTAGTAGTTTGCCTGATAGCTGAGCATTGAGCAGATGGTGGAGGAGCAGAGAGGAATACGATATACGAAGTTGAGGAGACGCTCTTCCATTTCTGCAAGGATCTTAAGCTTTGTCTCGAAGGACTTGTTTGCAAGATCGCCGGAACCGACCATGCAGCCGGACCACTCTTCCCATGTCTTTGTTATCTCCTGACCTTCAACAGTAAGGGTCAGGGTCTCGGTAGCGGGATTCCAGCAGCCGAGCTCGTTGATCTGGCCTGCATACTGGACAGTATCACAGTATACCTGGAAGTTACGGAAGGGATAGAATGCTGCGCCGCCCCATGCACCGTAGCCTATTGCATACTCGCCTGCAGGAACATCGCCATAACGGTCGGGGATATTGCCGACAGGCTCGATGGTGATCTTACCAAAACCTGAGCCCTGTGCTGCAGCATTGAGGTACTTCTCAATAAGAACTGCACACTGGTTGTCGGAGGAGGTGAGAGCACCCTTTGCCCAACCGATACGGATATGAATGTCTTCGCCTGCAACATAGAGACCCTCAGCTACGAGCTCATCGCAAGCGGTCTTCATCAGCTGCTGAGCGATGGTAAGGTTGTAGCCGTTGATGGAATCATGAGCTGCCTTAAGATTCGGATAAGGAGTGCCTTCGCCGTACTTGACATCGTAGAAGTTGCAGATAGCCTGCATTGCGGGCTCGGAGTTGCGGTAAGAGGATGTCGGATCGTTGTAGACATCGTAGTAATAGAGGCTGTTGAGCAGAGAATATGCGGGCAGATAACCTGCGGTTGCGCCTACAAATTCGTCACGGTCAATACCCATGGACATTGCCTTACGGAAGCTGTGGTTAGAAAGAACAATAGAGTTCTTGTTGCCCTTGGAGATATCCATTTCCTTAAGTGCATCAATACCTGTATTGAAGAAGAAGGACATGGTGTAGGTCTCCGGAGCCTTATAAAGCTGATCGGAAACTGCATAGGTGGGAAGGTCGTCTGCAGAAGGAGCCCACTCGGTAAGGTCGCCCTTAAGGAATGCCTGCTTTGCAGCGTCATCGTCCATAACGTCGATGACGACCTTGGTGGTCTGGTATGCCTGCTGCTGCTCACCGTCTACAAGATAATCGGTAACAGCATAGAGATAGCCGCTTTCGGTCTTCTTATATGCATAGTAGTTTTCGTTTCTTGTGAAAACGATCTGCTTTGCATCCTGAAGGGACTCGATCTTATAAGGACCGTAGGACATGGAGGTCTCCTTGGAGGTGCAGTAGTCGGTAGTTACAAGCTCACCGGAGGTGTCCTTGCCTGCCTCGTAAAGATCCTCATAAACCAGCCAGTTGGAGGTGCAGGAGGTAAGGAAGTAGTTGAAATCGATCTGAGACTGGGTGACGTAACGGATGGTGTAATCGTCAACCTTATAGCAGCCTACTGTCTTGTCGTAATCTGCAAGGTCAGCAACTTCGCCTTCGTTGACCCAGAGAGCTTCCATGAAGAGCTCGGTCTGCTCCTGCTCGGACAGAGTTGCCCAATCGATGCCGAAGGGTGCGAGGCAAGCGCCTACGAGTGCCTTAGCGGTATCGAGGTTCTCCGCGGTAACGGGAGTATAGCCGTATGCATTTGCGCCTGCGCTGATAGCAGCAAGCTCATCAGCACCGGGAGCACCGTAGGTGTTTACAAGATCAGCGAGAGTGTAAGCGGCGAGGGTCATCTCGGTTGTGTTAGTGTGAATGTAAACATTGCCTGCATCAATACCTGCTGCGAGATCGTAGGAATAATCAGCAACATCGGTATAAGGTGCTACAGCAGGCTTATATATGGGAGAACCGGACTGATAGTATGTGTTGCCGCCTGCTACTGCGGATTCACCGCTGTAGTAGAGGTTTGCACGATAGTTCTTCATTTTGGGATCGAGGAGAGCCTTCATGGAGTAGATGTAAGTATCGGCATTGATGGGTGTGCCGTCTTCCCACTTCATGTCGGGATTGAGCTTGATCTCAAATACAAAGCCTGCATCGGTGGTTCCGATGGTTGCACCCTCAGGAAGGGTTACTTTGTACTTGACAAGGTCGTCGTGATGCTCAGCGGTAACGTCGGTCACGCTTTCAGCTGCAACCATTATCCACTGATAAACGCCGTTTTCGGAGTCCTTTACGGACATTGTGCAGAGAGGTGCAGAGATGTAGGAAAGGATAGAATCATCTGCGTTTGTTTCCCATGAATGGGGGTTCCAGTTGCTTCCGAGAGCAGTGGAATAGGAGTGATAAGTGAAGTCGCCCTCAACAATATCAACTACCGGGGGCTCTACTGCATCGGTAGCAGAGGTAACGGGAGTTTCTTCCTTCTTGTCTGCACAGGCAACGAGAGAAACGAGCATTACTACTGCAAGCAGTATTGCAAGGATTTTTTTCATTATATTTCCTCCTTAAAATTTTAACAATTTGTGAAATTCACCTCGCTAAAGCGTCAAAATGCACAAATTGAGTTGTATACATTGTACCTTATTTAACCTAAATTGTCAAATGCTTTTTCGTTTATCCTTTAACAATTTCGAACTTTCAGAGCAAATCACCAAAATTCCTGTCAGTATATTAGCATATCCGACAATAAGATTCAATGTGTATATTATTCCTTTCAGCCGCATGGCGACTGTGCTGCTTTAAAATTCATTCAATTGTTATTCTTTTCTGTGCAGCTTTTCAAAAACATGGATATTTATGTAAACAGCGTTTCTCACGACAAAAAAGACAGCCCAAGGCGCTAAGCTCAGGCTGTCACTTTTGTTTATTTTACAATATACTGCAGCATCAGCGGCAAAAGTGTCGCCACTATGTTATTGACCGCATGGAGAAGTATTCCCGAGAAAATATTCTTCGTTTTGTATACACATACCGCAAAGATTATACCCATGGGAAGATAGCTTGCGAGATATACAAGCTCGGTTATATCCTGATTTGCGATAACAGCCGGATATACATGCATTCCGGCAAACAGCAGAGCAGAGATGATGCATGCGGGGATCGCGGTCCATTTGTGCTTTCTGCTCATAAGACCGCGGAAGAGCAGTCCGCGGAAGAATACTTCCTCGATTATAGGAGCACACAGGCAGGACATGAACATCATTATTGCCAGAGATTCTTCCGCATAGCTCGATGCGGTGTCCTGATTGACACTGGTGGGATCGGTTTTGAATATTCCGACAACCAGACGGCTTACCATATTGAATGAGAGGATTCCAAAATATCCGAGATAAACAGTCAGAAGCCAGATATATTTCGGTCTCTGCTTTATCGCTCTCTTAAAGCTTGCAAGAAGATACTTTCCGAAAACAAGAAGAACGATGGCAAGCATTATGGCATAGAATATAAGATTGAAATACAGATTGCTTATCACATAACCCAATTTCACTTCGATAACAGCCGAAACAAACGAAAGCAAAAGGCTAAGTCCTATCATATATACGGGAAGGAGTATAAATCCTACCAATATACCGCGTTTGCTCAGTACGACCTCGCCGTCATCAAGTATCCTGTGAAGTGATTTTTTGTTTTCCATTTCAAGCACCCCTTAGTTAATTATTGATCTTACTTTTTTCAGCAGTATTTCACGCTCATTGGGCAGATCGTTTTCGATTACCTCAGTGAGCAGATCGTCCAGTATCTCACCGACACGCTTGCCCGGCGGAACTCCGAGGGAAATAATATCTCCGCCCCGAACCGCCAGCTGCTTTAAAGTACAGCATGTGTTGCTTTTTACCGCCGCCTCAAACAGCATGTCAAATTCGTTTATCTTGTCAAGTCTTTGCCTTGCGGAATCGGGCGTATGCGCGGCTGCATCCGCTTTCATAAGGCACAGCACATCTCTGAGAAAGTCCGCGCCGTATTTTCTTATCCTGCGCTTTACCACCACCGGCAGAGGAGTTATGTTCAGATGATGAAGTCTGACAAGATTTGTCACCCTGCTGCGTGTAAACGAATCGGGTCTGAGCCTTGGCCAGATGCGGTTTAGCAGATATGCCCCGTGAGGCTCATGGCTGTAAAAATGTCCTCTTCCGTCATTGCCGATAAAAAATTTATCAGGCTTTCCAAAATCGTGAAAAAGCGCTGCCAGCCTCAGTATTGGCTCAGGCTTTATATTCTCCATCACATCAATGGTATGTCCTAAAACATCCTTCGTATGATACGGGCTTTTCTGTTCAAAGCCGCTGAGCTTCGATAGGCCGGGAAGCACAATATTCAGAACATCGTGATATTCTCTTATGACCCTTCCCGCATTTTTTCCGCACACAAGCTTTTTCAGCTCTTCGAATATCCGCTCGCCTGCAATATTATTGAGCAAACAGCGCTTTTTTCTCAGCGCTTTTGCTGTCTGTTCTTCTATATCAAATCCGAGAACCGATGAAAATCTAAGCGCGCGCATGATACGCAGGGCATCCTCGGAAAAGCGTTTTTCTGCATTGCCCACCGCGCGTATTATTTTATTCTCTATATCCCGCTTTCCGAAAAAAGGGTCTTTTATTCCTCTTTTCGGGTTGTATGCTATGGCATTGCAGGTAAAGTCTCTTCGTGAAAGATCCTCCTCAAGCGTTACGCCGAAGGCAACAGAATCGGGGCGTCGAGTATCGGAATAATCGCCGTCGGAGCGGTAAGTTGTTATTTCTATATGAGCACCGTTATATACCACCGTGACTGTACCGTGTTTTATCCCTGTGGGAATCGATTTTTTATCGCTGAATACTTTCATGGTGTCCTCCGGCAAAGCCGATGTACAGATATCCCAGTCTGATATCTCTCGCCCCATTATGCTGTCTCTCACACAGCCTCCCACAACGTATGCCTCATATCCCGATTTCTCAAGCCTTTTCAGCACCGCGGCGATATTTTCGGGCAGTTGTTCCATCCTCCCACCTCTTTTCCATTCTATTGTAACACATAAAATCCTATATGAAAACCACGTAATTTAAAAAATTACGTGGTTATTACTTTTTATATAGTGAAATTTTTTCTTTTCAGCGGTCAGGGCGCAGTCTTTTTTGTTTCTCCGAACAGCGCGCGTGATTTTTCGCCGTCTGCGAAAATAGCTTCCTTCAAAGCTTCGATAGACGGAAACTTCTTCTCCGGTCTTAGAAATTTTATCAGGCTGACCTTTACCATCTGTCCGTAGAGATCACCGCTGTAATCACATATCCATGTTTCGCTAAGAGGAGTGTCCGTGCCCACTGTCGGCTTTACTCCGATGTTTGTTACCGCACAATATTCTTTGCCGTTTATTTCCGCTGTAGATGCGTACACACCGTATCGCGGACATATAAAGCCTTCTGGGAAATTCTGATTTATTGTCGGTGCTCCAAGAGTACGTCCGAGCCTCTTTCCGCCTACCACCTCAAGCTGATATCCAAAAGGTCTGCCAAGCATCTTTGCCGCACTTTCCATATCACCCTCATCAATAAATTCACGTATTGAGGTTGAGCTGACGTATTTGCCGTTTATTTCCACCGGTGCAAGCACTGTACACTCGATGCCGTGATCTTTGCACAGCTTTTCAAGCAGCTGTGCGTCACCCTGCGCTCTGTGTCCGAAACGATAATTAAACCCGCAGGCGACATGTCTTGCGCCAAGTTTTTCGGCAAGTATCTCACGGACAAATCTTTCGGCAGAAAACGAGCATATTTCAGAAAAATCGGGTTCGCAAAGCAAGGAGACTCCGAGAGATTCAAATATCCGTTCGCGCTCTGAATCGGTGGTTATATATCGGTCATCGCCCTTTTTGAGAGAGCCTCTGCCGAATGTGAGGACGCAGGTTTTAAGCCCTTCCTTTTTTGATGCATCGATAACGGCAGTGTGACCCTTGTGCAGTGCATCGAACTGACCGAGAGCAACAGAGGTATTATTATGTTTTTCAGACAGGGAAATTTTCTGCAAAAGGTTGTCCCTCCTAACAGAACAGCTTTTTTATCTTTATCTCTTCCGATTCAAGCATTACCGTTCCAAGGGCTAAAAATTCACCGTTCGGGGCGATAAGGCGAACCCTTTCGCCTTCCTTTTCAGCATTGAACCGATGCAGTCTGTCAAGAGACAATGCACCGCCGTTTTTTACTCTGAATGCCTGAGGTTCCGAAATATGCACCGCCCTGAAGCCCACGAATATATCTCCTATAGGTCTTAAGCGTTCGTAAAGTTTGTCCTCTGATGCAAGCGCCTTTGCTTCGGAAAGCGTTATGGAATCCGATACGGTATATCCGCAGGCGTTTGTTCTCCTGAGCGAAGAAACCGCCGCGCATGTTCCGAGCGAAGCGCCTATATCAGCTACCAGAGATCTGATATAGGTACCCTTTGAGCAGCGGCAAAGAAGCTCTCCCTCGCCGCTTTCCTCGTTATAGGAAATAAGCTCAAGCTTTTTTATCTGCACCTGTCGTTTTGGACGCTCAACCGTCTGTCCGCTTCGGGCGATGTCGTAAAGTCTTCTGCCCCCCACCGATACAGCCGAGTACATTGGCGGTATCTGGGTTATCTCACCGCGAAACACACAGAGCTTTTCAAGCAGTTCGGCCTTTCTGACCGATACCTTTTCCTCTCTTACCGTTTCTCCCCAGATATCGAGTGTCGAGGTTTCAAGACCCAGCCGAAAACCCGATATGTATTCCTTATCGTGATCGGGAAGCAGATCTGCCGCTCTTGTGGCTTTTCCCACAAGAATAGGCAGAACGCCCGTTGCCATAGGGTCGAGCGTTCCTGTATGTCCTATCTTTCTTGTTTTAAGCAACCCGCGCATTACCGCGCAGACATCGAAGGAGGTAAACTCCTGAGGCTTGTCGATTATAAGGATTCCGTCACTCATACGTAACTCTCCAGAACCTTACGCATTTCGATCTTTGCCATGTCGAGGTCACCCGGTATGGTACAGCCCGAGGCCGCCGCATGGCCGCCGCCTCCGAAATGTCTGCATATCTCGCTGGCATTTATCCCTTGCAAAGTTCTCAGCGATACCTTATATCCTCCGTCACACTGACGGAATGTAACACCTGCCAAAACACCCTCGATCTGTATTGCGATCGACGCTATATTTTCAAGATCGCCCTCTCCTGCGCCGGCAGAGCTTATCATTTCCTCGGTCAGCGTTACGACTGCCGCCTTGCCGTCGAACCAGTATTCGAGTGTTTTATACAAGCCTCTTTCTATCTCTATCCTGGCTTTGGACTTCGTTTCAAACATGATCTTATTAATCGATGCTGTGTCGACCCCTATTTCAAGAAGCTCCGCAGCCAACTTCATCGTGCATGCGGTGGTACTGCTGTACCTAAAGCAGCCTGTGTCCGTTGATATCGCGGTATATATGGCTTCTCCCATTTTTATATCGGGGGAAACTCCAAGCTGCTTGATAAGTTTCCACACTATCTCTCCTGCCGCGGCAGCACTGCTGTCGAGCAGAAGATTTTCGGCGTATCCGGTGTTTGAGGCGTGATGGTCGATGCAGAGGAACACTCTGCTGCCGTATTCCTTTTCGACCGAAGTGCCAAGCAGCTTTGCATCTGCAACGTCTACCGCTATAACATTTTCGGTTCTGAAGCTTTCACCCTCCAGATCGGAATATATGAATTTGTATTTTGAGGGAATTATATCCGCACACATTACATTTGCTTTTTTTCCGCATGCGCGAAGAGCCCGGCACAGAGAAAATGCCGAACCGATGGTGTCGCCGTCGGGATAGCGATGACAAAGTATGAGATATTTGTCTTTGCTAAGCAAAAGCTCAGCCGCATGCTTTACAGATATTTTTTTCATGACGTGACCGTCTCCCTGCAATAGGTTTATTCAGCTTCATCGTCCTCAGGCTCTTCCTTAAATTCGAAGGTGTTGAGGATCTTGTTTATCTCTGCGCTGTGGGCAATGGAATTGTCTGCCACAAAGCGAAGCTCCGGAACAGATCTCATCGAAAGGCTCCTGCCAAGCTCGCGGCGGATATATCCCGCCGCGGACTTGAGACCCTTTACCGATTCCTTTGTCTTTTCTGTCCCTTCCATGGCAGAGACATACACCGTGGCGTAGGAAAGGTCACGCGTGACCTCAACACGCACCACGGAGAGAAGCTGTGATACCCGAGGATCCTTTATGGTACGCAGTATGGCGCACAGCTCGCGGTGCACATCTTCGTTTATTCTGTCTATTTTATGACTTGGCATGTGTAATGATCCTTTTTTATTTAATCTCTGTATTCCTCAATGATAAATGCCTCGAGGAAGTCGCCTTCCTTGATATCATTGAATTTCTCAAGACCGATGCCGCATTCGTAGCCCTGTGCCACTTCCTTGACGTCGTCCTTGAAACGGCGGAGGGAATCGATCTTATCCTCTGCTATGACGATACCGTCACGCACAACTCTGATGAGTGCGGAGCGCTGGATCTTGCCCTGTACGACATAGGAGCCTGCTATGGTGCCTACGCCTGTGACCTTGAACACCTGACGAACCTCGGAGCGGCCGAGATCCACAACTCTGGTCTTAGGTGCCAGCATGCCCTTCATTGCCGACTCTATTTCCTCGATGCATTCGTAAATGACCCTGTACAGACGCATGTCAACACTCTGACGTGCCGCATATTCCTGTGCAACGGGGTCGGGACGAACATTGAAGCCGACGATAATGGCGTTGCTTGCGTCTGCAAGCATAACGTCAGACTCTCTGATAGCGCCGACAGCGCAGTGGATGCAGTTGACTCTTACTTCTTCGTTTGAAAGCTTTTCAAGAGACTGTCTTACAGCCTCAACCGAGCCCTGAACATCAGCCTTGACGATGATCTTGAGCTCCTTCATATCGTTCGACTGCATCTGCGAGAAGAGGTTGTCAAGGGTAACTCTTGTCTGCTGACGGAACTGTTCCTCCTTGGCATCGGTCTTTCTCTGCTCTACAAGCTCTCTTCCGAGACGTTCATCGGATACTACGTTGAATATATCGCCGCCGGTTGGAACTTCATCAAGACCTGTAATCTCAACAGGGAATGACGGACCTGCCGACTCTACCTTTTCTCCCTTGTCATTTGTCATTGCACGGACACGGCCGATGGTGGTGCCTGCAACGATTATATCGCCTGCGCGCAGTCCTGCATCCTTGGCGGGAGTGGCCATACCCGATGCCGTTTCGACACCTGTCGTGCCGAGAACCACTGCGCCCTCGGTGAAAAATTTCACGCCGAATGCCATACCTCCGGGAATGAGTAAGTCGGAGGCC
>JAZSNH010000059.1:0-16522 GCA_045536305.1 Acutalibacteraceae bacterium
ATATTGCGGTGTGTAAGCATTACGCCCTTCGGGAAGCCTGTGGTTCCCGAAGTGTACTGCATGTTGCACACATCGTCGATCTTTACCAAAGATGCTCTGCGGCGCACCTCTTCCTGAGGAACAAGCTCGGAGCGCTGGAGCATTTGCTCCCATGTCAGACAGCCCTGCATTTCAAAACCGACCGTTATAACATTGCGGAGGAATGGGAGATTTTTTGAATATATGGGATTTCCCGGTTTTGTGTTTTCAAGCTCGGGACAAAGCTGCTCGATGATCTCACGGTAATTGATATCCTTGCACTCTTCTATCATAACGAGAGTATGAGTGTCTGACTGCTTGAGCAGGTATTCTATCTCATGAATCTTATAGGCAGTGTTTACGGTGACGAGTACTGCACCGATCTTTGTTGTTGCCCAGAATGTAATGAACCATGCAGGAATATTTGTAGCCCATACAGCAACATGATCACCGGCCTTGACACCAAGAGAGATAAGAGCAGCAGCACATTCATCCACATCACGACGAAACTCCGCGTAGGTTCTTGTGTAATCAAGAGTAGTATACTTAAATGCGTACTGGTCGGGGTAGTGCTCTACCATGGTATCAAGAACATCAGAAAAGGTTGCATCGACAATATCGTACTTTTTCCAGACAAAGGTACCGGTTTTATCTCTGTTGTAATAGGTGCTGTCAAAATCCTTTTTACTGCGCTTGAGTGAAGCAATATAATTTGAGAAGTGAGTGAGAACTATGTCAGCATCATTTATTTCTTCATTCCAAGCAGCACAGATAAAGCCGTCATAATTAAGGGAGGAAAGTGCATTTATAAACTCGTTGACAGGCAATTCACCCTCACCTATCAAAACAGTTTTGCCATCCTTCATATCACCGAGGCGTACGTATTTGATGTATGCACCGAGCACCTTGATGGTGGATTGTGCGGTTTTTCCTGCGCCGAAATAAGTCCCTCTTACATTCCACGAAGCACCGATGACGGCAGAGGAAAAGAAGTTGATTATTTCAATGACCTTTGATGTATCGGAAAGGTATCCGACTGTTTCAAAAAGTATCTGTATATCGGCACCTTCAGCACGCTTGATGGCTGCTGAGAGCTTTTCGGACAGCACCTCATTTGTTGTCTCGTTTTCGACACGGACAATGACTCTCTCTATCCTTGCGTTTCTTGCCATTTCCACGTATTTAACTATACCTTCGGAGGTGGCTTCCTCGCTCTCTATGGGGTATGGATAGGTAATGGCGGAAACAGAAAGATTGCGGTTTAAGAGCTTGCGCTTTGCATCGGCTGTTCTGTCGCTGCGAAGGACGCTGTCATAATGCTGCTTTCTCTCTTTTATCGCATTGTATATCTCAAAGCCCGAATAGCCGTAATCATAAGCGTAACGGCACAGATCCAGAAAAGAGGCTCGTGTGACGTTCTTTGTTGAAAAAACAAGCTTCATCTTAATCCTCCTCAAACACGATCTTGTTCAGTGCGTTGATGTAAGCTCTGATGCTCGCTGCAACGATATCGGTTGAAATACCGTTGCCCGAATAAAGCCTGCCGTTGTTGCGAAGCTTTACGATCGCAGAGCCGAGCGCACCCTTGCCTTCGGTTACCGCCTGTACCTGGAAATCATCAAGCTCATAATGGAAACCGATACACTGCTCGATCGCACGGAAAGCGGAATCTATAGGACCGTCTCCGATACTGACACCGCAGAGAGTCTCATCACCGCACCTTAAGGTGACCTGAGACATGGCACTGGTCAGATTACCGCAGTTTGTGGTATAGCTCTCAAAATGATAAGTGGAGGGTGCCTGCATTGCAGTGCTTGCTATAAGAGCCTCCAGCTCCTTTGCGCCGACAGTACCTTTCTTTTCGCAGACCTGAGAAAGAGCCTTGTATACATTTCCGCAATCCTCGTCGGAAAGCTCGTAGCCGAGCACCTGCGCCGCCTGTGCGACCTGAGATATACTGCTGTCGGCATCAAGCAATATCTTTTTCTTTTCACTTACGGACACTGTCTCATACGCCTGATGGCTTATTGATGAAAGCATTTCCTCAATGCTTGCGTGGATCTTGGTATTTTTAAGTCCGACAGAAACGCCTATCGCATCACCGCGCGCACTTACAGCATCGGAAAGTTCACCCATGAGCAGAGCGTCTTTTCCTGCCATGGAGCATTTCAGACCGTCGGCACCTGCCTTAACTGCAGCAACAGCGGCGGCGACAGCCATGCCGATACGATCGGACACCTGAACATATACCGGAATGGAAACCTCTGCCTTGATTTTGCTGACCAATTCTGCTATCTCCTCGGGGAGTGCTATGCCTGCACAGTCACAGACGGTAATAATGCCTGCACCGTTTGATTCTGCCATTTTTGCCGCTTTGATAAGAAAGCTTTCGTCGGCTCTGGTAGCATCAAGAGCGGCAAACTCGACATCTTCACAGTATTTTTTTGCTTCTGCAGTCAGCTCGCCTATCTTATCGACCATTTTATCCGCCTTAATATGGTAGCTGTATTCCATCTGAACAGTGGAAGTGGGAACCTCTACCTGAAGACGGGGCTTTTTTGCGTCTTTGACGCATTCCCATGCATGAGCAACATCCTCCGCCGTAAATCCTACGGGTATTGCAAGAGTATTATTTGTCACATTTTTTGCAATTGTTTTATATATGATGGTATCTTCGCGAAGGTTCTTTATAGGTGCAAGCTCTATTGCATCTGTTCCGAGAGAATCAGCACAGGCTGCAACGGCGGTTTTTTCTCTGAACAAAAGCGATACTGCATTATCCTGAGAGAGCTTTTTCAATGTGATGTCGGTAATGTTGATTTTTTTCATTATAAAGACCCTTTCTAAATAAAATCCGAATATCCAACCAACAAAAAACGTTTTCGTCTCTTTGTCAGTTCAAAGAGACGAAAACGTTAAACTTAATTTAACCTTCCGCGGTACCACTCTTTTTCATCCTTACAGATGCACTCAGATGCCAACACATCTTTACTCTGTTACGGGAGCACCCGTCTGCCCCTACTTTATTTCAAGGCAGCCGCTCCGTGGTGAGTTCTGCCATTCTTTCCCAATGTCTTGCACCGAACGACATCTCTCTGAAAGGTGAAAGGTCATAGCATACTATTCCACTTCGCTGCGTTTCTTTTATTAAATTTGAAGTTAATTTACCACATCAAAGCGTGTTTGTCAATAACTTCTTTCATAATATTTTTTTATTTACCGCATCGGTCGCTTTTGCTTTTATCGCCAAAAACGAACACAGATATATATACATTATATCTAAATGAATACATATATTATAACCGCTATCATGATCCTTCAAAAAGGTTTATTGTGATGTGAAATAAACTGACAACGGTTTTATTGTCACTTTTCACAAAATACATTAAAGCCGCAGTGTTTTTACGTGTATGTATTGATAAAAATTTTGATTTGTTGTATAATTAACACATATAGTGGCTTCCCTCAAATAAAATGCTATGCAAAAGGTCGGTGAAAACACGACTATGAAAAGAGTAAGCAAAGAAAATTTAATTTCTATAATATTGGTCACTGCTTTTGTCATAAATCTGGTCTTTGTTGTACTGTTATATTCCTGGTTGGAATTTGACAACAAGCAGTTACATACCGTAAGCTTGTCGAATTCAGATTTCGACGGAGAAAAATATGTGCTTGACGATTTTGATGTCACGATAAAAAAACGCGGCGGAGATTCGGGCGCATGGCTCAAGGACCCAATCCTCGACGATGACGGCAACGAGCTGCACGGTCCGAGCGTTGGAATCATATATGAAATGACAATGACGAATACGTCGAACGCTAAAATTACAGACTGGGAAATGGAATTGTTTATGCCCGAATTTCTCTGGCTTAACAATGCATGGAACGGTACATTGGAATTTCATCAGTCGATCAGCGGCGAGATGCTTATACAAGAGCTTAATCTGCGCGAATATACGCAGGTTCCGATAATTCTTGATTACTATACAGATCACACGGGCCCGATGATACCAATGGCTCCCGGCGACAGCTTTGTGTATCTTCCAAGCAAGGCTGACAATGAAATGCCTCTTGATCCTCACAGCAACAAGGAAGATGCAAAGATAATGGCTCTTGTGGGATATATCGTGTATGTACCCGATCGTGGTATCGAATATGACGTGAAATTCGATAAAGCGACCTTCAGCTATTACCTTGAGAGAAACCCTTGGAATTCTCCGCTTTTTATTGCGCTGGCAGCGCTTGACCTGCTGTGGGGCATTCTCATTATCGCGGTCATTATTTCACAGGTCAGAGTGCGTAAGCTTTTAAAACAGCAGAAGCACGACGCAATGATAATCGAACAGTCCATAAACACATTTATCAACTTTATCGAAGCAAAGGATCCAAGCACAAAGGGTCATTCGGTCAGAGTTGCAAAGTATGCTTATGCTCTGGCTGTTGATATGGGATATTCTGCACGCGAATGCAACAGAATATATTACATCGCACTTATGCATGACTGCGGCAAGATATCCATTCCTGCCAACATACTGCGTAAGCCCGGCAAACTCACCGAGGAAGAGTATGAAGAAATAAAGAGGCATACTGTTTACGGCGAAAAGATGCTCAGGGATTTCACCTCGATCGACGGTATTGATCTCGGCGTTTTGTATCACCATGAGAGATTCGACGGCAAAGGATACCCCAAGGGACTTTGCGGCGAGGATATTCCTTTGATCGCAAGAATAATCTGCGTTGCGGATGCTCTTGATGCAATGAACAGCAGCAGATGCTACAGGCCTCGTATGACAAAGGAGGAAATACTCCGAGAGCTGGAGGACAACAAAGGCCGTCAATTCGATCCCGATGTAATAGAGCATTTGTTTAAGCTGATAAAGCAAAACACCATTGTTTTAGGTGAATAACGCAAAAAACTATTGCCGCCGAAACAAATCGGTGCTATAATACCTCTTGCACTAATTTAATAAACGGGAATGATGTTCTCCCGAGAGACTCACAGTCTCTGAACCGCCTTTAAAGCTGATGACTTCTGTTTTTACGCAGGAATTGTCAGCTTTTTTATTTTTCTTAAACGGAGGAATTATATGCTTACAAGTATCGCCTTGATCCTTCTTTCGGGACTTTTTTTCGGATGGCTTTTTTCAAAGCTGAAGCTGCCGAGCCTTTTGGGTATGATAATGGTCGGCATCGCACTGAGCCCTCACGCATTAAATTTGATAGACGGATCTATTTTATCCATATCGGCTGATCTTCGGCAGATAGCACTGGTCATCATTCTGACTCGCGCAGGACTGTCGCTTGATATATCCGATCTAAAAAAAGCAGGCAGACCTGCCGTTCTCCTGTGCTTTATACCTGCCTGCACGGAAATGATCGGTACATTAATCCTTGCGCCGCTGCTCCTTGGTGTGTCGGTGCTTGATGCGGCAATTATCAGCAGTGTTATTGCGGCGGTCTCCCCTGCTGTCGTTGTTCCGAGAATGATAAAGCTTATCGAAGAAGGGTACGGCACGAACAAAAGCATTCCTCAGATGATACTCGCGGGAGCTTCTGTTGACGATGTGTTTGTTATAGTGGTATTTACAGTTCTTGCATCGCTGGCATCTGTCGGAACGATATCGCCGATCAATTTTATTCAGGTCCCGATCTCTATTGTTCTGGGCGTTTTGCTTGGTGTTGCCGCAGGATTTATTCTCACCCTGTTTTTCAAGAGATTCCATATAAGAGATACCGCAAAGCTGCTTATTATCATCAGCCTTTCATTTCTGATGCTGGAGCTTCAAAACCGTCTTGAGGGAATTGTTCCTGTGTCCGGTCTGCTGGCGATAATGAGCATGGGTATTATGATAAGACGCAGATATGACCTTCTCGCCTCCAGACTATCGGTAAAATACAACAAGCTGTGGCTCGGAGCTGAGATATTCCTTTTTGTGCTGGTAGGGGCGACAATCGATTTGAAATACGCGCTCTCTGCAGGTGCGTTTGCTGTTGTCCTTGTATTGCTCGCTCTGTTGTTCAGAATGCTCGGTGTAGCACTGTCGCTTATCAAAACCAACCTATCGGGGAAAGAGCGTTTTTTCTGCATGACTGCGTACACCCCAAAAGCAACCGTACAGGCAGCTATCGGCGCTATTCCTCTGTCAATGGGTCTTGCCTGCGGAAATATCGTTCTGACGGTTGCTGTTCTTTCTATTCTGATAACAGCGCCCATCGGTGCTGTGTGTGTTGATAAGCTCTACAAAAAGCTGCTTTGCAGAGAGAGCAGAATATAATATAAACCGCAGTCAGGAGTTCTTAATACAAATCAAGCACTATAGGCAATAATGATCGCTTGTCACAAAAGTCTACTCTTGGCTTCTCTCGTCATGAGAAACGTGCAGGCACGTATCTCGGGGAGCTGACTGATGGGTGGTTTAAAGCCACATAAAATGCGATTTTTTCAAATCTCTCCCTCCGAGGAGGGAGGCTTTAAATTAAACAGGTTCTTTGGCAGGCTGAACAGCCGCACTAAGCAGTATGCTTAGTGCGGCTGTTTTTTCAGAATGCTTTATTCATCGCTTTTCTGTTTATAATATTCGTTTACAAGGCTCTTATAGCCAAGTTCCTTGATCTCTTCATACCGAAAGTCAAATCTTCCCTTTGTCCTCTTCCCTGTTGCAAGGTAACGAATACACTCCTGCATGTAGGCATCGATCTCTCTGAGGGTTTTATCTGTGTTGATGATCGGGAAAAACCATCTTGTCCATGTAAGCTCGTTATAAATCGGATTGTCATAAAGCTTTGCGTTGAATTGCTTTACAAATGCCCTTGCGGCATACTTCCCCGACACACCCTTTTTTGATGCCCAACGCGCAAGCGCACGAGTCTTCCGACGCATTTTTGCTTTCAATTTCTCATAGGACACAGGGCATATATCCACAACCTCGCCATTAAACGAAAACCCAAGAAACGACCAGCGTTCATTCGGCTCGGTTATTGTTTCCTTCTTTTCGTTCACCTTAAGCCTTCGCTCGGAAAGCATATTTTTTATTGCCGCAATATGCTCATCAAGCTCGTTTTTTGTTTTTGCAAAAACAATTATATCATCGGAATACCTCATGTACGGTATTCCTTTTTCATAAAAATAAAAATCCATGCTGCTAAGATACAGATTTGCAAGAAATCCCGATATCGGAACGCCTGCCATTATGCCCTTTTTTTCACTTATCAGCCCGCTTTCGGTTTCGACATAAGGATTTTCAAGCAGACTGCGTATAAATTCAAACAGGGCAGGATCATCACTCAGCACTGCGCGCAGCTCCGGAAGAAGTATGCTTATATCCACTGAATTGAAATAATCGCTTACATCCACCTTATACGTATAGTAACTGCTTATATCTCTGATCTTCAGCAGTTTATTTATTGCGGCTTTGACACCGCTGTTTTTTCTGAACGAATATAAATTCGGTGCAAAAATACAGTCATAATCGCGAAGAAGAAACGACATAAGCTTCAGCACATAATTTTCTTCCCTGCCGTATGTATATACCACTCTCTTCTTTTTTACTCCCGATTTGCCTATCAGCTTTTTCTTCGGCACCGGAAAGGGTTCAAAATTTTGTATTTTTTCAACTGCAGGCAAATATTCCTTATCGACAATAAAGCCGTACAGATCCTTTGCATCCTTTTCGGAAATATTCCCCTTGCCGATCTTATGCTCATAATACATTATCCATTGTGACCGCTCTGATATGCTATCAAGTATATTCATATAAACTCCCATAAAAAAACAGAGAGAAAACAATTTAACATCGCATAATTAGCGATACCAAACCGTACACAGACAAGCTGCCTGCAAAGCATAAAATAAGTCTGTGCTGGGTTTATCGCAGGCGCACAATGCGTTTCTCTCTGTTTTTTACTGTATTTTACGATCAGATAAGATTATTCCTTATTCTGTCAATAACATAGGATTCTTTATTCTCCATCCCTTTATAGAAACGGATGTATTTTATTCCGTTGGCGTCAAGTATCCTGTAGGTGCCGACAGATATCATTGCTCTGCTCTGGTTTTTGTTCATAACCATCACAGCAAGCACGGGAGTATCGTTTTTCCTGAAAAGGTATGTGATCGGATAGCATTTGGGATAAGCCTCTGCATCAAACACAACGGGTTTTACCGAGCGTTCAATGGTATATCCCGGGAACTTGTCCTCTGTTATCATCGCCTCAAAATAATCATCGCCCGTATCGTAAACTTTTTCTGCTTCGTACGCTGACGGCATCGATGTCTGTACCGCAGGCACTGCCTCGGGTTCATTCTCTTTTTCGTCTGTCAATCCGTTTAAGATACCGGTTTTTATCTCCGATTTTATTTCGTTTATAAGCTTATCAAACAATCCCATAATCTATCCTCCTTTTTTATATCACTTTTATTTTACTTTATTGCATTGCTAAAATCAAGGAATAATTTGTTAACTGTTTTTTGTGCAATGTTTTACATTATGTTTCATAAGACAGGTGCCTATCATTGCTGTATGCTTATTTTTATGCTTCCCGTATCGGTGGTGATCTCGCATCTGCCTCCCGTAATCGAATCCGGAACATTTACACTGCCTGTGTCCGTCTTGGTTATAAAGACCTTGTTCGACAGCAAATCGCCCCTTACATCTCCTGTTGCTGTTTTCACATATATTTCGGCAGCATCCGAGCCGTCAAACTTTACGTCACCCGTGCTTCTTTTAATAGAAAACTTTTCTGCGGCAATAACATTATTCAAAGAAACATCTCCCGTGCTTCCGCTTGATATAACGCTTTTGCACTCAATATCGGTAAAATTGACTTTACCTGTTGATACACCGACAGTGACATCACCTATGCAAGTCACATTCGAAACGGTCACATTGCCTGTGGACGCTGAAAGATCAAGTGCACCGGCGGAGATGTTTTCTGCACGAATATTTCCTGTACTTGTCTTTATTTTTATCATCCCAGAAGCAGATGCACAAAAATCAACGTGACCTGTACTTAAAGAAATATCCACATCCCCGAACGTGAAATCCTTAGGGATTTCGACATCTCCGGTATTTTCATTGATGAGAAGCGAGGCATATTCTGTTTTCGGCAGATAAACCGTTATCCCGGGTGAAGTAAATTTAAGTCCGATATTGTTGTACCAGGATTTTTGGTTGTTTACTCTGACAACAAGCATGTTATTTTCAACGGTGACTGAATGCTTTGCATTTGCTTCCTCATAACACTCCACCCTGCAATTTCTATCATCGGAAAGTACAAATACGATATCTGCGGTCTCTGTATTGACAGATATACCGTCAAATGCTTCGCTGACTTCATAAATATTCGTTTCGTATTTAACTGTTGACAGTTTCGTGAAATCCCAATCGAGCTTTGTCATTACACCTGCAAAAAGAATAACGCCAAGCAGCACAAGAAAAACTGCTGCAGCAAGCCATATCATTGTTGTCTTTGTCATTATGCTTCCTCCTTTTTAATAATGCAGCTCTTTGTCCATATTGCAATTTTCTTCGTGAGTATCAAAGCGCCCTTCGTTACTGCCTTGCATCCATAGAACATAAAGATAGAAAGTCCTGCACAAACAATACCTGCGGCGAGCACGGCAACACCCGAAGCAACGTTTCCGCCTACGGCAAAAACGACACACGCCAGTACACCGCCCAAAAAACAAACAGCAAACAAAGCAAAAACTGCCCACAAGGAAATTATTACAGCCCATAATGCTGTGTAAAGCGATAAAATTACGGCAAATGCGGCGATGCCCAAGGAAAGCCATATAGGAGAGCCAAGTGCCAAAAGCACAATTTCGCCTGCAGTCAGCCGCTTTTCAGATTTGATCCTTTCCGTTGCGATTTTTGCAAAAGGCGTATCTGCTATTACCTGCGCCACGATCTCATCAACAGACCCCACTGCCAAAACCGCATCTTCCTCCGAAAGACCTTCTTCCATTCGATCATCTATCATTTCACTGTAAAATGTCATGCGTTCCTCAATATCATCCTGCGGCAATCCTGATAAATCTTTTCGCACTTGCGCTAAAAATTCTTGTTTACTCATCGCCTTTATCCTCCTTAGTTACAAATTGATATATGGATTCGATCTCTTTCCAGTCACATTTAAATTCATCAATGCGTTTTATTCCTTCTTCTGTTATGCGGTAATATTTGCGAAGTCTGCCGCCATGCTCTGCAGTGCGGACGGTCAGCATGTTCGCTGCTTCCAAACGCTTTAGAATAGTGTATAATGTCGATTCGGACATCTCAATATACGGCTTCATATCCTTTATGATTTTGTAGCCGTATGAATCTTCGCTTTTAATTGCCGCCAATACACATACATCTAAAAGGCCTCGTTTCAACTGTATATCCATAGCATACCTCCTCTCGCGCAATACATCGTACCACGAAGTATTAGTTTTGTCAATAGACCTTTTAAAAAAATCGGCATGTTTTACGACAGACACCGTAAAACATGCCGATTTTTATTTTTCAGAATCACTCTGTCCGTATGCGATTCTTACTATATCGTCTATTCCCGCCTCTTCTATGGAGATATCCTTAATGTGCGCGTGCTGTGAAAGCTCGTTTATAAGCGCTGCGGCAGTGATCTCAGATTTTTTGAACCTGTATTCTGCGATATTGCTGCTGTGGGAAATCAGTTCGCAGCACTCGTGGGTCGGGCAGCTTTCATCGTAATATTCAACCTTGAGCGTACGATACGGCGCGATGCGTTCGACAATACGGCTTAAATCGCCGTCCTCCATCAATCGCCCCTTATTGATGATTATTATACGCCTGCAAAGCTGCTCAATATCACCGAGGTCATGCGTAGTAAGCAGAACGGTCGTATTTCGCTGCTCATTGATACTTTTGACAAAGCGGCGCAGAGAGTATTTTGATTCAACATCCAGTCCTATGGTGGGCTCATCGAGAAACAGAACCTTGGGAGAATGAAGCATGGCGGCGGCAAGATCACCGCGCATTCGCTGACCGAGCGACATCTGGCGCACAGGCTTGTCGATAAGTTCGTTTATGCCGAGAATTTCATCGAGCTCACAAAGTGTTCGTTCATACTGCGTTTTTTCGATACGGTATATGCGTCTGAGAAGCTCAAAGCTTTCGCCAAGCCGCAGATCCCAATTAAGCTGAGTGCGTTGTCCGAAAACAACACCGATATTCTGAACGACCTCCTTGCGGTGCTTTGTGATGTTTTGTCCGTCAAAGAGTATCTCTCCCTCTGTTGGCGTCAGTATACCGCACATCATTTTGATCGCGGTGCTTTTTCCTGCACCGTTCGGCCCGATAAATCCGACCATTTCGCCGTCGTCAATATTAAAGCTCAGATGGTCAACCGCTCGGATAAGAGTCGTCTCTTTTTTTAAAAGTCCCTTTACTGCACCCGAGATGCCCTTGCTCTTTTTGACGGAGTGATAGGTTTTGGAGATATTTTTTATCTCTATCATATAATCGCCTCATTTTTAAGTAAAATAGCTCTATATCACAAAACAGGTCAGCTGCCGGCGCTTTCGTATCTTTTCAGTCCTATTCCGAATATGGCTGCGGCGAAAGAGATGACGACAATTCCTACAAGCAGCGTAATAAGCGGTGCTGCGGAATTGCCCTTGCCAAGCAGACCCGACACGGGACAGAACGATACCCAGCCGATAGGAATGATATATGTAAGCAAAAACTGAATCGATTCAGGATACATGGAAATAGGATACATGGTCGTCTTGTCGAATATCTCCTGCGTGTATCCGCCGAAATCATTGGCGCTTCGGGTGAAAAAAGAGGTGGTGCCTATCAGGATATATATACCGCCGCGAATGAGTGTTGCGCCGATGAGCATGGCAAGCAGCATGAGAATATTCTGAAAGCTCCACACAAAGGAAACCTTGCAGCAGCCGTAGATAAATACTATAATCCCCGGCACGAGGTCGGTCACGCCGAAAATATTTATCTGCGTGAAGAAAAACTGATATATCACCGACATCGGACGGGTCAGATATCGGTCAAAATCGCCTTCGATAATAAAATATCCCATAAACCAGCCCTGTACAAAGAAGATCATCGAAAGGGCATGGGACAGCACCGAAATGCCGTACAAAAAAGCAAGCTGACCGCCGTCCCAGCCGTTGATGCTTCCAAATTCCAGAACAACGAAACGAATGGAGGCAAAGCCTACAATAAACTGCAGAGGGTTTGATATAAGCCAGCCTGCAATGGCAGAAGGATATTCCACTATAGTCAGGAAGGCAAGACGAATACAGCCCAGCGTGACATCAAGATAATGTTTAAGCGTTTTCAAATTTATTAACCTCCCTGAACAAGAAGCCGCCTTGTCACTCTCTTTTGCAGCAAACTAAAAGCCAGACTCAGCAGTATCAGCCAGACACTCTGCACGGCAAGTCCTTGCACAGCACGCCGAGTGTCGTAGTGACCGATGAAGAAGTCAAGCGGCAGCTGATAAAGATAGGCAAACGGGAGAATTTCAAGAAAAGCGCGAAGTCCCTGCGGAAAGAACCATATCGGGATTATGCTTCCCGACAAAAGTCTTATAAGATGCTTTTTTACCTGAATGAGCGAATCCATATTGACCACCTTAAATGACCACATACCGAAAACCGCCGCAAGCAGCCAATTGATAAAGAAAGCCATGGAAAGGCTTAAGAGGAACAGCACAAAAGCGAAAGGCGAAGCAGGCACAGGCACTCGGGCAACAATACAGCCTATTGCAAGCACAGGTATAAGATTCTGAAATACGAGTGCAATAAGAGCGCCGATATCTTCAGCAAAAAACACTGCGAAGATATTGACAGGCCGAAGCATATCAATGGCGATACTGCCCTTCTGAACGCTTTGTGTAATGCGCCGTTCTACATTGGTGGAGAGTATAATGGAAATGGCCGCCGATATGACTGTATAGGTGAGCATATCTTCGGCCGTGACTTCTGTTGTGACCTGTGAATTGCTGTACAGCGCACGCCAGAAAAATGCGTTTGCTGTCATGATAATAGTCTGCATGATGATATTGCCGTAGACATCGAATTTATATGCAAGGCTTCGTATAATACGGGTACGTATCACATAGCCGTATACGCCGATCATCTTCACTCACTCTCCCTTTTGCGTATCTCATTATATTCCTTTGGGCTTACCTTCATCTTGGCTCTGAATACCTTTGAAAAATGCGAAAGATCGGAAAAGCCTGTACGATCGGCTGCCTCGGAAACGGTACAGCCCGCTTCCATGAGCTTTATACTCTTTTCTATTCGGTAATCACGAACATATCCCATAGGGGTTGTATTAAGATATTTATTAAATAACTTGCTGCACTTTGTCTTGCCGATATTTCCGATGCGGCAGATATCGTCGAGTGTGATATTTTCCGAACAATGCTCTTGCACAAAGAGCATTATCTGTTTTATCACAACGAGTTCTCCGCTGATGTTTAAATCGTTTTTGCAGGCGACATTTGCTTTGCGGCGAAGGCTTCGCCATATACCGTAAAGAGCGCGCATAGCCTCAAGATGGCCGTCGGCATCATCATAAAGTGCGTAAATCGAGGCGATAGTATCGAGAATATTTTTGCCGTCCTCATCCGAGCGATCGAGCAGAATGCAGGGAATATTGCCTGTCACAATTTCGGAAATGCTTTTTGCAACTGCGGCAGAGGTACAGAGCATTGTCGGGTGAAATATAAGGCAATAAAGAACACAATCCTCTCCGTTCTGCAAAATAAGATGAAGCTGACGGGAATTGACGAATAACCCATGTCCCTGCGGTACGCGAAGAACGGTTCCGTTGACAAGATAGCCGACGCTTCCCGAAACGACATATATAAATTCGACCTCATCATGCCAGTGGACAGATATATCCGAAAAGCTGCAGTTATGGGGTATGTAATTTTTTCTGAAAAACACCTGAAACTCCGGATTATCGTAATGCAGAAGCTCCGATCTGTCATCTCTTATATCGGCCATGAGCTCATCTCCTTTTCGCTCTCACGAAACACAGCATAAAATCACTTGTTAATCGTTCTCGTATAAGTAATATAGCACATTTCAAAACAGAAGTGTTATGTTATTCTTTCGCATTTGTTGTATAATCTTTTGCAATCGGGAAAACAAAAACGACCCAAGCTTTCCGAAATCGGTACACGGGTCGTTTGCTGTCAATTAGTTCGGGACGCTTAGCTTAAATAAAGCTATCCTCTGTAATCAATTTACAAGGATATTTTTTCTTTCGGCAGAAGCTTGTTTCTTATTCTCAGGCACGCCTCGATATGCATTATCCAATGCCTCGACAGGGGCATTTTTATAAGTCCTCCGATATCCTTGCCGCACCAATAATCTATCAGCCAGTATGCATTCTCGTCTTTGCTGACAACATTCAGGCTTTCAAGTTCCTTTTTCTGCTCTTTTGTTATCTTTTTCTTTGTATCCTCAAAGGGAAGCGATTTGATTACCTTTGTCGCCGCTCTGTCTGTGTCAATGACATAATTATACAGCTCATCTATGTCAAGCTCTCTTGAAAATGCCGCGATCTCTTCACCTGCAAGCTCATTTCCCGTTGTAATTACAGGAGCGCGCATGCGGCGCTGATAATCCTTTGCAAAAAACACCTGTTCATCATTTGCAATAAGTGAGTGAACAACAATATCCTCAATGCGGAAAACATGCCACAGGGAATATGCTATCGTTTTGCTGTGATAGCCGTTGGCATTGATAAACGGAATAGCAGAAAAGTCCTCTGTTTTAAGCTCTTGCCAAAGCTTCAATATCTGCTGCATAAGTTTTCCTCTCAGTTCAAGCAGCGTATCGATTCCCGACGAAAAGGTATCTTTATGTTTTATCTGCGTCTGCATCAGCTTATTAAGCTCAGACCATTCTTTGTTCACAAATACCATCTCCGATTCAAAGCGTAAATCTTCTTACCGAGCAAGCAGTGCCGTCACTTCCTCCATGGCAGGAGGGTTCAGCGGCAGCGGAAAACGCGAAATGGCGATAGCAGAGCAGGCGCTTGCAAAACGTACTGTCTCTTCGTCCGAAAATCCTCGAAGCAGGGCGTAAACACAACCTGCCTTGAATGTATCTCCTGCTCCGAGTGTGCTTCTGACCTCCACCGAAAACGGCTTCATCGGCTCACCTTTGCGGCCGTAAAGCATATCCTTTTCGCCTGAGGTGATGATAACAAGCCCATCGGTGTTGTCGGTAAGCAGACGATAAATGCCTTCCATGCCGATACCGTCATTAAGATAACTGCAGGTGCATTCCTTGGAAACTACATTTATCGCCGCATGTTGGTGCAGATATGTATCGTGTCGGCTGTCAATGGTAACATAAGGCTTTTTGTGCTTTACGCAAAGCTCGGCGGCCGCCTGTGTCGCCTCTAAAAAATAGGGGTCGATCGCCGCCACGCAGCAGGAGGCAATATCCTCCTCTTTCGGCATATTCCAGCGCCGTTTGGCTCCCGGCTTATACAGAGCACCGAACACTCCCATCGGAGAGCGCACAAGTCCTGCGATTATAACATAGTCCATCAGGCCCTCGTAATTCGGGTCGAAGCAGAGCGAGGACAGATTGACGGATTTGTCTGCATAGAAATTTTTCAGCAGGGGTGCTACCTGCGTGCCGATGTGAGTTCCGTCTATTTTTACATTTACCCCAAGAGAGGCAAGTACTGTTGCGGCTGTTCCCGTTTCGCCGCCGGGCAGAAAGTATTTTTCCTGAATTTCGGAATATTCGTCCGGCTCAACAAAGCCTCCTGCAAGCTTAAATGAATGTGTACCCAGAATTTGTCCGTGCATATATACTTCGCAATTCATATTATTACCCCCCTGCTGAACTATTTATTTTGCGGCATAAGCCTTGAAAAATTGACGGATATGACTTTTGACAAGCGGCAGTATCTCCTCTTCCCTTTCACTCTCACGGTCGCACAGGCTGATCCATGCTGATATCGGAAAAGCAAACTGCGCCGCCATTGATATTTCATCGCCGTCAGAAAGGACACCATTGTCAACAAGACTGCGGATAAACAAATATTTCCGAATTATTTTTATACCGCGATTCTTTATTGGATATTGAAAGCCCGTACATGGCATTCGCATACTGTCAAATGTACATATCTGTTCTTCTAAGTCTATCACGCACGGAAGTAGCGCCGTACATAAACAAGAACTCTGCATAACAATGCATTCCTCAATCTTGGAAAATTCAAGCAGGTCACCTACATATATTTCAAAAACCTATAATCTTACAATAGTTATTTTAGTTAATATCCTCACCAACGGACAATTTTTGAAAATAATATCTTTTGAACGTGACATCAAAAACGGTATAGATAAACCCCGAAACCGCTATGGTTTCGGGGTTTATCGCATCGATATCTCTTCGATGCTAATTTTTGGTTGCGGAGGCAGGATTTGAATTGGACAACGCCGTTCCAATGGCTTACCTTATGTGATAAAAATCGCATAGGTAAGC
>JAZSNH010000018.1:0-5184 GCA_045536305.1 Acutalibacteraceae bacterium
TACGCTCTCAGCAGCCTTTACCGACTGCGGTATTTCGGTGTCAAAAACGCGGATATTTGAGCCGTAGTGCTGCCGAACGATATTGATAATATCCTTGGCAAGGTTGGTGCGTCTATCGACCATTGTGAAGAGAATGCCGTCGATTTTGAGGCTCGGATTAACCTGCCGTTTCACCTTGCCTACGGTTCCGAGCAGCAGATCAAATCCTTTTGCGGAGAGGTACTGCGGCTGAGCGGGAATGATAACGCTGTCGGCGGCGGAAAGTGCATTGATGGTTATCATACCGAGTGACGGCGAGCAATCGAGCAGAATATAGTCATACTTATCCTTTACGCTGTCGATATACTCACGCAGTACACGCTCACGGCTCATCAGACCGGTAAGCTGAAGCTCCATGCCGGATAGACCTATGTTCGCAGGTACAAAATCTATGCCTTCCTCATGGTGGTGGATTCCGTTATCCTCTGACATGGGTTCTTCAAGAACCGTATTGCTCAGGATTTCCGCAAGAGATACCTCCAGACCGTCGGGCTGTTCGATTCCGAGAGCGATGCTCATACTTCCTTGAGAGTCGCAATCGATGAGCAAGACTTTCTTTCCCTCATCAGCTAATGCCACACCGAGGCTGACGGCTGTGGTAGTCTTTCCGACGCCTCCTTTCTGATTTGAGATTGCAATTACTTTGGACAAATTTTAACCTCCTTTTAAAATATAAAAAAGCCGTCTGAAAAAACAGGCGACTTTTTAATTTCTTATGTCACATTTTGTTGTTATTTAGGGTATATATTAACAAAGGCTGTAAAAGATAATTAATTATAGTAAAATATTATCTATTGTGCTTTTCTGACAACTATTTTACATCGAATCAAAAATGATTAATATATGAATTGATAAATAAATAATTCATACATAAACACCAATTACATAATTACTGTACAATATTCTTTTTTCTCTTTTCCTTATTAAACTTACCAACATTAAACTTACCAACTCTTGACAATTATTGTAATTCTATAAACTATTTTCTGCGTAATAGTAAAACATATAATGTGACAAATAAATACACACACAATAATATATAATTAAGGAGATCTTATTATGACTGTTCGTATTGAAGTCAGAAAATCGATAAACCCACTTACAAAAGTTCACACGATAAAAAACAAGTTCAAGCGAAAGAAGAATTCGTCTACTAAACCAAACCTAAAGTTAATATCAGGTAGTGCATACAAACTCGCTTCTGATCAGATTAAATCATCACCATTAAAAGATCATCTTATGTTTGATTCTACAATAATCGATTATGTGGTTATTAATAATATTGACTATGATATAGATAAAATTAAAATCATAAAACGTCCCAATTCGAAAAAAATATACATTGCGGTTGTTCGTACAGTTAATTCTCCAAATGTTCCAAATGAAACCGAACCTCTTCCCAAGCCAAGAAAAAACACACCAACTAAATCTCCCAAAAGCCAAAAAAGAAAGTGAGTAAAATATGGATTTTGGACAATTATTTACACTAATTCCTGACATTTTGGAACTGTTTATTCCAGGATATATACTTGTCAAATTATACCGGATTTTCTTCCCTCAAAAATCTGAAGGGTTCGAAAGCACTACAGTATGTAGTGTGATTATTAGCTATATAATAAATTTATTTGTTAAGCTCTGTTTTAATGACAAGTATACGGTATATATATCAATTATCCTTAGCGTAATTATTGCTTTGCTTTTTGTAAAAATAAAAAACACAGAAAAATATAAAAAATGTATGAAATGGATCGGGAAAGTATCCGGCAGCGATAATATTTGGCAAGATATTTTTGATAAAAATAAAGGTTCTCGCATTCGATGCTTTTCCCGATATAATCATGAAGATGTTATAATAGAAGGAAAGGTTAAATATTTTGAGAGTTGTGACGATGGCGAATGCATCATTGCACTTATCGATTATACCATTATCTATCAGGATGGTGAGAAATACAAATTAAATAAAAGATCAGATATGCCGGTAATGTATTTAAATTCAAGAAATTGTCATGGTATGGAAATCACTTACGGAATAGACGATTAATTGAATCACCTGTTTAAATTTGAACTCTTTTGGTTTGGACTTTGGCAGGTGTTTTTTCTTTTTTCGCATATTTAAGCCATTTACATGCTATTATTTCTTATTTTCCAAATGGATATAAAAATCAAAAAAATAAAAACTTTGGAATCTGAACTCCTTAGTCCAATTTGAATTTTATTTTGAATTGGCATAGTTGTCGCAATACTCTCAAAACAACTGCAGAATGAACTCGATGTATAATTATTACTAAGGTCTCTACTGGCAAATTTTATCCACTCAACTCATATTTTCAATACGGATATTCATATTCAAAAGCTGCATTTGTCACCTCAAACTCAAAATGAGTGGTGTTATTTCGCTCAAATCTATAATAAACTCTGCTCGACGGATTTTCGTGAATCGTTCTGTTCATAGCGCCTGTATTCGGCGCCAAAAGAGGATGTGCGATCTTTTCAAGGCATTTTACCCGAAGATACATATCCCCCTGTCTCACAATGACCTCTCCGTCATATATTCTGAGCATCCTTGCACCAAGGTATGTTGCAAATCGGTATTCTTTTCCGTTCAGAAGAACTACTCCGATGATTCCCGTGAAATGCAGGCTTCCTATGGGAATATCCGCAACAGACAGTATCAGGCTTCCATTTTCAAAATTGCACTGTGTCCATAGATATTCTCTCGGAAAGGAACGTCCCCTGTCCCCTTCCCAGTAGCCCGATGCTTTGCTGAACACATAAGGTATTCCGTTTATATTTATCTCTCCCGTTACGTCGTGTCTCATGCACATAACGCTGTGTCGGCACTCCATAAAAGGCACAAACGCAAAAGGTCCCATTATGTCGTATTTTATGGGTGTTATATTCTCAAAGGAAACAGAACCAACTGCCGTGAGCATCGGCGTATTTATATTGAGGCTTATTCCCTCTTTTCCGAATCGGCAGTCTGCAATTTCTATACTATCTCTGCCTTTTCTGCATTGGCAGTAAGGGAATGACACATTCTGCGAGAACTGATCTGTAATAAGCTGTATTGAACAGGACTTTTTATTTTTCTCGCTGTGTATTGCAGGTATTACCGCAAGAGTCTGACTGTCTGACTGACACTTGAAATACCAGCCCCAGAATCCGTTGCGCATTTATTCACCCTCCAAAAAAACCTTATTATTAAGTTTGACTCAAAAGGGAAACACTATCCTTAACTCATCAAATAACTTTTGGAGGACTTATATGCCGAACTTATTAAAAAATGAAAAATCACCATATCTGCTGCAGCACATGGATAATCCGGTAAACTGGTATCCCTGGGGCGAAGAAGTCTTTGAAAAAGCCCGAAAAGAGGACAAGCCCGTATTTCTCAGCATCGGATATTCCACCTGTCACTGGTGTCACGTTATGGCACACGAATCCTTTGAGGATGATGAGGTGGCCGCTGTTCTCAACCGTGATTTTATAAGCATCAAGGTTGACCGTGAGGAGCGTCCCGATATTGATTCAGTTTATATGTCCGTTTGCATCTCCATGATAGGAAGCGGCGGCTGGCCGCTGACCGTCTTTCTGACTCCTGACAAGAAGCCATTCTTTGCGGCAACCTATCTGCCAAAACACAGCAATGCTTTTCATTATGGCCTTATTGATTTATTAAATTCCATATCCTATATGTGGAGCTCAGAGCGTGAAAAGATATTAAGCTCTGCCGTACAGGAGCTGCGTTCTTCACAGGTCTCGGGAACGGTTAAGCCACATTATGCATTGGCTTACCAGGCTTATGACAAATTCTGCATGCGGTTCGACAGCAAATGTGGCGGCTTTGGCAGCGCCCCAAAATTCCCCACGCCCCATAATCTTCTTTTTCTGATGCGCTATGGTCAGGCAGAAAACAAGGAAGAAGCTCTGAAAATGGCGGAGACAACCCTTGACGCAATGTCACGGGGAGGGATTTTTGACCACATCGGCGGCGGTTTCTCTCGGTACTCCACCGATGCAAAATGGCTTGTTCCTCACATTGAAAAGATGCTGTATGACAACGCACTGCTGATTCTGGCGTATCTTGATGCCTATCAGCTGACAGGAAAAGAACCGTATGCAGACATTGTCCGTCGTACGGCAGATTATATTCTGCGTGAGATGACAAGCAATGAGGGTGGATTTTTCAGCAGTCAGGACGCTGACAGTGATGGTGTTGAGGGAAAATATTATGTTTTTACTCCCGAAGAAATCAGGAATGTTCTGGGCGATGCAGATGCTACCGAGTTCTGCCGACTTTACGATGTTTCACAGCAGGGCAATTTCGAGGGCAAAAGCATACCAAACCGCATAGGTCAAAATGAGGACGGCTGGGCACGGAACGATGTACGCCTTAAAAAGCTGTATGAGTACCGATTGGAGCGCACAGCACTTTATAAGGATGATAAGATTCTGCTTTCATGGAACTGCTGGATGATAACAGCTCTCGCAAGGGCAGGTCTGATTCTTTCCGATGAAAGATATTTAACTGCTGCTGTTACTGCTGAAAAATTTATCCGAGAGAATATGACAGATGAGAGAAACCGTCTTTTCCTGCGCTATCGCGACGGTGAAACTGCCAACGCAGGGCAGCTTGATGATTACGCAGTTTATGTCCTTTCTCTGCTGGAGCTGTACCGCATTACCTTTGATACTGAATATCTCAGAGAAGCTATATTGAGAGCAGATGCTTGAGCTATTTGAGGATAAACAGGGCTGCGGCTTCTTTATGACTTCTGAGGATGCTGAAAAGCTCATCGTTCGCCCGAAGGAAACCTATGACGGTGCAATTCCATCGGGCAACTCCGTTGCTGCGGTGGTTCTTCAGAAGCTTGCATATCTGACAGGAAATCCCAAATGGCAGGATGCCTCCGACAGACAGCTTAGTTTTATTTCCGAAATAATGGGTGATGAACCATCGGGCAGCTCCTTTGGTCTGCTCGCTGTAATGGATACATTGTATCCACACAAGGAGCTGGTCTGTGTTTCAAGCGGCAAGTTGCCCGATGCGCTTTGCGAATATATAAAAAACAGCCCGTCCTACGGGCTTGAAATTATTGTGAAAATACACGAAAACGAACAGACACTTGCAGAATGTGCGCCTTT
>JAZSNH010000036.1:0-7185 GCA_045536305.1 Acutalibacteraceae bacterium
ACCAAAGAGGGATTACCCTCTTTGGTTGTTTAGGGTAAGGGGATTCATAAGGGGGATAGGGGGATCGAAACCCCTTCCCCCTTATGTAATTTCTTTGGGCGATACCGAAGGTTTCGCAAAGTTTCCTTTGTCAGCAAAGAAATGAACATAGAAAAATAATGTTGTACGCTGCAAAAGGACAACGGGAGACCCTTGCGGTCTCCCCTACGGTATTATATAAAAACGGGACGATGTAGGCATCGTTCCCTACAGTGCGATGGGCGAAGCCAAAAAATATTATCATAATGATCTCATAAAAATTAAAAATTATTAAAAATGCTCTTGTATATCGGTATTCTCATAACGTATAATTACGTTAATATCGATCTGCAAGAGGTTTTGATTTATGAGTGAAAACAGAAAACAGGAAATAAATATCGAGGTAAACTACAAAAACAAGCGCCGCTACAATACATCGAAAAAGCCGATAAGACAGCCGATTTTTATTGTCTGGCTGATATGGATACTTTCAAAATTTGGCCTTATGGGCAAGAAATATAAGCTTGAGAAGATAAATATGAAAGGACTTAAACCTCCGTATATTCTTCTGAGCAACCACATGTATTTTATAGACTTTCTGCTTGCATCACAGCTTACGTTTCCTCACAGGGTAAACAATGTTGTAAACCTTGATGGCTATTACCGACGCTCGTGGCTGATGGAGCTTATCGGAAGTATATGCACGAGGAAGTTTACAAACGATCTTGGCCTTATAAAAAACATAAGGCACGTGCTGAAAAAAGGGGATATTATGTGTATGTATCCCGAGGCGAGGTACTCACCCATCGGAACAAGAGCTTACCTGCCTGATTCCCTCGGAAAGCTTATAAAAATGAACAAGGTGCCCGTTGTTGTTATCGTTCATCACGGCAACTATCTCCATTCTCCATTCTGGAATTTCCGCAGAAAAAGGAAGGTGCCGCTGTATTCGACCATGACGCAGATACTTTCTGCCGAGCAGGTTTCAGAAATGAGCGTTGACGAAATAAACGAGGCGGTGCGAAATGCAATGGAATATGACGAATACCGTTATCAGAAGGAAAACGGTATTCTCATAAAGGAAGACTTCCGTGCAGAGGGTATGCATAAGATACTTTATCAGTGCCCATGCTGTATGACCGAATCAAAGATGGAATCAAAGGGCGCGGAGATATTCTGCACCGAATGCGGAAAGCGCTGGACTCTCCTCGAAACAGGCGAGCTGAAAGCAAACGAGGGAGAGACGGAGTTTTCCCATGTTCCCGACTGGTTCGAATGGGAGCGCGAGCAGGTGCGCCGCCAGATAGAAGCAGGGGAGTACTCCTTCTTTGACGAGGTTGACATCTATTCTCAGCCAAGAGCCATGAACTTTATCCATCTCGGCGACGGAACCCTTTCCCACGATCCCGAAAACGGCTTTGTCATCGAGGGCTTCTACAGGGGCGAAAAATACAGAGCCCAGCGTCTTCCGGGAGGACAGAACGGATTGCATGTTGAGTACGACTACTGCTATCTTAAACCTGAGGACTGCGTTGAAATATCAATTTCAAACGACTCCTTCTTCTGCTATCCCAAGAATAAGAAGAACGTTGTCACAAAGCTGTCCTTTGCAACCGAGGAGCTCTATCAGAAAAAGTGGAAGGAAAGCGGCAGACACAGATGATAGGGAAAACGATAACGGTAACAGTTGACAGACCGCTTGGTTCTTTTCATCCCGAATATCCCGACATGTGCTATCCCATAAACTATGGCTATGTGGAAGGGATAATGGCAGGTGACGGGGAAGAACAGGATGTATATATTCTTGGTGTTGATGTGCCTTTGGAGAAATTCACAGGCAGGATAATAGCTGTTATCCGACGTTCCGATGATGTGGAGGAAAAATGGGTGGCAGCCCCCGAAGGAATGTCTTTTACAAGGGAAGAAATCGAAAAGGCAGTGTATTTTCAGGAGAGATTTTTTCAAAGTGAGGTAATAATATGAAAAAGGAACCGCTCTGCGGTTGCTTTTTTCTGTATGATGCCTTATAATTATACAAAATCTGCACAAAAAAAGAGGAGAGTTATTTGTGAAAAAGGTAAAGGAAAACACAGCATCGATTCCTGTAAAGGAAAACTTTATCGCAGGTCTTGTGGGAGCATTTCTGTTTTCGCTTGCCGGCGGTGCAGTATGGTACCTGCTCTATCAGGTAGGCTTTATTGCAGGAATCAGCGGAATTATCGGTGTGGTCTGCGCTATAGTGGGCTATAGAGTGTTCGCGAGAAAAGAGAGCATCAAGGGTGTTATTTTTGCGTCCATCATTGCTGTTCTGGTCATCGTTCTGGCATGGTATCTCTGCCTTGCAACCGATGTTTTCAAGGCACATAAGGATTGGTACGCAAACGGCGAGATTGACTATATGCCTACATTCGCAGAGTGTGTGCGTTACGGTTATACCTTCCTTGAGGAGCCTGAGATCGCAAAAGCATATTATGCTGATCTCGGAATCGGTCTTCTGTTCTGTGTGATCGGTGCATTTGCTTCTGTTCGCAATGCAATCGCACGCATCAAGGCAGAAAGAAACGCTGCAAAAGCAGCTGCTGCCATTGGAACTGCCGCCGAGACACCTGCTGCTGTTGAGGCTCCTGCTGTGGAGACACCTGCCGAAGAAGCTCCCGCTGTCGAGAACGACGGAAAATGGGTATGCGGTAAGTGCGGAGCAAAGAACGCAGGAGATGTTTGTGAATTCTGCGATTCACCCAAAGAATAAGCAATATAAAAAAACACCGCCGCAGAGCTTGCTCTGCGGCGGTGTTGGCTTTTTCAGACATCAATCGTCGTCATCATCATCGTCGTCATCGTCATAATCTCGGTGCTTGCTGTCCTTTGACTTTTTCTTACTCTTTTTATCAAACGCGGTACGAAGCATGGCAGCAGAGAAGAAGATGACAATAGTCATACCGATTATCATAGGCATGAAAATATCCAGCCAGGGGGAGGGTTGACCGCCTCTCATAATCGAGGGGTCAGCAGGGTCGTACCATATAGTAGTTACATCTCCCACATGGTAGATCGTCCTTGCGAAATTGGGGATTCGTGAAAGACGGGAACTGCGCTGTTTGGTATAGATCGTTTCGGAATAAGCCTTGCCGTCAACCTTATAGTTGAAGGTTATGGCATAATCACCGTTTGTATCGATGATAAGATGTTTGTCGACAACAACAGCCGTTGTTGACTTAAAGCTTTTTTGATAGTCAATGCTGTCCTTTTTCTGTGTGTAGTTGAGTGCGGTAAAACCTGCACACAGAAAAAGTATCACCAGAACAGGAATGAGCCAGATAAGAAATTTTTTCATTATTTACCTTCCAATACTCTATATTTGCTTTATGATACAGAAAAAGAGTCGGAAAGTCAACATATAAAAAATCATCAGCCCACGATGGGCGGCTGATGATTTTTTATGCCGTTTGCGAAGGTTACTGGGAAACGGTATACAGCGAATAAAAATACCCTTTTTTATCCATAAGCTCTGAGAAACTGCCGCTTTCAACTATCTGCCCTGATTTCATTGTCATTATGCAGTCGTATCTGCCAAGCAGACTTTCATCAAGAGCGTGAGTAACGGTGATTCGTGTGATGCCCTCAAGGTCAAGAATTGCGTCGGTGACCTGATATGCCGTAGCTTTGTCAAGTGCGGCGGTAGCCTCGTCCGCAAGGAGCACCTGAGAATTACGCAGAAGGCTTCGTGCAATGGAAATTCTCTGCTTTTCGCCTCCTGAAAGACCACTGCCGTTTTCGCCGCAGAGATAATCTTCGCCCTTCTGAGCAATCAGAGAGGAAAGACCCGAAAGCTCAATGGCATTGTCTGTCTTTTCCTTCGGAAAATCGCCGAACATAGTGATGTTGTCACGAATGGAGGCATTGAATATAAAAACATTCTGCTCAACAACGGAAACGAGGTCGTACAGTGAATCGCTTCTGATGTTTTTAACAGGAGTTTTATCGTAGAGGATCTCACCCTCAAAACCGCCGTGAGAAGCCATGAGAAGATTTAAAAGCGTGGATTTTCCGCTGCCTGACGCACCCACCAGTGCGTAGCTTTTTCCTGCCTCGAAATGGGCGGATACACCGTGGAGCACAATTTTTTCCTCGTCGTAGCCGAAGGTGACATTTTTAACCTCTATTCCCGTTTCAAGAGCGGAAAGAGTGCAGCTGCCGTCCTCGCGAACATTGTCAGATACAGCGCCTGCAAGCTTTTTCATAAGTGCCTTTGCCGCTTTCCGTTCGGAAAGAATTTTGGGAACGGAGGCAATAGGGGAGATAACAAAATTTATAAGCTGTACAAAGAGAATTATAACGCCTGCTGTTATGCCCTTCCCCGACAGGGCGAGATATGCGCTGAAAAAGAACACACCGAACTGAGTTATAAAGCCTGCCGCCAGACCGACGGTTTCAAGAACGACGGCGATCTTTCCGCGGCGGCAGCGAGCGGCGGCACAACGGCTGTTGGATTCTGCAAGCTGAGCGAGTATTCTTTTTTCGGCCTTGAAGCTTTTTATGACAGAGAAGCCTGTAAGGCAGTCTTTCAGCATAGACATATAGCTTTCGTTTTTGTCGGAAAGCTCTTTTTCCGCAAATGCTGCGCGGTTGCCCGTCAGAAGAGATGCAGTGACGGGGAGAATGGTAAAGCCTATTGTAACAAGGGTCAGCAGAGGACTGTACCACAGCATCATTGCAAAGGCACCCACAAATAGTATCAGGTGCATGATAAGCTCAAAGCTGCTTTCGAGGTAGCTTTTTTCAATGGAGGCGGCATCGTTTGAGAGGGCAGAGGTGTATAGAGAGGTGTTTTCGCGTCGGAAAGCACTTATCCCCTTTTGGGATATTTTATCGAGAGCGGTATCCTTATACTGCCTCATTGCCTTTGATATAAAAGCAGGCTTTGAAAAATAGAGCAAAACCGAGAAAAAACCCATGGTGCCGATGAGTATAAGAAGGATAATGAGCAGAGTTCTGAAGGAATATGCGTTGCCGCTTCCCGTTGCACAGTCTATGACCTGCTGGAGAAGCCATGAAACAATAAGGTTTGTAAAGCTCATTGTCACTGTGGCAAGCAGAGCGAGGGCAAAATTTAATCTGTTGCCCTTGTAGAAGCTTTGTATAAATTCTCTTTTAATTTTCTTCATTGCGTATTTCCTCCAAAAGCTGATTAAGCTGAGCTGATACCTTGTGATCGTTATTGATGATGTTGGTAATGGCATCCACTGCAGTATCGCCGTAGCTGTCATACGCTTGGGCATCTGCATTGCCGTGATAGAATTTCTGATTTCGCATATCGTATACGGGCGCGGCATCAAAGCGCAGAGCAAGAGTATATGCCTGCCTTAGATACTCCCGTGATGCCTCGAGATCTCCTTCAAGAGCAGAGCATTCTGCACAGGCGGAATACATGACAACAATGCTTCTGTCAAGGAAAACGGGTTCATCGGTTATACGAAGACCGTTATAAGCCTTCGCAAGCCAGAGCAGAATATCTCTTGCCTTCCGATACTCGCCTTTGCCGATATATGCGTTGGTATAGCCTGAGCAGAGATACAGAAGGGTGTTGATGCTGTTTGAAAGTGCATCGGACAGATGTGGCAGAGCCTCATCGTATTTTTTGCAGCCGCGGGCGAGTATCTCGCCGATGGCGGCTTCGTTGTATCCGTTGAAGTTATACTTTGAAAGAAGCTCGATGGCCTTGTCGTACTCGTCAAAAATGGCATGAATTTGAGACATTCTGCTGTATATAAGTGCTTCGCTTATGCTGTCGTCGGTGTTCTGATTTATAAGCTCAAGTGAACGTGAAAAAAGCTCCAGAGCACGGCGCAGATATTCTTTTTCAAGGGAAAGGAAAAATATCATCGCGCCTTCATATACCACCTGAAAATTATTGGGGTATTTCTGCAGAGCCTTCTCAGCTTCCTGCCTGCCTTTTTCAAGCTCTCTGTCAACTCGGGTCTTGCGCAGTCTGTCAAGGGTGGATTTAAGGCTGCCTTTGTGCATCTCATATCCTAACAGCACATCGACCGATACCTCGAAATATTCCGCTAAAAGAATGATTGTTTCTATATCGGGAACAGACAGCGCCGATTCCCATTTATAGACAGCACCGGCAGAAACGCCCATGGCATCTGCCAGCTTTTCCTGGGTTATCGAGCGGCTTTTTCGAAGGCTTTTTATGTTTTCGGAAAGTCTGCTTTTCATTCCCCTCGTCTCCTTTCACTGTCCGTATTTTACCACAGCGATGTGTAAAATGGAACACACAGCTCGTATGGTTAGTAAATAAATTTCTCTACCAACAGTATGGGTTTATAGCAAAGACATATTAAATACAGTTTGCAAAGTCTTCGGAAACCGAAAATAAAGGGAACATTCTTGCACCGATAGTGAAAAAACCAACACACTTGCGTGTAAATTTGGTCAAAACAGGGAATAATCTATGCAAAATGCGATTTTTTTTAAAAGCACTGGACTTTTAGGGTGGTTGTATGTTAAAATTTCTTGTGGTATTGCACGGGGATATCCATATCCCTTGATACGTGCGATATAAAATCGCAAAAATATATGGAGGTAGATTACAATGGGTCAGAAATTTGTATACCTTTTTTCCGAAGGTAACGCAACCATGCGTGAGCTCCTCGGCGGTAAGGGTGCTAACCTTGCAGAGATGACCAATATCGGTCTTCCCGTACCCCAGGGTTTCACCGTAACTACTGAGGCTTGCACCCAGTACTACGAAGACGGCAGAAAGATCAATGATGAGATCCAGGCACAGATCATGGAGTACATCGATAAGATGGAAGGCATCACCGGCAAGAAGTTCGGTGACAAGGAGAATCCTCTCCTCGTTTCCGTACGTTCCGGTGCTCGTGCATCCATGCCCGGTATGATGGATACCATCCTCAACCTCGGTCTTAACGAGGATGTTGTTGAGGTTATGTCCGCTAAGTCCGGCAACCCCCGTTGGGCTTGGGACTGCTACAGAAGATTTATCCAGATGTATTCCGACGTCGTTATGGAAGTTGGCAAGAAGTATTTCGAGCAGCTTATCGACGAGATGAAGGAAGCAAAGGGTGTTACTCAGGATATCGAGCTCACCGCTGAGGACCTCAAGGAACTCGCAGGTCAGTTCAAGGCTGAGTACAA
>JAZSNH010000091.1:0-7349 GCA_045536305.1 Acutalibacteraceae bacterium
TCAGCCACGCCCCGCGTGTTTTTGCCGCGTCAGCTTTGCTTGTATATTTACTTATCCTTTGATTTTTGACCAGAATAATATGATTATCTGTCCCGGAATTCCTAAAAGATATATCTGCCATATACTTATTCCCAGCGAAAGAAACGATACGTGCAGTGCAATAAGCACAGACCACATTAGCAAAGAAATTATAAGATAATTGCGTCGGGAATCAAACCATATACTGTTGAGCACAAGCCAGACTATCATCGAGCAAGGAACTGCGTACACGAGCATCAGCCACTGCAGCGGAGAATCCTTTGCTGTGAGCGAGATCGCAACAAACGCAATAAAGGCCGCAAGCCATACAGTCAGAACAGAAAGCGCCGCTATGAATTTTTTGTTGTAATTTTTTGAGGCTTTTTCCTTTTTTTCTTTTTTGGGCTTCGGGCGTTCATGCTCTTCTCTTACCAGATAATCAAGCGGCACCTCAAATATATCCGCAATTTCCACCAGCACCGAAATATCGGGCATTGATTCTGCTCTTTCCCATTTGGAAACTGCCTTATCGGAATAATTAAGCTTTTCTGCGAGCTCAAGCTGGGTCATGCCCTTTTTCTGTCTCAGCTCTGCTAAATTTTGCGCGACAATGGATTTTATGCTGTTCATTGAAAACCTCTTTGTTTTTATTTCACTATGGGCAAAAGCATTCTTGTCTGCTTTTTATATTCCTCAAAGCCTTCTTTTTTGGACTGTCTTCCGTCTGCAAGGGGAATGCTGACGCAAAGGAAAAGCAGGGTGTTGGCAATCGTGCCTGCGATGTAGTACCACTGAAAGCCCAGCGAGGCAATCGCCGCAAGCGCAACTCCCCACCACATGAGTATTTCTCCGAGGTAATTGGGATGGCGCGAATATTTCCAAAGGCCTGTGCGGATAAATCCGCCTGTTTTGCTTTTTCTGAATCTGTGCATCTGAAAATCCGCTGTTCCCTGCATTATGACCGCCGCTATGGAAAGCGCAAAGAAAACCACGCTCCAGACATTGCCCCTCGCATCACTTTGCAGTACATATACCGCAGGGAGTGTGACACCGTAAACAACAAGGGTCGGTACCATGTGGATGCCGATAAAGTTTATTACGGGATAAAATATTCCTGTTGTGTCACAAAGCATGGTATAACGCCAGTCCTGATGCTCTAAGCCATGGAAGGTGTATGCCCAGTTTACAGTCAGTCTCACGCCCCATATACAAACCGCAATAAGCATAAGCAGCTTTGCGGGAGTCATCTGCTCGACCGAAGCAAACGCCGCAAGGATAACTATCGGCTGTACGCTCCAGTATGGGTCATATACCGATGCATTTTTAAATGCAATGCTGAAAGCAAACGTAAATATCGTTGCTGCGACATCGGCTATGAGAAGCCTGAGCCACATATCATAGGGCAGTGCAAGATATACACCTATGCCCAGCGCAGATGCCAGTATGTAGATAAATGTAACTATTATAAAGCTCGCAGCTCTGCTCTGTTTTACCTTCATTCTGCCTCACCTGCATTATACCACTCGATTACTGCGGAAAGATTCTCCTCACAGACATAGCTGCCGCCTTCCTTTAATGTGACAAGCATCTTTTCGTCGGCTTCTGTCAGCTCATCCTTTGATTTGATCTGATTTATGAGCATACTTAAGGCCATGCCGATCATCTTCTTGTAAAAGCCCGACAGCTTTTCGGGGGCATAGCCGCCCTGCAGGGTAAAGCCTTCGGCTTGTTCGGGAATTTTATTTGCTTTTTTTGCCTGTGCGGTCAGTTTGCCTGTTTCTCCCAGTCCGACTGCACATACTGCCTTAACATCATAGCTTTTTACAGCTTTCTTGCAGCCTCTTACAACGCCTGCCATCAGCCAGCCGAGATAGATTATCTCGCTTCCCTTTTCAAGCTCCTTTTTTGCTTTTTTCAGCTCATACACAGGCAAGCCTGTTTTCTCGCCCAAAAGCTCTGCATATTCCTTTGTAAAGCCTGTGTTTGAAAGGTAAATTATCGCTTTCATTTTTATTTCTCCTTTGTTTCTGCATATTTTTAAATAAGCACTGTATACTGCAAATTCAGCAGTTTATATCTCCGATACAAAGCCCGAACATATTATATCTAATTTATTATATCATGTCCGTTACCTGTTGTCTATAATAATGGATTTGTTTTATTTTTTGTTCACTTTCCCCGCACAATTGCCGTAAATGGCAGAAAAAGGCACAGAGCATTTAGCTCTATGCCTTTTTTATTTACATTCTGAATCTCTTTTTAAGACTGTCCTTAAGACCTTTCTTTTTCTGTATTATTATATACAGAACAGACATAAGCGCACACGGCACAAGAGCTATCAGCGACCAGGAAAGATCTATTTCCTTGTGAAGATAATAATCGGTTATTATCTCAACAGCCACGACCAGCGCACCTATGGTAAGGAAAAATGTTGCCGCAGAATACAGCTTTGCTACGTTGTTCTTTATAACGATCGCGTTTATGCTCATCACCGTCATAAAACACAGCACCACCGGCACGGCTATACTCAAAAACCAGTCGCCGCCGACCTGCCAGCACATTACAAACAGGAAAAACAGTATTCCAACGGTATAAATCACAAAAAGCAAAATATAATTTGTCTTTCTCATAAGAAGCGGCGGACCGATAAACAGCCATACCATTATCAATGCAGCCGTTACAATAAGCGACCAGCCAAGCTCCTTCTGAATACCGAAATTACACAAAAGGCAGATCGATGCGGGGATTGCAAGCACGATCGCAAAGATACCTGCCCACCAACGCCGAGATTCAAGCATGTCAACCAATTTCTGTTCCTGAGGAAAAACTGATTCGACAGGCTCGCCCGATAAAACATTGGGGTTTATTACAACAGTGTCGCAGAGCGGACATTTTTTCTCGCTTTCATGCAGCTCGACACCGCAGTTTACACAGTAAGACATATAATCCTCCTTCCAATCACCTGTGATTGCTTTCTATCTTCACATGTATGCCCATTTTCACAAGCTCTCGGAAAAATTCTCTCTGACAGTCGAGCTCGCGCAAAGCGGTCGCAAAGGTTATATTCAACGAACCCTTGTAGCCTGCGATACCCATTGCAAAGCCTATCCCATGCGGCGCGGCAAGCATAAAATCAACAGTATTTATATGCTCTTCCATTTCCTTGGGAAGCTTAACTGCTCCGAGATTGGACATATCGGTGGAAAATCTTGTTTCTCCGACCGAGCTGTACATCATGGAAAGAACCAGATTTTTTAACGGCAGAGGTATAATTCTCACCAACGGATTGAGCTCATCGCCCAGATTGCTGCTCATTACCGCGTTAAGATACTTTTCCTTTAAGTTCATCTTCATAAAATGATGAACGTCGCTCACGATCTCGTCAAAGGTATAATCACCGTATCTCGGCTCTATACCCGGATTTATGAACAATGAGAAATTACGAAGGGTCTTGCTTGGATAAAAGCTTCTGAGATTTATCGGGACACTGACCTTTACAGGAAGCTCTTTCCTGTGGTTTTCCCTTTTCTGACGCATATACATAACGTATATTATGACCGATGCTATAAATTCCGTTATTGTCGCACCGTATTCCTTTGCCTTTGCGGAAACCTCTTCTACCGGCATACGGCCTGTGATTATAGTAGCGCTTCCTGCCTTCTGCCTTGTGCCTTTGACCCAGTATGCTCTGCTTTCCTTCCTTGGCTGTTTGGTGTGAAAACGGGTGTATTTGCGGAAGCCGTCTTCCATTTCCTCAGGATCGGGCTCCTGCTGCACATTGATAATGCCTTCCGCATCGTATGGCACCTTTACGCCTGTCTGACGCAGATATTCGGCAACAAGCGTTTTTAAGAACATCATTCCGCCGGTGCCGTCTGCAATGACGTGCATTATCTCTACGGCGATTCTGTTTTTATAGGATATTACTCTGAAGTGATATCCGTTATTATCATGCTTTGTAATAACACGCATCGGATTGCGTACTTCCTTGCAAAGCACGGGCTCCTTGTCGTTTTCCTCAAGATAATGCCAGAAAATGCCTTTTTTCAGTACAAGCGTAAAATTTCGGAATCGAGGCAGACATATCTTCAGCGCCAAAAGCAGCTTTTCAGGATCGACCTGCTCATCGAGCGTTGCGGAAACGCGGAAATTCGGCGACCACTTCGCACTTATTATTGCCGGATAAATATTTGCGGCATTGTCAAGCTTGAACCACTCGCGTTCCCTTTTTTGCTCCTTTTTTTTGCTCATATATTCAGCCCTTTCGTGTGTGGGCATCAGTCACCGAAGCACACACCCATATCCTTTGCCGTACGCACCATATCGCCGTCTGCAGGCACAAGCTTTTTAAGCCCTGCAATTTCGGAAAGTGCATTGTGAGATACCTCACCGTTTATCATAGCGACGGTATTTCCGTAGTCCTCTTCCTTGATAAGCCTTGCGGCATAGGCACCGAACTGTGTCGCGAGAACTCTGTCATAGGGCGAAGGGGAGCCTCCGCGCTGATAATGGCCGGGAACAACAACGCGTGTCTCAAGACCTGTTCCTGTCTGTATTTCATTTGCTATGCGATAGCTGACAGATGCAAACTTCTGCTCAGCCCTGTATGCTTCGCGTTCTTTTTTCTTCATTGCGGCTTCCTGAACACTCATTGCACCTTCCGCAACGCATATTATAGCAAAATTTCTCTTCTGGTCCTGTCTCTTTTCCACTGTGTCGATGACCTTTTTGATGTCGTAAGGCATTTCCGGCAGAAGGATCACATCAGCGCCTCCCGCTACTCCCGCATACAGAGTCAGCCATCCTGCCTTGTTGCCCATGAGCTCTATGACCATAGCTCTGCCGTGGCTGTTTGCCGTGGTGTGTATACGGTCAACAACATCTGTAGCAATGTCAACGGCACTGTGGAATCCGAATGTTACATCTGTTCCGTAAAGGTCGTTGTCTATGGTCTTTGGCAGACCTATAACATTAAGTCCTTCTTCGGAAAGAAGATTTGCGGTTTTATGCGTTCCGTTGCCGCCGAGGGTAACTAAGCAGTCAAGACCCATCTTCTTGTAGTTTTTCTTCATTGCCGCTACCTTATCGATATTGTCTTCTTCGATGATACGCATATTTCTGTAGGGTGTACGCTGAGTTCCGAGTATTGTTCCACCAAGTGTGAGGATACCATTGAAATCCTCATATTTCATGGTCTTGTAATCTCCATCGATAAGACCTTTGTAGCCGTCATTGATACCTATAAATTCTACATCAAACAGATTATAGGACGCTCTTACAACGCCTCTGATTGCCGCATTCAGTCCCGGGCAATCGCCGCCGCTTGTAAGTATACCGATCTTTCTCTTTGCCATTTGAGTTCCTCCTTATCCTTTACTTTTTCTGCTCCCATGTGAGAGTATATTTGTAAATACACTTTGCCGATGGTGTGGGATAATTTGCTTCTCTGACAAACAGGCATTTTTCGTCTGACGCGATATACATGTTTGCCATGGCAATACCTACATCTATATCCCTTGTAGAGTCGATAAACGGAAGTATTGATGTTTTTCTGTAGATATAAATATTTGAACCCTGAGTTCTGTAGCGAATCGGCTGGGAATTGAATGCGGAGGGAGCCAGTCTTCCCGCTTCGAGCAGATCGAGCAGGGCGGTGGATATCTTTCCGAAAACAAGCTCGTGCAGATGCTTTCTCTTTGCTTCCTCGGCACTGCGGCGCGGAGGTGAATTGTCAGATCTTCCGAAGCATACACAGACAACATAGGGAAGCTGTCCTGCCTCATCGGCATTTTTCTGCTTATAGCTTCCGCACCAGCAGCTTCCTATGCCCAGTTCTGTCATGTAAAGAACTATCTGCTGACCTATAAAGCCTGCATTCTCAAGATATCCCTCTTTTTTTGCCGAGCGGATAACAAGATAATGGCTCGCCTTCGGTCCGATAAAGCTGCTGAATGATGCCTCAAAATCTTCACTGTCTATTATTTCGATCGTCGTTCTTATATCATCGTGAAGAGGCTTGACCTGCAAAATAAAGTCAAGTATACCGTCGATAACCGATTCGGCTATAGGTTCTCCGGTATATCTTCTTACCGCTCTTCTCGATATGATAGCTTCCTTACGTGTCATTATAAAACACCGTACCTTTCAGAAATGAAAAACCCATTAAGCACAGGATTTTCCATAAACTTGTCCTTTTATTTTACTACATAAAATCAAATAAATCCAGTCTTTTTTACAATTATACTTTTTTGCACTCTCTTCCCTCTATCCCGTGTTGACACGCTTTGCACCGCATGGTATAATGATTTGCAGATTTAATTTCAATCGGAGGTTTCATCATGTATAATCGCGGCTATAACAATGCTGTTGTTTCACCTTCAAACAAATTCGCCGTTCTCTCTTTCTTCGTTGCGATTCTTGCACTTATCTTCTGCTTTATGCCGCTTGTATGTTTTATTCTTATCGCTGTCAGTGCTTATCTCGGAATAAGCGCATACCGTGACGGAAATCGAGGAGGCGCTGTGGCCGGTCTTGCCATATCCGCTGTTTCTCTGCTCATTGCCGTTATAGTATGGTCTGCTACAGGCTCTGTCATGTGTGGTGTCGGCGGAAAAACAGAAGTCCACGATGACTACGGCTTTGACGAAGAATACAATTATGAGGAATCTAATCTCTCCTACACCGACGCTTCGTACACCGATGCTTCGTATACCGACCTTTCAGACAGCGATTTTCTTGTTGATGCTTAAAATTTTATTCGGCAGCTAAAATTTATCGGGAGTTTTTTTATATGATTTACGGAGTTTCCAATTTTTTCGGCAATATATTTGAATGGTTCACCGAGACCTTTGTCGGCCAGATAATATCAACTGCCGCGGTTGCAATGGTTCCCGTTATCGAGCTACGCGGCGCTATTCCCATAGGCACCGCTATGGGACTTAATTACTGGGTGGCATTTATTGCTGCGGTTATCGGAAACATGATCCCGGTTCCCTTTATCATGCTGTTTATCAAGCAGATATTTGCCTGGATGAGAAAATCCAAGACCTTCGGCAAGCTTGTGGACAAGCTTGAGAGCCGCGCTCAGTCAAAGGGCGAAATGGTCAAAAAGTATGAAATGCTCGGTCTTTTGATACTTGTCGCTATTCCTCTGCCCGGCACGGGCGCATGGACGGGAGCGCTCGTCGCCTCGCTGTTTGACATCGATATCCGCAAAGCAATACCGATAATCGCGCTCGGTGTTATTATCGCAGGTATCATAACAACGATCATCACTCAGACTGTAGTATTTGTAAGCTGCGGATAAATCAAAACCACCGGTTGAACCGGTG
>JAZSNH010000068.1:0-6866 GCA_045536305.1 Acutalibacteraceae bacterium
AGGCATGCTACTGATCGGCAAATGGCTGGTGCCGGGAGTGGCTCGCTTTCCCGAAGCCCATACGGTAGGCGGCACCATCGGTGCCGCTTACTTTTTTTATATATACCCGAAAATAAACTTAGTCATCCTCTTCGTTCTGAAGAAGTCTGAGGAGCATATAATTGACAAATCCGCGGGCAAGTCTGAGCAAAGCATATACTATTGCGGTAATTACAAGACCTGCAACGAGAATGATTGCACTGTATGCAGAGAGGAAACCGTCTGCGGTGGTAACAGCAAACCATACGCTGAGGAAAATACCGAGAATTGCGGCAATGATCGAAAGAGTGCCGAAACCGGATGCAAGGCGCTGGAGAGAAAATTCTGTCTCAAGCTCATAGGTGTCTATCCATGTAGGTTCTTTTATGTTGCCGTTTTCATCGTATTCATTTTCAACAGCCAGAATTTCTTCTGTGCTGGGTGCTCTTGTATCAAGATAAGAAAACAAACTCATTATTGATCCATCCTTTCTGATTATTCCTCGATATCGGAATCACTTGCGAAGATGTCCTCAACATAGTCGAGGATGTCGGAGCCGCTTACATCAAAATCGGTTTCGTTCTCGGACTGCTTTGAATATTCTTCGAGAGCCTCAGCAGAAGCACAGAAGCTGCAGGGCTTGCCGCGGTTAGCCTCGAAAGCCTGATCAACAGAGCCCTTGTAGAGCTTTGCAGAGTTTTTGAGAGAGCCGCACTCATCGGTAAGGTGATAGCACTTGCCGAACTGAGTCCAGAAAACGTTGCCGTCGATAGTGTAAGATTCTGCATCGGACTGAGCCTGTGCAAGATCTTCGGCAGAGGTGGGAGTCCAGTCTATAGAAGCGGCGCTTGCAATAAGAGCGACGATTATTGCAACGATAGAAGCGATCTTCTTTACCTTCGGGTCAAGATCCTTTTCCTTGAGAAGAAGGATGATAAGGGGAACAAAGCAGACAATAGCCGCAAAAAGACCCATGTTGTTCCAAAGGAAGAATTTCAGCTTGTTCTTTTCGGATGCAGGGTCGAGTCGGTTGGACTTTTTCCAGAGAAGAGAACCTGCGATGACAAGAGCAAAGTCTATTGCGAGGCCTATGATAATATAGGTGAGAATGTTGCCGGGGATATAGATGGTCTTGTTGAAAACCAAAATTGTAAGAACCTCAAAGCCGATAGCCAAAAGCCAGAGGATAACAGCGCCCCATCTGAACTTAACAGCTTTCTTTCTGTTTTCGGGAGTGATGATAGCCTTTTTTGTGACCTTTGCTTCAGTAGCGGTCTTTTTGGCTGAGGGAGACTTTTTCTTAGCTCTTTTCTGAGTGGATGTTGAGCCGCTGCTTACGTCAATAATCTGACGTTCCATTTTTTCTGCCATGTGAATACGATCCTTTCTTGCATATTCTGTATTTGTTGCCATTTAAGTATACCATATATTGTCGCTATATGCAAGATGTGATAACAAGTTGATGAAACTAATAAGAAGGTGGGCGGCAACAGAGAAAGAGGCATAAACACTTGTAATCAAATCAAATGAAAGCTATAATCAGAATGATTTATAAATTATGCGAGAGGTAATGGAAATGTTCAGATTTAACTGCGACTATCTCGAGGGAGCACATCCTAAAATCATAGAAAAATTAGTGGAAACGAACCTTGACCAAACGGCTGCTTACGGTATGGATGAATATTCCGAAAGTGCAAGGGAAAAGATCAGAAAAGCATGCGGCTGCAGGGCGGCAAAGGTGTTTTTTCTGGCAGGAGGCACACAGTCAAACTATACCGTTCTCGATTCTGTTCTGAAAAATTACGAAGCGGTTCTGGCGGCAGATACAGGGCATATCAGCGTTCACGAGGCAGGAGCGATAGAATTTTCGGGACATAAGGTGCTGACCGTTCAGGGTGTAAACGGAAAGATAGATCCTGTATCGGCGCGCGAGTATGTGAAAAAATTTTATTCTGATCCGACATGGCCGCACATGGCTGCGCCTGGTGCCGTATATATTTCCCACCCTTCCGAGTACGGAACACTGTACAGCAAGGCGGAGCTGAAAGCGCTGCGCGAGCTTTGTGATGAGTATGGAATGAAGCTCTTTCTCGACGGTGCGCGTCTTGGCTATGCTCTTTCCTCCTCAGACACAGATGTGACTCTGCCCGACATAGCGGAATACTGCGATGTGTTCTATATAGGAGGCACAAAGGTCGGCGCGCTGTTCGGAGAAGCGGTCGTGTTTACACGTAAGGGCCTTGGAGACAGATTTTTTACGGAAATGAAGCAGCACGGAGCACTGCTTGCCAAAGGCAGAATAACGGGCATTCAATTCGATGTGCTGTTTACCGATGATCTTTATTTGAAAATAGCCGACCATGCAGACAGGCTTGCAATGAAGATAAAGAAGGCGCTTCTCGAAAAAAGCTACAGGCTTTATCTTGATTCATACACAAATCAGCAGTTTTTTATTATACCGAACAGCAAGCTCGCAGAGCTTGAGGGCAAGGCGGTGCTCGATAACTGGGGAAAGTATGATGAAAACAGCAGCATAGTAAGGATCGCAACCTCGTGGGCAACTACCGAGGAGGCAGCAGATTATCTGATAGGGCTGATGTGATATGAGAACATTATATGTAACAGATCTTGACGGAACACTGCTCAATTCTCAGAGCAGATTAAGCGAGTACACTCTGAAAACGGTAAATGCCGTTGTTGAAAGAGGCGTGCTTTTTACCTATGCGACCGCACGTTCGCTTGTCTCCGCATCTATGGTCACAAAAGGGCTTTCGCAGAAGATACCCATAATCGCTTACAACGGAGCCTTTATCATTGAGCCCTGCACAGGAGAGTTTCTGTCGCACGAGAGCTTTTCTTGCGAAGAGACCGAGACGGTTATAGATACACTTGAAAAGCTTGATATACACCCTGCTGTATATTCTCTGATAGACGGCACGGAAAAGGTGTCATGGGAAAGAGGAACGGAAACCGAAGGAATGGCGCACTATCTGAGCAAACGCAGGGGAGACAGGCGATTGAGACCTCTTGATACAAATGAATGGCTTTATGACGGAGAGGTTTTTTATTTTACCTGCATAGGAGAAAAGGAAATACTCAGAACTGCACAAGATATTCTTTCGGGTGACGAGCGGTATACATGCATCTTTCAGCAGGAGCTGAACCGTCCCGAATACTGGTTTGAGATAATGCCGCGAAGGGCGACAAAGGCAAACGCCATAGAAAAGCTTAAGAATATATGGCAGTGCGATAGGGTAGTGTCCTTCGGCGATGCGTTAAATGATATACCGATGTTTTCTTTTTCCGACGAATGCTACGCCGTGGGAAATGCCGTAGATGAGCTTAAGGCGATCGCGACAGATATTATCGGAAGCAACGATGACGACGGTGTAGCCAAGTGGCTTGAGAAAAACGTATTTTAAAGTCCGGTGTTTGAAATGCAGCAATCACAGATAATCCTCACTTAAATTAATAAATTGCAAATATTTACGAAAACCGATTGCAGAAAGAAAACAATGTGTTAAAATAAAATAACTAAAAAATTACGGAGAATAATTATGATAAGAAGACAAGCTTTCAATCCTTTTTTACCTCTTTACGAATGCATTCCCGACGGAGAACCCCATGTGTTCGGGGACAGAGTATATCTCTATGGTTCTCACGATAAAGAGGGCGGCGAGACCTTCTGCATGCTCGATTACACAGTCTATTCCGCACCTGTGACCGATCTTACCGACTGGCGCAGGGAAGGGGTAATATACAGAGCAGATCAGGACCCGGACTACGAAAATCGCAAATACATGTACGCACCTGATGTGGTAAAGGGAAACGACGGACGTTACTATCTTTACTACTGCATGTCGGGTGATTTCGGGCATGGCGGTTATCACGGTCCTATAAGCGTTGCTGTGTGCGATACTCCCGCAGGACAGTACGAATATATAGGCTTTGTCAAAAATCCGGACGGAACACCGATGCTCGATTATGTATGCTTTGATCCGGGCGTGATAAACGATGACGGAGTTATCCGTATTTATTACGGTACACAGTATCCCTATGAGGAAGAGCCCGATTTCTTTGAAAACGAAGAGCATATACAGTCAGAGATGGGAATGTTCGGAAAATCACGCGATGAGATACTGTCTATGGCAAAGAAGGACAGCGTGATGGGACCCTGCATGGTGGTCGTAGAGGACGATATGCTGACCGTAAAGGAAGCGGCAAAGCATATTATACCCTACAAGGTGAAAAACACCTCCTTCGAGGAACACCCGTTTTTTGAGGCAAGCTCTATGAGAAAGATAGGGGACACCTATTATTTTATATATTCCTCTATGCAGAATCATGAGCTTTGCTATGCTACCAGCAAATATCCCGACAGAGATTTCGTATTCGGCGGCACAATAGTTTCAAACGGCGATGTTGGAATGAACGGACGTACCGCCGATGACAGGCTCAATATGACAGGCACGACCCACGGCAGCATTGAAATGATAAACGGTCAGTGGTATGTGTTCTATCACCGACTGACCCATAAGTCCGATTACAGCCGACAGGCCTGTGCAGAAAAAATAGAGATAAAGCCCGACGGCTCTATCGAGCAGGTTGAAATAACCTCATGCGGACTTAATGGCGGAGCTCTTATTGCAGAAGGAGTTTATCCTGCACCTATTGCCTGCAACATAACAAACGGAAATATGCCCCACGGCTCAAACAGCATCTACACCATCAGCTTCCCGAATGTCAATCATGAGAGCGATGATAGGTTTATAGCCGAAATAGCTGACGGAACCCTTATCGGATATAAATACTTTGCATTTTCGGAAAACAATGCTCTGGGTGTGACCTACAGAGGAAATGCAAAGGGCAGGCTCAGAATAGCTCATGCCATCGACGGAGAGACGATAGGAGAGTTTGAGATCACACCTGCCGAGTCCTGGCAGAAGATCACCGCCAAGGCTGATTTCGAAAACGGCGACAAACCGCTTTACCTTGTTTTTTCGGGTGAAGGCATGATCGACATAAAAGAAATAGAGTTTTAAAAAGAAAAGCCGCTGAAGCATGCTTCAGCGGGTTTAAGAGTATTCTATAATACTACGGAACATATCAATTTATATGATGTGCTTATCATTGACAACACAAGTAAAAAATGATACACTACAATCCATAGAATGGAGGAGTTATATGCCATTAATTAATGCAAAATGTACGAATTGCGGAAGTAATTTGCAGGTTGACAATACAAAAGACGCCTGGATTTGTGATTACTGCGGAAGTCCGTTTATCGTTGAAAAGGCGATAAATAATTATAACACTACCAATAATATTCAAGCTAATGTCGTTAATATTTATGGTGGAAATTCTGCGGATTTTGTCATAAGAGCAGGAGAATTGGAAAAATATACAGGAGCAGCCACTGAAGTTGTTATACCATCTACGGTTACAATAATTGGTTATGGTGCTTTTGAGGGTTGCAGTGGGTTGAAAAGCGTAACAATACCTTCATCCGTTACAGAAATAGGAACATATGCATTTCGTCATTGCAGTGGACTGGAATCAATTACGATACCGTCATCTGTTACAATAATTAGAGATAGCGCATTTTCTGACTGTACATCTCTAAGAACCGCTATTCTAAGCAATGGCCTTAAAACAATCGAAATGTATGCATTTCAAAACTGTAGCAAACTTACAACAATTACAATTCCTGACAGCGTTACTAAAATTGGCTCTTATCGGCGTTCATATACCAGATATCCTTTTGAAGGTTGCAATAGTCTAACAGACATAAAATACCCATCCAGGTTTTCTTATTATGTTTTTGAGGGTAGCGCTTGGTATAGAACCGAGAAGAGGAAGAGAGAAGCAAAAATTGCCAATAGAATATGTCCTGATTGTGATAGGAAGATTTCTTTTTTCGGAAATAGGTGTCCACAATGCGGCATAAAGTATTAATACTGACAGGTTTTAGTGTTTTCGCTCTTTGTATTTATATATGGTTGATAACAGTTTTCAGATTCAACTAGACAACGAATTGCTTCAGAATGGTAACGAAAATCGTAATGCCGCCCTCTGGCTTCAGCCAGAGGGTATGGTATACAAGCAGTACATAGATTATAACGATACTGCGATTAAAAACCATCATGTTCTGATTAAAATTTCCGCAAATAAGAAGCTTAGCAACTTACCCGAAATCACAATGCCTTTGCATATTGTTACTGAAGGAAACAGGATATGCGGTTATCTAATGGAATATCATGAGGGGAAAAGCTTAAGCGATATAGTAGATTCAACTGATATATCAAGTGAATATAAACTTTCCTGTTTTATCAAATTGGCTAGAGTGATAAATAACCTCCCAAGAGATATATTTATCGGAGATTTGCATAGCGGCAACGTAATTGTTTTGCCTGACGGAGACATTCGGTTGATTGATATAGACGGCTTCAGTATAAAGGGCTGCGAAATAACTTGTCCTCTATATTCATACGGTGCAAATCGGGATGTTTTTGGACTTCCAAAATATCTGCATCGGGATGGTACGCCAAAGGTAAGCCGTGAAAGTGATATTTTCTGCTTCTTCGTGCTTATGCTTGAATGGATTATGGATGTTGGCTGTGTCTTGGCTTATACAAAGCAAGAATTATTTAGGTATTTCGAGTTTTTAAAAGATGAAGGGTTTGAACCTAAAATTCTCAGAATGATATACAGGCTGTTTAATCCGCAAAAAAATCGGCTTAACCCGAAGTCACTTAAAAAACTCGATGTGTCAGAAATCGGGAAATACAGCTACGCCGCATTTTGTGAAAAAACACAGCCGCAACAGTAAGCTTTGGCTTACTGTTGCG
>JAZSNH010000003.1:0-75527 GCA_045536305.1 Acutalibacteraceae bacterium
TAGGGGGCTGCCAGTGACAAGAGTGTGGCTGTCACACCATTCAGTGCCCCTTAAGGGGCTTACAGGTGTTAAGCCCTTATAGGGCTTGAGCAAACCACCGGTTCAACCGGTGGTTTTGATTCATAAATAAAATACTCTCCCTGCGGCAAAGCCGTAGGGAGAGTATTTTAAAATCGCATTATTAAAGAGCTTTCATATTGCCTCTTTAGTCATCGGCGTTCGCCTGTGCTTGAGTTCATTTTCTCATTGTGTCATACGCTGTTTCCGATGGCTTGAGACCGCCAAGAAAGGTTCCGTCCTTGAGAAGGAGCTTAACAGCCTGCTTATGTACCGACATCGAAACAGATTTATACACATCACCGAATTCGCCGTCGGTAGTCCATGCAATGGGTTCATTGCAGGTTACCTTAAGCTTTGAGGCGTGAAAGAAGGTAACATACTGCTCGTCATATTTTTTTGTGAGAAGAGAATGCGCGGCATTCTGAAGCTGAGTGATGTTTCTGGGGGTTTTTATCAGCATGACCTCAAACATTCCGTCGTCAAAAACTACTTCGTTCTTATCGAGCTTAAACATGCCGGCAAAGGAAAAAGAGTTTATCATTGCGCCGAAAACATAATCGTCCTCATAAACAGCATCTTCGGTCTCTATTTTTACATGATAGGATTTGATGTTCTGTACGCTTTTAAGTCCCTGAAGAACATAGGCAAAATGACCCAATGCATTTTTCTGTACCTGAGGTGTTGAATAGGAGGCCTCTGTAAAAGCACCGAAGGAAGCTATGTAAATAAAATTGAAATTACCGAATCTGCCGACATCAAAAGGAGTAGGGATCGCAGTGACGATATCGTCGGCAGCCTTGATTATATCAGTGGACAAATCGAGGCTTTTAGCCACATCATTTGCAGTGCCTGCAGGAATATACCCAATGGGAGGACGCTTTTTCTTTCGTATAAGGCGGCTGATGACCTGATTGAGAGTTCCGTCTCCGCCGCTGCATACGATAACGTCATATTCATCGGAGTATTTATCTATTATTTTGGTGGCGCCGTAAACAGGATCTGTAATATATACGGTGGCAACATAACCGTTTTCGTATAAGCGCTCTATAAGTGGGCAAAGCTGCAAACGGATCTTCTTTTTGCCTGCATTGGGATTGATAACAAGCATAAGCTTTTTCATGGCTTTCACCTCCAAATACAAAAATATTTTAACATAAGAATAAAAAATTTCAACTATTCATCACGATTCTTAAGCGTTCTTAATACATTGAGCGATATAAATGAAAGGATTATTTCAGAATAAAACGCCATTGCTTATCCTGATCCTCCTGTGAAGCATAGCCGATGCCGATTCGCCTGTCGGTTTTAACCTCACATTCAAAGCCGTCATCCTCAAACCATATTCCGCTTTTCCTGCAATAGGGCAGTCTGTTGAACGAAAGGTCGATACCGGCCGCCTTTGTCAGCTTTCCGGGACCTGAAGCACCTTGGCAGGCGCGGATCAATACACCCTGAGGAGAACCCTCATCGCCTGTCGTAACATTTAATAGCCGGTGAATCCCGTAACAAAGGTATACATACACAATACCGCCCTCCATAAAGAGAACCTCATTTCTGGGCGTTTTGCCTTTGTGAGCGTGGCATGCGGTGTCATCAAAGGTGCCGTAAGCCTCGGTTTCGGTAATGCGCTGTCTTATAATACCGTTTTCGGTGCGGCAGACAAGCAGCTTGCCGACAAGCTCGCGTGCAACTATCAGTCTGTCTCTTTTAAAAAATTTTTTTTCGATTATCATAATATCCTTCTTGCCGTTTCTCAAAATTTGTTTTATTATATCAAAAAGATACTTCTGCTGCAAATGTAAGTATGCTTTAGTAAGTATAAAGTCAAATGCGGAGGTGCGTGACATTGAAGGTTCAGGACGAATGGGTTCGAGAAAATTTCAAACAGAGAGAGCTGACTGAAACACATCGCTCAATAGAGGAAGAGTTCTCTTTTTACGAGGCAGTAAAAAACGGGGATATCGCTTATGTTCGAAAAAACTGTGAAGACAATGAGTTCTTGAAGGCTGTCGGAATGGGTATACTGTCCGATGATCCTCTTCAGAATATGAGATATCATTTTATAACCACAGCAGCACTTGTGACACGCTTCTGTGTTGAGGGCGGAATGGAACTGGAGCTTGCATACGGCTTGAGCGACTTTTACATAACTAAAATGGATAAAGCCAGAACCGAAAAGGAGGTTGTGAAGATCCATCATGCGATGGTTCTTGATTACACCTCAAAGATGAATGTGATTAAAAACCGTCAAAGTGTTTCGAAGGCTGTGCGGCAGAGTATAGACTATATATTCCTGCATCTTCACGGAAAAATAACCTTGGATGAGCTTGCGGAAAATGCAAATGTATCTCCGGGCTATCTTTCGAAGCTGTTCAAAAAGGAGATGAATATCTCCATAACCGATTACATCTGCGACAAAAAGATAGAGTCGGCAAAGAATTTGCTCAAGTATTCAAACCTTTCGGTCGTAGAGATATCAAATCATCTTGCTTTTGCTTCTCAAAGCTATTTTATCAAGGTGTTTCACTTGAATGTTGGAATGACCCCGAAAAAATATCGCGAGAAATTCTTCCGCAGAGACCAGAGCTATATATGGAAATAAACGAAAAAACCGACTGTTTTAAGTCGGTTTTTTCGTTTTATAAAGCAAAAGGATTATGGGAAGAACAGTTTTTTCTGTGTAAGTATTATTCCTCGTCGGGAGCATCCCACGAATGCCAGACATCCTGAACATCGTCGTTGTCCTCAAGCATATCAAGAAGCTTCTGCATCTTGAGTGCCATGTCAGGATCATCGATGGTGGTATAGGTATCGGGAATTTTCTCGACATCGGCGTTGACAAATTCATAGCCCTTGGCTTCGAGTCCGTCGCGGACAGCGGAGAAATCATCCTCCTCGGTATAGATGACATATACATCCTCGTCAGACTTGAAATCGGAAGCGCCAAGCTCAAGAGCATCCTCCATTACCTGATCCTCATCAAGATCCTCGGCCTCAATGGCTATAACGCCCTTTGTGGAAAACATAAAGGAAACACAGCCGTTGGTTCCGAGGTTTCCGCCGTTTTTATCAAAGTAGTGGCGAAGATCTCCTGCAGTACGGTTTCTGTTGTCGGTCAGGGTCTCAACGATAACGGCTACACCGCAGGGGCCGTAGCCTTCGTAGGTGAGAGCCTCGTATTCCTTGCCGTCATTATCACCGGATGCCTTTTTGATAACTCTTTCGATGTTGTCGTTTGGAACATTGAGCGATTTTGCCTTAGCAATGCAGTCCTTGAGTCTGGGATTTGCGGCAGGATCGGCACCGCCGTTCTTGACGGCAACTGCGATTTCACGGCCTATTTTGGTAAAGACCTTGGCGCGCTGGCTGTCGGTCTTTTCTTTTTTTCTTTTGATCGTACTCCATTTATTATGTCCTGACATAATTTACCTCCATAAATTTATTTTAGAGGTTAAAAAAGCGTGTCTGAAAACCGCTTTCCCTCGAATGCCATAATATTTTAGCACACAAGAGCTGATGATACAAGATTTTTTTATTGTATAAAGCAATATTGCATGTTAAAATATGGATTAAGTGTTCTGGAGGCGATAGGTAATGAAAATTCCGCTTTATGCATCATGTGGTATAACAAGGGAAGCTGCCGCGCAGGTATTGGATTTTGCAGTCAGGGAAAAAGTCGGCGATCCATTTTCGGCGCGCCGCGAGCTCGAGGCAGAGATATGCTTGCGCCTTGGCGTAACAGCGGCAAAAGTGACATATAATACAGCATCGGCACTCAGGGCACTGCTCTGTTCGTGGTCGATATGCAGGGGAGAAGCGGTATTTGTTCCGTCCTTTGCGCCGACATTCGTTATTTTTTCGGTTCTTGAAAGCGGAGCAGTCCCTGTGTTTGTTGACTGCGACAGCGATACATGGTGTATGTCCGCTGCAAAGCTTGAGGGCACGGTGAAAAAATGCATAAAATCGAATGAACTGTATCCGCGAGCGGTTATTGTAAGCGATGTGTTCGGAATGCCGTTTGATTATTCCGCAATAAACAGCGTTTGCATAAAGTACGGACTTATTCTGATAGAGGATGCATCAGCCGCTTTCGGCGCAGAGTGGAATGAGAAAAAAGCGGGAAGCCTCGGCGATGCTTCGGTAATAGGACTTGCTCGTCCTTTTGATATCGGTGTATCGGGCAGTGTGGGAGCGGCACTGGCAAATGATGACAGAGCCGCCGCGAATATCAGAATAGCGGTTGAAGGCGGACAGAAGGTGTTCTCGGGAACAACAGGTGCAAGTGAAGCTGTGTGCCGTGGTGAAGCATCGGTGATCGATGAGCTTACGGCAGGACTGATTGCCTTAAAGCTTGCAGATATGGAAAAAAATATTGCAAAGCGGCGACAAACGGCAGAAAGACTGAAAACAGCGGCAGAGGGAACGGCGGTAAAATATCAGAAGGCTGAAAACGGAGTATACGGAGCCTATCCTGTTTTTCCGCTTTGTGCAGAGGATAAAGAGAGCGCCGAGCGCATGATAAAGGGCTTTCGTGAGCTTGAGACAGAATGCGAAGCTGTTTTTTCAAAGCCGCTGTGCAGGCATGCCGCGTTTAAATCTCTCGGTGCCTCGGCGTCTGACCTCCCTGTCGGTTCAAGCCTTTCTGTAGGCTCGTTTGTTCTTCCGTGCCACGAGGAACTGACAGAAAAACAGATAGAGCATATTTGTGAAGCGATAAAAAGAATTTGTGTGTGAAAATTTACAAAGAATTAGGAGTAAATTGCTTTACATTCGGGTGCATTATATAGTAAAATAGATTTAATTAAAACTCGGGGTGATTTCTATGCAGGCAAAATATAAGCGAATATTGCTCAAGCTTAGCGGCGAAGCGCTTGCAGGCAGCAAAAAATTCGGTTTTGACGAAGCTGCAATCGCAGAAATATGTGCGGCAATAAAGAAGGCTGCGGACATCGGAGTAGAGATCGGTATCGTAGTCGGCGGAGGGAATTTCTGGAGAGGCAGGAGCTCAGGAGATATGGACAGAACAAAGGCTGACCATATAGGTATGCTCGCAACGGCAATGAATGCGCTTGCGGTATCTGATGCGCTTGAACAGAAAGGTGTATGTACAAGAGTGCAGACAGCCATATCGATGCCAAGCATTGCAGAGCCTTATATAAGAAATAAGGCTGTTCGCCATCTTGAAAAGGGAAGAGTGGTAATTTTCGGCTGCGGAACGGGAAATCCGTTCTTCTCAACAGACACCGCCGCAGCGCTGAGAGCGGCTGAAATCGGAGCCGAAATAATACTCAAGGCATCCGTTGTTGACGGAGTATATGACAAGGATCCTCATGTATATAAGGATGCGGTAAAATACGACCGTGTTACATACGGAGAGGTTCTCGAAAAAGGACTGAAGGTTATGGACGGTGCCGCAGCAGCATTGTGCCGTGACAATAAAATGCCTATTATGGTGTTTGATATGCAGCAGCCGGAAAATCTTATCGCAGCCATCTGCGGCGATGGGATAGGCACTATAGTCTGTGCAGACTGAGCCTAATAAACATATATACGAAAGGGAGCATAATAATGGAAACAATATTTAAGACAACAGAAGAAAAAATGAATAAGACAATAAACGTTCTTATTTCCGACTATAAGGCCGTCAGAGCAGGCAGAGCAAATCCGGGCGTTCTCGATAAGATCACAGTTGAGTATTACGGAACAGAAACTCCCGTAAACCAGCTTGCATCGATCAGCGTAGCAGAAGCACGCGTGCTCTGCATTCAGCCTTATGACGCATCTGCACTTCGCAGCATCGAGAAGGCTATCAATGTTTCCGATATAGGCATCAACCCCCAGAACGACGGCAGAGTTATCAGACTTACATTCCCTCCGCTGACTGAGGAACGCCGCCGCGATCTCGCAAAGGATATCAAGAGAATGGGTGAAGACAGCAAGGTAGCTATCCGTTCAATCCGCCGTGATGCTATCGATAAGCTCAAGGCAATGAAGAAGGATTCTGCTATCACAGAGGATGATCTCAAGACCGCAGAAAAGAAGACACAGGATCTTACCGATAAATTCATCAAGCAGATCGATACACTCTCTGCCGACAAGGAAGCAGAGATCATGGAAATCTGACGGATCTTTATGCATATCCAAACCTGACATTTTTTGTTTACCGTGGGCGAAATGCCCACGGTATTACGCGTTAAATGGAGCATTTGAAAAGAGGTATGAGCATGGGCTGGCTAAACCGCAAAAAGGCTGTAGAAAAGAAAGAGCGTCAACTGCCTGAGCATATTGGAATAATAATGGACAGAAACGGACGATGGGCGCAGAGGCGCGGTCTTCCGCGTATGGCAGGACATCGTGAGGGCGCGAATAATTTCCGAACAATAACAAGATACTGCAATGAAATAGGCATAAAGTATCTCACAGTCTATGCTTTTTCCACTGAAAACTGGAACCGTCCTAAGGAAGAAGTGGATGCACTGATGAAGCTTTTGTATGATTACCTTGTGGAATCTTTGCGAGATTTTCGTGAGGAAAATATAAAAACCAGATTCATCGGCGACAGAAGTATGCTTCATCCAAAGCTGCAGGAGCTCATGGCAGAGGCGGAGGAGCTTTCAAGCGACAAGACCGGGCTTGTACTGAATCTTGCGATCAATTACGGCGGCAGAGCGGAAATTCTTACCGCGGTAAAAAAGCTTGCAGAAGAGAATGTAAAGCCTGAGGATATAACAGAACAGCTGCTCAGCGACAGGATGTATACCGCAGGTCAGGCAGATCCCGACCTGATAATCAGACCGAGCGGAGAATACAGAATATCGAATTTTCTGCTATGGCAGGCGGCATATTCTGAATTTGTCTTTTTTGATGAAATTCTCTGGCCGGACTTTTCAACAGAAGATCTGGAACGCGCAATTGATATTTTTTCCGGCAGGAAGAGACGATTTGGAGGGGTATAAATGAAGGTTAGAATAATAACAGCAATAGTCGGCATAATCCTGCTTGTCGGTATTGTTGCCGCAAGCATGCTGTTAGAGGTGAATGTACTGTGCTTCGGGCTGGCTGCTGTAGCGATTATCGGTGTTTATGAAGCGCTCAATGCGGTCGGTTCGCTTAAAAATGCTGTTATTTCTATACCGTGCTTTCTTTACACGGCGATAGTTGAGCTTACATTTCTTATGAATGACAGATTATCAGTCATCATTCTTGCAACACTCGCTTATGTGATGATAATGTTTATGTGTGCTCTGGGCAAATATGAAAAAGTTCATGTTTCGCAGATTGCAATGTCGGTTGTGATGACTATGGTCGTGACATTTTCTTTTTACAGCGCCATATATCTGTATTACGGAACAGACGGCAGCGAATCAAAAAGCTACGGAATATCAATGATCGCCTTCTGTCTGCTGGCCTCATGGCTTACTGATACGGGTGCCTATTTTGCAGGTACGCTCTTCGGAAAGCATAAGCTTTCCCCCCGAATCAGTCCGAAAAAGACCATAGAGGGAGCAATCGGCGGTGTGATGGTCTGTGTTGCACTGACATGGGCATTGGGCTTTATCTGCACCAAGGTGTTCGCAATTATAGACGGATATACTGTTAAGGCGGCAAACCTTCTTATATTGACTGCAATATGCAGCATAATATCTATGATAGGCGACCTTTCACTGTCTGTTGTGAAGAGGACATACGGAATAAAGGACTACGGCAGCATTATGCCGGGACATGGCGGTGTGCTTGACCGTTTCGACAGCTTTATGTTTGTAACTCCCTTCGTGTGTGTACTCGTAAAATATATGCCTATATTGGTGGCTGCATAATTATGATTAAGATCAGAGAAAAAATGTCACTGCTCGGGTCAACGGGCTCTATCGGCACGCAGGCCTTGCGAGTGGCTGAAATACATTCTATTCCCATTGCTGCGGTAGCGGCACACAGCAATATAAAGCTTCTTGAGGAGCAGATAAGAAAATTCAAGCCGGAGCTTGCTGTTGCAGTGGATGAAAAAGCAGCGTCATCACTTAAAATTTCCGTTGCTGATACAGCTACAAAGGTGCTCACGGGTATGGACGGTCTTATTGAGGCTGCGAGTACAGACAGCGCCGAGGTGGTGCTCAATTCCGTAGTTGGAATGGTCGGACTTCGTCCTACCCTTGCCGCCATAGAAAGCGGAAAAAAGCTTGCGCTTGCGAATAAGGAAACTCTTGTGGCAGGCGGTGCGCTCGTCATGGATGCCGCAAGAAGAAACAATATAGATATCCTTCCCGTTGACAGTGAGCATTCCGCAATATTCCAGTGTCTGCAGGGAAAACCGTCAAACGGGGGAATAAAGAAAATACTTCTCACCGCATCGGGCGGACCCTTCTTTGGAAAGAAAAGGGAAGAGCTCAAGAATATGACAGCACAGCAGGCGCTGAAGCATCCGAATTGGAGCATGGGTTCAAAAATAACCATCGATTCCGCTACACTTATGAACAAGGGACTCGAGGTAATAGAAGCGGCATGGCTTTTCGATGTACCACTTGAAAAAATCGAGGTGGTTGTTCACAGGGAAAGCATAATCCATTCTGCCGTTGAGTTTGATGACAACAGCGTAATAGCACAGCTTGGACTTCCGGATATGACTATCCCAATACAGTATGCGCTGACCTATCCCGAGCGTTATCCCTCGCCGGCAGGTGAGCTTGATCTGTTTAAACTCCGACAGATGACCTTCTATGAACCGGATACAGAAACCTTCAGCTGTCTGGCAGCCTGCAAAAAGGCGTTTTCACTCGGCGGTACTGCCTGTGCGGCCGCAAACGGAGCGAATGAAGCTGCTGTTGAACTGTTCTTAAAGGGAGAGATCGGATTTTTGCGTATAGGCGAGCTGGTGGAAGAAGCGCTTTCGCTCTATAAGCCCGGCGAATATACTCTTTCGGATATTTTGGAAACTGACAGAGCGGCAAAGGAATATGTATACCAGGCCGCAAAAAAATAGGAGATGATGAACTCTTGACTACAGCACTTATTATCATAGGCGCAGTCATTTTGTTTCTGCTTGTAGTGCTCGTACATGAATTTGGCCACTTTATCACCGCGAAGATGTTCGGAGTAAAGGTCAATGAATTTGCAATAGGAATGGGCCCGAAGCTTTTCAAAAAGCAGGGAAAGGAAACACTGTACACCTTCAGACTGCTCCCAATCGGCGGCTTCTGTGCAATGGAGGGCGAGGATGAGGACAGCAAGGATGAAAGAGCGTTCTGCAATAAAAAGCCGTGGCAGAAGTTTATTATTGTTGCTGCAGGCGGTATATTCAATATTATCCTCGGTCTGATATTCATGCTTATAGTACAAAGCGTGAACATTCCCGGACAGAACAATCTTATAGGTACAACCAGGGTGTGGGGATTTCCTGAGAATTCATACTCCGCCGCAGCGGAAAGCGGTCTTAAGGCAGGCGACGAGATATACGCAGTCAACGGCTACAGAACCTATGGCGCCACCGATATCTCATACGGCATGGCATTTGCCAACAGCAGTAATATGACCTTTACGGTCATCCGTGAAGAAAAAAAGGTAGATGTGGATGTCCGCATGAACACAAATCAACGTGTGAGCGAGCTGTTTTCGGATTCTGATTACCTTACGCTGTTTGCGGACAAAATGAATATAAGCGCATCTGATGTGGAAATTGCTGACGGTACACTCAGAGCAAACGAGCTTCCCATACAGGATTTTATTATTGTAGGCGAAGAGAAAAATGTCGGAAATGTCCTTTTGTCAACGGGAACAGAGACCGTTTCAATGTGCAGAGTTGTATATGTAAGTCTCTGGAAGCTTATAACAGGCGAATTTAAGATGACAGATATGTCAGGTCCCGTCGGTATTGTGGATGCTATCGGACAGGTAGCTGAAAACTCCATGAGCGAGGATGCATCTGCATGGACCAATTTTATTTCCGTGTTTGTAAATATCATCAGAGTAATGGCTCTTATCACAGTAAACCTCGGTCTTTTCAATCTGCTGCCTATACCGGCGCTTGACGGAGGAAGACTTCTGTTTATCTTTGTTGAGATGATAAGACGCAAGCCGGTACCTGCAAAATACGAATCGGTAATTCATTTTGTGGGTCTTATGCTGCTCTTTGCTCTTATGATTTTCGTAACCTTCAATGATATAGTAAGGCTTATTGGCTGTTCAGGATAAGGATTGATTTTATGACAAGAAAGATCACTGACAGAATAAGTGTTGGAAACAGGCAAATCGGCGGCGGTTTGCCTGTACTTATTCAGTCCATGTTAAACAAGCCGTCATACGACATAGAGGGCAGTGTACAGCAGGCACTTGCCCTTGAAAAAGCAGGCTGTGAGATAGTGCGTGCGGCAGTGCCGGATAAAGAAGCGGTAAAGCTTATCGGCGCGCTGAAGGAGGCACTTACTATCCCTGTTGTTGCGGATATACATTTTGATTACCGCCTTGCTCTTGCCTGCGTTGATGCAGGTGTCGATAAGGTGCGGATAAATCCGGGAAACATCGGCGGTGAAGACAGAGTAAAGCAGGTAGTGGAAAAGTGTACGGCAAACAATGTGCCTATAAGGATCGGTGTCAACAGCGGCTCGGTCGAAAAGAGCATTCTTGCAAAATACGGCTCTCCCACAGCGCAGGCGCTTTGTGAAAGTGCGCTTTACCATGTAAGACTTCTCGAAAAATTTGATTTTCACGATATAGTTGTATCACTGAAATCCTCCGATGTTCAGACAACTATAGAGGCATACCGCCTGATGTCGGAAAAGTGCAATTATCCCCTGCATCTCGGAGTGACCGAGGCAGGAACGACCCGAATGGGTATCATCAAATCCTCTGTTGGCATAGGTGCGCTGCTTTCTGAAGGGATAGGCGATACAATCAGAGTATCCCTTACAGCAGACCCTGTTGAGGAGATCTATGCAGCAAAGGATATTCTCTCTGCTTTGGGGCTGAGAAAGGAAGGGGTACAGTTTGTTTCCTGTCCTACCTGTGGCAGAACAAGAATAGATCTGGTAGGTCTTGCAAATAAGGTGGAAAATGCGCTTCGCAATGTGGATAAGAATATCAAAGTGGCGGTCATGGGCTGTGTTGTAAACGGTCCGGGCGAAGCAAAGGAGGCCGATATAGGACTCGCAGGCGGTGACGGCTGTGCCGTGATATTCAAAAAGGGAGAAATAATAAAGAAGGTAAGTGAAGAACAGGCACTAAATGCCCTTCTTGAGGAAATAGAAAAACTGTAGGTAAAAAATTATGAAACAGACTATAGGGCAATTGTTCTCTGAATGTGCAGAGAACGAACTCGTTGCAGCAATAGCCGATCTTTCGATCGGCGAAATACTGCCGCGCAATAATTTTAAATCGCTGATGATATCTGTCAGTTCGGATAAATTTATAGATTTTTCGGTGTTTCACAGAGCAGAAGCAGTGATAAAGGACTGTTATGCTCTTGAAGAAGTTAACATAAAACCGAGATTTTCCTCCGTCTCATTTTCTGAAAATGTTTTGGACAGTCTTATCGGAGAGCTGAAAAAAAACGTATCAACGGTAAACGGCGCTTTTTATAAATGCTCATGGAGCTATGATGAAAACAGCAAAGTAGTATCTGCGGTGCTGAAAACCGACAGCCTGATGCTTCTCAAGGCAAAGAAGTTCAGCGAAAAATTTGAAAACGCGGTCAGTGAATATTTCGGACTGCCTGTAGTGCTCAGTCTTGCTTACGACAAGGATGCCGAGATACCGAAGATAGAGCCGCAGGAAAAAACAGTACCGCCGTGGGAAGGTGGAGCCGCGGCGGAAAAACCTGCAGCGGTACCGCAAAGACCTGTGTCAAATCCCGCACCTCAGCGTAAAAGCAGGTATGCACCCCAGCCTGTCGAAAATCTGCTTAATGGACTGCCCGATAAAATAAGCTCACCGGTGCTTATCTACGGCAAGGTCGAAAGCTTGCCCGCGATAGAGCTTAAAAAGCTCGACCCCATGCAGCACAGAGCGACAGTGTGGGGCAGAGTGTTCGGCTACGAATCAAAGCTCACAAAATCGGGGAAAAGCTACATCGTAAAATTCAATATCACCGACCTTACCTCATCAAATACCGTAAAGCTTTTCATGAAGGAAAAGGACGTGGAAAAAGCCGCAGAATTGGGGAACGGCAGTGTTGTTATAGTACAGGGCGAATATGCATACGACAGCTATGACAAAAGCTATTGCCTTATGGCAAGCTGTATAGCGATGGCAAAGGAAAGGCTTCGCACCGATAACTGCGAAGAAAAGCGTGTGGAGCTGCACATGCATACCAATATGTCAGCCCTTGATGCAGTTACACCTGCGTCGAAGCTTATCGAGCGAGCGGCAAAATGGGGACACAAAGCGATAGCAATAACCGACCATGGTGTGGCACAGGCATTTCCCGAAGCAATGAACACCGCAAACAAGCTGAAAAAGAACAAGGATAATCCTATAGATATAAAGATTATATACGGTGTAGAGGATTATTTTGTCGATGACAGCCTCAGAGTGGTAACAGGTAAGGCCAGCGAACCCATCGAAGGTGATATTATTGCATTCGACCTTGAAACAACGGGACTTAATGCAAAAAACTGCCGCATAACCGAGATCGGTGCGGTGAGACTTCGCGGCCTTGAAATTATCGATAAGTTTGGCACCTTTGTAAATCCGGGACAGCATATCCCCTCGAAAATAACCGAAATAACGGGAATAACCGACGAAATGGTTGAAAATGCCCCGGAGGAATCAGAGGCAATAGCAAAATTTTTTGAATTTTGCGGAGATACCAAAATACTGTCGGCACATAACGCGGCATTTGATATGAGCTTTTTATCAGCTGCATGCAAGAGATGCGGCTGTGCTTGTGATTTTACAAGCCTCGATACTCTTGCTCTCAGCCGTGCCATGTTCCCCGATATGAAGAATCATAAGCTTGATACGGTAACATCCTATTTAAAGCTTCCGTCATTTAACCATCACCGCGCGGTAGACGATGCAGTAGCGCTTGCATACATACTTATCGAAGAGCTTCGCAGAATGCGCGATGATTACAATGTAACGCAGATATCACAGCTGAATACCGCAATTACCGACAGGCCGATAAAGACCTATGAATCCCACCACCAGATAATCCTTGTAAAGAATAAAACAGGACTTAAAAATCTTTACAAGCTCATATCGCAGGCCAATCTTCACGACTTCTACAAGCGGCCGAGAACAAGACGCAGCATGATAGAAAAGCACAGGGAAGGACTTCTGATAGGTTCAGCCTGTGAGGCAGGTGAGCTGTATAAGGCTGTCGCAATGGGAGCAAGTCATGAAAGACTTGTTGAGATAGCCTCGTTCTATGATTATCTTGAGATACAGCCGATAGGCAATAACATGTTCATGGTTCGAAACGGAGAGGTTTCTGATACAGAGACTCTGCAGGAATATAACAGAACCATCTGCAGGCTCGGAGACGAGCTCGGCAAGCCTGTTGTAGCTACATGCGATGTCCATTTTCTCGAACCCGAGGACGAGGTTTACCGCAGAGTGCTGATGTCGAGCTTTGAGGATGGCGATCAGCAGGCACCGTTGTACCTGAGAACAACGGAAGAGATGCTGGCGGAATTTGAATATCTCGGAAGGGATAAGGCCTATGAGGTCGTTGTGACAAACACAAACAAAATAGCGGATATGGTAGAGGTTATAAGTCCGATACCCCCCGGTGTTTATCCTCCGAGAATAGAAGGCTCCGATGAAAATCTTCGAAGCATCAGCCTCAACAGGGCAAAGGAGATCTATGGCGATCCGCTGCCCGAATATGTACACGAACGACTTGAACGTGAGCTAAACTCCATTATCAACAACGGATTCTCGGTCATGTATATGACTGCACAGATGCTGGTTGCCGATTCCGAGGCTCACGGTTATCTTGTAGGCTCGCGAGGCTCGGTTGGCTCGTCCTTTGTTGCAACAATGGCAGGCATATCGGAGGTAAATCCCCTTGCGCCTCATTATGTATGTCCGAAATGTCAGTGGAGCCAGTTTTTTATTGAGGACCCGAATGTAGGCTCAGGCTTTGACCTTCCCGCAAAAAACTGCCCTCTCTGCGGTTCGGAAACAAAGCGCGACGGTCATGAGATACCATTTGAGACCTTCCTTGGATTCGACGGAGATAAGCAGCCCGATATCGACCTCAATTTCTCCGGCGAATATCAGTCTCGCGCACATAAATATACCGAGGAAATATTCGGCGCGGAAAATGTTTTTAAGGCAGGCACCATCGGTACGGTAGCAGAAAAAACCGCTTACGGATATGTGCTCAAATATGCCGAAGAGCGCGGACTTACTCTTCCTGCGGCAGAAATCGAACGTCTTAAAAACGGCTGTACAGGAATAAAACGTACAACTAGCCAGCACCCGGGCGGCATGGTAGTTGTGCCGAGAGAATATGAGATATACGATTTCTGTCCTATTGCACATCCTGCCGATAAGACGGATGTCGATATAGTAACCACCCACTTCGACTTTCATTCCATACACGACACTATCTTAAAGCTTGATATATTGGGACATGATAATCCTACTATATACCACTATCTTGAGGAATATACAGGCATCCCCGTTATGGAGGTCACCATGAGTGACCCTGCAGTAATGAGCCTGTTTACATCTACAGAGGCTCTCGGAGTTACCCCCGAGGATATAGATTCCGAAACAGGAACCTTCTCTCTGCCGGAGGTCGGCACATCCTTTGTACGTCAGATGCTTGTAGATACTCAGCCGAAAACCTTTGCAGACCTTCTTCAGGTTTCGGGACTTTCTCACGGTACCGACGTTTACCTCGGAAACGCAAAGGATCTTATCGATAATAAGGTGTGTACAATTTCTGAGGTTATCGGAACAAGAGACAATATCATGGTATATCTTATCCAGAAGGGCGTAGAAAAGGGTCTTGCATTCAAGATTATGGAAATAGTACGAAAGGGCAATGCAAAGAAGCTGCTCACGGATGAGATGGTCAGTATTATGAAGGAAAATAATGTTCCCGATTGGTATATCGATTCATGCTTTAAAATAAAGTACATGTTCCCGAAGGCTCATGCGGCCGCGTATATGATAGCAACACTTCGCCTCGGCTGGTATAAGGTACACATGCCCGAAGCATATTATGCGGCATATTTTACCGCACGTCCCGATGATTTCGATGCTGAGTCCACTGTGGCAGGCAGGAGTGCTGTGCGTGCGAAGATGAAAGAGATAACCGCAAAGGGCAAGGGAGCAAGCGACAAGGAAAACAAGACCTTTGCCGTGCTTCAGATAATCAACGAGGCATTGGCACGAGGAGTAAAGTTTTTGAATATCGATCTGGAAAAAAGCTCGTCATACAAATTCCTCGTAGAGGAGGACGGCATCAGACTGCCCTTCTCTGTTCTTGACGGTGTAGGCCTCAATGCTGCAAAGCAGCTTGAAGAGGCACGAAATGATGGGATGTTTTCCACTCGTGAAGACATGCAGAAACGCTCGGGCGTAACAAAAGCGGTTATCGCGGCGCTCGATGCGGCAGGCGCATTATCGGACTTGCCCGAATCGGATCAGATATCATTTATATGAGTATAAGGCAGTTAATAAGCGCAACACCCACGGTTTTACCGTGGGTGTTATTTTTTATGTCATATATAAGAATACTCGTCCATATAAATTAGCAAAGGAGGGATGGACAATGTATGACACATACCCTTTTGATGAGGCCGCGCAGTCGTTGGGAACAAAGCTTTTTGCCGTGCTTTCCTCTTTGGACGAGCAGACAAAGGCATACACACAGGAAATACGCTTAAGGTGCGAATGCAAAATCACACTGCGCGTAAAAGGAGAGCTGAAAACCCTTGAGCATATTCCAAAAATAACATCAGATGAGCTTAAGGAGGCCTTTGAAAGCATGTGCGGCTATTCGGTGTATGCACATCAGCAGGAGATAGCGAGTGGGTATATAACGATACGCGGAGGACACAGAGCAGGCGTGTGCGGAACAGCAGTGACAACAAACGGACAAGTGACCATGCTCAGGGATATAACGGCAATAAATCTTCGCATAGCCCGAGCCTGTATCGGCTGCAGCGCACAGCTTTTCTCGAGTGCAGGCGCTGCTGCGGCCGAAGGCGGGATTTTAATAGCAGGTGCTCCGATGAGCGGAAAAACAACCCTTCTGCGAGATATCGCAGCATCACTTTCAAAAGGTCTTACAGGCAGACGCTACGCAGTATCGCTTCTCGATGAGCGCGGAGAGCTTGCGGCATGTCACAACGGAATACCGCAATACGAATGTGTCCGTTCTTGTGACGTGTTAAGCGGTTATCCGAAGGGCGATGCAATAACTGCGGCAATTCGCAGCATGGCGCCTCAGATCATCGTGTGCGATGAAATCAGCTCCGAAAAGGAAGCGTGTGCAGTCAGTGAGGGCTTCAATGCAGGAGTCGGCATCATTGCAAGTGTACATGCAGAGAATGAAAACGAGCTGCTGCGAAGGCCTGCGGTAAAACAGCTTATTGATACAGGTGCATTCAAGCTTGCGGTACTGCTTTCACGCAGTCCTTTAAATATAGAAAAAGTAATAAAAACGGAGGACTTAAGAAGTGAAAATGACAGTATGTGTTCTGATAATGCTGGCTTCGGTTGTGATGGGATGGAGCTTTCGGGGAGATATAAAACGCAGATACGAGTCGCTTGATGCATTGAGATGCGTATGTATAAAACTTCAGAATGAAATATCTTTTCGTATGCCGCCGCTGAGCGAGCTTATGACAAAGTGTGCAGAGGGCAGCCGCTGTGCTGAGCTTTTCAGGTCGGTAAGCCTTGAAATGAACGACGGATTTGAAAAGGCGTGGCAGAAACATGTCGGGAAATGGTCAAAGTCAGTAGGGCTGACACGTGATGAGCTTGAAACGGTGCAGATGCTTTCCGCGCTTGGCGGCTGTGACATAAACGGCGAAAAACATCTGTTGACAACAGTTTCAAAAAGATTGTCCGACCATGCTGATGCAGCACGAGAGGAGCTTGCTGCAAAGGGAAAGATGCTTTTTTCCTGCTCGATTCTGGCAGGCCTTGCCATCGTGATATTTATAATATAAAGGACTGTTTTTTATGGATATTGATCTGATTTTTAAAATAGCGGCAGTGGGAATAATCGTTGCGGTGCTCAATCAGGTGCTTATTCGCGCAGGGCGTGAGGAGCAGGCGACAATGACAACCATAGCAGGAATAATAGTAGTGCTTACAATAATAGTTCAGGAAATAAGCAGTCTGTTTGATACAGTGAAATCGGTGTTTGAGCTATGAGTATAACATCAATTGCAGGAGCGGCTGTGATAATTTGCATGCTGACGGTTATAGTGCGTCAGAGCAGACAGGAGTTTTCGATAGGTATATTGCTGCTTGGCGGCTGTGTCATAGCGGCGATATGCGTATCGGCTGTTTCTCCTGCCATAAAACAGCTTAACGATCTTTCATCAAGGTACGATTTAAGCGAAGGCTTCAAGCCTGTTTTAAAGGCGATAGGTATATGCTTTATAGCGCAGACGGCAGCAGATACCTGTCGTGATGCGGCGTGTACTTCTCTTGCGTCAAAGGTGGAAACAGCAGGAAAAATAGCAGTGCTTGCAGTTGTCTTTCCCCTGTTTGAAAGGCTTCTCGGTACTGCGGTGGAGATAATAAACGGATGATGAAAAAAATAATTTCACTCTCCCTTATGCTTCTGATAACGGTGTGCATCGCACCCGATACCAAAGCGGTTGAGTATGAAGAGTATGATGAGCTGTTTGAAAACAGCGGCGCGGCCGAGCTGACAGAGTATTTACCCGACGAAACGATTGAGGATCTTGAGAATGCCGGAATTGCTTCTGCATCGGAAGAAAATATGACCGAAATTGATATTTCGAATATTCTAAGCTCTGTAATGAGTATAACCGCAGAAGAAAGCAAACAGCCGCTTAGAGTCGGTGCGGCAATAATAGCGGCAGTGCTGCTGACGGTGCTGCTCGGAGGACTTCGAGACTCAATGGCGGATACCGCCACTGCAAAAACCGCATATACCGCGGTCTCGGTTTTTGCCGCACTGACAGCGCTTGAGCCTCTTTTGAGATATTTTACCGATGTTATCGCCGCTATTGAAAATGCAAATAATTTTGAAAAGGGCTTTATTCCCGTGTTTGCGGCAGTGCTTGCGGCATCGGGACAAACGGTGACTGCTGCAGGCAGTGCAGGTGCAATACTTACCGTATCGGAAATAGTATCAGGTGTTCTGGTCGGCGCAGTAGTACCCTTTATACGCATACTTGCGGCGGTTTCGTCGGTTACGGCAGCGATACCGGAGTTAGGGCTTGATTCTGTCGTTGCTTTTGCAGAGAAATGCATAAAATGGCTGATGGGAATACTTGCAACCGTTCTGGTAGCGGCACTGACTGTTTCGGGCATGGTAACAGCCGGTGCAGATACGGTCGCAGGCAAAACAGTAAAATTTGTGGTTTCAGGCTCAGTTCCGATAATCGGCGGTGCGGTGGGCGAAGCATTATCTTCGGTGCGAAGCTGTATAGCCTTGCTTAAAACCTCTGTAGGAGCATTCGGGATAATTGCCTGCGGCTATATATTTTTGCCTGTGATCATAAGAGGTGTGCTGTGGAGGCTGACTCTTGAGCTGTGTGCATCGACAGCCGAAATATTCGGCGCAGGTACAGTATCGAAGTTTCTGCGTTCACTGTCTGCGGCTGTTGGAATGCTGATTTCGGTATGCATACTGTTGGTGATTATACTGACAGTTTCGGCAGCAGCGGTGCTGGTAGTCGGAAAAGGAGGAGCATAAAAATGGCAGAAATAAAGGAAGCGGCAGTTTGTATCTGTGTGTGCTGTGTGTTGTGCGGAGCATTGAAGATGCTTGTTCCGTCAACCTCTTTTGAAAAGCTTGTCAGGCTTTCTGTAAGTGCATTTTTGGTCTGTTCGGTCGCTTTCCCGTTAAGTAATGCGATCAAAAACATACAAATGCCGAAAATTACCGCAGCGGCAGTTGAGGAAAACGAAAAAATGGAGGTTGCCGTGACAACATTTACAAGTAAAATGCTCGAAAGCATGGTGGGCGGACAGATAGAAAGCGCACTTCAATCGGAAAATGTCGAAGCAAAGAATATTTCGATATACATGGATATAATGAAGGACGGGAGCATATCAATATCTCAGGCAGAGGTTACTTTGTCCGCAGAAGATTACGCAAGGCATACAGAGCTGTTACGGACGGTATATACCCGAACGGGAGTAAACGTCAAGTTCACAACGGAGGAAGAGTGATGGATGGAATAAAAGAAAAAATAAGCGGCTTGATAAAAAAAGAAAACAGGGCAAAGTTTGCCGTCGCCGCAGGTCTTCTTATTCTTGCGCTGATAATGGTGTCCGAGCTCGGAGCGTCCTGCACAAAAAAGGAGAAAGCGGTGAATGCCGCAGCCTTTGACTGTGAAGAATATGCCGATTCCATAGAAAAAAGGCTTGGAGAGATAGTAGGCTCGATAAAAGGCGCAGGAAGAGTAAAGGTGCTTGTAACGCTTGAAAACAGCGAAGAGTACATATATGCAAGCGATTCGAAGCAAAACAGCGATTCATCGGAAAAAAGCGATACAAACGGAAGCATCAGCACAGACACAAAAAATGACAGCGAGGAATCGGTGATAATCGTTGACGGAGAGAATGGGCGCGAGGCATTGGTCAGAACTATGCTTCTGCCCACTGTAGGAGGCGTGGTGGTAGTCTGTGACGGTGCAGGAGATGAAGAGGTAAGGGCACGAATAACCGAAACGGTAACGACCGCCCTGGGGATATCCTCAAGGCGAGTGTATGTAACCATATTAAACAATTGACAGGAGGATGAAATGATGAAAAACAAAAAAAGAGGGATTCTTATTGCAGGACTTGTGCTGGCGCTTGGCACAGCGGTATATCTGAACTGGCAGTTTGCGCCGAGTGAGGACTATGTCCAGTCGGGTCAGCCGGTGTCTGACGAAGCAATGCTCGGAGAAGCGCTGCTGGTATCGACACAGGGGACAGAAAAAGCATCTGACAGCGATACTGTTGCCGCATCGGCAGAGGGCAGCTATTTTAATATGGCATACTCCGAGAGAGAAAATGCCAGGGAAGAATCCATTGCCCTGCTCGAGGAAGTAATAAAGGATGCAGGGAAAAGCGGTGCAGACAAAACTGCAGCCGTTAATAAAAGTGCCGAGATAGCATCGCGCATACAAACAGAAAATGCTATAGAGACGCTCATCAAAGCAAAAGGCTTTGAGGACTGCATTGCAATTGTCGGTGATTCACAGGTGAGTGTTATTGTATCAAACACAAAGGAGCTTACCTCCTCGGAGGTATCGATGATAACCGATGCTGTCATCGCACAGACCACCATGCCTGCATCCTGCATAAGCATACTTCAGCCGAAGCTCGAAGACAGAGCATAATAAAAGAACAGACCGCTCGAATTTGTTCGAGCGGTCTGTTCTTTTATCTTAATGTTCTTAATCCCTTGGGATATCTGTTCTTCAGCCTGCCGCCGCTTACCTTTCCAAAGCCGGTAACAATACCGTCGCAGCAGACAGCGGTAAATCCGTTTTCGCTGTCACAGAGAATTTCCTCGCCGTGAAGGAAGGATGAAAGCTCAGTGCTGTTTGAAGCAAGGTCTGTAAATCTCAGGCAATCTTCCTTTTTTGCGGCCATGAATAAAGCGTGCGAAGGCTCGATGCGGTTGTTTTTAATTTCACCGATGGGAATGCCTGCACGAATTACTCCGTCAAGCGGAACATCAGGCATACTCTCGGAAAGCAGATATCCGTAATTCCCGTAAACTGCAAAGGAGCCGTGTGGAATATCCGAAAAACAGTCAGTGTAAAAGTCACGCAGCATTTTTGTTTGTGCAGATTCCTTTGAGCGATGAGAATAGGCTCTGTTTTCCGAAGGCTCACCGATTTTGCGAAGTCTTGCAACAAAATGCCCTTCTCCGCCGTCTGAGGGATATATGCGCCTTGTAAGGGAAAGATCATAACGATCGCTTAAATCAAGACCTTTTCGACCAAAATCGAAAGGAATATCCTCAAGATAAAATTCGGGGTGTCGGAGGAGGAAAGAGATTATGTTTTTTTCATTTTCTTCCGGAGCGAAGGTACAGGTGGAATAGACCAGCACACCGCCGCTTTTCAGGCAGCAAGCGGCAGAATCTAAAATTTCGGCCTGCCTTATGGCACATGCAGCAACATTTTCGGGCGACCAGTCACGTACCGCATTTTCCTCGCGCCTGAACATACCCTCGCCCGAGCAAGGCGCGTCCACAAGCACCCTGTCAAATACCGCGCCTGTCTTGGCGGCAAGAGCATCGGGCCGCATAGAGGTGACAACAGCATTTCTGATACCGCACCGTTCTATATTCGAAATTAAGATATTGGCTCTTGAACGAACATATTCATTGCTCCAAAGACAGCCTTTGCCGCACAGACGAGCGGCTATCTGGGTTGACTTTCCGCCGGGTGCGGCGCATAAGTCGAGTATATATTCACCCGGCATCGGGTCAAGAGCCGTAACAGCGCTCATGGCGCTGGGTTCCTGAGAATAGAAAGCACCGGCATGATGATAAGGAGATGAGCCGGGCTTTTCATCGGATAAAATTTTATATCCTTCAGCGGCAAAAGGAATTTTTTGAAGAGAAAAGCCAAAACTTTCCGCCTTGGATATATCTGCCTTAAGTGTGTTTACACGAAGACCTCGCGAATGAGGCAGCTCGTACTGAGAGATAAAGCTGTCAAACTCATCGCCTAAAAGAGACTTCATTCTGTTTAAATATTCTTCGGGAAGATTCAATTTTAACCCCCGCTTTCTTGAATAAATAAAGCGCAAAAGTGTAATAATAGGCTTGAAAGGAGGTGTCCTTCATGTCCAATCAGAAGAACAGCCAGTCCAACAACAGCCAGAACAACAACCAGAACAACAATCAGAACAACAACCAGAACAACAACCAGAACAACAATCAGAACAATAATCAGAACAACAGCCAGAACAGAAGCGAGCAGAACAAGAGAAACAACTACTGATTCTGCGGATGTGCCCCGATGCATGTGCATCGGGGCTGTGAGTTTACAGGGCTTTTTTAAAAATTTATCTGATGGTTGATTTATACCACAATATAGAATTATAATCAACGCTTTGCAAAACAAAGCTGCAGCAAGGTGAAAATTGTATATAAGGCTCCCTCTGATGAGGGAGAGATCATAAATAATATATATCCCGTTTTTTATTTGAGTTTATAAACATATTTGCAGATTGCTCTTTCCTCGTCCTGATATATGCCTATACCCTCAAACTCTTTTGTGAAGCCTGCCTTCTCTAAAACTTTTATTGAAGGAATATTCTCAATGACACAGATTCCAAGGATTTCTTTTATATCAAGTTTCTTCATAATCTTAGGCAAGAAGGCTTTTACTGCTTCTGTTGCATAGCCGTTACCTGCGTATGCCTTTACGATATGATAGCCAACTTCACAATTTCCGTCATCCATAGGCACAATCTGAACATAGCCGATGTTTGTGCCGTCAGTAAGTAAAACAGGGTACACCAAGGGGCCATCACCGTTCTCGTAAACATTCATAAGAAACTCAACTGTATCGTGTGCATCTTCTATTGTTTCAAAAACCTCATCAGGATTAAACTTTCTGTTATCCTCGTCAAGAGAGTTAAGATGTACTGCCTCAACCATATCAAGCGTAAATTCTGTAATGTAAAGTCTTTCAGTTTTTATCATTTTCTCTCCTGCAAATTCCGGTTTATCTGTTTTTATTCTAACATAAAGTGTTTGTGACTTTATCATAGACTAATATGATTTCAGATTTCGGATCATCAATGACCTTCGGATCGTCATAAACGATTTTTATACGCACGAGTTTTTTGCCGATAGGCGTAAGCAAAGGAACTGTCGTCGTCAAAACTTTTTTCATCTTTTGTTTTCCTTTGCAGTTTTACAGGAAGCAATCAATAATCTGCGGATATTGCCACACAGTTTTTCTGCATATTGATGTGTTTGCACATCAATTCTTTTGGTTTCAAACATCAATTTGAGCCAATAACTTGTTTCATTGGATTCTTTAAGTGCAATTTCTAAACTTGGCGACAAAATCCTTTTTGCTCTGTGCATATTGTGCTTCGTGAATATTAGCGCCAACTGAGGTGCCTGACCTTGCGAGCTGATCGGTCATATAAGAACTTTTTGGTACCGTTACGCCGTCAACGAGATTTACGATAGCAACTGCAAATTCAAAAGAGAGATCAAGTAATTTGTTTTCGGACATAAAAGCACCTTCTTTCAATGACATTATATTATAAATTTATTGCATATTTCAATGATATATCGCTTGCGCGATATGATATACGGTTTGTGCCGCATGATATACTTGCTTTGCAAGTATGATATGATATTCGTTCCCTTCATGCGCGAAGCGTATATCATCTGTAAAGCAGATATCATAGCGTCAGCTATATCATCCGTGACCGCAGGGAACGGATATCATTGTAAAAAACCTCTTTTGTCTAGTAGACAAAAGAGGTTTTTTACATGGCGGAGATGGAGAGATTCGAACTCTCGAACCGCTTTTAACGGTTACACGATTTCCAGTCGTGCGCCCTCGACCAGCTAGGCGACATCTCCATACGCTTGCAAGCGGTCTTGAACTTGCTTGGCTATTATAACAAATGCATGTCCGGAATGCAAGCCTTTTTTGAAAAAAAAAGAATTTTTTGAAAACTGCAGGATTTACGGTTTTATAAAGAATATTTGCAAAGGATATCAGCTGTGCAGATAATCATAAAGCTCATCAAAGGAAGAGCAGAAAGTATCAGCCCCCTTTGCCGAAAGCTCTTCTTTTGTGCGGAACCCCCAAAGCACGGAAATGCAAGGAAGTTCGGAATTGTTTGCAGTTGCAAGATCAACATCGGAATCACCAATATAAACGGCATCGTTTTTTTCGGCGCCGAGCTCGGAAAGAGCCTTCATGACCATATCGGGAGCAGGCTTTTTTTCGAGACTGGGCTGTTCGCCTATAACATAGTCAATACTGTCTCCGAAAAATTTCCTTGCCAAAATATTAAGAGCGGCATCTGCCTTGTTTGAAACTATAGCCATACGAAAACCGTCAGATTTAAGCTTTTTAAGAATATCGGCAGCACCGTCATAGGGGGCTGTTTTTATGCTGTTGTGTGAAACATAGAACTCCTTGAAAAATTCAAAGGCAGTATCAAAATCGCTTTCGGAAATATCCTCGGGAACACAGCAGGAAAACATGTGACGAAGCCCCTTGCCGACAAAAAGACGTGTTTCTGAAATGCTCCTTTCGGGATATCCGAATTTTCTAAGAGCTGTGTTGGCGCAGTCGGTTAGATCATCAAGGGTGTTTAGCAGTGTGCCGTCCATATCCCATATAATTGTGTTATACTTCATTGCAGATCTCCTTATAATCAGATTCAAATAATATAATACACACTGCCGCACCTTTTGTCACCTGTTTTCAGAAAAACTCAGAAGACAATCAAAGGACAAATTAACAGTCCTTTAATTAACAAACAAAGAGGTATGTGCTACAATAGAAAAAAAGCAAGGAGGCCGAAGTGTGAAGGAACGAACATATATAGCAATTGACTTAAAATCATTTTACGCTTCGGTGGAGTGTATATGCAGAGGGCTTGACCCTATGACGACTAATCTCGTAGTTGCAGACGAAAGCAGAACAGAAAAGACTATATGTCTGGCGGTGTCTCCGTCGCTGAAGGCATACGGAATATCGGGAAGAGCGCGTCTTTTTGAGGTAGTGCAGGCTGTCAGATATGCAAACGCGGAACGAAAATCAAAAGCACCGGGAAGAAGGCTTGAGGGCACGTCTGTAAGCGATACGGAGCTTAAGGCAAACCCATCGCTTGCCATTGATTATATAGCGGCACCGCCGAGAATGGCGCATTACATTGAATACAGCACTCAGATATATCAGGTTTATCTTAAATACATTGCGCCTGAGGATATACATGTTTATTCGATAGATGAGGTTTTTATCGATGCGACCGATTATCTGACGACCTACGGACTTACAGGGCGAGAGCTTGCCATGAAAATGATTCTTGATGTTATGAACAATACGGGAATAACCGCGGCGGCAGGAGTCGGAACAAATATGTACCTGTGCAAGATAGCGATGGATATCGTGGCAAAGCATGTTCCTGCCGATGAAAACGGAGTGCGTATTGCCGAGCTTGATGAAATGAGCTACCGACGCACCTTGTGGACGCACAGACCGCTGACAGATTTCTGGCGTGTTGGAAGAGGCTATGCAAAAAAGCTCGAGGAGCATGGATTATACACAATGGGAGACATTGCGCGCTGCTCTGTGGGAAAACCAAATGAGTTTTATAATGAAGAACTGCTTTACAGACTGTTCGGAATAAATGCGGAGCTTCTGATAGACCATGCATGGGGCTGGGAGCCGTGTACCATATCGGAAATAAAAGCGTATAAGCCGAGCACAAACAGTATATCTTCAGGACAGGTGCTGCATTGTCCGTATACCTTTGAAAAGGCGAAGCTGATAATTCGCGAAATGGCAGATCAGTTAGCGCTTGACCTTGTGGATAAGGCTCTTGTCTCAAATCAGATAGTCATAACAGTGGGATATGATACAGAAAATCTTAAGGATCCTCAGAGGATAAAAGAATACAAGGGAGAGATCACAACAGATCATTACGGAAGAAAAATACCGAAGCATGCCCACGGAACCGCAAATTTGGAATTTCATACATCCTCCGCAAAGGAGATAATGAATGCCGCTGTCGGTTTATATGAACGGATAACGGACAAAAAGCTTTTGGTCAGAAGACTTAACATTACAGCCAATAACGTAATAGACGAAGCCACGGTGTTAGGCGCCAAAGAGTTTATACAGCTCGATCTGTTTACCGATTATGAGGAAAAGCAAAAGCAGCAGGCAGAGCGGCAGGCTTTGCTTGATAAGGAAAAAAATATGCAGAAGGCTATGCTGACGATCAAAAGACGTTTTGGGAAAAATTCAATATTAAAGGGAATGAATCTTGAAGAGGATGCAACCGCCGCACAGCGCAATGACCGAATCGGCGGTCACAAAGCATAGGAGGTGACGCCATGAACGGCAAAAGTCCGTATGAAGATATAATTGACCTTCCTCATCATGAATCCGCAAGACATCCGAGAATGCCATCTCTTGACCGTGCGGCACAGTTTTCGCCATTTGCAGCGCTCACCGGCCACAGCGATGCAATAAATGAAACAGCAAGGCTCACAACAGGGAAAATCGAGCTCGATGAGGACGCAAAGGCACTGCTTGATGCAAAGCTTAGGGTTCTTAAGGGAATGCTCGATGCAGAGCCTCAGATAACGGTGACCTACTTTGTAGAGGACAAAACAAAAATAGGCGGCGAATATGTAAAGGCAAAGGGTGGCTTAAGGTCGATAAACGAATACAGGAGAACACTGTATCTTAGCGGGGGAGAAGAGATCGAGCTTGATTATATTATTGAGATAGAAGGCGATCTGCCGCTCGGAATGATAAACTGACAAAAAGCCTGAAGCAATAAGCTTTGGGCTTTTGCTATTGCAAGAAATGTGAATTTAAGATATGATATATAAGTATAACTGCAAAAATGAAGTGCTTTAACCTGCACCGAATAGGGGGGTACAGCCATGCGGCTGAAGGATATTTACAAATCGGATGTTTACCGTGATATAAACGGTGTAATAAAGGTCGGTCAGAGAGATGAAGAGATCGTAAAACAGGAATTGACCGAATATGTGGTGACAAAGGAGCTTAACAAGCAATTTTCACTTTTTTTAAGCAGCTACGCAAATACAGCAAATACCTCCGCGCACAAAAACGGCGTGTGGATATCGGGCTTTTTCGGAAGCGGTAAATCTCATTTTCTGAAGATATTATCCTATATACTTTCAGGCTGCACAGCAGGGGGGAAGGCAGCAGTCGAATATTTTTCCGATAAATTTGAGGACAGCTCAATATACGAAAAAATAAAACAGTGCACTGCAGTGCCGGCAGAAACAATACTTTTCAATATGGATGCGAAAGGCCCGTCGAATAAGGATAAATCGGCAATACGCCGAATATTTGCAAAGGTGTTTTATGAGCATCTGGGGTATTGCGGGGACAGCATAAAGACGGCAAAGCTTGAGCAGCATATAGAAAGAGTCGGAAAAAAAGAGGAATTTATAAAAAAATTTTTGGTAATAAATAAAATTGAATGGGAAAAAGCAAGAGTGAACCATACTCTTTATGAGGACGGAATGGTAACGGTGCTCAAAGATGTTCTCGGAATGTCTGAAACAGCCGCAAGAAATTGGTTCCTGTCTTCTGAGGAGGAAATCAGCATAGAACAGCTGGCAGAAGAAATAAAGGAATATGCAGAAAGCAAAGGTAAAGGCTTCCGTCTGATATTCATGGCGGACGAGGTCGGTCAGTATATAGGCGGCGACAGCGACCTTATGCTCAATCTTCAGACACTGACAGAGGAAATCGGCATAAGGTGCGGCAATAAAGTCTGGATTATCGTTACAAGTCAGGAGTCTATAGATTCCGCCGCAGAATCGGACAGATACGATTTTTCAAAAATTCAGGGACGTTTCGCGGTAAGACTGAATCTTACATCCGCATCGGTTGATGAAGTCATAAAAAAGCGTATACTTGCAAAAACAAACCGGGCTGAAGAACTGCTTTGCGAGCAGTATAGAAGAAACAGTACAATTCTGAAAAATATATTTACTTTTGCAAATTCCATGTCTGCGGCAAGGGGATATTCAGATTGCGAAGAATTTACAGAGACCTATCCCTTTGTTCCCTATCAGTTTGCTCTGATGCAGAATGCACTTTTTCAGATAAGCAGACACAGTGATTTTGGAAAACATCTTGCAGGCGGCGAACGGACTATGCTTTCCGCGTTCAGGGAAGCGGCTGCGGCGGCCGCAGAAAAGGACGAAAATTATCTTGTACCGTTCTGGGCTTTTTATGACACAATAAGTGCCTCTCTTGATGCGTCCGTCCGCAATATTTTTGAAAGAGCGGAAAAGGACGAATATCTTAATTTGCATGATTTAAGGGTTTTAAAGCTTCTGTATCTTATTCGATATACCGACAAAGTCAAAGCATCGGCGGACAATATAGCTGTTCTGATGACAGAGAGCATACAGGAGGATAAAATAAAACTGCAAAATTGCGTCAAGGAATCGCTCGGCAGATTGCTTTACAAAAATTATATTGCACGCAGTGCAGATGTCTTCGTGTTTCTGACCGAAGAAGAACAGATAATAGAAAACGATATCCGTTTTATGCCGATCGACAGCGAAGCTGTTGCAGGTGAGATCGCCCGTGTGATATTTGAAAATTTATATACAAGCAGAGCGGTGAAATTGGCAAATCGTGAATTTTCATATAACAGAACAGCAGATGGAAAAACGATCGGTCGGTGCAATGAGAGCGCAGGACTGCATATAATAACGGCGGCATCGCATCTGTACGATGCCGATGAGCAGGAGCTTATAATGCGCTCGGCAGAAAACAATGAGGCAATAGTCGTGCTGGCAGAGGGCTGTCCGTATTATGAAGAGCTTGAAAGCGCACTGAAGATAAACAAATACATAAAAAGCAGAAGCATACATAAGCTTCCCGAAAAAGCTTCGGAAATGCTCAGGGAAAAGCAGCAGCAGGCAATACTGCATGAAAAAAGAGCAGCAGAATATATTGCAGACTCAATAGTCGGCGCAAAGCTTTATGTTGCGGGAGAAAAGGCGGTAATCAGGAAATCGGGTGCAAAGGCAAGGCTTGACGCTGTATTGGAGAAGCTGATAAAAAGAGTTTATTCAAAGCTTGGATATATATCCTATAATTTCGAAAAGGAAGAAATACGCGATGTTTTAAGCGGCAAAGAAAAAGCTAATAAAGAAGCAATTGCGGAGATAGAGCAGTATCTCGAAATGCAGAGCATGAAATCAATACCCGTATCTATGGGGGAGCTTCTGCGGCGTTTTTCAGGCATTCCCTACGGTTGGCGCGGGCCCGATATCGCGGCGGCAGCGGCGACGCTTGCTTTGGATAAGAGGGCAGAGCTTTTTTACTGCGGAGTGCCTCTCGATCTCTCAAAGGCAGAGACTGCAGAGTACCTTGTGGGAACAGAAAGCGAAAAAACAACTGTTATAAAAAGAACAGCAATACCGTCCTCGCTGATAAAAAAAGCACGTGGTGTGCTGAAGGAATATTTCAATACAATGGACATTCCGAACGACGAGCATGAACTGGTGTATTTTTCTGTTGAAAAGCTCGAGAGAGAACAAAACGATCTGAAAAAGCTTCTCAATAAGGAATACGCTGCTGAAAAATATCCGGGCAAATCAGTGCTTACAAAAGGAATAAAGCTGTGCGGAGAGGTTCTCAAATTAAAAGCAGACGGCGCTGCTTTTCTTGCGAAAATTGCAGAGCTCGATGACGAACTGTTGGATTTTGCCGATGATATGTCAGAGATATATTCTTTTTTCAGAAGCCAGAGACCGATATTCGACAGTGCCGAGGCTCTTTTAACCTCGCTTTCTTCCGAAAAAGGATATTTTGCAAAAGAGAGCGAGCTTCTGCAAGCAATAGAGCAGACGGAGGAAATACTATCACTTGAAAGACCTTACGGGAAAATCAGCAGTATTCCGATGCTCATTCGAAAAATAAAAGATATATATGACCGCATTTTAAAAGAAAAAAAGGATGAGGTACTGTCCGAAATAATCAATGCGGCAGAAAAGATATCAAAAATATGCAGAGCAATGGGCGTGCCTGAGGATAAGAAAAGAGCAGCTGCATTCAATGAAAAGGAAAATGCCTTAAGGTGTGCACAGAGCCTTGTCATTGCTGATGCAATATCCGCCCAGACGGCACATCTATACTCGGACACAGTAAAGGAAATGCTTGAAAAAATCGTAATAAGCGGTGAGGTATTCGGCTTTGCAAGGCTTGAATGCAGTGAGGATATTGAAAATTATCTTTCAGACATCAGGGGTAAGCTTACAGCCATGCTGAAAGAACACGGTGTATTTAACATAGTCTGATCCACAAAAGAACGGAAGATAGATGAATGAATAAGACTGTGATAAAAAGCTTTGCGGTAAAAGCAAGGCGTCAGCTGCTCGATGCGGTCAGACAAAAGGCGTATGAGCACGGAATAACAGAGAAAAGCGATAAAGGGCAGTGCAGACAGCTTTCGGAAAGGATTAGCGAAAAAGGCTATTCTGCTGTAATGGAAGAGGCTGCCTACACATGGTTCAACCGTTTTATTGCATTGAGATTTATGGAAGCAAACGGATACCTGCCCTCTAAAATTCGTGTCTTTACAGATGAAAGCGGCGCCTTCAGACCCGAGATACTTAAGGAGGCATTGACGGCAGAGCTTTCTGGAGCAGACAAAGGCAAGGTGCTCGGTTTCATTGAAAATCAGGAAAATGAAAAGCTTTACAGATATCTTCTTGTGGCACAGTGCAATGAACTGAGCGAGTGTCTGCCGTGGCTGTTCGATAAAGAATCAGAGTGGGCAGATATCCTGCTTCCTGACAATCTTTTAAGTGAAGACAGCGTGCTCGGAAAAATGATATCCGAAATAGAGGAAGAGGAATTTAAAGGCTCGGTCGAAATAATAGGGTGGCTTTATCAGTACTACATTTCTGAAAAGCACGACGAGACGGTGAATGTATATAAGGGAACAGTTAAGAAAGAGGATATCCCTGCCGCGACACAGCTTTTTACAACAGATTGGATAGTAAGGTATATGGTTGATAATTCCCTCGGCAGATACTGGATAGAACGCCATCCAGAAAGCCCGCTGAGAGAAAAGCTCGAGTACCTTGTAACGCCGAAATCGGGAAAGATACCCTGTACAAACGAAGATGTCAGACCGCAAAACCTTACACTTTTTGACCCGTGTATGGGAAGCGGACATATTCTTGTATATGCCTTTGAGGTGCTGATGGAGATATACAGGGAATGCGGATACAGCGAGCGCGATGCGGCAGAGGAGATAGTAAAAAATAATCTTTACGGGGCAGACATTGACGACCGATGCACTCAGCTTGCCTGTTTTGCACTTGTCATGAAGGCAAGAGGCTATGACAGACGTTTTCTCGAAAAAAAGATAGCTCCAAACCTCGTATCGTTAAAAGAAAGTGATAATGCATTTATCGAAATGCCCGACAAGGAGCAAAGCGAAACGTGCAAATACCTTGTTGATATTTTTTCGCACAGCAAGGAAACAGGCTCTCTTATCCGTATTGAAAGCAGAGATTATGATGCATTTACAGCTTATCTTGACAATTATACCGATACCGCACAGAAAAATGAAGCGGCAAAGCTTCGAAGCCTTGCAGTGCAGGCAAAGCTTCTCTCGGGAAAGTATGCTGTGGTGTGTACAAATCCGCCATATTTGGGCAAGACAGAGGGATGGCTTAAGGAATATATCAATTCGGAATATAAGCCGTATTCGAACGATCTGTTCAGTGTGTTTGTATTCAGAAATTTTGAATTTTGCATCGATAACGGATACACCGCATACATGACGCCCTTTGTGTGGATGTTTATAAGATCCTACGAAAATCTGCGCCGTTTTATAATTGAAAATAAATCCATCGTGTCCTTGGTACAGCTGGAGTACTCTGCGTATGAGGATGCCGCGGTCCCTGTGTGCGCTTTTGTTGTAAAGAACGAAAAAAGCCGCGGCAAAGCGCTGTGCTGTCGTCTTTCCGAATTTAAGGGCGGAATGGAAATACAGAAGAAAATGATGAAGATCGCGGCAGCCGATCCCGAATGCGGCTTTGTTTACGAGATATCGCAGACGGACTTTTTGAAAATTTCAGGCATACCGATAGCGTACTGGGCAAACGAAAATATAATAAGAGCATTTGAAAACGAAAAAACAATAGGCGATGTCGCATCTGTTAAAATCGGTATGGGAACAGGAAAAAATGCACTGTTTCTCCGCAATTGGTGGGAAACGGCATACCCGAGCATAGATTTTTCGCTCACCTCGGTAAAAGACCTTGCAAACACCGGCGGCAGATGGTTTCCATACAATAAGGGCGGCGATTACCGCCTCTGGTACGGCAATCTGCAGGAGGTAATATGGTTTGACAAAGAGGGCAGGGAGAAGCTGAAGGAAATGTCGGGATACAGGGAAAACGGGGGATATGAATATTATTTCCAAAAAGGAATAACATGGACCTTCATAAGCTCGTCAAAGTTCGGCGTAAGGTGCAGACCCTGCGGCTCGGTATTCGATGTGGCAGGCTCGACGCTGTTTGTCGATGAAGAGAAATTTAATTATCTGCTTGCGTTTCTTGCCTCAAAGGTCAGCGGCTGTATGCTGAAAATGCTAAACCCCACAATGAACTGTCAGGCAGGAAATATTAAGAGCCTTCCCATAATTTTCGAAAGGGAAGGGGAGGCGGAAAGGATCGCGGCAGAAAACATAGAGCTGTCGAAGCAAGATTGGGATTCTTTTGAAACCTCGTATGACTTTAAAAGACACCCTCTTGTATAAAGAAATACGGAAAGGAAGCGGCGGCATGAACAAAACAGCAATAAAAAAATATGCGATTCGTGCGCGCGCTCAGCTTATAGAAGCGGTAAAGCAAAGAGCGTATGAATACGGAATAACCGAAACAAGCCGAAAACTGCCCGAAGGCAAGCTCCTGACCGAAACAGAAACAAAGCAGTACCGCATGCTTACAGAGCGTATAAATGAAAAGGGCTATTCATTTGTAATGGAAGAAGCCGCATATACGTGGTTCAATCGCTTTATGGCATTGAGATTTATGGAAGCAAACGGATATCTGCCGTCGAAAATACGTGTTTTTACAGATGAGAACGGCAAATTTGCACCTGAAATACTGAGAGATGCGGTAAGTATCGAGCAGGAGGGAACGGATAAAAGCAAGATACTCGAGCTTGTTGAAAGACAGGATAACGAAGAGCTTTACAAATATCTGCTGATAGCTCAGTGCAATGCGCTCAACGATGGTCTGCCGTATATGTTTGAAAAAATATCAGGCTGGCTGGAGCTGCTTTTTCCCAAAGGACTTCTGAGAAAAGACAGCGTTATAGGCTGTATGATAGACGAAGTGCCCGAAGAAGACTGGCTCGATGCAGTGCAGATTATCGGATGGCTGTATCAGTACTATAACACCGAGCTTAAGGACGAGACCTTTGCGCTTTTGAAACAGAATGTAAAAATCAGCAAGGAACATATACCTGCCGCAACACAGCTTTTTACGCCTGACTTTATAGTGCGTTACATGGTGGAAAATTCGTTGGGACGCCTCTGGCTTAAATCACATTACGATGAAAAGCTTAAGAAAAACTGGAAATATTATATTGATCAGGCAGAGCAGAATAAAGAAGAAATAACGGAAAACCCATGTCTTCGCCCGGAGGAAATAAAGTTTATCGATCCGTGTGCAGGCTCAGGTCAGATACTTGTATATGCATTTGATGTGCTGATGCAGATATATTTATCCTGCGGTTTTCAGGAGCGTGATGCAGCGAGGTCAATACTTGAAAACAATCTGTTCGGGCTTGATATCGATGATCGTGCAGGACAGCTTGCATATTTTTCGGTAATGATGAAGGCAAGAAAATACGACCGAAAAATCCTTGAAAGAGGCATAACACCAAATGTCTTTGCCGTAAAAGACACCGCATTTATGGATGATGAATTCATTTCATTTTTCGCAGAAAAAAACGGTGCTGTGGAATATGATCTTACAAGCCTTCGTTCTGTTTTTGCCGATGCAAAGGAATACGGAAGCCTTATAGAGCCGATCGAATCGGAAACAAAGGAAATAAAAAGACAATCTGAGGAGATTTGCACAAACTCTGCAAACAATATATTCGGTTTGATTTATAAGGCAAAGGCGCAGGCTCTTTGCGCCATTGCAAAGCAAGCTGAAATGCTGACGCAGAAATACCATGTTGTTGTGACAAATCCGCCGTATATGGGAGCGAGCGGAATGAGTGCAAAGCTGTACGAATTTGTAAGAAAGCACTATCCCGACAGCAAGAATGATCTGTTTGCGGTATTTATAGAGCGGTGTGCAAAAATGCTCGACGAAAACGGATATCTCGCAATGCTCACCCAACATGCATGGATGTTTCTCTCGGGCTATGAAAAGCTGAGAAGAAAGCTTTTAAAGAGAACCATAATAAATATGATCCATCTGGGAGCAAGAGCATTTGAGGAAATAGGCGGCGAGGTGGTGCAGACTGTCGGCTTTGTTATAAAAAATGCCGATACGGCCGATTATAAGGGAACATATTGCCGTCTTACTGAACCGACAACACAGAGAGAGAAGGAAGAATGCTTTCTGTCGGGGAAAAATCGCTATGTGACCTCAGAGTCCGTTTTTTCAAAGATACCGGGAAGTCCTGTGGCTTACTGGGTCAGCGACAGTGTTCTTGAGAAATTTGAAAAATGCCCGAAGCTCAATGATGTCGGTATTACAAGGCTTGGAATGACCACAGGAGAAAACGCCCGTTTTGTAAGATATTGGTACGAAATAGACAGAGAATTGTGTGAATTTGATGTGCTTTCACAGGAGGAGCTTGATAATAGAAAAGGATATTGGGTGCCTTATAATAAGGGCGGAGCCTTCCGCAAGTGGTACGGAAACAATGATTGTGTGCTGTACTGGAAAAACGGCGGAGAGGCTGTAAAAACCTTTGCCGATGAAAAGGGACGTATCCGCTCAACCGTTCCTAACACGGAATATTATTTTAAGCCCTGTGCATCATGGTCAAAGATAAGCACAGGCAAAATATCCTTCAGATATAAGTGCAGCAGTATTTTTGATGTTGCAGGAGCGTGCTATTTCGCGGCAAAATACGATTTAAGATATATGATGGGTTTATTGAATTCATCCGTTGTAGATATTATGATCGGCGCGCTTTCTCCCACACTCAATTATGAGGGCGGTCAGATAGCATCGCTGCCTGTGCTCTATGACAGTGAAAAAAACGATACCGTATGCGGTATCGTAGAGGAAAATATAAATATTTCAAAAAAGGACTGGGACAGCTTTGAAACCTCGTGGGATTTCAAACGCCATCCGCTTGTATAGCTGTGACAGAGGGTGATATAATGGCACGATTGATAGCAGATAAATACAGAGAGTGGGAAGCGGAATGCGAAGAACGCTTTAACAGACTCAAATCAAATGAGGAAGAGCTTAACCGTATATTCATAGAAATATATTCTCTTCAGGATGAGCTTACCGCAGAGGTGGAAGATAAAAATATAACCGTTAGAAAAGCAGATCTTCAGAGGGAAATAAAATCATTGCTCTCCTATGCGGTGGGTTGTATTTTCGGTCGTTATTCATGCGATGAGGACGGCGTGGTGTATGCAGGCGGACAGTGGGACGAAGGCAGATATAAAACGATACGCCCTGTAAAAGACAACATAGTGCCCGTTTGTGACGACGATTACTTCGATAATGACATAACGACACTCTTTGTCGAGTGGGTAAAGACAGTTTACGGCAAGGATACGCTGGAGGAGAATCTGAGATTTATCGCCGATGCGCTCGGAGGCAAAGGCACTGCAAGAGAAGTTATCCGAAATTATTTTATCAATTTCTTTTATGCCGACCATTTGAAAATTTATCAGAAGCGGCCTATATACTGGATGTTCTCATCGGGCAAAAGAAGCGGCTTTAAGGCGCTTGTATATATGCACAGATACAAAAGCGATCTGCTCGCGTGCATGCGGACAGATTATGTTCATGAACAGCAGGAGCGCCTTACAAATATGCTGACATTGCTTGATGAAGCTTATGAGGATGCGCCATCGGCGGAAAAGGTGAAGATAAACAGACAGATATCAAAGCTGAGAGAACAGATACTTGAAATACGTGCATTTGAAGAAAAACTCGGAAGCATGGCTGATGAGATGAAAGAAATAGATCTCGATGACGGGGTTAAGGTAAACTACGCAAAGTTTGCAGATATACTCGAAAAGATAAAAAACTGAAAAGATAGTACAGGGGTGCTGAAATAATGAAAAAATACACATCGGAAAAACGCAGGATAAAGACAAAAAGGGGAAAGATGAAAATAATAATTCTTCGCCCCGTAAAGAACGCAAAGGACAGGAGCGAAACTCCATGCATTCTGTGGCTGCACGGCGGCGGCTACGCAGTGGGAATGGCATCGATGGTGTATATGTCGAGAGCTTTCCCGTTAGTGAAAAAATACGGCGCGGTGGTTGTTTCGCCCGAATACACCCTTTCTGGCAAGGCTCCGTATCCTGCCGCACTCGAGGATTGCTATGATGCTCTGTGCTACATAAAGGACAACGCAGACGAACTCGGCATAGACAGCAGCCGCATAATGGTTGGCGGAGAAAGTGCAGGAGGCGGATTGACAGCGGCTCTATGTATGTATGCAAGAGATAAAGGAGAAGTAAACATAGCCTATCAGATGCCTCTTTATCCCATGATAGATGATAACGATACCGAGTCATCGAAAAATAATCACGGTATAACCTGGAATACAAAGAAAAATCACAAGGCGTGGAAGCTGTATCTGGGTGATCTGTGGAAGAAAGATGTTCCGCCCTATGCAGCTCCTTCGCGTCAGACAGACTATTCGGGACTTCCTCCCGCATACACATTCATAGGTGATATCGATGCATTTTACTGCGAAACTCTCACATATATAGAAAACCTGAAAAATGCAGGGATCGAGTCATCGGTCGATGTTTACCGCAAGGGCTTTCACTCCTTTGATATGCTGATGCCGTTTAAAAAGATCAGCAAAGAGGCAATAGCAAAATTTGAGGAAAAATATCTGTATGCCGCAGAAAATTATCATGCACCTCAGAAATAAAAAACGGGAGAGAATTATGAAAGCGATAAAAAATCATCCGTTTGCATTTTCTAATCTGATCGGCTGTACATTTATTGGAATTGCGTTTTTGCTTGTAGCCGCAGAAGGGTATGTGACACAGAAAGAACTTACAGTGGTTCTTGCAGGACTGATGTTTGTTATCGGTGCGGCAATAATGACCGTAACAACAATCGCACTGATAATAAAAAAGCTGATAAACAAAAGAAAAGAGAAAAGCGCAGGTATAAATAATAGCAGGTGCAATACAGAGCAGATAGCTGTGCGATATATGATGACCTCCGGATACGGCGGACTGCGAGCTGTGATAATGTTATTGCTGACACCCATTCTGCCGCTGCTGCTTATATATGTGCTTGATATGTTCTTTGTAGGTGTTGTTGTAATAAATTTAGGCATTTTAGGCTGGATGGCAGCAACCCAAAAAGAAGCAATGCTCAGACATTTTTATAAGATAAAGGAATTTCACGACTGTTTTAAAATTATATCGGCAGAGAATGACGAGCTTATAGATTTGCTGTACGGTGATTATATATACCTGTTCAGAACAGACAGCTGGGATAATTCTGCAGCGAGGTTTGTGTGCAATTTATTGGCGCAGGAAAAAGTAAAAGGCAAAAGTGTACAGTGCTATAAGGTTACACAGAAATATCTCAATAAAAAATACGGCTTTGAATATGAGGACGATGAATTTATACTGATGCCCTTCGGGCAGTTTGAAATCGGAGGAAAAAGCGGTAATAAGCTTAAATTGTTTCTTGACATGGTTTCTGATGCAGAGTTTACAGGCTATGTAAATTCAAGATTCAGCTTAAAAAAGAGCGTAAACCCCGACGATTACTTATATACAAAGAAAGGAATACAGCTTGGAGCCCGGGATGCAGTCTGCGTAAATATTGCAGAAAATAACAAGGATATGTTTTTGGCAATAAATACCGCCTGTGATATAAGAAATATTGCAGAGCAATATTATAATTGTCTGCTTGTGCTGAGAAATGCAAAAAGAACAGAGGATTGCTTCGGCAAATTGCCGAAACATACCGATGAAAACGGAATAAGTGTATTGTATACTTTTGAAAATGGCATACAAAAAATAAAGCTTATCCTTCTGCCGTATGTTTCGGAATTGGAATACATTGAGCAGGAAGAGATGTACGATGATTACGATGACGATTACAGTGTAATAAGACACAGCTATGACTGTGACGATGTTGAATGGTACTGGGACGGATTTTGTGACCGAAGCAAAACTGTCAGGACTATGGAGAAATTAAAAGAAGAAAAGTAAAAAGAACCCAACTAAGCTTTTGCTTAGTTGGGTTCTTTATCTGTGTCAGAGAATAATTATCAGACCATATTGCCGCCCTTCATAGGAGACTGAGCGTGCTGACTGAAGAATTTAAGAACTCCGCCTGTATACTTTTGAGAACGCTTTTCCCATTTCTCGCGGCGAGTGGCAAGAATTTTATCTATTTCCTCGGGCGCTTTTCTTTCGCCGTCAATGCCGACGATTTCGAGTTTTCTTGAGGGTATATCAATAAATATCAGATCATTTTCCTCAACAAGAGCTATAGGACCGCCGTCTGCGGCCTCGGGAGAAACATGACCGATGGAAGGCCCTGTGGAAGCTCCTGAGAATCGGCCGTCGGTGATAAGTGCAATGCTTCTGCCAAGCTCGGGGTCTGAGGATATAGCCTCAGATGTATAAAACATCTCAGGCATACCCGAACCCTTAGGCCCTTCGTAACGAATAATAACAGCATCGCCGGCTTTTATATCGTGCCTCAGCACTGCCTGCTGAGCATCCTCCTCGCAGTCAAAGGGACGAGCCCTGAGCACAGCGGAGAACATTTCCTTCGGACATGCGGTGTGCTTGATAACAGCACCGTCGGGTGCGAGATTGCCCTTGAGCACAGCAATTGCACCGTCGGTTCCGATAGCCTTGTCATACGGGCGGATTATATCCTGCCAGCGCAGTCCGACCTTGCCGCACATTTCATCGCAGCGGTCGTAGTAGCCTGTGTTTTTAAGCTCATCGAGGTTTTCGCCAAGAGTTTTTCCTGTTACGGTCATTACATCAAGGTGAAGCACCGAGCGGATTTCTTCCATAACTCTGGGAACACCGCCTGCATAAGTAAAGAACTGAGCAGGCCAGCGTCCTGCAGGACGGATATCGAGGAGGTAATGAGCGCCGCGGTGCATGCGGTCAAACATTTCCGCATCGAATTCTATGCCGAATTCCTGTGCAATGGCAGGAATATGCAGCAGACTGTTTGTGGAGCCCGAGATAGCGGCGTGTACCATAACAGCATTTTCAAAGGATTTAACCGTTACCATATCACGAGGACGCAGTCCCAGTGCGGAAAGCTTCATTATCTGCTCGCCTGCTCTGCGAGCGGTTTCAAGCAGTACATCGCTTGTGGCGGGAAGGAGTGCGGTGCCGGGAAGCATAAGGCCGAGAGCTTCTCCCATGATCTGCATGGTGGAGGCTGTGCCCATAAAGGAGCATGCTCCGCAGCTCGGACAGGCATGCTGCTTGTACCACTGCAGTTTTTCATCCGTTATTTCGCCGCGCGCGCATTTTGCCGCATAAATTCCGATCTGCTCTAAGGTGAGCAGGTCGGGGCCTGCATCCATAACGCCGCCGGTAACAAGGATAGAGGGCATATTGACCCTGCCTATTCCCATAAGATGTGCAGGAACAGCCTTATCACAGCTTGATATGAATACTCCGCCGTCAAATGGAGTGGCACCTGCATGAATTTCTATCATGTTTGCTATGGCATCGCGGCTGACCAGAGAATAATTCATTCCGTCGTGTCCCTGTGCCATACCATCGCATATATCAGTTGCAAAATACCGTGCTGCCTTGCCGCCCGATTTTGCAACAGCGGACACAGTCTCCTCAACCAAGGCAAGCAGATGGGCACTGCCGGGGTGGCTGTCGCCGAAGGTGCTTTCGACCATTATCTGCGGCTTTGAAAGATCATCGACAGTCCATCCCATACCCATTCGCAGAGGATCCTGCTCAGGGGCAATAGAGCGTATTTTCTGACTAATCATAAATTATTGACCTCACTTCTGTGCAACGATCTTGATTCGTTTTATGTGTATATCCTTTATTTCCATTCCGCCTACAGCAAAGAAGAGCTTTGTAAAGAAGAGAAGGCGTCTCTCGATTTCGGGCGTGGTGAAGGTAACAGTCTGCCATTCCTTTTCCGAGCCGTTGAGCACCTTTGTTCCGATGAGATCCGAATCAATGAATACCGACATGGGAAGCTGAGCGGTATCGGGAGCGGTATCGCCTGCTCGGCAGGTGATGGAAATATCGTAAATTCCGCGTTTTTCAATCTTCATCTGGAAGAGAGTAGACTCGCCGCCGGCGGTGTTTACCTCAGAACCATCGATGAAAGCCTCTGCACCGACAGTGATTTCGGGAACAAGAAGAACGACATCGCCTTCATCGTCGCGAAGCTGCTGAAGCTGACGGTCCTCGTCGCTTATCAAACCGACACTGCGGCGATATGCGGGAGTTTCTGCAACAAATCGGCAAATATTCATGGCACAGCGCTGATATTCGGCTCTTGATACAGTGCCGTTTGCAAGGCTTTCGGCAGAATCATCCTCACCGCTGTTTTCGGCAGGATTGTTATTTACCATAAACACGTCATTCTGAGCGCGAACCATAGATGCAACATTTTTTGTGGAAGGCTCCTTGCCCTCCTCAGAACCCATCGCCCACCAGTCGGTCATTACAAGACCGTCAAAGCCCCATTCATCGTGGAGGATAGTGGTAACGAGATCATAATGGCTTGCAGTCCAGCAGCCGTTGAGAGGGTTATATGTAGTCATAACAGCCCTTGCGTTTCCTTCGCGGACTGCTATCTCAAAGCCCTTGAGATAGATTTCGCGCAGAGCTCTCTCAGAGATGATAGAGTCAACATGTCTGCGGTTAAATTCCTGATTGTTGCTTGCATAGTGCTTGATAGTTGCAGTAACACCGCTTTTGTGCATACCTTTAAGCTGTGCGGCAGCGATGCAGCCTGTAACGAGCGGATCCTCGGAGAAATATTCAAAATTACGCCCGTTAAGAGGGTGACGGTGAAGGTTCATACCGGGTCCGAGAAGGTTATCTATCTGATATTTTCTCATCTCCAGCCCCTCAAACACAAAGAGCTCATATATAAGCTCCTCGTTCCATGTGCATGCAATGCATGTACCGTTGGGCATAGAAAAGGCAGTGTTTCCGCAATCCATGCGAATGCCGCTTGGACCGTCGGCACAGCATGCGGAGGGAAGACCGAACACATCAACAAGTCTGTCGGTTACACCGCCGATACAGCCTGCGGTGCCCGGAGTAACACGGCAGGAGCTCATTCCCTCGCCGCGTACGATACAGCAAAGATCATCGTCGGTCATCTGAGAGATAAATTCCTCCATGGTGCATTTTCCGTTGACTGCATCCTCAAGTCTCAAGCCCTTGTGTTCTGTGGGAGCAATCTCTTTGGGCAAACGGTCGAGTCTGCGCTGAGCAGAGCTTACGCTCCTGAGCGGAACAGCCTCATAAGTGAGCTTGCCGTCATTGTTTTTAAATCTTTCAAAGCTTTCAACGGGAGCGCAGCACTCCTCAAGCTGTGAAATCACCTGTGTTTCATCGATAACAAATGAGCCTGCGTTTTCAAGGCTTCTTACACTGTGACCCGAAAGGAAGCTGTAGGTGCCGTTTTCAAGTACATAGCAGGAGCGATGACCGGTAATTCCGCTGTCATCGTAAGAATAAAAACGGTCAACGGGGATAACTATCTCAACCTCTTCTGTTTCGCCGGGCTGCAGAGTGCGTGTCTTTGTAAAACCGCAGAGAGTAAGCGCAGGCTTTCCGAGCTTGCCCTGAGGAAGCTCTGCATATACCTGAACAACCTCCTTGCTCGCATAATTGCCCGTATTTTCAACAGCGTGACGGAGAACGGCTTTTGCTCCGTTCCATTCGAAGGAAACAGGCCTGTGTGCAAAGGTGGTGTATGAAAGACCCTCGCCGAAAGCGTAAAGAACAGTGTCCTTTGCAAAAGTCTCAAAGTAACGGTAGCCTACGTAAATATCCTCGGCATAAATGCACTTGTGCATATCGCCGAAGTTCTTATCGGAAGGATAATCTTCTATATTGCGAGCGATCGTATCGGTGAGTCGTCCGCAGGGAGAGATCCTGCCGCAGAGCACATCTGCAGCGCCGGGGCCGCCCTCCTGACCGCCCTGCCATACATACATGACAGCAGAGGGGGAGTATTTTTCGACCCATGTCATATCAATGATGTTTCCCGTGTTGAGAAGAACAACAGAACGCTTGAAATGTCTGCACACGACCTCAAGCATTGCTTCCTCCTCTTTTGTAAGCCGCCAGCTGCCCTCCTGAGGGCCGTTATCGTTATCCTCGCCGGCAGTGCGGCCGAGTATGATAAGTGCGGCATCATTTGACTGAGCGGCAGAGCGGACAAGCTCTTCATCAAGAAGCATCTCCTTCTGGAACCAGGGGTGGTTTGACCAGCCGTCACCCTTGTCGAAAGGGTTTTCCTTTGTCCACTGCTCGTATACACTGCGAACCTGAGGATCAAGTATATATTCATCGTTGAGTTTGAGAGCTTCGTATATGCCTGTTACGTAACGGGTGTTTACAAGACCGCCCGAGCCGAGACCGCTCTTGTAATAATTCATCTGTGTACGACCAAAAACCGCCACACGGCTTTTTGGGAGAATAGGCAGAGCATTGTTTTCGTTGCGAAGAAGAACACAGCCTTCCGCAACCACCTCGCGAGCCTTTGAGGCAAATCCGTCGAGAGAAAGGACAGCTTGATCCATCATAAATTACCTCCAAAAATATTACTGTACATTTTGTAATGTGATTATTGTCTAATTGCTATCAATTATATCACATTACAAAATGCTGTACAAGAGGGGAGAGGGATGATATGTGCAGTAAAAGTATGTTGTTTGAAAACTTAAAAAACAAGGTGATCGGCTCATTCAAGATACCAGCCGTTATCTGCGTGATAAACCATCAGCTTTGTCATACCGCCGTCAATGCAGATGTTTTCGCCGGTGATAAAGCCTGCCTTGTCCGAGCACAGAAACAGAACCATGCTTGCAATATCCAAAGGATTTCCTACTCTTCCTGCAGGATGCTGAGCAGCATCGGCGCCTTCATATACCTTGTAATTGTTGTCGATCCAGCCGGGAGAAATTGAATTGACGCGCACCCTGCCTGATAAGCTGACCGCAAGAGAATGGGTCAGCGCATGAATGCCGCCCTTTGCGGCAGTATAGCTTTCCGATTCGCCCTGACTCATGCGGTCACGGCTGGAGGATATGTTTACTATGCTTGCGCCTTCTGCAAAATAGGGCATGAACAGCTTTGAAAGATAATACGGAGCAGTCACGCCGACAGACAATGCATAGTTGAATTCCTCGAAAGAGCAGGTCGATATGCCCTTAAAAAGCGGTGCGGCATTGTTTATAAGGTAATCGACATGTCCGAAATCGGAAATTACCTTATCAGCAAATTTCTCAAGAGTTTTCTTATCGGAAATATCACCGATAAAGTACGGATTATCCTTAAGATCGATTATACACACCTTAACGCCCGACTTTTCGAACTCCTCGGCAATACATTTGCCTATACCCTGTGCGCCGCCTGTGATGACAGCGACCTTCTTTGATGATGCGGCAGAATTATTCACGGCAATTACCCCTTTTTGATCTGATATAATAAAACAAAATTATTATATCATCAACATCAGCACCGCTCAAGGAGTATAATAAAACTTTAAAAATTGTGTATTGCATAAACAATGAGAGCCGCTGTTGAAAAGCAATGGAACAATTGGTATAATAACAGATAAGTATAAAACGATAAGGAGAAATAAATAAATGCAGAAAAATGCAGATATACATGATGTTCAAACCATCCTCGAACAGATGACGCTTTCAGAAAAAGCCGCATTGGTAAACGGCGCTACATTTTTCGGAATGAACGGTGTCGAGCGGCTCGGAGTGCCTGAGCTTATGCTGCTAGACGGCGGAACAGGCATAAATTTCGAGCAGCTTTTCGGTGACTTTTTCTCTAAAGAGGAAATAGCGGCAGAAAGTACAAACGGAATGACAGGCTCTACCACACTTACAAGAGTCATAGAGGACTATTATCATCCGGAAAGATTCAACGAAGAGGAAAAGAAAGTATATGAATGGATAAAGGAACGCCTCTGCAGGCTCACGGGCATAGAATATTCTCCGGGCTGTTTTCCTTCGGGAATTTTGCTCGGTGCGACCTTTGACCCCGATACGGTTCGGCAAATGGGCACGGCACTCGGAAAAGAGGCGAAGCTGTTCGGAATAAACATATTGCTCGGAACACCCAATGTAAATATACACCGCGATCCTTTAGGCGGCCGTCTGTTTGAGGGCTATTCGGAAGATCCGTATCTTGTATCAAAGCTTGCGCCCGAGCTTGTAAAGGGAGTGCAGGGAACAGGTGTTGCGGCGAATGTAAAGCACTTTGCTGCAAATAATCAGGAAACGAACAGAGTGGGAATAAATGAGACAATTTCAGCCCGTGCACTGCAGGAAATATATCTTCAGGGCTTCAAGGCATGTGTCAGAGAGGGAAAAGTCAAAACGGTAATGAGCGCCTATAATGCGATAAACGGTACGCCGTGCAGTGAAAACAGATGGCTTCTGACCGAGACATTGCGAGATGAGTGGGGCTTTGACGGAGTGGTGGTTTCCGATTGGGGCGCAGTGTACCATCCTGTGGAAGCGCTCAGTGCCGGCAACGACCTTGCAATGCCGGGACCTATATCAGGCAAGCCGATAGCCGATGCCGTAGAAAACGGAAGCCTTGAGGAAGAAGTGCTGGACACGGCGGTAAAAAGAATTCTGAGCCTTATAAAATTCTGCACAAACTGCGGCGAAAGAAAAGCTGAGCTCGATTTTGACGCACTCAGGGAGGAGACGACAAAAGCTGCTTACGAGGCAGCGGTATCGGGCATCGTTATGCTGAAAAATGAAGGACAGCTTTATCCTCTTTCACAGTCGGCTGCCTCTGTGCTGCTTACGGGAAGCGCTGCAAATGAGCTTATGCAGTGCGGCAGCGGCAGTGCAGGAATAACCACCGACAGAACCTCAGACCTTGCAGAGACACTCCGCAGAAATCTTACGGGTGCTGATGTGAAGGTTTGCTCTGCGTATGAAGAGTTAAAGCGTGAAATTGAAAAAAACGGCACGGCACATGTAATATATGTCGCAAAGCTTGGCGGCATGGAGGGCAATGACCGAGTGGATATGCTCCTTGCCGAAGATGATCGCCGAGAGCTTAAAAGGCTTATTTCCTTAAAAGAAACAAGCAGCTTTGCATTGACTCTGGTGCTCAATGTGTGCGGCCCTGTTGACATATCCGAATATGAAGACGCAATTGATGCGCTGTTCGTGTGCTTCCTGCCCGGAATGGAGGGCGCACACGCTATTGGAGATATCATGACAGGAAAGCGTTATCCGTCGGGTAAGCTGCCCTTGTCCTTCCCGAGACACTATGAGGATACACCCACCTTCCTTAATTTCCCGGGTGAGGGAAAAGAGGTAAACTATGGTGAAGGAATTTATATCGGCTACAGATATTACGACAAAAAGAAAATAGCAGCAAAATATCCCTTCGGCAGCGGACTGACATACACGAGCTTTGAGATAAGCGATTTTACCCTTGAAAAGGAAATATTTGAAAAAGAGCTTCGAGGTCATCTGATACTGAAAAACACAGGCGAAAGAGACGGCGCACAGGTGGTGCAGATATATATTTCCGATCCCGTCTCTACACTCCCAAAGCCGATAAAGGAGCTTAAATATTTTAAGAAGGTACACCTTAAGGCAGGGGAGAGCAAAAAGCTTGAGTTTGTTCTGAGTGAACAGGACTTTGCGTCTTTTGATCCCGATTACGGCATGTTCATAGCAGAGGAGGGCGATTACGATATAATTGCCGCATTCTCATCGGGAGAAAAAGATGAACAGGCAAGAAAGAGAGTGTATCTGAAAAATAAAAATCAATATTCATACGGACTGCATACCACCGTAAAGGTGCTGTATGAAAAGGCAGAGCTGAAAGAGGCTCTTACAGAGCTGTGGGATGCAAACGGTTGGGACTGGCAGATAATAGAAAGCAACTATCAGTACACCTCAAACAGACAGCTTTGCGCGATATTCCCGAAAGAAGCGAAAAAGGAAAGCATTGATAAATTTTTGGAACAGACAACAGAAGTAAAGCACAACTGAAAAAAGCAACGGCAGCTTTACGGCTGCCGTTGCTTTTTTCAGTCAGACTGTCAAGTAACCTCTCTCTAATGCCTCCCTCTGACGAGGGAGGTGGATTTGCCGTAAGGCAAAGACGGAGGGAGAGAATTTGAAAATCGAATGGTTAAAAAGCCTTCAGATTATTCCTTTGTCATAGGTATTCGCTTTTAGCAAACCTGTTGAAAAGGATACAGACTTTTTTCAGTATATATCAAATATTAAAACGTCAGTTCCAGGGATTCTCTGTTGCATAAGGAAGTGATTTTGGCTGATTGTAGGAAATATCCTCAATGCCGAGATACTTGAATACTTCGAAAATCAGCTTGCCGTAGTGGCCGAAAACAACCGCGCCATGGTGCGGATAACGCTTCTGTATCAGCACATGACGGAAGAAGCGGCCCATTTCGGGAATGGCGAAGACACCGATACCGCCGAAGGAACGGGTCTTTACAGGGAGAACCTCACCCTGAGCGATGTAGGAACGCAGTACGCCGTTGCTGTCACACTGCAGACGATAGAAGGTTATGTCGGAGGGGGCAATGTCACCTTCAAGAGTGCCGCGTGTAAAGTCAGGCTCGCTTCCGGCAGGCTCAAGCAGACGGTGCTGGATAAGCTGATATTTTACGGCGCAGTCATTGCACATTTTGCAGCTGGGAGTGTTGCCGCAGTGGAAGCCCATGAAGGTATCCTTTATATCATAGGGGAATTTGCCCTTGATGTCTTCGTCGTAGATATACTGAGGAACAGAATTGTTAATATCGAGCAAAGTGACCGCATCATTAGATATGCATGTTCCGATGTATTCGCTCAGAGCGCCGTAAATATCTACCTCGCAGGCAACGGGAATACCCTTTGCGGCAAGGCGTGAATTGACATAGCAGGGCTCAAAACCGAAGCTCTCGGGGAATGCGGGCCAGCATTTGTCGGCAAAGACGACATATTCTCTCGCGCCCTTGTGATTTTCTGCCCAGTCAAGCAGAGTAAGCTCAAACTGAGCCATTCTTTCAAGCATGTCGGGGTAATAACGTCCCTGTCCCATTTCGGCAGCCATTTCCGCGCATATATCAGCAATTCTGGGATCCTTCTCATGAGCCTTGTAGGAAATCAGAAGATCAAGCTCGGAATTTTCCTCTATCTCAATGCCAAGCTCGTAAAGCCCCTTTATAGGAGCGTTGCATGCAAAGAAATCCTGAGGACGCGGACCGAAGGTGATTATTTTCAGATTTCTGATACCGATTATTGCACGTGCAACAGGTATAAATTCGCGGATCATTTCGGCACATTCATCTGCAGTGCCGACAGGGTATTCGGGAATATATGCCTTAAGGCGGCGCATGCCGAGATTGTAGGAGCAGTTGAGCATACCGCAGTAAGCATCGCCGCGTCCGTTTATCATATCGCCGTCACCCTCGGCAGCGGCAATATACATTACAGGACCGTCAAACTCACGGCAGAGCAGAGTTTCGGGAGTCTCAGGACCGAAATTGCCAAGGAATACGACCAATGCGTTGCAGCCTGCGCTTTTGACATCGGCAACAGCAGCCATAGCATCCTTTTCGTTTTCGACTGTTACGGGACATTCATAAAGTCCGTCACCGTAAGATTTTACAATAGCCTCACGGCGTGAAATGGAAAGACTGATGGGAAAGCAGTCGCGTGATACGGCAATAATGCCGAGCTTAACATCGGGGATATTTTTCATAATGAAGAAGCTCCTTTCGATTATTGTATTTACCTGCGGATCATTTGCAGAATCATCAGAATGTTTTCATTCTAACACGTGCGGACAAAAAACTCCATACTTTTTTTATATTTTTGATTCAGTCTGTAATAAATTAACAACAGTATTCATAAGCTGATTGTTTTTTTATAAAAACTTTAGCTTATGAAACATTTTTTTCTGCGGTAAACAATGCAACTGGCATAAGAAAAGAACGGTGTCGGCCGTCAATAGGCCGACACCGTTCTGCATTTCATTAAATCATACGCCCGAATACGCAGAAAAACCTGCATCAACGGGAAGAACAACACCGGTTATAGCTGAAGCGGAGCGATCATCACACAGGAAAAGAGAAGCTCCGAGAAGCTCATCGGCATCAACAAAGCGGTGGGTGGGGGTGCCGCTCAGTATTTTTGAAGAACGGGCAGTGGGGGTGCCGTCCTCATTAAAGAGGAGCGCCTTGTTTTGAGCAGATACAAGAAATCCCGGAGCGATTGCATTACAGCGGATTCCCGTGCCTGCAAAGTGAGTGGCAAGCCACTGAGTAAAGTTTGAGATACCTGCCTTAGCGGCAGAATAGGCAGGTATTTTTGTAAGAGGAATATATGCATTCATCGAGGAAATGTTGAGAATGCAGCCGCCCTTTTTTTCGACCATATCTCTGGCGAATGTCTGGGTGGGAAGGAGCGTGCCCTGAAAATTGAGCTTAAAAACGAAATCAACACCGGAGGAGTCGAGATCAAAAAATGATTTTCCGCCGTCCACAGCTTCGTGGTGATATTCATTGTCGGTGGTAGCTCTGGGATTGTTGCCGCCTGCACCATTTATGAGAATATCACAGGGGCCGAGATCGCGGAGAACAGCCTTATGAACCTCTTCGAGTGCTTCGGTCTCAAGTACGTTTGCCTTGTAGCCCTTGCAGATATATCCCTCTGCGGTAAGCTCATCGGCAAGCTTTTTTACAGCCTCTTCGTTTAAGTCGAGAGCAGCTACCTTTGCACCGCTCTGAGCGAATGCAGCAGCCATAGCACCGCAGATAAGTCCGCCTGCGCCTGTTACAACAACGACCTTGCCGCTGTAATCGATATTGAGAGGAAGATTGAGCATTTTATTTGACCTCCTGTTTTTCGTCGAGCTTATCGAGCATATCCCATACGCCAAGCATATACATAATGCCGAGCGCTCTGTCATAAAGACCATAGCCGGGACGAACATTTCCCGGGCCTTCATTCCAGAGATGACGTCCGTGATCGGGGCGGACATAGCCCTCATAGCCGCAGTCGTGGTATGCCTTGAGAACATCCAGGATACCTGTATCGCCGTCACAATCACGATGGCTTGCTTCGGAAAAATCGCCGTTCGGGAAGTGCTTGACATTGCGAATATGTGTAAATGCAATTCTGTCACAGTGCTTTCGCACTATTTCCGCTGTGTTATTGTTTGGGTCAGCGCTGAGGCTGCCTGTGCAGAGAGTAAGGCAATTACAGGGATGATCGACCATTTTAAGGAATCTGTCAATGTTTTCTTCGTTTATCAGCAAACGGGGAAGACCAAAGATATCCCATGGGGGATCGTCCATGTGTATTGCCATTTTGATATCGCATTCCTCGCAGGTGGGCATAAGAGCCTCAAGGAAATACTTGAGATTTGCCCAGAGCTTTTCGTGATCGATACCTGCGTAATCCTTGAAAAGCTGGTCAAGCTTTGCCATGCGTTCAGGCTCCCAGCCGGGGAAGGACATATTGTATTTCTCGGTAAATTCAAGGATATAATTTGCCATAGCATTGTAGTCATCCTGAATCATACCCTTTTCATAGAAAAGAGCAGTCGAACCATCGCCAACAGGGTGGAAAAGGTCAGAGCGTGTCCAGTCGAATATGGGCATAAAATTATAACAAATGACCTTAACGCCGTATTTTGAAAGATTGCGGATAGTCTGCTTGTAGTTTTCGATATACATATCACGGGCAGGCTTGCCTATTTTGATATCATCATGGACATTTACGGATTCAACGACATCGATAAGAAAACCATATTCATCGAGCTGACGCTTTACCTCTGCGATCTCATCCTCTTCCCAGACCTCACCGGGCATTTTGTGATGCAGAGCCCATACAATGCTTGTAACACCCGGGATCTGCTTTATGTCGCTGAGGCTGATGCTGTCATTACCTTCTCCGTACCAACGGAATCCCATTTGCATTGGCATGAATAACCCTCCGATTTAAAATTATATTTTTTAGCGTGAAATCATTTTATCATAAAATAATCGCAATAAAAACAGCATATATTGTCTAAAACATTGTAAATATTGCTGATGTTTTGGGCTGATAAAAGAATTGAGTATAAATAATACAGCATTGACAGTCCTATGGGGTTGTGGTATAAAAGTGAAAAGGCGGTGAAAGCATGAATGCAGGGGTTGACATAACAAATGCTATACTGGAAACAGAAAGACTGATTCTCAGACCGTGGAGAAAGAGTGACCTTAACGATTTTTATGAATATGCAAGAGTGGATGGAGTCGGACAGATGGCAGGCTGGGAGCCTCATAAATCCATAGAAGAATCCGAGTTTATTCTTTTCCTTTTTATGGAGGGAAAGCACGTTTTTGCCCTTGAATTGAAAGAAAATCACAAGGTAATAGGCTCAGTGGGTCTGGAGGAAATAAATACTCCTATGGAAGAAAAATATAACGAGCTTGTGGGCAGAGAAATAGGTTATGTTCTCAGTAAGGATTACTGGGGAAGAGGCCTGATGCCCGAGGCTGTAAAAGAAGTTATCGGATACTGCTTTGATAAGGAAAACTACGACTTCTTATGGTGCTGTCATTCCCTTGCAAACGGTCGGTCACGCAGAGTTATCGAAAAATGCGGTTTTCGATATGTAAAAGAAAGCACAGGCAAAGATCAAAACGGCAATGAGCGCATTTCACGGTGCTATGTGCTTGAAAATACAAAAAAGAAAGGGTGAGCAATGCTTACCCTTTCTTTTTTGTCAGTTCAGATACTCGGCATAAGGATCGTATTTTTCCTTGCCGAGCCATTTTTCTGCCTCTTTGAGCTCATCGGTGCTTTTGCCGTATGTAGTGCAGAGGTTGTAGTTTTTCAGACAGTTCTCTTTATCTTCCAATGCGTAATAAACAAGGCAGAGAAGCTTGTATGCATCACCGCAGCGCTCGTTGATCTCAATTGCCTTTTCGGAGTAATTGATAACGTTGTCGTAATCTTTTTCGTCCAGATACACTCGCGCAATGTCTGTATAAGGGCGTTCACTGCCGCTAAGCTCAGCTTCGCGCAGCCAGCTTTCCACAGCCTGCGAGTGCATACCTGCCTTATACTGCTGCTGTGCAAGCTTTTCAAGCAGTGAGAGATCGGAGGTGTCGGCATTTGCTGCCGAGGCATAGGCATCTATTGCCTTTTCGTGCTGCTGCAGGTTTTCATAGCACATACCGAGAAGGGTATAAACACTGCATTTTTCTTTTTCATTGCTGCATTGCTCTGTAAGAGCAGAGAGCTTTTTTATTGCTTTGTCGTAATTCTTCCTGTCATAGCAAAGCAGCGCGCGCTTCATTTCGCGGCGTGAGCTTTTGCTGCCGCGTCCCTGAAATTCTTCGTCGATAAATCTCGAATACTCGGGAATATCTGTGATGCGGCTTCGTGAGAAAAAAGTCAGAAGCCCTGCCGCGAGGATGACATATATTGCGACAATGCCTATTTGAGTCATGCCGTTGCCAAGAATTTGGAATGTTTCGATCCATGTGAAATTTTCTTCGGTAGCCGGGATACTTGTAAGGTATCTGCCCAAAAAGATGAGAAGCACCACCACGGCAAGACCGATCAAAAGACCAAATAGAACTTTCTTTGCTGATGTTACTCTTTTCATTTTAAAATCCCCTTAAAATATATTTTATCTCAATGAATTGAGATAATCGATAAGCTCACGCCGAGCCTTTTCTATATCGGAAGCATTGCCCTGCCTCATGGCAATTTCAAAAGCGGTTATATATCGCTCGATAATATACCGCTCATCACCTGTGGACTCCTCGTAAGCCTGATCGGCAAGATAAAGCGCGAGCTTGTTTTCTTCCTGCTCTCTGGGACTTATCTTGAGGTAAGCAAGCTCTTCCATTCGCTTTGCGGCTTCCTGCTCGGTCATCCTGTTGCCCTCGCCCTTGATAATGATCGTTTTTGAAATATTAGTGGAATGAACGCGTACCTTAACCTCAAGAAGCGAGTTGACATCGTATGTATAGGTGACATCAACAGCCTCTTCGCCCTTGGGCTTGGAGGGAACAGGAACCTGAAGCTCGCCGAGATAGAGATTGTTGCGTGCCATACGGCTTTCGCCCTGCAGAATCTTTACACGCACGACAGTCTGATAATCGCTTGCCGTGTAAAGAGTCTGAGTTTTGCTCACGGGTATGACGGTGTTTCGTTCGATTATAGGCAGATAATGCCCCGATTCATCGAAGATACCATTGCTTGAAACAACTTCGGTGCCGAGGGTAAAGGGGCAGACATCCGTAAGAATTACCTCTTTTATTGCCGATGCACGCTGCTTCATTGCGCTTTGCAGAGCAGCTCCGAAGGCTACCACCTCATCGGGATTTACGTTTCCTCTCGGAATGCGTCCGAAAAGACGGGCGGCAAGCTTGCGGACTACTGCGGCCTTTGTGGCACCGCCCACAAGAACGATCTCATCGATATTGGAGGCGCGAATGCCCGCATCCTTAAGACTGCGCTCAACCGGTCGTCTGAGACGCTCAAAAAGCGGTTCGCAAGCCTCCTCATATTCCTCTGCGGTAAGAGAGAAGCTTTTTTTTCGTCCGCCGACAGTGCATTCCATAAATGCGGCAGGAGCAGAGGAAAGTGCACACTTTAGCTTTTCCGATTGCTCGCGTATCTGAGCCAGCTCATCATAGGTAAGCTCTGAAATATCAGCTCCGAGCTTGTCGAGAAATTTCTGCTCGATTATGTCTGTAAAATCCTCACCGCCAAGGAAGTTGTCTCCGGCGATGGAATGCACCTCGATTATTTTTCCGGTGCGTTCAAGGATAGATACATCAAAGGTTCCGCCGCCAAGATCGAATACAAGATATTTTGCATGCTCCCTGTTGTCCATAAGTCCGTAAGCGACAGCGGCAGAGGTAGGCTCACTGACGATACGTTCAACCTTCAGCCCTGCAAGCTCTCCTGCGCGCTTTGTAGCTTTTCTCTGCATATCGTTGAAATACGCAGGTACGCTGATTACTGCCTCATCGACCTTTTGCCCGAGAAAAACTTCTGCATCTTCTTTCAGCGAACGAAGCACAAAGGAGGAAAGCTCCTCGGCGCGAAATTTCTTATCGCCTAAAATATACTCTCTGTCTGTACCCATGCTGCGCTTGAAAACGGAAGCAGAGGAGAGGGGGTGACGCAGACTGCGTGCCAAAGCGGTTTTTCCCACAAGCACAGTTCCGTCGTCATCGATGCTCACAACTGAGGGAGTGAGATTTTCGCCCAAGCGGTTTGGGATTATCCTTGCCGCTTTTCCGTCATAGTAAGCGACAAGACTGTTCGTTGTTCCAAGATCAATACCTACAATCATTTTCTGTTTTCCTTCTTAAGCTCTTTTTTGTGCTCTTTGCGGATCCTGCTTGCGATGTAGATGAAATCGAACTCATCGAGAGCGATTTTATGACCCTCGGCGCAGGTCTCGATCGCCTTATCGTATTCGCCAAGCTCTTCATAATATTCAACAAGAGCGAGGTAAGCATCCTTGCACTTGCTGTATCTGCAATGGTCGCAAAGCGGTGCCTTGAAAGCCTTATCGATATATTCCTTAGCTTTTTCGGGCTGTCCCATTGCTGTATAGATAAATGCATACTTGGTTATGCCGAGTGCATATTCATCTCCGCACCAGCGTTTTTTGCCGAGAACATCGAGAGCATGTTCGGCAAGCTTATCGGCTTCATCATTGCGTTTTAATTTTCTCAGACAGCGAATATAATCATTAAACAGATCTATCTCGGAATCATTCATTTTTTCAAAGTAGCTGAGAGCCTTTTTGTAATTGCCGTCATTAAAATAATATCTTCCGAGACGAGAATGCTTGAAAGAGTTATCATCGGGAAGAGCTGAAATCAGTTTGAAATATTCCTTATGATTATTTCCCATTCTGCGTACATCGGCGAGCATAAGCAGATACTGAGCTTCGTTTATCTTACCCTCTTCCTTGTACTGCCTGATATACTTTTCGGCCTTGCTGAGCATAGCTGCTTCGATATAGACCTCTATCACAAATCTAGCATCATCGGGTCTGCCGAACATTTCAAGATTTTTCAGATATATCTTTGCAGAATCCTCAAATTTTCCTGCACGAGACAATGCACGTGCATAAGTGCGGTTTACAAAAACTCTGCGGTCTTCTTCTTCCTTGCTGTCATTTATTTCGGAAGCCTGTGCGTGCATCTCAACTGCCTTGTCGAATTCGAATCTGTATTCAAACAGAGAGGCATAATTGGTGCAAAAACGCAGGTTTTCGGGCTCGGCTTCTACCGCCTTTGCAAAATGCTCCTCGGCCTCGTCATATCGTCCGAGAAACATAAGACAGAGACCTGCCATATCATGAATTGCAGGGCTATCGACGTATTCAAGGCGCTTTAAATAATTGACGGCAGCATTTTCGTAATCGTAAAGATCGTAGTAATTGCTTGCGTAGCAGGCGCTGAAATTATATCTGCCGGGATAGAACTCTTCGATTTTCTTGTATATCTCAATGGCCTGTGCAGGCTTGTCGCTTTTTTCAAGAAGAGTGGTTTTCAAGTAGAGAAGCGGGTAATAATCCGAACGTATCTCAAGTCCTTTTTCAACAAGAGCCATGAGCTCATCGACAGACTTGCTGCTTTCCTGAAGGTCGGCGGCACGCGAATAAACCTCATACATGAAGTTGACATCGGAGTTCTCGTTTTCAAAATTCTCAATGATGGAGCAATATATTTTGAGAGCCTCTTCCTTTTCGCCCTTGCCCTCAAGTATTCTTGCCTTGCAGTACCTCAGGGAATCGCAGTCCACATTGTGTTCTTCGAGGAAGGTTATGATCTCCTGTGCGCCTTCCCATTCCTCGACATCGCAAAGTATTCTTATACGATAAATATATACACCGAGCTCAAGGGTATAGTTGAGTGATTCGCCGAAGCTGTTGAATGCATCCTGCAGCATATCAAGCTCATATTGCTCGATACCGAGAATATAGTATGACAATGAACCGGGATTGACCTCGACCATCTTTTCGGCTTCATGCAGAGCCGCAGTATAATCTCTTTTATGAGAGCGCAGTATAATACGGCGCAGATCGTGTGCGTTGCTTCGTCTTGCAGGACCTGCTTCAATAGAAGCGGAGGCTTTTTCCAAAGCTTCATCGTATCTGTTGAGCTGAGTTAGAGCAGCAGCCTGAACATATAATATATCGTCAAGCTTGTTTTTGCGCTTTTTCTCCTTTTCGGTCTCGCCCTCGGGAAGCTCTGCAATAGCTTTTTCCCATTCAATAGCACTTTCAAGAGATTTTTCGGGATTGTTAGTGTTATTGTAGAGCTTGCTCTTAAGATTCTGAAGATCACAGCGCTGTGCGATGGTTTCGGGCACAAGAGAGGAAATAATACTTTCGGTTTTCTCGTTTTCATCCGACTGGAAGCAAAGCCATGCGTATTCATACTGAGAATCGAAGTCCAAATCGCCCTGTGCAAGCTTTTCTTCATATTGTGACTTTGCCTTGGCGCAAGCATCGTCAAAGAAATTTCTGAAATTTTCCTCAAAGGGATATTCGGTGACAAGCTGCAGCATGAGATCCTTTGCCTCAATGTAACGCTCAAGCTTCATCAGACAATCGGCATGGTTGTATCTTGCACCCTTGTAATCTTTTGAGAGCGCAAACTCGTAATCGGCAACAGCTTCCTCGTATCTTCCCGCAATGCTGAGAGAGTCTGCACGGTTAGCTCTGAAGTCGGCAATATCGGGATATTTTTCGACCAGTGCGTTGAGTATCTCAAGAGCCTTATCGTTTTCATCCGATTTTATTGCGATGCGGCTGCGGAGAAGATCGGTAAAGGGATGCATTATGCCTGTTTTCTCAATATCCTCGACGGTTGCTTTCGCATTGTCAAGATCTCCGCTTTTTATCTCATCACGAGCCTTGAAGAACAGATTAAGATAACAGTCGGGATTGCCTTCTGTCTTTTCATCGAAAAGCTCATAGGGTACATAAGGGTCGTTGTTTATACCGGACAGAACACAGTTATCGATATATGCTTTCGGGAATATATCATAAAGAGCTTCTGTGTTTTCGACTATTGAAAAAACCTCGTCTATAAGCTGCCATACATTTCTCGGCAGAGCATCGTGTTCCATAAGATAACGAAGAAGAGAATTTCTTGCATCAATACGGGAATCTACAGCCTCGCATACCTCGTCGGAAAAAAGCTCGCGCCAGACTGCCGGGTCGATGCGCTTTTTAAAATGATTGTATGTATCGTCAACACGTTCGAGCCACAGGTCTACAGGCGTTTTTTCCTTTTGAGCTTCCGATTCATCAGGCTCGTTTGCGTATTTCACAGCCTCCTCATATTCTGAACGAAGAGACATAAATTCCTCGGGCTTTTCCTCGGGGTGAACATATTTGAGCTTTTCGTGATAAGCGTTTGTTATAGCATCTATATCTTTTGTTTTTTCAATTCCTAGATAGGTCCACATTTCCATAATATACAGCCTCCCAAAATATTATTTTTCCTTGTCTTTTCATAATAGCAAAATTATACATATAATTCAATACATAAGTGTTTTTGGGGAATAAAAAGGCGAGTATAATGCCTGCGGCAAAATATTGACAAAAAAGAGCGATTAACATATCATAGATATAATATCTGCAAATATAAAGATATGGAGTGTTAAAAGTGTTCGGAGAAAAGCATCTTATTATTCTGGCTGTCGTCACTGTGGTGATAATACTTTTAAGCATTCTTTCAAGGAAAATTAAGCTTGCCTCAGCCTGCAGACTGCTGTTTTATGTCGGTATAGTTTCTGAAATAGTCAAAATAGTTTATTACATTACTGCCAATGAAGAAAAATACGGCGGAATCCTTCCGAAAACCGATCTGCCGTTTCATCTGTGCTCTATACAGATATTGCTGATAGCAATAGTAAATGTGGTTCCAAACGAAAAAATAAAGAGATTTATTTTCAGCTTTATGATGCCGAGCTGTCTGTTCGGCGGAATAGCGGCACTGCTTATCCCCACAAGCTCTTCTCTTACAGGCAATATAGCGATAACACTGCAGTATTTCGGATATCATGCCGCAATTATAGTTTTCGCAATAAAGCTTATTTCTTCCTCAGAATTTAAGCTTACGGTAAAGGATTATTTCAATTGTCTTAAATTCCTGCTTATAATGATGTTCTTTGCGTTTTACATAAACAGCATACTTTATGACGGAGAATCAAAAATCAATTACATGTATGTGGTATCGCCTCCGCAGGAGGGACTGCCGTTCCTCAATGAAAATCACGGCTGGCTTGTTTACATTGCACATTATGCATGTCTGGTGCTGTTCTGTGTGACGATTTTCTACATCAAGCCGATCATTACGGCAATATTCAAATCAAAGAAAAATATTACCGCAGGCAAAACGGAAAAATAAAAAAGCTGTCAAAATTCTCTCCCTCCGCTCCCTCTGACGAAGGGAGCGGAGGGAGAGAATTTGAAAATCGCATAGTTAAGCAGCCATCGAACTGCCCCTCTATCACCGGCCTTCGCCTTTGGCGAACTTGTTGACAGCTCCCCTGACAAAGAGAGCAAAAATACGGGCTTTTCTGAATATATCGATAAAAAATTGAAATTAAAAATTCATAAAAAAATTACTTTGAATTTCAGACAAAACAATATATAATAATATATATTAAGTGTTTTATGCATCGAGTCGATGATAGCAGAAGCGAGGTTTCCCATGGGAGAGAAAAAGAAGCGCAGAGCATGGATAAAGAAGAGACATTCGATTGTAATTGCCCTTCTGAAGGGTCCTTTCGGACTGTACACAAAAGCAAAATATAAGATAAAGCTTGAAAAGTTCAAGAACTATGACGGCGGACAATATTTAATTATATCCAATCATCAGACCGCCTTCGATCAGTTCTTTATATCTCTGTGCTTTCCGAAGCATGTCTATTATGTTGCCAGCGAGGATCTGTTCTCAATGGGCTGGCTGTCAAAACTCATAACATGGCTTGTTGCTCCTGTGCCCTTCCGCAAATCGACCTCCGATCTGTCAAGTGTCAGAAATTGCATAAGAATAGCAAGAGAGGGCGGAAGCATATCGATATTCCCGGAAGGCAACCGTACCTTCAGCGGCACGACCGAATATATGAAGAGTTCGATAGCGTCTCTTGCAAAGACATTGAAATTACCGATTGCATTTTACCGTATAGAAGGCGGCTACGGAGCTCACCCGAGATGGAGCGATGAAGTAAGAAAAGGCAAAATGAGGGGATATTTCTCGAGGGTTCTGCGCTATGAAGAGTTTAAGGATATGTCAAACGAAGAGCTGTTTGATATAATAAAGAAAGAGCTGTATGTTGACGAGCGAGAGGATAAAACATTGTTCTGCGGCAGGAACAATGCGGAATATCTTGACCGTGTGATGTATGTGTGCCCGTACTGCGGACTTTCCGAATTTTACAGTAAAAAGGACATAATAGCCTGCAAAAAGTGCAAAAGACAGATAAGATATCTGCCGGACAAACAGCTAAAGGGTATAGATTTTGAATTTCCGTATACATACGTAAAGGATTGGTACGATCATCAGTGTGAATTTATCAGAAGGCTCGATTTGTCGCCATGGAGCGAAAAACCGATATACACCGACAAGGCAAAGTACAGCGAAAACATCTACTGCAAGAAAAAAACAGAAATAGACAAAAATGCATCGCTTTCCGTTTTTTCGGACAGATTTACAGTCAAGACAAAACACAACGAAGACGTATATCTGTTTTCTGAGGTTTCCGCAGCAACGGTGCTGGGCAAAAACAAGCTGAATATCTATGTTGGCGACAAAATATTTCAGTTCAAGGGAGACAAGCATTTCAATGCGGTCAAATATCTGAATATATACTGCCATGCAGTTAATACGGCAAAGGGGGATCCTTATGGCGAATTTCTCGGACTTTAGTGTATGGGGCGGCATAAATATAGTAGCGATACTGCTCATCAGCCTGCTTTTTGCAAATCTTCTGAAAAGAAAGATAAAGCTGCTTCGCAATTCTCTTATTCCGACAGCCGTTCTTGGCGGTCTGATACTTCTGATTATTTCCGTGGTCTATGAAAAGCTGTTCGGACACAATATATTCAATACACAGTTTTTCGGCGGCAACGGCATAACAACGCTGGAAATGACAACCTATCACTGCCTTGCCATAGGCTTTATCGCGACATCGTTTAAGCCGTCAAAGGAAAGGGTCGGAAAAAAACGTGCCGGCGAGGTATTCAACACAGGTGTTACTACCGTTGCAACATATCTTCTCCAAGGTATTTTAGGCTTGGGCATCACCATAATTGCGGCAATGTTTTTCATGCCTGATATGTTCGAAGCGGCAGGAATAATCCTCCCCTTTGGTTTTGGACAGGGAACAGGTCAGGCGATGAACTACGGCAACATTTACGAAACTGATTACGGGTTTACAGGAGGCAAAAGCTTTGGCCTTACCATAGCGGCATGCGGATTCCTCTGTGCAAGTCTGGGCGGAGTTATCCATCTGAACATCTTGAAGAAAAAGGGTAAAGTGACTGCAGCAGGCGATGAGAAGGCGGAATGGCTCTGCGGAAATGATGTTCAGGGCGAAGATGAGATCCCCATGAACGGCAGCATGGATAAGCTGACTGTTCAGATGGGCTTTGTGCTTGCGGCATATATTATCGCTTATCTTATCATGTTTGGTTTGGGTAAGCTTCTGCCGGGCTTGAGCTCTATTCTCTACGGCTTTAACTTCCTATTTGGTGTTCTTGTTGCGGTGGGCATCAATTCTATACTTATAGCACTTCGCAGAAATGGCGTAATGAAGCGTCAGTATGTAAATACATTCCTTATGAATCGTATCAGCGGCTTCTTTTTTGATCTTATGGTGGTTGCGGGTATTGCAGCCATTCAGATAGACGTGCTCAAGGGATATTGGCCTATAATTCTCATACTTTCGGTCGCAGGACTTGTCAGTACGTATCTGTACAATATACTTGTATCTCACGTGCTGTTCTCGGAATACAAGCATCAGCAATTCCTTGCCATGTACGGCATGCTCACAGGTACAGCAAGCACAGGTGTTATACTTCTTCGTGAAATAGACAAGGATCTTAGCACACCTGCCTCAGAAAACCTTGTTTATCAGAATGTTCCAGCTATTGTTCTGGGCTTTCCGATGATGATAATAGCCACAATGGCACCTCAGCAGCCCATACTTACACTCATTGTGGTGAGCGTATATTTTGTGGCACTTAATATAGTCCTGTTCAGATCAAAGATTTTCCGCCGCAGAAAAAAGAAGGAAACCACAGATACAAGTGTTAAGGAATAAAGAATAAAGCCTCGGGGTAAACCCCGAGGCTTTAAAATTATAAGCAATATTTTTTAATCCCATTTACTCAACGGTGACGGATTTTGCAAGATTTCTGGGTTTGTCAACATCAAGACCTCTTGCGACCGAAACGTGGTAAGCAAATATCTGGAGCGGAATAATGGCACCTATAGCGCGTACAAATGGATCGAGCGCAGGAATCTCGATAAGATTATCATAAACAGTCTTATCTACCTCCTGACCTTCTCTGGTCAGAAGAATAACATTTGCTCCTCTTGCCTTGACCTCTTTGGCGTTGCTGACAGTCTTTTCAAAAAGCACGTCGCTGGAAGCGATAGCGATAACAGGTCTGCCGGGCTCAATAAGGGAGATTGTGCCATGCTTGAGCTCGCCTGCGGCATAAGCTTCGGAATGAATGTAGGATATCTCTTTAAGCTTTATTGAAGCCTCCCAGCAGAGAGCACAGTCAACACCCCTGCCGATAAAGAAAAGGTTTTCGTTATCCTTGTAAGCGTAAGCGAGATTTTTAAATTCCTCTTCGCGGTCAAGAATAGCCTTGATGTCCTCCGGAAGAGCAGTAAGTGCATCGGCACATTTTTTAAGCTTTGCTTCATCGCAGCTCTTTCTGTCAGAAGCAAGGCGCAGAGCCATCATAAGAAGTACGGCAACCTGACAGGTATAAGCCTTGGTGGTGGCAACCGCGATCTCGGGGCCTGCCCATGTGTAGAGAACGATATCAGCCTCTCTGGCAATGGAGGAGCCGACAACATTGACAACCGCAATAGTGGGAATGCCGTTTTCCTTTGCTATTCTGAGAGCCGCAAGAGTGTCTGCGGTCTCACCGCTCTGGGAGATGAGAACAACAGCGTCACCTTTGCGGAAAACAAGATTTTCATATCTGAATTCGGAAGCGATCTCGACCTGAACGGGAATATGTGCAAGCTCTTCGATAAGGTGCTTTCCTGCCATGCCTGCGTGCATGGCACTTCCGCACGCTACTATGTAAAGATGATCTATTCCGGAGCAATCGGGCATCTCGTTTTCAAAGATCCTTGATATGCCGTTTGCCATACGTGGAACGATGGTATCGGTCAATGCCTTTGGCTGTTCGTATATTTCCTTTATCATAAAGTGGGGGTGACCGCCTTTTTCGGCAGCGGAAACATCCCATGTAGCGGTGAATATCTCTTTTTCAATAGGCTTTCTGTCTGCATCAAGAAGCTTTACGTCATCGCCCGTAATAATTGCAAGCTCATTTGTTTCAAGCAGATAATATCTGGTCGTATGACTGAGTATAGCGGGGATATCAGATGCAATGAAGTTTTCCCCTTCTCCGAGGCCGACTATCAGCGGACTGTCCTTACGCACCGCATAAAGAGTGTTGGGGATATCGGAGAACAGAATACCGAAAGCGTAAGAGCCGCGAATTTCGGTAAGAGCCTTGAATATGGCATCTATAGGATCGCCGTTGTAATACTTGTCGATAAGATGAGCGGCGACCTCGGTGTCTGTAGCCGAAGCAAATACGTGTCCTTCCTCGATGAGCTGAGCCTTGAGATGGGCGTAATTTTCGATAATGCCGTTGTGAACAAGGGTGACCCTGCCGCAGGCATGAGGATGACTGTTTACGTCAGAGGGCTCACCGTGGGTAGCCCAACGGGTGTGACCGATTCCGAGATTACCTTTGGGAGAATGGGTCTCGTTCATCTTGTTTTCAAGATCGGCCATACGGCCCTTCGATTTGACTGTAACGATTTTTCCGTCTTCAAATACAGAGATACCGGCAGAGTCATATCCGCGGTACTCGAGTTTTTTCAGACCTTCAATGAGAATATCGGCAGAGTTGTTTTTGCCGATGTAGCCAACAATACCACACATAAATTAAAAACCTCCAAGAATGCAACAAAATAAAGCCTCCATAAATATGGGGGTTATTTTGTGAATTTATCCGGCAATGTACACACCTTTGTTGGCAGATCTCTCTGTGTCTTTAAATGTGTACTTGCGGCACTGTGCCGGAGGGCGCCGGAGGGCATCCGCCGAAAATTCGATAACCCTCTTCCTCGTCAACCGCAGTTAAGACGACTGCGGTCCAGGCGCTTTAAACGTTATAGAGCCGAACCCATTTAGGACCTCCTTTCCAAGTCAGTATAATCTGACCTTACAATGTGAACATTGTAACACACACAAGTCTGCTTGTCATTCTTTTTTTGAAATATTAACAATCTGTACAAAATATAGTATACTATTTACTATTTTGGAAGAATATGATAATATATGTATAAATTGGATACCCTATTATATAGTATTCGGGAGAGTCCGAAATGTTAAGAAAGAGGCGAAAAGATGAAAAAACTTATAAAGCTTAATGTTGAAGGTATGGCATGCGGACACTGCACTGCAAATGTTGAAAAAGCTCTCATAGCAGCGGGCGGTGAAAATGCAAAGGCGTCGCTTGAAAATAAGACTGCAGTGGCCATGTTTGATGAATCAGTAACCGTAGCAGCAATTATTGAAAAAATCGAAGCACTCGGCTTCGATGCATCTGAGGCTTAAATTAAAATATACGGGCGGGCAATACCCGTCCGCATATTTTTCGAAAATTTCAGGAAAGGAAAAGTTAAATGGCAAAGCAGATAAGGTTTAAGGTTGGCGGAATGAGCTGTGCGGCGTGCTCAGCTCGTGTTGAGCGCGTACTAAAAAAAGCAGGGTGTGAGTCGGTCAGCGTAAATCTTGCGTCCGGAGCAACGATTATCTCCGGCTACGACGGTGAGATAGAAAAGCTTACGAGCGCAATAGAAAACGCAGGCTTTACAGTGGTCGACGAAACAGAAAAAAACAATGATGAAAAAAAACAGAAGCTTGCGCTTGCTGAACTGATAATCTCAATAGTGCTGTCAGCACCGCTGCTGCTTGGTATGATACTTCACTTCGTGCTTGGAATGGACGAACCCATTGTTCGCATACTTCATAATCCATGGCTTCAGTTTGCGCTGGTAACTCCGGTGCAGCTTGTTATCGGACGCCGCTTTTATATCGGCGCGGCAAAAGCACTCGGCCACGGATATGCCAATATGGATGTCCTTGTCGCGCTCGGAACGACTGCGGCGTATGCACTGAGCATATATAATATGCTCACAGGCAATATACACGGTATGGAGGGTATGTATTTTGAATCCTCTGGCATGGTAATAACCTTGGTGCTTTTGGGAAAATATTTTGAAACAAGAGCAAAACGCCGAACCAATGAGGCTGTTTCCTCACTGCTTGCTCTGAAGGCGGACAAGGTAACTGTTATCCGCGGCGGAGAAAATGTCGAGATAGATATAGGGGAGCTCAGAGTTGGCGACATAGCCTTGGTGCGAGAGGGGGAAAAAGTGCCCTCTGACGGTGTGGTTGTAGATGGTTCTGCCGGCATCGACGAATCCATGCTTACAGGTGAAAATATGCCTGTCGAGCGTATTGTCGGAGACAGCGTAACAGGTGCGACTATATGCACGAGCGGCGTTATCAGGGTGCAAATCGAAAAAATAGGCTCCGACACAGTGCTTTCACGAATCATTGCTATCGTGGAAAAGGCACAAACATCGAAAGCGCCGGTACAGCGTCTGGCAGACAAAATAGCAGGGATATTTGTGCCGTGCGTGGTCGCGATCGCGGTAATTACGTTCCTTGGCTGGATGTTCATCGCAAAAGCCGACGCAGAAAATTCCATAATCAAGGCAGTTGCGGTTCTTGTCGTTGCATGTCCCTGTTCAATGGGACTTGCTACTCCGACAGCGGTAATGGTTGGCACAGGGCTTGCCGCAAAGCACGGCGTTCTTTTCAAGGGCGGCGAATATATTGAGCGTGCAGCTGCTGTAAACGCCGTGATTTTTGATAAGACGGGAACTCTTACCATGGGAAAGCCCGCTGTTGCAGAAATTGTTTCGGAAACAGAGGAGGATGAGCTTGTACAAATGGCTGCAAGCGTTGAAAGTAAGAGTGCCCATCCTCTTGCAAAGGCTGTGTGCGAATATGCACAGGAAAAGAAGCTTCCGCTTTTGGAATGCACAGATTTTTCTTCTGACGGAAGCCGTGTCAGCGCGGTGTGTGGCGACAAAAGAATCGAAATAGGCTCTCCCGAAGCAGTTCCTGCGGGTGTCTACGCCGATAAGGTCGAAGCGCTTGAGGCAGAGGGTAAAACGGTTGTCGTTTACGCCGAAAACGGAAGGGCAAAGGGTATAATTGCCATTGCAGATACCATTCGCGATGGTGCAGCCGATGCTGTAAAAGTGCTTAAAAAGCATAAAATAAAGACTGTTATGCTCACGGGAGATAATGCAAGAGCGGCTGAATTTGTTGCGGAAAAACTCGACATCAATGAGGTGCGAAGCCGCGTTACGGCAGAACAGAAGCCCGAAACCGTGCGTGCGATAAAAAGCACGGGAGCGGTAGCTGCGATGGTCGGCGACGGAATAAACGATGCACCTGCTCTGTCTGAGGCTGATGTAGGCTTTGGAATAGCAGGCGGCAGCGACATTGCAATAGAAACAGCAGATGTTACCGTCATACGTCGTGAACTGACAGCGGTGCCGGATGCGCTTCTTATAGCAAAACAAACCATGAGAAAAATAAAGCAGAATCTGTTCTGGGCATTTTTCTACAACATTATCGGGATACCGCTTGCTGTTTTCGGCATCTTTTCGCCCGTTATGGCAGGAGCGGCGATGGCAATGAGCTCGGTGTGTGTTGTTTCAAACTCCTTGTCTCTTCGCAGATATGATCCAGGAAAGGACAGATGATATGACCGATGTAAAGCTGATATTCCAAAAACCGACAAACGCTGAAGAGCTGCGAAGCTGTGCTTTGTTTCAGCGTAAACTGTTCGAAATCCTTACAAAGGATCATGGATTGATGTGGGACGAAATATTATTTCCCTGTGCGGATGCGCGAAGCGTGCTGGCAGCACAAAACTTGGGGGAACCGTCTGTTTTTGGCACTCATGCGATAATATGCCATAAAGAAAAAGAAGTAATTGACAATGCGGCGAAAAAAGCCGCAAAGGAAACACAATGTCATATCAAATACAGAATCAAGAGCATGGACAGTGAACCGAACTCAATAAAAAAAGCTTTGCATCTGCCTGTCAAGGGCTTTGAGGGAATGCTTGTATGTGCTGATTTTTCACAGCTTGTAAGCGGCTGTGACGAAAACTGGAGGATAAGGGATTGTTCGCGTAAATTCCTGTCATTTGCCGAAACCGCAAATGATAAGGCAGGCAAAAGCCTTGTGGGTATTCTCGGGGGAAAGGCAGTCTTTGATGCAAAAGCAGAGCTGGCAGAAACTATCTCAAGGATATACACCTCAAAAACAGGATGCATGACAAAGGTAAAAATCCAATAATCAGTAAGAAGGTATACTAAATGAAGGACAGAGGGTACCCGATAGTAACGGTCACAAAAAAAGCGGAAGCATCGATTTTAAGGGGCCATCCATGGGTGTTTGACACTGAAATAGCAGCAGAGGACAGAGAATATAACGATGGCGACATTGTCAACGTTGTAAATGCAAAGGGAAAATATCTCGGAACCGCATTTATTAACCGCAATTCAAAGATACGTCTTCGCATTTTCTGCCGAAATGCAAATGAAAAACCGGACGAAGTCTTTTGGCAGCGCAGAGTTCGGCATTCTCTCGAACTGCGAAAGAGCATAATGGGAGACGGGTTTTCGGCGTGCCGGCTCATTTTTGGCGAAGCGGATTACTTTCCGGGACTGACCGTTGACCGCTTTGACAGCGTTCTTGTAATACAAACTCTGTCGCTCGGCACCGAAAAGATAAAGCCTGTCATTTTCTCAGCGCTTTTGGATACTCTCGCAGAAATGGGAGAGAGCGTGACATCGATCTACGAACGCAATGACGTAAAAATTCGCGAGCTCGAAGGCATGGAGCAGTACAAGGGCTGGTATACGGAAAACGGAATAAAAGAGGGGAATAGCACCGAGGTAATAATAACCGAGAACGGAATACGCTATTATGTCGATATAGAAAACGGCCAGAAAACGGGCTTCTTCCTTGACCAAAAATTCAATCGTGCGGATATCGGCGCACTTGCAAAGGGCAGAAAAGTGCTCGATTGCTTTACTCATACAGGCTCGTTTGCGCTCAACGCGGCAAAGGGCGGAGCAGCATCTGTAACAGCCGTGGATATATCGGAGGAGGCCGTTGAACAGGCAAAGCGCAATGCAAAGCTCAACGGACTCGACGGAAATATGAATTTTGTATGTGAAAATGTATTTGACCTTCTCAGCAATATGAAGCCGAACGGTGAATATGATTTCATAATTCTTGATCCTCCGGCATTTACAAAATCGCGGGCAACTCTAAATAATGCTATCAAGGGATACAAGGAAATAAATCTTCGCGCAATGAAGCTTCTGCCAAAGGGCGGAATACTTGCGACCTGCTCCTGCTCGCATTTTATGACAGACGAGCATTTCAGAGAAATGCTGAAAGATGCCGCGTTTGATGCAGGCGTCAATCTCAGACAGCTCAAGGCCTCCCAGCAGGCACCGGATCATCCCATAATGTGGAATGTACCTGAAACAGACTATCTGAAGTTCTATATTTTTCAGATAGCTTAATCTGTAAACAAATTTAAAATCATTAGACATAATATTGTTATTTGCAACTTTATATGCTATAATCACACAAAATGTAAAACATCAGGCTATTTTCTTCCGAAAGTGAGATTTATATATGAAGATAAAAAAACTACTCGCCCTTATTATGATATTTGCGCTCGCGTCAGCTATGTGCTCCTATACGGTATTTGCCGCTGCGGATGTTGACTTTACTCTCAGGCCTGTGACCGAGAATGTAACGGAATTTGCACCCGGCGATACGGTTGAGCTGGAAGTTGTAATAACAACAAAGACATCAAACGGATATGACAGCTTTATGCTTGAGATCGATTATAACGAGGACGTGCTTGTATACAGCGATCAGGCATTTTCGGAGGACGGATGCTCAGGCAGTGCGTCAAACGGCGTGCTGACATTGTCATACACCAACCCGAGCGGAACGAACTCCAAGCTCAATTCTGTAAATATAATCAGAGTCAAATTCACAGTGCTTGAGGGTGCTCCGGGCGGTGAAGCCTATTTCAACGGCAAGGTAAAGACCTGTACAGGTAAGGATACCACAGGTGCATCAAAGCCGAGGGTAACAGCTCCAATGTATCAGAAGGCCATCAACATAGCTGATATCCCCTTTGTCGGAGAAGAGCCCAGCGATTCCGATTATTCCGATATAATTACAGGAGTAACAGGAAATGAAGAGGACGAGGTCACAAGTACGGTTACTGTTGTAAAAAAGACGGGAATGCCTGTTTTCTGGGCTATAGTGCTCATGCTTCTTGCGTTTGGCGGAGGTCTGGTGCTCGGTTATAAGATATGCGAGAACAGGGTAGGCTCAAATACAACGCGCAGACGCTATGATGATGACATCGAAGACGATGATGACGATGAGCTTCCGACATTTACAAAGAAAAAACCGCAGCCTATGCGTAAGCCGAACCTTTCGGACGACAGTGATGACAGCTATTTTGACACCTCTTATTTCGGAAGGGCGAGCGAGGTAAGTATAGGCTCGGATTTCTTTGACAAATACAGCGACAAGACTTCCTTTGAGGAAAATATCGAGCCTGAAACCGAGATTCCCTCTGTTTTCAGTGAAGTGGACGAAGACGACAAAGGCTTTCCCGGAACCTTCTTTCCGAAAAATTACGCAGGAAGAACAGATGTCAGGGACGATGACGGATTCGGTTCCTTTGAAATGGACGCACCGACAAAGAGCGTAAAACCCGGTTCGGCATTTGATTTCAATTTCAGCGATGATGATTTTGATGATAACGGGTTCGGCGGTGATTTCGGCGCTGACGATGTGGACACGATTCTCAGAAGAAGATAAATATATGTAAAAATGAATATCCCCGGTTTTCTCGACAAGCTGCAGTAAAACCGGGGAATCTTTTTTGAAAATATTTGTAAGATTTCCTTTCCTGCCATGTCATATATGTGAAAGGGGTGAGACAGTGACAGATTTCGAAAAAATATACAGGGCATATTTTAATGATGTGTACCTGTACATTCGCCGTCTTTCAAAGGATGAGCATATTGCAGAAGAAATAACAAGCGAAACGTTTTTCAAGGCAATGAACTCCATCGATAAATTTCGTGGCGACTGTGATGTACGTGTGTGGCTGTGTCAGATAGCTAAAAACAGCTTTTTCTCATACTGCAGAAAACACCGTGATGTTGTAAATTTAGAAGATCAGGAGCTTCAGAATGAAAAAGAGCCGATAGAAGAACGGCTTGAAAATCAATATGATGCAATACATATCCAAAAGCTTCTGCATGAAATGTCAGAACCGTATAAAGAAGTGTTTATGTGGCGTGTGTATGCAGAAATGAGCTTTAAGCAAATAGGCGAAATGTTTAATAAAACGGATAATTGGGCATGTGTCACCTATCACCGAGCAAAGAGTATGATAAGAAAGCGAATGGAGGATGAAAAATGAGAAATGAATGCAATATAATATGTGATTTGCTGCCGCTTTACGCAGAAAATATGGTGAGCGAGGATTCCGCAGAGTATGTGGAAGAGCATCTTAGGGACTGTGAAAAATGCAGTGCAGAGCTTGAACAAATCAGAATGCCTGATAATATTGATATAGAATTCAATGCAGAACCGATAAAAAAGATAAAAAAGAAAATGGCAGTAAATAAGCTCAAAACGATCGCGGCTACAGCAATTATAGTTCTCATTGCAGCCGCAGCGGTATTTGCAATATTGGGTGAGCCGCAGTATCTTCCTTATTCCGAGCAAGTGATATCCCTTACAGAAAATTCCGACGGCAGTGTCTTAATAGCGTTCTCGCAGAAGGTTACCGATTACAGATGCTATACAACGGTAAACGAGTCAGATAAACTAATATACAATATAGAAGCATGGAACAGTCCCATGAAAAAAGAACAGGACAAAGCTTTCTCGTTCACACTTGCGCCAACCGATGATAACCCATTGATAATCTACTATGTACAGAATAACGGTTATGAAGATGTCTGCCTGATGGGGGAGGAGTATATCGACTATGCAGGTGTTATCACATTGCCGAGGCTTGCTTTGGGTTATTATGTGATAATTGCGTTTATCCTGTTTATCATTACTTTTGGTATGTGGCTGTTATTCAGAAAGCGGAAAAAGGCAGGAAAAATGCTTGAAAAGCTGATGCTGATGCCAGCTTCCTATATTGTGGGTCATATCATAGTTGCAGGATTTGGTGTAATAAGCTATTCAATGACAAGAAGCTTTTCGTTCATAGTTCTTATATCATTGCTTGTATATTGCGGCACTGTACTGATATTGAATGTTGCCAGAACAAGAAAAGAGCTTAAAAATATTATGCAGGTGCAATAAAAGAATTGTGCTTTGCTCGGGTAAAAATTTAATCGTGAAAAAAGGATACTCTTGATTATCAAATCAAGAGTATCCTTTTCAGTCATTCAAAGTACCTCCCTGATGCCTCTCTCTGACGAAGGGAGCGGAGAGACAGAGGAGGTTGAAAAATCGCATGGTTGAGTAGTTTTCAAACTGCATGTTCGGCCGCCGGAAATCGCCTTTGGTGAACTTGTTTACAGCTTCATTGACAAGGAAAGCCAAGGAGACGGGCGTTACATGTTTTTTGATTTTTTGATCATCAGATCATAGCAGAGGAAATCTCCGTGCGGTGCATCTATAACATGGGATTCTGTTATGCAAAAGCCTCGCCTTAAGTATATGTTTTTAGCCGGCAGCGAGGCATGCAAAATAATTGCATTATGATTTTCAAAAATGGTTTTTTCAGAAAAATCCAGAAGCTCACGACCATAGCCTTTGCCCTGAAATTCAGGCAGAACAAACAGTCTGCCTATCTCATTTCCGTCCAGCGTGACCGTTCCTGCTTCGTGACCGTCGGGGTCGAGACACAAAAAAACCTTGTTGTCATTTATATCCTTTATTATATTACTGTCGTTATGGTGATTGAGAAAAAATTCCACAGCACCCTTTGGATAATAATGGGGATATATGGTATTTATTGTGTCAGAAGTAATTTTTCTGACGATCTGAAAATCTGCTGTTTCTGCTTTTCTGATACTCATTTTTTCACTTCCGATCAAATGCTTTCAGAGGGAACAGAGTGCGTTTTCGCATTCTGTTCCCTCTGAACTTATAAACAAGTCTGATAAAATTACCCGATCATATCATTCATGTCATAAAGTCCTGCTTTACGACCCTTCATAAAAACGGCTGCATTTACCGCACCTGCCGCAAAAACACCTTTAGAGCCTGCGGAATGAGAGAGAGTCAGCACCTCGTCATGACCTGCAAAGATAACATCATGCTCACCGACTATGGTGCCTCCGCGTATAGCGTGGATTCCTATCTCTTCCTTTTCCCTTCTGCGGCGTACGCTGTGTCTGTCGTACTCGTAACGAGAGGGAATGGTACGCTCCTCTGCAATGGCATCAGCTATCATCAGAGCAGTTCCGCTGGGAGCATCGATCTTGAGATTGTGATGCTTTTCAACTATCTCGATATCAAAGCCTTCACCGAGAATAGCGGTTGCCTTGCGCGCCAGAGCTATAAGCAGATTGATGCCCAAGGACATATTTCTCGAATAGAAAACCGGTATCTGAGAAGATGCAGCGTTGAGCTGCTCGACCTGAGAATCAGAAAGGCCTGTGGTACACATGACAACAGGAAGCTTTTTCTCGATTGCGTACTCAAGCAGAGAAGAAAGCAGCGAGGGGTGTGAAAAATCAACTATAGCATCAGCAGGCTCGGAAATATCCGAAATACTGCTGTATACCTGATAACCGCAAAGACAGTCTGTGCGAGTGTCAACTCCTGCAACAATAACGCAGTCGTCGCGCTCCTCCACCAGCTTGCTGATGGCGTGACCCATTTTGCCGTTGCAGCCGCAAAGGATTATTCTGGTCATTTAAAACGTCCTCCCGATCGTATTATACGAGGGAATGAGCCTTGAGCACATTGAAGAGAGCTTCCTTCTTGTCATCGTCCATCTCAACAAGAGGCATACGGCAGGGACCAACGCCAAGACCCATCATGTTCATGGCGGCCTTTACGGGGATGGGGTTGACATCCCAGAACAGACCCTTGCAGAGATCGAAGTACTCAAGCTGAAGCTTTCTCGACTCATCAGTCTTGCCCTCAAGATAAAGAGCTGCGATGTCATGAGCTGCCTTGGGTGCTACATTGGAAAGAACGGAAATAACGCCCTTTGCGCCGCATGCCATAATGGGGAGAATGAGATCATCACAGCCGGAGTAGATTGCCAGCTCATCACCGCAGAGACGGGCAATGGCGGTGACCTGAGAGATGTTGTCAGAAGCTTCCTTTATTGCAACGATATTGGAAACCTCGGAAAGAGCCTTGCAGGTCTCGGGAGTAATATTCATACCGGTTCTGCCGGGAACGGAATATACGATCATGGGAAGGGGGCAAGCCTTTGCAATCATTTCAAAGTGAGCGATAAGACCCTTTTGAGAGGTTTTGTTGTAGTAAGGAGTGACCTGCAAAGTGGCATCTGCACCGAGCTTCTGAGCCTCTTCGGTGAGCTCGATGGCATAGGCGGTATCGTTGCTGCCTGTGCCTGCGATAACAGGGATCCTGTGATTGACGATCTCAACAGTTCTCTTGATTACATTGACATGCTCCTCGTGGGAAAGGGTAGCAGCCTCACCTGTGGTGCCGCATGCGATTATAGAATCTGTTCCGCCCTCGATCTGCATCTCAATAAGCTTTTCGAGGCAATCGTAGTTGATGGAAAAGTCGTCGTTAAAGGGGGTTACAAGTGCAACACCTGCACCGGTAAAGATAGTATCCTTCATAAAATAACCTCCTGATTAAAATCAAATCCAGCCTTCGGCGCAGAGAAGCTCAGCCATAAGTACGTTGCCGCCTGCAGCACCGCGCAGGGTGTTGTGAGAAAGACATACAAACTTGTAGTCATACTGAGTATCCTCGCGGAGTCTGCCTATAGATATAGCCATACCGCCTTCAAGTTCTCTGTCGAGCTTAGCCTGGGGACGGTTCTCCTCTTCAAAGTAGTTGAGGAACTGCTTTGGAGCGTGAGGAAGCTCAAGCTCCTGAGGTCTGCCGGCATAGCTTGCCCAAAGCTCCTTTATCTGCTCAATGGTAGGCTTGTTTTTGAATTTTACAAAAACAGCAGCAGTGTGACCATCCGAAACGGGGACTCTCAGACACTGAGAGGTAATGCTGGTTTCGCTGTCGAGAACGATCTGATCGCCTTCGATCTTACCCCAGACCTTAAGGGGCTCGATGTTGCTTTTCTCTTCTTCGCCGCCGATGAAGGGGATAAGGTTATCCACCATTTCGGGCCAGCGCTCGAAGGTCTTGCCTGCGCCGGAGATTGCCTGATAGGTGCAGGCGAGAACCTGCTCTATGCCGAACTTGCGCAGGGGATGGAGAGCGGGGACATAGCTTTGGATTGAGCAGTTGGACTTAACAGCAATAAATCCGCGCTCGGTGCCGAGTCTCTTTCTCTGTGCGTTGATGATCTCAGCGTGCTCGGGGTTAAGCTCGGGAACGAGCATGGGAACGTCTGCGGTCATGCGATGAGCGCTGTTGTTGGACATAACAGGGCACTCACGCTTTGCGTATGCTTCTTCAAGAGCCTTGATCTCGTCCTTTTTCATATCTACAGCACAGAAAACAAAGTCAACGAGAGAAACGATCTTGTCTATGTCAGCGGTTGCATCATAAACAGTAAGATCTGCCATAGCTTCGGGCATCGGAGTTTTCATGACCCAACGGCTGCCGACTGCCTCGCGATAGGTTTTTCCGGCGGAACGGGAGCTGGCTGCAAGAGCTGTTACCTTAAACCAGGGATGATTTTCCAGCAGAGTAGCAAGTCTCTGACCGACCATACCGGTTGCACCGATGATGCCTACATTGTACGATTTCATAATTAACTACCTCCAAAAGGAATAAAATAAACAAAAAAACCGGCTTGAATACCGGTCATCATTTTAATATAATAAGAGACGTTGAAAAACAACGTACAAGCTTCAATAGCTCTCCACCATATAAAATGATGACAGTCGTACCGCTGTTAAACGGTAAAACCAGGAAAGTGCGTGCCGAGCAACTACCTTCGGCGATACAGCCTTTCCGATCGGGTCGAAGGCTTTTGGCGAGCCTAACCGAACGTACTTATCTGAAATCGCGCCTCTATTCGAATTCCTATTTACTTGTTGTAATGATTATAAGTCATTTTACACAAAGATGTCAAGTGCGTTTTGTGCCATATAATTAGCGGTCAGGAAGGAAATATTTATGAAAAAAAGCGATTTTGCGTATGATTTGCCGCAGGAGCTCATCGCACAGCACCCTCTGGAGGACAGAACGGCATCGCGCCTGCTAATGCTTGATAAGGAAACAGGTAAAACAAAGCACGCACATTTTCGGGACATTTTAAATGAGCTTAATGAGGGAGACTGCCTTATTCTCAATGACTCGCGTGTTATTCCTGCGCGCATTTTCGGCATGAAAGAGGGTAGAGAGTCACACAATGAATTTCTTCTTTTAAAGCCGCTCGGCAATAATTGCTGGGAAACAATAACAAAGCCCGGCAAAAGGGCAAAGGTGGGCGCAAGATTCGTCTTTGGCAGCGGACTTATGACGGGTGAAGTGACAGAGGTAAAAGAAGACGGCAACAGAGTCGTAAGGTTCGAGACAGACCGCGAATTTTTCTCTGTTCTTGATGAGATAGGAAGCATGCCGCTGCCGCCATACATAACAGAAAAGCTCGAAGATAAAGAGCGTTATCAAACGGTGTATTCACGCGAGCTCGGCTCTGCCGCAGCTCCTACGGCAGGCCTGCATTTCACAAAGGAACTGCTCAGCGAAATTGAAACGAAGGGCGTAAAGCTCGGATATGTTACGCTGCATGTAGGATTGGGAACCTTCCGTCCTGTAAAGGAGGAAGAGATAACCGATCATATAATGCACTCTGAGCATTATTACCTGCCGAAGGAAACGGCAGAGCTTATCAATAAGACAAAGGCGAGCGGCAAAAGAGTGATAGCGGTAGGAACAACGAGCTGCCGAACACTTGAGGCGTGCGGCAGTGCTTTGGGAGAAAATGAGAAATTACACGAAGCGGACGGTTTTACGGATATTTTTATTTATCCGGGATATACTTTTAAGGTAATCGATGCGCTGATAACAAACTTTCACCTCCCTGAAAGTACGCTCATCATGCTTGTGTCTGCTCTTGCAGGACATGAAAATACACTTGCGGCATACAGAGAAGCGGTAAACGAGCGGTACAGATTTTTTTCATTTGGAGATGCGATGTTTATCGGAAACCTGACGATCCAATAAAAATGTATATTACGACATATTGCAAAAAATGCTGAGTTTTAGAATATAATCGAGTTGGAAAAATAATTTCTTAAAATACAAAAAAGGTCTTGCAATTTGTAATGAGATAGTGTATAGTAATAAGGCACTCAACGAGTGCCATATATCGCGGAGTAGAGCAGCTCGGTAGCTCGTCGGGCTCATAACCCGGAGGTCGCAGGTTCAAATCCTGCCTCCGCAACCATTTCGAGTGTTCATAACGGACTTAAGTTATGAACACTCGAATTTTTTGTTTTCTCAGGTTTCTTCGTATATTGTTGTGTTTGAGCAGGCGTTGTGCCTGCTCTTTTTGTTTTACGCTGATTTGGTGACGTACTCTAC
>JAZSNH010000085.1:0-3639 GCA_045536305.1 Acutalibacteraceae bacterium
CAATTCCTCCGTAAGCTGTTTCATTGTTTCAGCTCGCCCTTCAATTATATCAAGATATTTTTTTATTTCAGAAATATCATCACTTTTTCTCATCAAGTAAATATAACTGTATATAGCTGTCAACGGAGTGCGAAGATCGTGGGAGATATTGGTTATTGCAGCTTTTAACTCTTTATCGCCTTGAACGTATCTAAGATGTTCATCTCGTAAAATGCGTATTTGACGATTAATATTACTTGCAAGAAGCTTAGTATCTTTATCATGGCAGGATACATCAATCAGAGTATTAGTGTCGGTTTGCAGTTTGTCAGCGAAATCATCTGCAATTTCTTTTGTCGCTTTTTTTAGTAGATATAATTTTATACATAGACAAATTATGATCATACATAAGCCACCAACAAGACCGTAAAACATTCAGAACTCCCTTATTTTAAATCTCTTTTTTCAAATATTGTGATCCCTGAAATGAATGTAATAAACAATAAAATTAAAGATGATGCTATCATTCTTGGCAGTTTTTCTGCCGTCATTGTATTAAATTGCCAAGCTTGCCCTGACGGAAGAAAATCAAATAGATATTCAAGAAAAATACGAAAGCCCCCTTGAGGATAACGTGGATTTGCGCCGTAAGATTTGGTCATTACTCCGTCAACAACATGAAATTGCATTGTATTAGCAGGTAAGTGCAAATCCTGCCATACAATAATGCCAAAATAAATAATAACAAGCAAAACGAATAGTGTCAGTGCAGTTCCTGCAATTCTTTTTTGTATTGTTGTGATAAGCATACAATACAGAGAAACGCATGCAAAGACACAAAGCATAGCACTTATAAAGTACATCAGCAGTTCGCTTAAACTACGAGATTGGGAGCCTAATAGTATGCGTCCAATGAACAATGATGGAATAAAGTAGCTTAGGCACATTATTGATCCTACCATTATACAGCTCAACCACTGTGCTGAATATATGCTTTTTCTGCTATGTCCAACAATTATTTTGTTTTGTACTGTTCTTCCCTCGTATTCTTCTCCACAATAAATACAGCAGAAAAAAGCCATTAAAATACCGACGGGTATTACATAAGCGCAAAATCCTTTATCATAAGAAGCATCGTGTAAATATTTGATATTATCAGTATGGAGAGAGACAGGAACATATATCCCATACATAAACATTACTATTTCACCGAAGAGAAAAATAATGTTTTTTCTCGCTCTTTCAAAATCAGTCGCTAAAAGTCTATTCATGCTTATCACCTCCTACGAGCGACATATAAAAGCTTTCCAGACTCTCATCATGCTCATTTACAGATAATAAATCGCATTTTTCTTCTGCAAGAGCAAAAGAGAGCTGTGTTATATTTGGCTTTGCATAAATATCAGCCTTTTTATCGTCGATAATACTGTATTCCATTCCCATTTTATCAAGAACTCTTGCAAGTATGACCGTATCTGTAACTGTGACTTGCATACATTTACGGCAAGCTGATTCAAGCTCTTCGGCGCTCATTTCACGCAATATGATTCCGTTGTCAATAAAACCATAATGCGTAGCGAGCTTGGATAGTTCTTCAAGTATATGAGAAGAAATCAATACTGTTATTTTACGTTCTCGATTTAATTTAAGAATTAATTCACGGATCTCAATGATACCTTGTGGATCAAGACCGTTTATAGGTTCGTCAAGAACAAGAAAATCAGGATTTCCACATAAGGCAATAGCAATCCCTAAACGTTGTCTCATACCGAGCGAGAAATCCTTAGCTTTCTTTTTTCCTGTATTTTCGAGCCCAACAAGCTTTAATATATCATCGATACCCTCAAAATTCGGCACACCAATAATCGAATATTGTTGTTTTAAATTATCTGATGCATTCATTTCGAGATAGATTGAGGGTGTTTCAACAACTGCTCCAATACGGCGACGAGCCTTTGATATTTTGCTGTCCGTGTGTTTCGTATCGTAGAGCGTGAACTCTCCGCTTGACGGCTTCTGCAATCCGCAGATCAGCCGAATCAGCGTTGTTTTTCCTGCACCGTTCTTGCCGACAAATCCGTAGATTGAACCCTTTGGAACATTCATAGTTACACCATTCAGAGCATGGAAACGCCGGTAGTACTTGCAAAGATTGTTTGTTTTCAGAACATAGTCCATAAGGTATCACCATTCCTTTCTGAAAACAGTATAGAACGAAAAAGTTAAGAAAACAGTAAAGAAAATAGTAAAGAAAAAGTTAAGATTTTGCAGTCAGCATAAATCCGATGCCCCATACCGAGGATATATATTCTTTACTCGTGAGTATTTTCAGTTTTTTTCGGAGATTGTAGATGTGAATTTTCAGCGAATCTTCGGTGCAATCAGGTGTATCCATGCTGATACGGTCTAAGATTGTCAGCTTTGCAACAACCTGATTGGGATTGCATATCAAAAGCTTCATGATCGCAAATTCTGTTCTTGTGAGCTTTTGTTCCTTGCCGTTTGCAGAAAGGGTATGCTTATCTGTATTGAGTGTGATCTCCCGATATGTAAAAAGCGATCTATCAGCAGATCTTTCATTCTTCCGAAGCTGCACCATTATTCTTGCAAGCAACTCTTTCATATCGAACGGCTTGGTAACATAGTCAACAGCACCGCCGACCAGCAGCTCGACCTTGTCCGTCACATCGGCTTTGGCACTTACAACTATCACGGGTATATCTTTGATTTGCGGCAGAAGCTCCTCGCCTGATAATCCGGGGAGCATTAGGTCAAGTAAAATCAGATCAGGCTTGTTATGTGATAACAGCAACATAGCTTCTGTTCCGGAATAGGCTTTTGATACTGAATATCCCTCAGCTTGCAAAGCTGTTGATAGAGCATCGTTAATATGGGCATCATCATCTATAATTAGTATTCTGGGCATCATACCACCTCATTTATGTCATAGTTTTCTGTATGAATCATGCTTCCAAACTCCTCCCCCGAAATCGCCCCACAAAGATAAGCCCTCCGAGCCGCCTGAGCCTGTATCAGCCATGCGGTATACTGTTCAAACGTCATATCCTTTTCCGTTTCTTCTCCTGGAAGCTTCCATTCGCCACGTTCAAACCGCTTGTAATTGCGGTTCTTTACACGGTCATATTCTGCAAGCAGGTTGTCCTTCTGTTTGTTCAATTTCTGCATAAGCTTCGGTGCGACCTGTTTGCAGGTCTTGCCGTCAGATGTAATCACTCTGTCACAGTACAGGGTGATTTTTTTCGTTTTCGGAACAAAGAATCTGCCGCAGCACTGACAGCTGCGTATCGGCTTACCAAGCTGTGTGAAATGCAACAGCATAAATGCGTAGTAATCATCAAACCGATTGAAAAAATAGGTTTCCGATAGCCGCATTTCTGCTGAACCGATTGGATGATTAATATACTCCATCTGATAACTCCTGCGGAATAGTTCTGTTTCTGTCAGCACACATTCAGCAAACCATTTCTGCACATCGTCATACTGCTCGCACTTATGCAGAATGCGGAACAACAGCTCACGGAAATACAGCGGAGCTTTCAGTGCATCATTGACATTGTTCATCAGCTGAAGAAAAAAGTTCGCTGTGCCGTCGTCAGGAATATTGGTCACATTCAGAATATCCGCATAGAGAAGTTCTCC
>JAZSNH010000066.1:0-7436 GCA_045536305.1 Acutalibacteraceae bacterium
CGGTGCCACCTTGATTCACGAGACGATCTCGTGCGCTTAGCAGGATACCGACATATCCCCGGCATTTATACGCTTGCCTGCAGCGTCGCAGAATACTGGGAACAAGCTCTTCTTGTTCTGTTGACTGCGCCCTCCGCGGTCCATTTGACAACTTGTTTCTCACCTGACTTTCAGCGCCGCAGGCTCTCTGTAGAGGCATCATTGCCGTTATCTCCGCTTCAACGGTTTGGGATATTTAATTTTTGTAAATGGTAACACCATATTATGTCTTTGTCAAGTGGTTTGTGCTGAAATTCAAGCTTTAATACAGCTTATTCCACTCTTATCAGGTACTGGCAATAGGCGTATACATTCTGTATCTTCTTTGCCTCAACACCGTCGTCTGCCTGAATAATGGGCTGAGTCTCAGAGGGGGTGGTGTAAAGCTTGAAAACAAGCGCGTGCTGACCGGGACGCATATTTCTGACTTTTTTATAGGTGAATTCACGCTTTGCCACGCCCAGATGATTAAAGATAACAGACTCAATATCGGGGTTGCTGAAGCATTTTACATAGTCATCGTCATCGAAGATCTCCAAAAGATGCTTTGCTTCCTCAAACGGGATATTGGTGCATTTGAACTGCCCCTCATTCAATACAGACATCATACTGCTGTTATCAAGCAGCAAAAACGGGAATGCTCTTAATTCTGCCATAATTATGCCTCCTTTTAAAATGTTTATATTTGCAGGTATGTGTTCATACCTGATAAGAACCTGTGTGACCGATATATAAGTATATCGACTTTGTGTGCCTGATATGTGCCTTTTTTTAAATATAAAATAAAAAACAATCTGTTTCTGTGACTTAAGTCACAGATAAACGTTTAACCTTTAATTTTTTTATATCACGGCTTGTTGACATGACGCGGAAAACGATGATATTATTATTAAAAGGACAAAGCTCACCGCAAAAAAGAGAGGGGAATACGGAATGGGAAGAAAAATGTTTGAACCGATATATAACGAGATATTTCCGTTCTGGGAAGAAATATCGGAGGCTGACAGAGAGAATATCTGTCAGCACTCGCTGGCTGTAACATACCCGAAAGGAACAAACATACACGATGGGAGTGCCTGCTCAGGTGTAATACTTATTCGCTGTGGGTGCCTGAGGGTGTATATTCTGTCCGAGGAGGGCAAGGAGATAACTCTTTATCGCCTGCATTCGGGTGATTTGTGCATGCTGTCCGCCTCCTGTGTCTTACAGACGATAACCTTCGATGTGCATGTAAATGCCGAAGAAAACAGCGAGTGCTATGTCATAAGCGGGCCTGCCTATGCCGCTGCATCGGAACACAATATGCACATCAAAATATTTACGCTTGAACTGACGGTCAGCCGCTTTTCAAGTGTCATGTGGATCATGCAGCAGATTCTGTTTATGAGCATGGATAAAAGGATAGCTATATTCCTGCGTGACGAATCGGCTCGGCTCGGTTCGGATAAAATACCGCTGACACATGAGCAGATAGCGAGATATATCGGCTCTGCGCGTGAGGTGGTAACAAGAATGCTTAAGTATTTTTCAAATGAGGGAATTGTCGAAATATCCCGAAAGGGTGTAAGAATAATCGATGCAGACAGACTCGGCAGATTAGCTCTCTAACATTTCGAGTATCTGATCCTTTGGCCGCGCACCTGCCGATTTTAAGATGATCCTTCCCTGCCGCATAACTACGAGAGTCGGGATGCTGTCTATACCAAAGGATTGTGCAAGCTCGGGGGAATTTTCCACATTTACCTTGCACACCATATACTGAGGATATTCTTCGGCAATTTCGGCTACGATGGGAGAAACCATGCGGCATGGGCCGCACCAGTCGGCGAAAAAGTCGAGAAGCACGGTTTTTTCGCTTTGCTCAACAAGGTGAAAATTCTCTTTGTTTATAGTTATTGCAGACATTTTTATACTTCCTTTCTTTTAGCTTTGGTTTTATTATAATACCGCAGAGATGCTTTTTCAGTGACTGTGTCACAGGAAAAGCTGAAAGCAGCGGCAGAGCTGTTGTAATAAAAACCGATATATGCTAAAATATTGACAATAAAAAAGAAAGCCGAGGGAATTTTAATGAACCCTACGATAAAAGATGTTGCAAATCTTGCAGGAACCTCCACAGCAACAGTCTCAAGGGTGATAAACAATTCGTCGAATGTCACCGAGAAGGTAAAAAAAAGAGTCACTGCCGCAATCGAGCAGCTGGGCTATACTCCGAACCCTGCAGGGCGGATACTCAAAAGCGGTGCAAATGATTCCATAATGGTCATTCTGCCATATAAGCTGTCGGGCTTTTACGGCAGAATAGTTGACGCAATGACGCGTGAAGCGCTGGCGCACAATTATTCACTTCTCATAAGCGCGTGCAATGATGACCGCGAATACGAAAAGACCATTGTGAACCGATTGCTTAAGGACATGGTAAAGGGCTTTGTTTTTCTCGGAACCTTTTTCGATTGTCATGAGCTTGAGGAAATAAATGCACAGATACCTACAGTGCTGTGCTGTGAGCAGGTGGAGAGATCGGAGCTTTTTACCGTTGTGAGCGATTACAAGGAAGGAGCCAGAATGGCGGTTGAAAGAATGATCGAGGCAGGGCATGAGCGCATAGGCTATATTTCGATGAGACATCGCCCCTTATCCTCAATGCTCAAGCAGCGCGGCTATCGCGAGGTGCTGTCCGAGCACGGCATAAAGCATTGTGACGAATATTATTTTTACGGCCCTCATTCGATGCAGACAGGCTTTGGTGCAATGAGATATTTTAATTGCCTTGACGAACCGCCCACAGCTATATTTGCAGAAAACGACCAGCTTGCCGTAGGTGCCTTGAACTATGCGCTTCAGGCAGGAATGAATGTCGGAAAGGATATTGTCATTTCAGGCTTTGACGATCTTGATATATGCAAAATGTGCATAAAAAAGCTCACCTCTGTCAGACAGCCGCTTGAGGAGATAGGACAGACAGCGGTGAGGTCACTGATAGAAATAATCGAAAAGAAAAGGAAAAACAGCGGAATTGTAACACTTCCCGTAGAATTGTCACTGAGAGATACATTATAAAAGCATATAGGACTGAAAAACCAAGCACCCTCAGAAGCCGAACGACTTTTGAGGGTGCCTGGTTTTGTACGGAAAAATTTACGGGGCTAATGGCTGAAAACAATAATATTGTATTTCGGAATGGTGTATGATATCATCTTTATGTTAATGCGGTCTTACCGAAAAATCAAAGGGTTCGAAGGTGGATATATGGTTTTTTCCAGTATGACATTCCTGTTTTTGTTTTTGCCGATTTTATTCGTGTTATATTTTATCTCAAAGAATCTGCATTGGCGTAATGCCGTGCTGCTTATCGCATCACTTGTTTTTTATGCGTGGGGCGAGCCTATATGGATAATCGCAATGCTTATCGCAACAGGTATAAATTATATAAGTACCCTTGCATTTTCGGCGGTAGATGCAAAATGGCTCAAAAGGATATTTCTTACAATAGGCATCGTGGCAAGCATAGCCTTTCTTGCCTATTTCAAATACGCCGCGTTTTTTGTAAACTCTTTCACCTCGCTTTTCGGCATAACGCTGTCTCTGCCTGTGCTCAAGCTTCCCATAGGGATATCCTTTTACACCTTTCAGGTGCTCACATACACTGTCGATGTTTACCGCGGCAAGGCACAGCTGCAGAAAAATCCGTTTTTGCTTCTCCTTTATGTGTGCTGTTTCCCGCAGCTGATAGCAGGACCGATAGTTCAGTACAGCGATGTGGAAAAAATGCTCACCGACAGAGAAAGCACAAGGGATGCATTTGCCATGGGCATGCACAGGTTTGTTGTCGGACTTGGCAAAAAGGTGCTTCTTGCCAATGTTTGCGGTCAGGCTCTTGAGCAGACAGTGCTCGCCTCCTCCGATGAAGCGATGTCGGCAGCAGGTGCATGGTGTTCAATAATTTTATTTGCCCTGCAGATATATTTTGATTTTTCAGCATATTCGGATATGGCTATAGGTCTTGGGCAGACAATGGGCTTTACCTACAAGGAAAATTTCAATTACCCTTACATATCGCTTTCCATATCGGAATTCTGGCGCAGATGGCATATCTCGCTCGGTGCGTTTTTCCGTGATTACGTGTATATTCCGCTCGGCGGCAATCGTGTGTCAAAGGGAAGACTTGTATTTAATCTGATGGTGGTGTGGTCGCTGACAGGCCTGTGGCACGGAGCGAGCTGGAACTTTGTGGCATGGGGTGCTTATTACGGCATAATCATCGTGTGCGAACGCCTGCTTTGGGGAAAGCTTTTAGAAAAGCTTCCAAAGCTTATAAGGCTCATCTATACACTTGTTCTCGTGCTTGTCGGCTGGGTATTTTTCTACTATGAGAATATCGGACACTGCGGAGAACATCTGCTTGCCATGATAGGTCTGAACGTGACAGAAGGCAAGCTCGCGGCGGCAGCACTGACAGACGGCACACTGGTTTATGTGCTCAAGCAGTATGCTTACTACCTGCCCGTTGCGGTTATAGCATGCCTGCCGATATGTCCCTTTATCAAAAAGATGCTGTCAAAGAACAAATACCTTGAGTGCATAGGAAATGCAGCGGCAACAGTGTGCCTGTGCGGTGTGCTTGTCTTATCGGTCGCAATGCTTATAAGCTCAAGCTACAACCCGTTTCTGTATTTCCGCTTTTAGGAGGTGTGGTGATGAGATCTAAATTTTCATATTATATGTCGGTTCTTTGGATAGCGGTAATGCTGGCAGTGGGAATTGCGATTCTTGTTATCGCACCGAAGGGAAAGCTTCAGTCCGAGACAGAGAAAAGATATTTGCAGGAGCTTCCGACACCCTCGCTTGAAACGATTGCAAGCGGTGAATTTACCGAGGATTTTGAGAGCTTTATGTCGGATAAATTTTTTGAAAGAGACCGTATTATCCGCTTCGCTTCAGAGGTCGAGTCGCTTTTTTCAATAGTTGATTTTGATGATATACTCGAATACGGAGAGGGAGCACAGGACAGCTTTGTTGATGAAAACCTCAAGGAAGAGGATTTAAGCTCGGGGGTCGAAGACGAAAATGAGGAAAGCATCGTAGGGGAGGACAGCATCGAAGCTGATAAGACAGAGCAGGAGGAAGCCTTGTCCGGTGAGTTCCCCTATATGCTGTCCATCTGGGCAGAAGAAAATAACGGCGAAAGAAAAAGACTTTTTGAGGTTTCCCAAAAGGATGTAAACAAGACCGTCGATATCGTAAACAGACTCAACGATATAGTTCCCGAGGATGGCAGAATATATTATCTCAGCGTTCTGCAGGCACTGACGGCAAACAGATATATAAGAAATCTTTCGACATACGCGAAATGGGACAACAATATAGATGCATACATGAGGACAAAGGTAAAGGAAAAGGTCAATGTTCTTTCGATTACCGAGCTTTTGCAGGAGCCGATACGAAACGGTGAATATGTATATTTCCGCACCGATACTCACTGGACGCCGCAGGGCGCATATTATGCATACCGTGAGATAATTTCCTCGCAGGGCATAGAGCCTGTACCGTACGAGGCATACACCTTCGATTCGCTTGATAATTTCCTCGGCACCTATTATGACCTTTATCAGCAGTCGGCAATGAAAAACAATGCCGACAGACTTGATATCATAAATCCGCTGATTCCTGTGAAATACTACGTGTACACAGGCAAGGACGAATACCGTGAGATCCCTGTAACAGACAGAACAAAGGGAATAAAGCATGAGATATATCTCGGAGGAAATATAAGAGGGCTGACAGTGCTTCGTTCTGAGGCAGGCACAGGAAGAAAAGCGCTCATGCTGAAGGATTCCTTCGGACTTATCCCATCTGTGTATCTGTCTGCTCATTATGATGAGATATACATAATAGACCCTCGTTTTTACAATTCTAAGCAGGTGGAAAGCTCGGTAAAACAGCTCATACAGGAAAAGGGCATAGAAGATGTGCTTATATTTGTCAGTGATATCAACGGACACGGCAAGGATTTTACAAATATATACATGAACAGACTGCTCAAGGAGTAGAGAGTTATGAGTGAAAGCAATAAGACAAAAAAACTGCAGACTGCAAAGCTTGTTGTCTGTTTGCTGCTTGCAGTGGCTGCGGCAGCGGCGGCGCTTATTTTTCTCCCGGATTATGTTCGGTATAACAATGCGCTCGACCATATTTCGAAAGAACAGTACAAGGCTGCAAGGGAGATATTTGTCTCGCTCGGAGATTATATGGACAGCGGCGAGAGAACGAAATACTGCGATTATTATCTCGCCATGAAATTATATGAATCGGGAGAATACACCGAGGCGGCGGAAAGCTTTAAAAAGCTCGACGAATACAAGGACAGTGCAGAATGGGCAAAAGAGAGCCTTTATAAGAAAGCGGTCGGACTTATAGGCGAAGGCGAGCTTGATGCGGCGCTTGAGATACTGCGCGCTCTTAATTCGTACAAGGATTCCTACGCGCTTATGCTCAGTGTGCTCAGCGGTGATTCGCAGGATGTCAATATCGAAAGGCTCGATATTGCAACAGCGCTTGAATATGTTCTTCCGCTCAAGGGCAAGGAAAAAAGCCAGACCTATATTGAAATATTCCGCAGCAATATCCCGGAAAACATTATTGCAACAGGCTTTGCACACACCGCAGCACTTCGTTCTGACGGTACGGTAGCGGCGACAGGCGACAATCGATTCGGCCAGTGTGATACAAGTGAGTGGACAGACATTGTCGGCATTGCCGCAGGAGGAAATTTTACGCTCGGACTGAAGAAGGACGGAACGGTCGTCGCAGTGGGAGACAATACCTACGGACAGCTTGGTATCACCTCAGCAGGGGGCGTAAAGGCGATTTTTGCGGGAAATACAGCATGTGCCGCTCTTTTGAACACGGGAAATGTGGTCACATACGGCTTCGGCGACTTGTCGGGGACAGGCGCGTGGAGCTCTGTCGAGCGATTGTCGATAGGCTCATACTCAGCAGCGGGAACAGATACAAACGGAAATATTCTTTCCTTTGGAAGCACGGCTGTTTTTGACACTGCGAAGCCTGCATACAATGTTTACATGGGTCTGTCATCGTGGATAAAGGTCAATAAGGATGGCACAGCAGAGACATCCTTTGAGGGCTTTGCGGATAAGGATGTAATATATGCGGCAATCGGAACCCGATATGCGGCATCACTTAAGTGTGACGGCACTATCGAGGTTTGCGCTCTTAGAGATGCAGACGAAAAAACGATTGATTTTTCTCAATGGTCCGATTTTATTGCGGTGTCTGCGCGCTCTGCCCATGCTGCGGCAGTGCGGACAGACGGCAGTGTAATCGTCGCAGGCGACAACAGCTTTGGTCAGTGCAATACGGGTGATTGGGATCTGTTC
>JAZSNH010000054.1:0-93035 GCA_045536305.1 Acutalibacteraceae bacterium
TGCTCTGTGCGTACTGTGCATCATGGATATTGGCCCCTACTGATGTGCCTGCCCTTGCAAGCTGATCTGTCATATAGGAGCTTTTTGGTGCAGTTACGCCGTCAACAAGATTCACAATCGCAACCGCAAATTCAAAAGATAAGTCAAGTAATTTGTTTTCGGACATAAATACACCTTCTTTCATCGGTATTATATCATAAAATGTTGTGTTTTTCAATGATATATCGCTGACGCGATATGATATACAGCGTTGCTGTATGATATATTTGCTTTGCAAATATGATATAATATCCGTTCCTTCATATGCCGAAGGCATATATCATCGCACAAAGTGCGATATCATACCGAAGGTATATCACCCGTTCCGAGAGGAACGGACATCATTGAAAAAGAGAACTTTTGTCGGCAGACAAAAGTTTTCTTTTTCATGGTGGAGGCGACGGGAGTTGAACCCGTGTCCGAAAACCGCTCACCACAGCTTTCTCCGAGCGCAGCCTATCTTTTAGGATTCCCCTCGCTTGCCGCCGATTGGCAGGCTGCAAGCTACGGTAGTCTTTAATGCATGACTCGGGTCAAGACATTCCCGTGTTCACGTTCACCGCTAAATCACGCCCCAAACGAAGCCGCGGTACTCTCCGCCGGGACGGCCGCCTTTAATTAGGCAGCAAATGCAACTTTATTGTTGTCGTTTATTGTTTAAGTTTGAGCTTTTATAGTGGTGCCCGCCACTGCTCGCTTACCATGACTCACAATCCCCGTCGAAGCCTTTACGCCCCCGTGTATTGTGTGTTTCATAGTATAGCATAGCCTTTTTTGTGCGTCAATATTCTCATTTTATTTTATATAATATTTCCTTACGAAATTATTGACAAAACCTGTCCCCTGTGGTATTATATTTCAGCCGCATGCCCCGGGTCAAAGCAGCTTCGGCTCACCTAGGTAAGGCAGCGAGACTGATAATAAGGCAGGTGCAACACTCAATGTACGCAATCATCGTAACAGGCGGCAAGCAGTATAAGGTTGAAAAGGGCGACGAGATCTATGTAGAGCTTCTCGACGTCGAGGCAGATGACGAGGTTACCTTCCAGGTAATGGCTCTCGGCTCTGATGACGGCATCACCGTTGGTGCTCCTTATGTTGATTCCGCAAGCGTAACCGCTAAGGTTCTCAAGAACGGCAAGGGCAAGAAGGTCAACATCTTCACCTATAAGCCGAAGAAGGGTTATGCTAAGAGAAAGGGTCACAGACAGCCCTACACTAAGGTACAGATTACCGCTATCAATGCATAATGACTGAGATCAATTTTCTTTACTGCGGAAAGCTTTTGGCCGGCTTTGAAATGAGCGGCCATGCAGACGATTCGCAGGTTGAGGGCGAGGCTGTTCTTTGTGCCGCCCTCTCTTCCGCAGCCTATCTCGTCGCTAACACCATTACCGATATACTCCATGTTGATGCTGATATCGAGGTGGACGAGGGCTACATGATGCTCGTCGCTCCCGAGGAGGAGCTTGAGCACTGCGCTGATATTCTCAACGGCCTAAGACTTCATTTTGTGTCCCTTGCCGAGGATTACAGCGACAACATCACATTAAACGACATGGAGGTGCAGTATAATGCTGAAGATTAATATACAGCTGTTCGCTCATAAAAAGGGAATGGGTTCCACCAAGAACGGTCGTGAATCCGAATCCAAAAGACTCGGCGCTAAGAGAGCTGACGGTCAGTTTGTTCTCGCAGGCAACGTTCTTTACAGACAGAGAGGCACCCACATCCATCCCGGTGAGAATGTAGGCATCGGTACCGATGATACTCTCTATGCTAAGGTTGACGGTGTTCTCAGATTTGAGAGACTCGGCAGAGACCGCAAGAAGGCAAGCGTTTATCCCGTCGAGCAGTAAGGAATTTGACCCGAGGCTTTCTGCCTCGGGTTTTTTCGTGATTTTAACGTTGTAAACAGGAGAAGAGTATGATTGAAATTTCAAGAGAAAAAAGAAGTATTTTAAAGCCTCTTTACAGATGGACTGCGGACACCTCGGTCATATCCTGTCTCGAAGGGCGAAATTCTTCCCGCGCATGGGCAGACAATGCTGAAAATCCCACCGCCGCTGTTGTTCAGCTCGGCGGTTTCAGAAAAAACAGCGGTGCCTTTTCTTTCATCGCAGGCGATCCTGCTTCTCCCTGTGCAAAGGAACTTATTATGGCGTGGCCGGAGGAGTTTCTCGGTCTGGGCACCATTCTCGTTCCCGAAAACAAAGAATGGGCTGCGCTTATAAAAGAGGTTTTGGGGGAACGCTATAACGAGGAAGAGCGTTACGCCACAAGCAAGACCGAAAATCATTTTGATAAAGATAAATTAGCATATTATGCAGGTCTCATTCCCGACGGCTACGAAACAAGGTTTATAGACCGAGAGCTTTTCCCCATGGCAGAAAAGCTGCCTTGGTCGATCGAGGGAGTCGGGAATTTCAGAGACTATGATGAATTTGAAAACAACAATGCCATTGGTGTTGCTGCGCTGAAGGACGGAGAGATCGTCTGCATCGCTTCCTCCTTCTCTGCATACAGCGGCGGCATTGAAATTGAAATAGATACTCACACAGAGCATCGCAGAAAGGGACTTGCCCGAGCCTGTGTATCGCGTCTCATTCTTGAATGTCTCGGCAGGGGGCTTTATCCGAGCTGGGACGCCGCAACAAAGATATCACTTTCCATAGCCGAAAGTCTCGGCTATGTGTTTGACAAATCATATATCGCACATTGGATCTCTCACGAAAAGGAGTGAACACCCCATGTTTATAGATACCGCTAAAATAAGCATCAAGGCCGGAAAGGGCGGCGACGGTGCTGTTTCGTTTCACAGGGAGAAATATATAGCCTCCGGCGGTCCCGACGGCGGCGACGGCGGAAAGGGCGGAAATATAATTTTTCAGGTCGATACGAACCTTTCTACCCTTTCGGATTTCCGCTATAAAAGAAAATACGCCGCCGAAAATGGCGAAAACGGAAAATCAGGCAGATGCTTCGGCAAAAACGGCAAGGATCTTATTATAAAGGTCCCTCAGGGCACTTTAGTGCTTGATGATGAGTCGGGCAGAATAATCGCAGATATGTCTGATGCAGAACCCAAAATCATTGCAAAGGGCGGCCGCGGCGGTTGGGGCAACACCCATTTTGCAACCCCTACCAGACAGGCTCCGCGCTTTTCAAAGCCCGGTACTGCAGGCGAGGAAATGATAGTTCGTCTTGAGCTTAAGCTTCTTGCAGATGTTGGCCTTGTCGGATTTCCGAATGTCGGCAAATCCTCCCTTATAGCCGCTGTCAGCGAAGCAAAGCCTGAGATAAAAAACTATCACTTTACTACCATCACGCCTAATCTCGGTGTTGTTCGGCGCGGAGAAGGCGTCAGCTTTGTTATGGCCGATATCCCCGGCCTTATAGAGGGCGCAAGCGAGGGACTCGGTCTTGGACATCAGTTTCTTCGTCATGTAGACAGATGCAGGCTTTTAGTTCATGTTGTTGATGTTGCAGGAAGTGAAGGACGCGATCCTGTCAGCGATTTTGAGCTTATCAACAAGGAGCTTCACAATTACAGTGAGGATCTGGCAGAACGTCCGATGATAGTTGCGGCCAATAAATCCGATCTTGCAACAGACGAACAGATTGCCGATTTTGAAAAATACTGCACCGCTAACGGTTATGAATGCTTTACCATAATGGCCCCTATAAACGTCGGCACAGATGAGCTTCTCAACAAAATAACCGAGATGCTTTCTACTCTCCCCCCTGTTATCAGATATGAGCCGGAGCCTATGCCCGAGCCCGATCTCACCTCTATCAATGATCGTTCGGTCAGGGTCACTGTTCACGATGGAGTTTACTTTGTTGAAGGAGAATGGCTGCTTGATGTCATGCGCCGTATTGACTTTGACGATTATGAATCTCTCTCCTACTTTGAGCGTGTTCTTACTCAGACAGGAGTTATTGATGCTCTTGTAAAAGCAGGCATCAAGGAAAAGGATACCGTTTCTATTTATGATCTCGAATTTGACTTTATATTCTGATAAAAGAGGGTGTATCAAATGAGCAGATTACTTGACCTTCCCTGCAATCCGAAAAGCTACAGTCCGGCTGCGCTTGCTTTTATAGGTGATGCGGTATACACTCTGCTTTCACGAGAATGCCTGCTTTGTGAGGGGAATTGTCCTTCAAATCAGCTGCACAATAAAAGCGTACAGCAGGTAAGATGCGAAGCTCAGGCGAAAGCTCTTGATATCATCTTCGGTCTTCTTACCGAAAAAGAACAGGATATCTGCCGCAGAGGGCGAAATCTTCACACAACACACACACCCAAAAATTCAAGCAATGCCGACTATCACAACGCCACCGCACTGGAGGCGCTGTTTGGATGGCTTTACGTAAACGGTGATACAAAGCGCATACGCGAGCTGTTTACCGTAATCGATGAAAGGCAAGGAGATTGAATATATGGCAAGATCACGTAAATCACGCATAAAAGGCATATTGACCGATGTTCTCTTTTTTGTCATGGGATGCTTTCTTTATGCCGTGTCCGTAAGCTCGTTTACCGCGCCTAACAATATCGCACCCGGCGGTGTAACAGGTATTGCCACCGTTCTCAATCACCTTTTCGGCACTCACATAGGTATGATGATAATCATACTCAACACCCCTCTTATCATTGCAGGCTTTATTATTCTCGGCTGGAGATTTGTGATGCGCTCACTTATCTGTCTTCTTACCTCTTCCTTTATGATAGACGGTATCGCTATTTTCTTTCCCACTCTCGTTTACACCTCTAACCCTCTTCTTGCTGCCATATTTGGCGGTGTTATAGGCGGAGCGGGACTGTCACTTATTTATCTGCGCGGCGGTTCCACGGGCGGAACCGATGTTGCTGCCAAAATACTGAATAAGTACAGGCCTCATCTAAAGCTCGGCACAGCTATTATGATGTTCGATCTTGCGGTTGTGGCTGCAGCTACTTTTGTTTACAGAGACGTTGAACTGGCTCTGCTTGCTGTTGTTACTATATTCCTCGTAGGCCAGGTCATAGATAAGGTTATGGACGGCCTTGATATGGGCAAGCTGATGTTTGTTGTCACCAAAAACACCAAGGAGGTCGGTGCTGCCATTATGACAAAAATGGACAGAGGCGCTACCGTACTCAAGGGTGAGGGTGCTTATTCCGGCGAGGATAAAAAAATCATTATGTGTGCCGTTCGCAGAAACGAAGCTTTCAGACTTAAGCAGATAGTCTATGATATAGACCCGTCCGCATTCATTATGGTCGGTGATGCTTCGCAGATATTCGGCGAAGGCTTCCGTCCAATAAAAGAAGAAGAGAAATAACATCAATGCCGTGGGTTTTGCACCCACGGCATTTTCTATTAAAGAATAATGCAGATAAGGCCGTTGCAGCCTTCGTTGATGACGCGCTCGATGGTTTCCTGGAACTTCGCGCGAGCCTCGGAGGGCATGCGGCTGAGCTTATTATGCAAGCCTTCGTTCACAAGCTCATGGAGGGATTTGCCGAACATATTGGACTCCCATATCATGGATGGCTCTTCCTCGAACTCATTGAGCAGATAGTGCACCAGATCCTCCGACTGCTTTTCGCTTCCGACTATCGGGGCAACCTCTGTTGTAATATTTGCCTTTAGCATGTGGATAGATGGTGCGGAGGCTTTCAGGCGAACTCCGTATTTTCCGCCCTGCTTCATCATTTCCGGCTCCTCAAGGCTAAGCTCCTCGAGAGACGGCATCACTATGCCGTAGCCTGTTTCCTCTACCTGTCTGAGTGCCTCCTTGACTCTGTCATACTTGCGCTTTATTTCCGCAAGCTCAAGCATTGACCGAAGGAGTCCTGCTTCGTCCTCGATTTCGATGCCTGTGTTTTCTCCGAGGATCTTATAAAACAGATTGGGCGTAATTGAAATATCAAGCTTTACTTTTCCCGAGCCCAGCTCTATTGCTGCAACTCTTGCACCGGTCACATGGCGGCACTGCGAAAGAGCCATGCATATATTTTCCACTTCACTTATCTTCTCTGCCTCCTTTGTGCTGCTTCTGATAGCAGAAAACATTTCTGTTTTCAGCCAATGGCCCTTTTCCAGCGCACAAAGCCAGCGAGGAAGATTTATTGCCACCGATTTTATCGGAAATTCCATAAGGATCGTGGAAAGAATGCTTCGGATCTCTTCTTCGGTAATGGTCTGACAGTTTACCGCCACTACAGGCACTTTGTACTTTTCGTTAAGCTGTGCGGTCATTGCTGCCGAATTTTCATTTAATGGATCGGTACAGTTTAAAAGCACCGCAAAGGGTTTTCCGAGCTCACGAAGCTCGTTTATCACTCTTTCCTCTGCCTCTTCATACTCTTCCCTCGGAATATCGGTAATACTGCCGTCGGTAGTTACCACCAGACCAATTGTGGAATGATCGGTAATTACCTTTTTTGTTCCAACCTCTGCCGCAAGATTAAACGGCACCTCTTCCTCAAACCACGGAGTCTTTACCATTCGCGGTGCGTTCTCCTCGATATATCCCAATGCGCTCGGAACAATATATCCGACACAGTCGATCATACGTACCCTAAAGGATGCTACATCATCAACATTCACCTCGACCGCCTCTTCCGGAATAAACTTAGGCTCGGTGGTCATTATCGTCCTGCCTGCGGCAGACTGGGGCAGTTCATCGACAGCGCGTTCCATACTGTATTTGCTGTCGATATTGGGAATAACAAGCGTATCCATAAACTTCTTGATAAGAGTGGATTTGCCTGTACGCACGGGACCTACGACGCCGATATAGATATCACCGCCTGTACGCAGGGCGATATCTTTGTAAATTCGTAAATTTTCCATTTGCTCTTCTCCTTTCCGCCGCTTACTTACCTCGAAATGAGCAGACGCGCATTATGCTCCAATATCTCACTTTCAAGCTCGTTGTCACTCATTATTCTTTCAACGCTTGAATTATGCGCTCTGGCAATGTCCCACAGCTCTTCGCCTGCGTCGGCACAGTACATTACGACCGCGGCTTCACTGTTGTCCTTTGGTCTGCTCAAATCAGGCATTACCGCACAGATAGCAGAAACCGTTATTTCATCATATACTGCAGCGGCAATTCCAAGATTCAATCTCACCTCAGGCTTTCCGCTGCCTGTTATAACATAGCTGCAGCCTGTGACGGCAACACGCTGATCAAATCTCGGGACTGCTGCATCAAAGCCCATTACACACTCGGTCGTAAATTCCATAAGCTTTTCGCAGTATGCACATGCGTTTTCCATATCTCTGCCGATTATGCTGACAGCGACCGTTCCGCGTACATTTACTCTGTCGTCACCCGACGTGACCTTACAATCGGTAACCTCACATTTTACGTCGTCAATTGCTGAAAAAAGCGTATCCCCTGTTTCTATAAGCATAGGAGCTGTAACTGTATCGTTGAGCATTCCGCAGAAGCGTGTGAATTTCAGCTGACGCCGCTCGGTTTCAACCTCATAATCCACAGAATAAGCATCGCTTACAATATTTGCGGTAATATCCTTGTATGCCTTTACATCGGCAAAAACATGGATATCTACATTCATGCGCCTGTATTCTCCGTTTGAATCGGTACGAAGTCCGATATCAACACCTGTGCATTCTGCGCTTATATCCCACATGCATTCATCATCAATGCCGGGCACATCGATAAATTCATTGAAATCAAGTGTATAGCTCATGTGCTGTACGCCTTCTCCCGATTCTCCGCAATACACAAGCTCAAACACAGCCTCGCCCTTCACCACAAGCTTATTGCTTATCGCTTTGCATTCTGTGAGCTTTACCTGTGCATCGTTTCTTACAATGCTGCCGATAGATGCTTTATCGTCGCTTATCTCAAGTGCATCACTGATTGTAAATGTGTTTTGTGCACTGCCTGCAAGACTGCTTATTTCGCATTTGTCGCAGCGCACCTTTACTCCTGCACCTTCTGCACCGCTGACTATCTCGGTCTGTGTGCTTGCAGTCACCTTGGCATATACGGTAAAGGCTCCGTGTATGTCGAGCTTTCTCTGGCTTACCGCTCTGCAGTTTATATATTCCGGTTTTATCCACGCTGATGCCTTTGCGTTTGCAGGTATCTCACGCAGCTTATAATCGGCAGAAAAAGGAATTTCATGCTCATAGCAGCTAAGAGCTGCATTTTTTCCGTCTGCATAAAGAATAATCAGTCTCGTTATTCCCTCTACGGTCAGTCTGTCGCCTCGAATCAGACGTGAGGTTATTTTCGGCACCGCTCTGCATTTAAGTATCTTGCCAATGTCCGCGCAGTAGTCAGGAAGTGTAAGCTCCGCATCTACGGGCTGCTCACTTGATCCTTCATATACAGTCTCGTTAAGCAAAACCGTTTCACGCAATAAAGTACAATCCATTTGTTTCCTCTCCTTTTCGGTTTTCTGTGTAATGAATATTCGTACTTTGTCCGATATATGCACAGAAAAAAAGAAAAAGCCGTGGTTTGCCCACGGCTTTCAGTTATTTTACTTTCTTGATACCGAAAAATGCTCTGAGGATACCGCCTAAAAATTTCGGACTTTTCCAGACTACGACTTTCATAACTTTACCTCCGTATGCAGTTTCGGCCGATAAGCTTTTTATCTGCCGTTCACTACATATTATTGCAGAATATCGCTTTGTGTGTCTGTTTTTGCCCTTATTATAATAACTTTTCCTGCATGAACGGTGATTTTGCAGTTTTCCATGTCGGTTATCCTGTTGCTGACACCCAGAGGAATACCTGCTGAAAGCTCATAAGTATCCACAGGATATTTTACACCCTCCATGGTAACTGTTGCACATTCCATTCCAAAAGGGAAAACCGAAACGGTATCTCCATAGGGTCTGAGCATATCGTCCTTGCCCGGTTCGTAGCACTCTCCGCTTTCAAGCATAAAGACTGCACATTCATCATCTACGATCAATCCGTTTACATCATGATCGCGCATATACGAAAGTGCTGTCACATTTGCGAAAGCATGGTCGAACCGTCCGCCCAGCGCACCGATCATTATAAACTGCTCATATCCCTTTTCGATACCCAATTTTATTGCAAGCAGCGTATCTGTATCATCCTTTTCTGGCGGATAGCTTACGCAGGGAAACACTCTTCCCTCTCCCGGTGTAAGAGAATCAAAATCTCCAACTATCGCCATCGCCTCAAGTCCGAGTCCGGACAGATGGGAAAATCCTGCATCTGCCGCAAAGACAGGCGCGCCCTCCGGAATAAGGCTCTTTATAAAGTTGTAGTCTGCAATTTTTCCTGCTGATACTACAACACACGCTTTCATGCTATTGCCATTCCTTTCTTTCCTTAGCCTCACGGTAAAGTGTGCAGTAGCTTTCGTGACGCTGGGGAGATATCTCTCCACGCTTTACTGCACTTACTATCTCACAGCCACGCTCGCAAAGATGGGCACAGGAGGTGAATTTACATTTTCCAATATACGGCTCAAATTCGGGAAAACAGTATTGCAGATTATCCTTGCTTATAGGTTCACCAAAATCCCCGTCAAACGAGGCGAAACCCGGAGTATCTGCTATCTTTCCGCCGAAACTCAGATTGAAAAGCTCGGTGCTTCTGGTCGTATGACGGCCTCTGCCAAGCTTATCGCTTATTTCTCCCGTTGCCAGCTTAAGTCTCGGCTCCACAGCATTTATAAGCGTAGATTTACCGACACCTGAATTGCCTGCAAACCCGCTTATGCACCCCTTCAATTCCTCTCTTACCGTTTCAATGCCCTCGCCCGTTGCATAATTTACACATACAGTATCTATACACGCCTTGCTGTAAACCTCTATCAGTTCCTCCGCAGGTGCAAGATCTGCCTTTGTGATAACCACCACAGGCTTTATATCCTTATCCTCTGCCGCTGATGTAAGACGGTCGATTATCAGATAGTTTGGCTTTGGCTTACATGCAGAGACAACGATTATCAGCTTATCAAGATTTGCAAGGGCAGGCCTTATAAGAATATTTTTTCTGTTTTTTATTTCCGAGATGGATGCAAAGCCTGTTTCGGGAACCTCTATTATACATTTGTCGCCCACCGTCGGTGTGATGTTCTGCTTTCTAAACAGACCTCTCGCTTTGCACTCATAGACTGTTTCGGCGACTTCTACATAGTAGAAGCCGCCTATTCCCTTAACTATAATTCCTTCAAATGTTTTCATATTTTATGCATCGGAACCCGATACCTCAGGCTCGTTTGGTTCTGTGGCTTCCGATGTCGGTTCCGTTGATGGGATCGTAGTAGTTGTTGTCGATTCTGTTGTTGTGGTCGGCGGAGTGAACTCGTAGGAGGTGGTTATGGTGTAACTGCCTGTATCAAAGTTTACGCTGTAATCGATATAGGGATTATCATTGATATAAACTCTGACTACCGATGTTCCGGCACCCTCAAGATTGATATAATATGCATCTGTTACAAGGGGATTGACCGTTACGGATTTTTTCTTTTCTCCATCGAGAAATATCGCCATTGCAAGATTCTGGTCAACTCCCGAGGGAAGCTTTACCTCGACCTTGACTTCCTTCTTCACGGCATTTCCGTTACTGGTATAGAAAATTATTGTCTGTCCTTCCTCAAGCTCCGTTCCGTATGAGGGCTCATGACTTATAACTGTTCCCTCAGGCTTCTCGCTGTCTATGGGATTTGCCGCAGCGACAGTCATTCCCATTGCCTCAAGATAACCCTTGGCTTCGTCGTAGGTCATATTTATGCAGTTTGGCATAACAAGTGAATCGGGCTTGGTTCCAAGGCTGTAATAGACATCAACGCTGTCGCCCTCTGACATGTCGGTGTCCGGCTGAGGGTTTGTTGCTATTACTGTCCCTGATTCATATTCATCGCTGTACACAGGATAGTGAACAGCGTAAAGGTTAAATTCGGCAAGTACACGGCTGTACTCATCGTAATTCATGCCCTCAAAATCAGGCACCTGCAAACGCTCGGGGCCTTTACTTACCGTAAGCGTTACCTTGTCATAGATATTTACTACTGTATAAGGCTTCGGGTTCTGGGATATGATATGCCCCTCAGGCACCTCATCGCTGAACTGCTTTTCAAGTCCGAATTCGATCTTGTCCTTATATTCGGGAAGCTCTATTACTTCCATGTATACCTCGCCTGTAAAATCGGGGATCTCTATCTGCTCCTGCTTTTGTACAAAGAAGCCGCTTATATCGAGCGCTACCCACAAAAACACCAACGCAACAAGCACAAACGCAACTGCTATGCCTGAAAGCACGGGGATAACAGGGCTCTTTTCGTCCTGCTGATCCTCCTCAAGCTGACGTCTTGCATTTTCGTAGGCGTCCATATACCTTTGAGAGGTATTGTCCACCATATACTGGTATTCAAAACGAATGGAAGGATTTCGCTTGAAATCTTCGATATCAAGCAGCATGTCCGATGCGCTCTGATATCGGTTTCTGGGATCCTTCTGCATTGCCTGTATAGTTATCTGCTCAAGTCCTTCAGGGATATCAGGATTCAGAGAACGAGGCATTTTGGGGTCTACCTGAAGCTGCATTACAGCGACCGAAACAGCATTTTCCGCCTCAAACGGGAGCTGTCCTGTCAGCATTTCGTAAAGCATTACACCGACAGAATAGATATCTGCGCGGGCATCGGTTTTGCTTCCCTTTGCCTGCTCGGGAGCTATATAGTGAACGGAACCTATTGCCTTATCTGTCATGGTTCTTGTTTCGCTTCTTGCAAAACGGGCGATACCAAAATCCATTACCTTGATTTCGCCGTTCTGCTTGAGCATAATATTCTGGGGCTTGATGTCGCGGTGTACTATTCCCTTTTCGTGTGCATGCTGAAGAGCACCCAGTATCTGTGTGGTAAAATGCACCGCTTCCTTGGAGGTCAGTGCTCCCTGCTGTTCAATATACTGCTTGAGGGTTATACCGTCTATATACTCCATTACAATATACTGAAGATTGCCGCTGTTGTTCATATCATAAATCTTTACGATGTTTTTATGATTGAGCAGGGCAATTGCCTGAGATTCATTTTTAAATCTTCTGCAGAATTCCTCATTGGAGAGATATTCCTCTTTAAGTATCTTTATTGCGACATCACATTTTGCAGACATATCATGAGCCTTGTATACGACTGCCATTCCACCTATACCGATTACTTTTTTGATCTCATAACGTCCGTCCAGCCGTTTGCCGATGTACTTATCCATGTACTTATCCACGGTCTAATCCTCCTTTTTCTGAGCCTGATACATAATAACGGCGGTTATATTGTCACCGCCTCCGTTATCATTGGCTCGGTCAACAAGTGCCTTGGGGAGCGCTTCCGGCTCTGTTTCGCAGAACATTCCTAAAATATCCTGATCTTCTATGAAATTCGTCAGTCCGTCTGAGCAAAGCAGTACGGCTTCGTTTTTCTCAAGCTTATGTGCAGAGAAATCTATCTTTATCGTGTCGTCCACACCCAACGCCCTTGTTATAATGTTTCTTTTCGGGTGGATCTTGGCCTCTTCCTCGGTAAGCTCTCCGCTGTCTACCATTTCCTGTACAAGAGAATGGTCGACTGTGGCTCTGCGTATTCCGTCCGATGAGATGATATACGCTCTGCTGTCCCCCGAATGGGCAAGCACAAGCTCTTCACAGATCATCACAGATGCAACAACCGTTGTTCCCATTCCCAGCAGAGAGGAATCTGTCATAGACGCCTCAAACACACTTATATTTGCTGCGTTTATTGCATCTCTCAATATTTCCTTTGCATTTTCTGCATCTGCATTTTCACTTAGCCTCTGTTCAATTACGCTTTTCATTTTCTCAACTGCGGTACGGCTTGCATAATCGCCACCGTTTACACCGCCCATGCCATCACATACAACTGCCCATGAGATATTCTCGTTTATTTCACCGTATGCGAATGCATCCTGATTGACACGTCTGACAACACCTGTGTCAGTCATACCCAAAATTACCATATATCTTCCTCCACGCAGTGCAATGATACCTATTTTTGCTCGGTCTGATGCCTTCGTCTTAGCTGTCCGCAGGAAGCATCAATATCCGAACCCAATGTCCTTCGCACTGTAGTCCGGATGCCTTTGCCCTCAAGTATTGACCTGAAGGCTTCGATCTGTTTTGTATTTGATCGGACAAAGCCGTTTTCTTTTACTGTATTTACCGGTATGAGGTTTACATGACACAGCATACCACGAAGCCTTTGCGCGAGTTCGGCAGCACATTGCTCACTGTCATTTACGCCGTTTATGAGCGAATATTCAAAGGATATTCGTCTGTGAGTCGCCTCCGCATATCGACGGCATGAGGAAAGCAGCTCCTCTACATTCCATCGTTTGTTGACCGGCATTATGGTATCTCTTATCTTATCATTTGGAGCATGAAGCGAAACAGACAGCGTAAACTGCATATTCAGCTTTGCAAGCTCATCTATTTTATTGACCAATCCGCAGGTTGAAAGGGATATGTTCCTCATTCCTATGCACAGGCCGTCGGGATGAGAAACAAGGTGCAGAAAGCGAAGCACATTATCATAATTATCAAGTGGTTCGCCCATTCCCATCAGCACAAGATGGGATATCCTCTCTCCCGCATCCTTTTGTGCGGTCATGACCTGTGCCAGCATTTCCGATGCCGTAAGATTTCTTGACAGTCCACCGAGGCCCGTTGCACAAAATGCACATCCCATGCGGCAGCCCACCTGAGTTGAAATACACAGCGACAGTCCGTGCTTATATCTCATCAAAACTGCCTCAACACATTCACCGTCGTGCAGCGAAAACAAATATTTTACTGTTCCATCATACTCGGATACCTGTTTCTTTTCAATGACGGCATCTGATATGTAACACTTTTGTAACAAATTTTCCCGATCTTTTTTGGACAAATTGCTCATTTCATCAAAATTTGCAGCACCCTTGTGAAGCCATGCAAAAATTTGCTTGGCACGGAATTTCGGCATGCCGAGGCTTTCGACAAATTCGGTAAGCTCTTGCATATCCATGCTTTTTATATCTGCTCTTTCCGTCTGTCTCAGCCCTTTCTTCGAAATTTTGATATAAAGAAGCCGTCTGCTCCTTCTCTGTCGGGGAATATGGTTGCCATTCCGTTGTCATATTTATGAACCACCCATTCGGGCAATTCAAACGGCATTGGCTCAAAATCAGGATTGTTTTTCAGAAACCATTCTGCATTTTCCTCGTTTTCTGCAGGGTTCAGCGTACAGGTAGAATAAATCAGCACGCCGCCTTTTTTTACAAGATGTGAGGCCGCACTGAGGATATTGCGTTGTATTTCGGCAACAGACTTCATCTCTTCTTCTGCCTGTTCCTTTGATTTGAGCATTATATCAGGCTTTCGGCGTATTACACCGTAGCCCGAGCACGGCGCATCGCAAAGAACATAATCGGCCTTTTCCTCTTCTGTCGTCATCGCATCCCGAACCGCAGGCACAACATTTGTCAGCCCAAGACGTTTTGCTCCCTGCTCGATAAGGGACACCCTCTGTGGGTAAAGATCGCAGGATACGATCCTGCCTGTATTTTTCATGTATTGTGCAGCGGTGAAGGTTTTGCCGCCCGGTGCGGCACACACATCGTATACCACGCTGTTTTCCTTTGCTCCGAGCAGCATACAGCACAGCTGAGATGCCAGATCCTGAACATGAAACAAGCCTGCTTCATACGAACCGAGCTTATCTATCGCTCCCGATGCCTGCACTGCCACTGCATTTTCAAGCTTTGTTTTTTCTGTTTTTATCCCTTCGTCCGCAAGTCTTGCACAAAGCTCCTCTTCATTTATCTTTGTCGTGTTAACGCGCAGATAAACAGGTGCTCTTCCTTTTATTGCGGAAAGTATTTTTTCGCATTTTTCTATACCATAGCTGTCAAGCCAATGCTTTGCAAGCCATTGGGGCACGGAATACTTTGCCGAAAGATATGGTATGGGATCGCCGTCTTTTTTCGGTAGCTCAAGCATTTTTCCTTCGCGTATGAACGAGCGGAGAACGCCATTTACAAGACCCGACGCCTTCGGTGCAAACTTTTTTGCAAGATTGACGCATTCGTTTACCGCTGCACTTTCGGGGATCTTATCCATATATATCAGCTGTGTAAGACCCATGCGAATTATCACTCTCACCTCAGGCTGCAGCTTTTTTGCAGGTTTTCCCGTAAGCGCGCGTATTTGAATATCAAAAGCCTCTGTGTTCTCAAGCGTGCAGTAAACTATCATTGCCGCCAGACTTTTTTCCCGTTCATCATCTATTTTTGAAAGCTCTGCGTTAAGGGCTATATTTGAGTATGCGCCCTCACTTTCGGTTCTTATCAGAACCTTATACGCAGTTCTGCGTGCCTGAGTCATATTCTGATCTCTCCTGTTGCTTCTTATCTCCTGTTGTTCCTTACGATCAGGAATACTCTGATAAGTGACATAAGTGATGTCAAAAACGCGGTGACATAGGTCATAGCCGCTGCGGAAAGAACCTTTTTTACGCCTTTTATATCGTCGCCTTTTGCGATTTTAAGGTCTACTATAAGCTTCTTTGCACGACTGCTTGCATTAAATTCAACAGGCAGAGTCACAAGGTAAAATACTGTTGCCGCAGCCATGAAAATGACTCCTATCATAGCCAGCGCCTCAATAGCCATCAATAATCCGACTATTATTACTATCATCGACAGCGAGTTTGCCAGGTTGACTACCGGAACCATCGCAGTTCTCAGCTTGACAGGCAAGTAGTTGTTTGCATGCTGCAGTGCGTGACCGCATTCATGCGCCGCTATGCCTACAGCCGCTACCGAGGTTCCGCTGTATACCGCCTGTGACAAAGATACCACATTTGTCTTTGGATTGAAATTATCGGTAAGATTACCCTCGATCATTGCTATCTGTACATGGTGCAATCCGCCGTTGTCAAGTATCTCACGAGCCACCTGTGCCCCTGTCATTGCACTGCCGTTGCTTATTTGGCTGTATTTTGAATAGGTGGATTTTACCCTTACCTGTGCAATAATGCTGAGAATGACGGCAGGAAGCACAAGAAGAAGATAATATCTGTCAAATCCATACATGAATGAAAACAAGTTAATTCCCGAGCTTTCGGATACTTGCTGAAGAATCATCTGAATTTCCTCCTTATCTAAATACTGAACCGTCCTTTAGCGGATGACCTCTGAAATAATCAGAGGCTTTCATCCTTTTGCCGCCCTGTGCCTGAAGCTCACAAACCTCGATAACGGTACCGTTTCCGCAGCAGATGAGCAGCGGGTCTGCACTTAGTATTTCCCCCTCACCCCTGTTATGAGTCATATCATCACGCAAAAGTGACGAATGTATCTTCATCGTCCGGTCGTCAAGAGATGCGGTTGCAACAGGCCATACTGCAAGTGCGCGTATTTTATTGTGAAGGCTTTGGGCATCCTTTGTAAAATCGAGCGGACATAAGGATTTATCGAGCATTGGAGCGTGACTTGACAGGGAAGCATCCTGCTTTTTCGGGTCAAGCTCGCCCTTTTCAAGCGCTTCAAGGGTTCTTACAGCCAGACGCGCGCCCATTTCCGAGAGTCTGTCGTACAGCTCACTTGCTGTCTCATTTTCACCTATCTCGGTTTCATCAAAAAGAAGCATATCGCCGGTATCTATGCCCTCGTCCATCTGCATGGATGTGACGCCCGTTTTCTTTTCGCCGTTCATCACCGCCCACTGGATAGGTGCCGAGCCTCTGTATTTCGGCAGAAGTGAACCGTGGATATTGATGCAGCCGTATTTCGGCACATTCAGTATTGCCTGCGGAAGTATTTTTCCGTAAGCTACAACCACCGCGACATCGGGAGCAAGCTCCTTCATAAGCTCGAGTGCTTCGTCGTTTTTGAGTGTTTTCGGCTGGTAGACCGGAAGGTTCAGCCTGAGCGCCTCAACCTTTACTTCCGGTGCGGTAAGCTCCTGATGTCTGCCGCGAGGCTTATCCGGCTGGGAAAAAACCCCTGCTATATCATGCCCTGCTTCATACAGTGCCGTAAGGATCGGCACCGCAAAATCGGGCGTTCCCATAAATACTATTTTCATAAGATCACCTGTTTTTATTCTTCGTCTGCGTCGTCACTTTCAAGCTCGGATGGGTCTACCATTCTGACAACATTGTCGATATACAAAATTCCGTCAAGATGGTCTAATTCATGGCAGATCGCTTTTGCAAGCAGTCCCTCGCCCTCGATCTCCCAGTCTTCGCCGTTCCTGTCGGTATACTGTGCGCGCACCTTCATTGGTCTGCGCGTAATTCCCCATTCACCCGGCACAGACAGGCAGCCCTCAAGGGTCTCCTGCTCACCCTCACGATAGGTTATCTCCGGATTTATCATAATTATAGGCCCTTCGCCAACATCTACTATTACTATTCTGCGAAGCACGCCTACCTGCGGTGCTGCAAGTCCTGCTCCCTGTGCATCTTTCAGAGTTTCAAGCATATCATCGATAAGGGTATCGATCCTTTTGTCGATTTTTGTCACAGGACGAGATATTTTTCTGAGTGTATCTTCATTTTTGCCAAGTATTCTTCTCAATGCCATTATTTACGCAGCACCTTTCTTTTACATTACGCTGTCGGGATTTATATCTGCCCATGCGGTCACACCGTCATTTTGTCTGTCTGCACCGAACGATGTGAGTATTTCTCTCATCATGGCTCGAAACCTCGGGCTGTTTCTGCATTTTAAAATCAGCTTATATCTGAACTTTCTGTTCATCTTTCCGATAGATGCCGCCGATGGTCCCAGAACTCTCAGCGGTACATCCTTGTATTCTTCCGTTGCTCTTTCCTTGAGTATATCAAAAAAACGATGTGCAGCTTCCCTGACCTGTCCTTCCGACATTCCCACGAAGCCTATAAGGCATATATCTGCATAGGGCGGATAGAGCATTGCTTTTCTTATCTTGATTTCGCTTTCGAAGAATTTTCCGTAATCCTGCTGTGCCGCCAGATGAATAACGGGATTGTCCGGCTTTAAGGTCTGGATTATAGCCCTTCCTGTGTTTTTTCCTCTGCCCGATCTGCCTACCACCTGCGTCAGAAGAGAAAATCCTCGTTCCATACTTCGGAAATCGTCTGAATACAGATCAAGATCTGCCATAAGCACTCCGACAAGCGTGACACGTTCAAAATCGAGTCCCTTAGCCACCATCTGAGTGCCGATCATAATATCATATTCGTGCTTTCCGAAGCTGCCGAGCTTTTCCTCATGCGAATAGCGAGTCATGGTGGTATCTGCATCCATTCTCAATATTCGCGCTGTGGGAAACAGCCGTCCGACCTCTTCGATTACCCTTTGCGTACCCAGACCTGCATATCTGAGCTGCTCTGCTCCGCAGTCGGGGCATTTATTTGTAAAAGGCACCGACATGCCGCAGTAGTGGCACATCAGCCTTCCGTTGTCACTGTGATATGTCATGGATACACTGCAATTTTCGCACATAAGCACGTGACCGCAGGCACGGCATGACACAAAGGTATTATAACCTCTTCTGTTGTGAAGCAGTATAGACTGCCTGCCGTTTTCCATGTTTTCATTTAAGGCTTCATACAGCTCGTTGCTGATTATCCCTTCGCTTGTACGGTTTTGGGATATATCCACAACCTCCACGCTTGGCAGGACTGCCGCACCATAGCGTTTGCAGAGAGGCGCAAGAGTATATGCGCCTGTTTCTGTCGCCGCAAAATAGCTTTCTATACTGGGCGTTGCGCTGGACAAAACCAGCAGTGCCCTGTGAAATCCGCATCGGAACCTTGCAGCATCGCGCGCATGATAGCGCGGACTCTGTTCTGATTTGTAGGTATATTCCTGCTCTTCATCAATAATTATAAGTCCGATCTCGCGAAACGGGGCAAAGATAGCAGAACGTGTGCCGATCACTATCTGTGCATCGCCGTTTTTAACTCTTTTCCACTCATCCATTCTCTGTCCCAACGACAGTCCGCTGTGGAAAACCGCGCATTTTTTGCCGTAATGATTGTGAAATTTACTGAGCGTCTGCGGTGTAAGTGCGATTTCGGGCACCATTACTATTATACCCTTGCCGCTTGCAAGGACACTGTCAATGAGCTTCATGAATACAGAGGTCTTTCCGCTGCCTGTTACGCCGTAAAGCAGAGTCGGCTTGGGTTTTTCACTGCTGTATTCTCTCATCAGTATATCAAAGGCTTTGCTCTGCTCCTCGGAGAGAATTATCGGCTGTTCGTTTTCGGCTTTTTCAGCGTCCTTATACGGATTACGATATATCTCATTTTCATAATATTCAGCATAGCCGTTTTTTACCAAACGGTCGATCACCGCGCCTGTGACGCCTGTAAAATAGCATATCTCCTTGACCGAGGCACTGCCTGCGCTTTCGAGCAGCTCTGCAACACATTTTTGCTTTGCTGTCAGCTTTGCTCCTTCTGCGTTTTCCGTAAGGCGTACCATCTTTACCGTTGCATCGCCCATTCTTCGGATGGCTTCATCGGTCCTCTCGATCACGCCCTTGCCAAGCAGTGATGCTATAGCCTTTTCGGCACCGTTTCCGATAATCTCAATAAGCCGCTCGTGAGAAACTGAAACCTCACTGCCCAAAAGTGCTGTATACACGGCTCTTTCAGTCTCGCTCAGTTCTTCATCACTTTCGTTTTTCAGCCTGTATGCCTTTATGATACTGATATTTATTCCTGTCGGCAGCATCAGACGCACAGCCTCAAACAGAGTGCAATAATAATTTTCCTTCAGCCACTGTGCAAGTCTGAGCATTTCTTCCGTCAGCAGAGGGGTTTGATCTATCTGCTCGGATATCGGCTTTATTTTTTCAAAGCTTGTATCCGCCTCTACAGAAAAAACCATTCCCTGACGCTTTTTATTTCCTGCCCCGAACGGCACTGTGACACGGCATCCCGGACGAAGCGTTTCCGAAAGGTGGCTCGGCACCGAATATGAAAACAGCTTATCAAAATGATATGCTGTCTTTTCGATGGCTACCGCCGCAACCTTCATTTCGCCCGTCCCTTTCTCATTTGCATTAGAATCCGAGAGTCTCGTTCTTTTCGTCGATTATGATTTTGACCTCAGTCTCGCTGATGTTTTCAATGTGTGCCTTTCCTTCCGACAAATAGCGCAGTACCATATTTACAGGCTTTTCGTCAAGAGAAATATTGTTAAGCTCTGCACTGTCTGCGATCTCTCGTGCCTTTTTTGCGATTGCTTCTACAAGTGCATAACGGCTGTCTGCTTCGCTGAATATTTCGTCAATTGTCTTTTTCATTTTTTACCTCTCCTCAATTACTGTCTATATGATCGTTTTGATTTCAGAAATGATGATTTCATACAGTTCATTTGCGGCTGTATCAAGGTCATCGTTTACAACTCTGTATTTGTATTCATCCTTGTATTCAAGCTCGTCTGCCGCACGTGCAAGCCTGTATTTTATGGATTCTTCCGTGTCTGTATCTCTTGCTCTTTTGCGTATGCGCTTTTCGAGAACGTCAATGGACGGCGGCAGTACAAAAACAGTAACGCACCCATCGATCTTTTCAACCACCTGATTCTTTCCGTTTACATCTATGTCAAGAATTATCGGTTTCTTTTCCTCTATGGCATTTATAAGATTCTGCATGGGAGTTCCGTAATAATTTCCGCTGTATCTGTTATATTCCGCAAGCTCGCCGTTTTCTATCATGCTGTGGAATTTTTCCATTGAAACAAAGTGATAATGCACACCGTCTGTCTCCTGTTCAGAACGACTTCTGGTTGTAGCAGAAACAGAAAAGCATGTTTTTATCCCTTTTTCCTCAAGCTTTTTATTTACCTCGCCTATCAAGGTTCCCTTTCCGACACCTGACGGTCCTGAAATAATTATGATAAGGCCGCTGCAATTATTCTTCATCGAGCTCCTCCTCGTCCTCTTCATCACGGTCGTTGAGTCTGTTTGCTATTGTTTCCGGCTGAAGAGCGGAAAGGACCACATGGTCGCTGTCGGTTATTATAACCGCTCTCGTTCTTCTGCCGTAGGTCGCATCTATAAGAGAACCGCGATCTCTTGAGTCTTGTATTATTCTTTTAATAGGTGCGGATTCAGGGCTGACAATGGCAATGAGACGGTTAGCCGAAACCATATTGCCGAAGCCTATATTTATAAGTTTCATTCCCATTTCTCCTTATTCGATATTCTGTATCTGCTCTCTTATCTTTTCAAGCTCCGCCTTAACATCGACCACAATATGCGCCAACGCTGCGTCCTGAGCCTTTGAGCCGATGGTATTTATTTCTCTGTTCATTTCCTGAACAAGGAAATCAAGCTTTCTTCCTATCGCTTCGCCTGACTCCATCATTTTTGCAAGCTGATCGAAGTGACTGCGAAGTCTTACCGTTTCCTCTGCCACTGCAACCTTATCCGCATAGATAGCAACCTCTGTGATCAGACGCTGCTCGTCTACTGTCGCACCGCCAAGGAGATCGGATATCTTTGCTCTCAGGCGCTGCATATATTCTGCAACAGTTTGCGGAGAACGCTCCTCTATGGTTGTGACATGCTTCTTTATTGTCTCTACTCTGCCTTCCACATCGGCGCGCATCTTCGCCCCTTCCGTTTCGCGCATTTCGATAAATCTATCTACAGCCTCACGCACAACGGTCATTATATTTTCGCATACCTGCTCCTCATCGGCAACAGCTCTTCGAACGGTGAATATATCCTGATATCTCGCTACCGACACATTTGATATATCATCCTTTACTCCTGTAAGCTCAGATATTCTGCGAATAGCATCGACATAGCTCTGTGCAAGCGCTTCATTGAGAACCACCTCACACGCGGGGTTGTCCACTGTAACTATAGTTACATACATATCTATCTTTCCGCGGGATACCCTGGACTGTACGTATGTCTTAAGCTTATCCTCCACAAAGGAATATCCTCTGGGAGTTTTTGCGGAAAATTCAAAATACCTGTGGTTGACCGACCTTATTTCAACCGTAATATCCAGTCCGTCTACGACCGCCTGTGCTCTGCCGTAGCCTGTCATGCTCTTTATCATAGTGACGCCACCTCAAAATATCGATTTAATCAGTATATTTTACCATATTTATTATGTTGATGTCAACTCAGCGAAGACTCTTATAATGACCGAAAAAGTCAAATAACCACGAAACCACCCTCATGCAAGGGTGGTTTCGTGGTTTGTGGATGGGGAACGATTATGAAGACGTTGTCGAATTTTAGGATTCGAGGGATTTCCCTCTCATCACTTGCATTATACATTCTAAATTAGCATTTGTCAACACATTTCGCTTTTGTTTTTCACAAAATAATAAAAAAACACCAGTTATAGTATTATTTCTAAAACCACTATATATATTTTGCGTTTTTACCGCAGCTTCTCCACCGCATTTTCTTCGGAAAATCCTACCGTACACTTTACCTTTTTATGCATTTTTATTCTGTATAAGGACAAAGTATTCATAAAATATACAACACCCCGTTTTCGTAAAAACGGGGTGTTAATATCAGCTTTCGGTTTCCTCTTTCATTGCGGGAAGACGGATAACGATTCTCATGCCTTTACCCTTGGATGATTCAGCCATGCATTCGCCTCCGAGCTTCTGCAGAACACTTCTTGTAATGAACAGACCCATGCCTGTGCGTGTATCATCGGGATTGGGAGCATCATCGCCCATAAAGCCTGCCGTAAATACATAGGGAAGCTCTTCCTCGTCCACGCCTTCTCCGCTGTCGTCTATAATAAGATCAACATAATCCTCGGTCTTTTTTGCGGAAACAGCGATCTTTCCTCCGTGTGGGGTGAATTCGATGGAATTGAATATTATCTGAGTCATTGCGAAGATAAACCAGCGTTTATCCGTTATGACATTTACATCGAGTCCTTTCCAGAGAAGGCTTATCTTCTTTTCTGTAAAGAACGGCGAGAATCGCTTGAGGCATTCCTTTACAAGCATTGAGTAATTGTAAACCTGCATATTCAGCGCCTGGTCGATCATTTCAAGCTGTGTAAAATACAGCATTCTGTCGATCATCGCGTTTACGTATTCACAATCTCTTCCGAGCTCTCCCGCTACCTTTTTGTCCTCTATGTTCTTTAGCTTTTCGAGGATCTTCAGCATGGGATTTTTAGCCGCGCTTGACCACACCTCAACACAATCGCGATAGATGATATCTTCCTCGCTCATATCTGCATAGAAGGATTCGAGTGTCTGTCCCGGTGCCTGTGATGCGATCACCATTCCGGGATTTATATCCTTTAAAAGCAAATTGTTCTGCGGCTCTGACGGTATGGTGTCCTGTACCTCCTCAGCCGCTGCTTCGGGCTCTGCATACTGAACCTCTTCAAAAGAAGCTTCGATATCCTCTTCTGCCGGCACAAACTCTTCAGATGCTTCGTCCTCAGTCTGTCCATTTTCCTCATCGGTCAACTGTACTTCGGAATATGCTTCTTCCTCAAAAGTATCCTCAGCAGGAACAGGATCTCCGAACGCAATTACAGGAGCTTCAAATTCGTCATCTGAAAATTCGTCGTTTTCATATTGGGGCTCATATTCAGGCTCAAAGATTTCTTCATACTCCGGCTCGTTCCATGAGATATCTTCCTCTTCTTCGAAAAGGGGTTCTTCGGTTTCTTCTGCCCTCATTCTGCCGAAAAAGCCCTTTTCACGAAGCTGCTGACTCGGAGGCACGAAGGAATTGTTTCCTTCCTCCTCGCTTATCTGCGGCTCTATGACCATATCGTCTTCGTATATTTCATCTTCGTATGTGTCATTTGTAAATTCCGCATCAAAGCCTGCTTCCTCAAAGAAGTTATTTTCGCGTTCTTTGTTTCTTCTGTTTCTTGTAAAGCGGGTCTCCTCGCTCAACTCACCGTCGGCATCGGCATCGGCTTTCTTTTTGGCAAGCAGATTGAATGCGAGAAATAATGCTGCAGCAATGACAACGCCTGCAATTGCACCGACAAGAATCACTCTTCCTCCGTTATTTGTCATAATATCCAGTATAACGGATATGACAATAACCCCGACAGCGGCGCCGAGCATAATAAACAGCTGATTTTTTTTCTTCGGTCCGAGAGCACTCATTTTCTCCCATAACCTCCTAATAATTCAAGTGTATGTGATATCCACATTGTTTGACTAATTGTAAATTCCGATTTATTATACGACTTTTGATATGGTAAGTCAATGAATAATCCGCCCACATCTTGTAAAAGCGGGCGGATTTTATACTATATTTTGAAAATATACAAAAAGTTTACAATTTCGTTTATACAAATTCACGATCTACCGTAATAACAGTGAACCATGTTTCATCTATCGCACTGACCGCCTGTGCAAGCTTTTCGCGAAGCTCGCTCTCCTTAATTTTGGATTCAAAGGGCAATACTGCATCGAAAATCAGATTGGTGTGTGAGGGTCCCTCCACCATACGGAAGTCGTGAATGGTAACGCCCGTTTCTATTGCAGCGGCAAGCTTTTGCACCTTTTCACGCATTGCAACCGTTTTTTCACAGTCATCCGAAACCGGATCCATGTGTATTGTCAGAAGTATTCCAAGCTCGCCCCCGACCTCCTTTTCAATGCAGTCAATAAGGTCGTGGCTTTCCATTATGTCTGCAGATGCGGAAACCTCGGCATGAAGAGTGGCTATTGTCCTTGTAGGGCCGTAGCTGTGGATTATCATATCATGTACGCCGTGAATACCCTCATAGGCAAGTATCTTCGTATACAGATTATCCACAAGCTCTTTCGACGGTGCTTCTCCCAGAAGGCTTCCCAGATTTTCTCTGATGACGCCTATTCCCGACCACAGAATAAATACAGCGACAATAAGTCCCATTGCTCCGTCTATCCTTCCGGCTATTTCTACCGGAAGTCTGAGAAGGTGCAGTACAACTGTGGTCAGCAGAACAACACCCGTAGAGATGCTGTCATTTACCGAATCCTTTGCAGACGCCTTTAAAACCCCTGAATCTATTATTCTGCCAAGCTTTCTGTTAAATAAAAACATCCATAGCTTTACTGCTATAGAGATAAGAAGAACAATCACCAAAGCCCATGAAAATGTAACCTCTGTAGGATTTATTATCTTTTGTGCAGAGCTTTTTCCAATCTCAAAGGCAACAAGCAATATCACCACCGCAACCGCCATGGTCGTAAGATATTCGTATCTTCCGTGCCCGAATGGGTGTTCCTTGTCAGCAGGCCGCGCCGCAAGCTTCATTCCAAGCATGGACACAAAGCAGGAGCCAAGATCGGACAGGTTATTGAATGCATCTGCTGTTATTGCTATACTGCCCGATATCATTCCTATAATAAGCTTTGCGGCAAACAGCACAAGATTGCATAGCATGCCCGTTATACTCGACAGCGTTCCGAATTTTCCGCGGCATTGCGGATCCTTCGGATCTACATTTTTTATAAATAGCTTCACAAGCAGCGATGTCATCAAAATCAGCTCCGTTGGATTTGTATGCAAATAAGTTTACCTTACCCTGCAGCGGTTAGTCAAGACATACGATATATATATGCTTTTATCAGTCGAGATATTCCTTACATATACTCAGCGACCGCATATCATCGGGCAGCGAAGATTTTAGTTCTATTCGCTCGTTTGTAACAGGGTGTACAAACGCCAAATAACCGCAATGGAGTGCCTGACGTGAGATCTTTTCCCTTGAGCCTCCATACATATCATCACCTAAAAGCGGCATTTTCATATAAGAAGAGAAATGTACCCTTATCTGGTGAGTTCTTCCTGTTTCCAGCCGGCACTCCACCAGGGTCATCTCGTCGCTTGATGCAAGGGCTTTCCAGTGAGTAACACTTCTCTCTCCACCATCGCCTGTTTCGCGCTGTATTCCGTGACCTTCCTTTATTCTGATCGGTACGTCGATTACACCTTCCCCCTCCAACCTTCCTGTGCATACAGCATAATACAGCTTCTCTGCACTCTCCTGCAGACGCACAGCGCTGAAGCTGTCCTTTGCAGCAAGAACAAGACCTGTGGTGTCACGGTCGAGTCGATTTATCGGGCGAAATGCAATATCGGGCATATATGCCGCTACAGCGTTGGCGAGAGTATCCGCACCGTGTCCGCGTGTGGGATGAACAGGCATATTATAGGGTTTGTTCAGCACAAGAACATAGTCATCTTCATAGACAATGTCAAGAGGCATTTCTACCGCCTCCACACATTCCTCATCGGGTAGATGAAGCACTACCAAATCTCCGCCTTTGAGAATATCACGTGCTTTGACAAGCTTTCCCTCTACCGTTATTCCGTTTTCTATATGCTTTAACCTTGTATGAAGCCGCGCAGATATACGGCAAGTGCCGCGCAGAAAGCTTCTGACGGTTATCCCATCCTGCTCGCACGGCACTTTAAATTCCAATGTTTTCACTTATTCGACAGGTACGGTCCAGCCGAAGGTATCCTCTATCTTGCCCCACTGGATACCTGTAAGGGTGTCGTAGAGCATCTGGGAAACTTCGCCGATCTCACCGTTATTGATATTCATAACGGTATCGCCGTACTTGAGCTCTCCAACAGGAGAAATAACTGCGGCAGTACCCGATCCGAACATTTCCTTGAACTTGCCCTGATTATACTTCTCTACGACCTCGTCGATAGAGAGGAGTCTCTCGGATACCTTATAGCCCTTGGAGCGAAGCAGCTCTATGCAGCTTGCACGAGTTACGCCGGGAAGTGTTGCGCCGTCAAGCTCAGGTGTTACGATCTCATCATCAAACACAAAGAATACATTCATTGCACCGACTTCTTCGATGTACTTATGCTCAATACCGTCAAGCCAGAGAACCTGGGAATAATTGAGCTTTTCTGCCTCGTCCTGTGCCTTGAGGCTTGCTGCGTAGTTGCCGCCTGTTTTTGTGTAGCCCATACCGCCGCGTACTGCACGCACATAGCTGTTTTCTACATATATACGAACAGGTGCAAGTCCGCCGGGATAATAAGCACCGGACGGAGCAAGTATTACCATATAATAGAGCTTCTTTGCAGGATGCACTCCGAGGAAGGGATCGGCAGCAAAAATAAATGGTCTTATATAAAGGCTGGTGCCTTCGGAATGAGGAACCCAATCTTTTTCTACCTTAATGAGCTCTTTAAGAGCCTCAACACAGAACTCCTCGTCAACAGGGGGAATGCAGAGACGCTCATTCGAAGAATTGAGTCGTGCAAAATTTCTGTCAGGTCTGAAAAGCTGGATCTTATCGTCAGCGGTACGGTATGCCTTGAGGCCTTCGAATACTTCCTGTCCGTAATGGAATACCATTGCCGCAGGAGATATGGATATATCCTCGAACGGTACGATCCTCGGATCATGCCAGCCCTGACCTTCATCATATTCCATGATAAACATGTGATCGGTAAAAGTCTTTCCGAAACCGAGCTTTCTTTCATCGGCAGGCTTTGCCTTAGGATTTGCGGTTTTTGTGATTTTTATTTCCATTTCTTATTACTCCTTTTCACTTAATTTCGTATGCATAATAGTTTATCACTTTAATGTATATTGTGCAATAGCATTTACGACGCTATTTCCTAATTTTTATTTTTTAATTTTTAAATTTGCTATTGACATGTAATTAAATTTGTGTATAATAAGAATCGTAATAGGAATGATTCTTAAAAAGGAGGTCGAGATATGACTAAACAAAGACAGCTTATTCACAGTATTATCAATACTTCCTGTGAACACCTTTGTGCTGATGAGATTTATCTTGAGGCAAAAAAAGTAATACCCAGCATTGCAATAGGCACTGTTTACAGAAATCTCGGGCTTATGGTCGATGCAGGTGAGATCAGGCATATCCCGATTGCGGGACATCCCGATCGCTATGACAAATCAATCAAGCCGCATGATCACATGCTGTGTGAAGGCTGCGGCAGGCTGGTCGATCTTAATATCGGTGATTTGACGGAATTTATTGAAAATGCGACCTGTGCAAAGGTATCATCCTATGAACTTTCAGTCAGTGGAATCTGCCCTGACTGTGCAAAACAATAATTTAATTTAAGGGAGATAATTTTTATGAAAAAATTTGTATGTTCTGTATGCGGTTATGTTCACGAAGGCACTGAGGCTCCCGAGTCCTGCCCTATCTGCAAGGCTCCTTCCGAGAAATTCAACGAAAAGAGCGATGACAACAAATGGGTCGATGAGCATGTTGTAGGCGTTGCCGACGGCGCACCCGAGGATGTTATCGAGGATCTTCGCGCCAATTATATGGGCGAATGCACCGAAGTAGGCATGTATCTTGCAATGGCAAGAGTTGCTCACCGTGAAGGTTATCCCGAAATCGGTCTTTACTGGGAAAAAGCAGCATGGGAGGAAGCAGAGCATGCGGCCAAGTTTGCAGAGCTTCTCGGTGAAGTAGTCACCGCTTCCACCAAAAAGAATCTTCAGATGCGCGTCGATGCAGAGGCCGGCGCATGTGACGGAAAGAAAAAGCTTGCTGTAAGAGCCAAGGAGCTCGGTCTTGATGCAATCCACGACACTGTCCACGAGATGGCAAAAGACGAGGCCCGTCACGGCAGAGCATTCGAGGGTCTGCTCAAGAGATATTTCGGTTAATCGCAGCTATGATATACACACCATTGACGCAAAAGGCGATGAGGATCGCGTATGATGCTCACGCAGGACAGCTCGACCCGTGCGGCGTTCCGTATATCTTTCACCCCTTCCACCTTGCCGAACAGATGGACAGTGAAGCGGCCGTGTGTGTCGCTCTGCTTCACGATGTCATCGAGGATACATCTGTGACCGAAAGCGAGCTGCGGCAGGAGTTCAGCGACGAAATCGTTGATGCTGTCGTGCTTATGACCCACCGAGAGAGTGAGGATTATGGGGAGTATCTGCTTCGCATAAAACAGAACTCCTTGGCTCTGGCGGTAAAGAAAGCCGATGTTGAGCACAACAGCGACGAAAGCCGCTTGGTCGGCTCCGACGTTCCTGTCGAAAAGATCGAATGGTGGCGCAAAAAATATGACTTCGCCCGCAGCATTCTTAACACAGAATGAAAAATCCATATATCGAACAAGGAGGACACTACTATGAAATACATTTGTCCCTGCGGTTATGTTTATGACCCTGCAATCGGCGATCCCGACAGCGGCATTGCTCCCGGCACTGCGTGGGAGAATATCCCTGAGGATTGGGTCTGCCCCGTCTGCGGTCTTTCAAAGGACGCTTTTGCGGAGGAATAACTAAATAACACCAAGCGGACAGACTTTGCTGTCTGTCCGCTTGGTGTTATTTCTTTTCTTTCAACAAAGCCTTGATTCATATAACAGTTTCGTGATATAATATATTATAAGATTTTTTAATTTCGCCAAGAGCCTGAGTCATTACATAAAAAATGAAAAAACACGATAAAACGGCAATTTGAATCCGAAGCCTGACAGCGCAAAAAAGCTTTATCTACATGCGCGTAAATCACACGATCCCGCGTCTAACGCAAGCCTTTTGCGGCTCTATGTTTACATGAATTATCGGTATCAATTACAGTTATGCTGCAATGCATAACTGTTAAAATATCTTCTACAAACAAATAATCTCAAAGGTGGATTTATTATGAACAAGAAAAGTATCGAAATGTCTTTCAGGAAAAATTTCCCTGACAGCAAGGCTTTGAAGAAAATTTTTATAAAAGCGGAAATACGCAGACTCAAAAAGCACTTACTGGATCCGGCGACAGTTGCAAAATGCGAAGAATCCCCCGAAGAAAAAATACATCTGATAGATTTTTATAAAAAAAATTCAAAAAAGAAATATGACTATTTCTGCAAAAAAATGAATAAGATCCTGCAGCAGGCACCCGATTATCAGGGAAGGGCAGATCTGGATGTCGTACGTGCAGATATGCTGTTTTGTTATTTTGCATACGGTTTTCCTGCCGACGAATATGTTAGCTACAAGCTGGAGGGCAAGGATACATCAGAACGCAGAAAATATTTATCCGCAATTGAAAAAATCTGTTACAAGCACCGAATGAACGATTTTACTGAATTGGTATTCAGCGATAAGAGAAATACATACAAACGCTTTAAGGAACACTACAAGAGAGATGCGCTTGCTATTTACAGTAAGAACGACTTTTCTGCGTTTGAGGATTTTATAAAAAAGCATTCGCGATTCATCGTAAAGCAGGTTGATGAATCCTGCGGCCGCGGTATCTTTTTTGTAAACACAAACGAAACAGAAAAATCCAACCTCGAATTATTCAACGAGATATTTACAACCTGCAACGGCAAAGTTCTTCTGGAGGAATTGATTATTCAAACCGAGGATATGGCAAGCTTTAATACCTCAAGCGTCAATACTGTTCGTTGTGTTACACTTAATACGAAAAACGGCGTAAAGGTCTTCCCGTTCTCTATTCTTCGTACCGGTCGTAAAGGCTCGCTGGTCGACAACGGCGGATCCGGCGGAATACTTTCCATTATAGACGATGAGTCGGGTATTGTTTGCACTAACGGTTTTAATGAATGGGGTCAGGTCTTTGAATCCCATCCGGATTCAGGCGTCACATATAAGGGTTTTCAGATTCCGGAATATCAGGAGATGAAGGATCTGTGCTGTAAGCTTGCCGCAACAATACCAGCCCTTAAATATTGCAGTTGGGATATGTCACATACTGAAAACGGATGGGTTATGGTTGAAGGCAATCCTAATGGTCAGCTGATTTTGCAGCAGACCTGTGCAAATCGCGGCCTTAAAGCTGAATTTGAAGAATTAGTAAATGAAATGGATCTGCTCGTATAAAACACGATATATTTGCCGCTGATCAAAAAGGACAGACTGTGATTGTCTGTCCTTTTTTCGTCTTTCGTGTGACTAATGCCGCCTTGATATTCTATCTATAGATAAACTACAACAAATTGTGCAAGTTATAAAATGTAAAAAGCAGTTGTGGATGAGCTGAAAGTAATTAAACTCAAAGAAACTACTAAAAAGGTCGAAGGCAGTGTTGATGAATCTCTGATTTGCTGAGTTTTTCCTTTTGATCATTAGACTTGAATACGCACCAAAAATGTCATTGAGTGCTTCAATTGAGAAATCAGGTGCAGAACAAGAGTTGTTGGCTGTTTTCCTGAGAATAATTCAGCTCTGATGCTTGTCTGTGCCCATCCTCGCCATTTCGCAGATACTCAGTGGTGCTGCAAGAAATATATGAATATGAAGTATCTTGGATTCTGCACTATATCAATTGTTTAGCTTTCTGTTTTACACATAAAAAATATATCCCCTAAAAGTCAGACACTTTTAGGGGATATATTTTTTATGGCATTTTTTTGATTTAGTTAGCGATAAGCATTCATTGAATTATCAGACAATTACATTAACATAAATCAAATTTATTATCTAAAGTATCAGATTATACAAGCGGTGTAAACAGCGGAACAACACCTACTATAGTGCCAAATACAAGAATATCGAGCAGCCACGTATAGCGAATATAATCAGAGAACTTATATCCGGCTACCAAGGTCATTGCTGTCTGTGCATTTGCAAGAGGTGTGCTGAAGGTCAGATTTGCTGCATATACAATACCTAATGTAAACGGTATCGGGTTAAGTCCGTATGAGCTGCATAATGCCAATGCAATGGGAAGCGTAATTATTACAGCGGTTGAATTGGTGATAAAATTACTGATAATCATAGTTGCTGCCACAAATATTGCAAATATAAGGATCGGATGAATATCAGGTGAAACGACCTTTGTCAGAGCATCCTTCATCAAGTCTCCAACACCGCCATTTTTGATTCCTGTAGCAATACCCAAACATCCTGCCAAAATAAACACTACGGACCAATCCATGTTTTTAATAACACTCTTCTGATTGGTACATCTTGTTATAAAGCATAGAAGTGCGGCAATAATCGCTGTTGTTGCAGCATCTATCCATGCGCCGATAAAAAGAATCAGTGTAAGTACAAATATTATTAACATTATTACTAATTTCTTTTTATCAACAACTATCTCTTCCTCAACAGCAGAGACGACTCCTTCTTCCACCTTTTCTTCGGTGTTTCCCCAAACTCGATTACCAATTTTATGACCAATAGTCAATACATATCCCATATAAACAGCAACAAGAATCAATCCGGGAAGCATGAAATCAAACATTTTCAATTCCTGTCCGTACATTTCGGCCAGTATTCCGTTCGCTGTTAACTGTGGGGTGGAACCAACCAAAGTGCACACACCACCGAACATCGCACCCAGAGTAACTGCCAATGTCATGTTTTTACGGCTCATGCTTTTGTTGGACTGAGATACGCTTGAAATAATCGGAAGAAAAATTGCTATAACAGCTGTATTTGTTAAAAATGTTGACAAAAAGGCTGATACAGTACCTGCAAGGAAAATAAACAGCTTTTCTTTACCTGCAGACACCTTTGCAACATACTTTCCTATAAGCTTCGCAGCTCCGGTATCCATCATCGCTATTCCGACTACCATCATACCAAACATCAGCAAAACTGTTGAGTTTGAAAAACCTGAAAAAGCATCCTTTAAAGTGCATACACCGGTTAATGCAAACAACAAACATCCGAGACAGGCTGTTACTGCATTTGGAATGATTCGTACAATGAATAGTACAATAACACACACCAGTATAATCAAACTAATTATTTGTGTCATTTTCTTCTTCTCCTTCTAATCGATTGAATTTGAATTAGATTTACGATTTTTGTCCTGGCTTACACCAATTAAAAAAATCACACCTGCCTTTCATAAAATAAATTTTATCATACAAAGAATCGTCTGGCATCAAAGCCTGCAATTATCATAGGTCGTCCATCTTCACTGTAGACCCTTAATTCATCCTCTATTCTGTCCACCATACCGACCAATTCCTTAGGTGAGTCAGCTTTGAGGTAAATTTTTGCAAAAAGCTGTCCATAGCTTCCGTCTACACGTATTCCGGCACCTACATCGCGCAGCTGCAAAACGTTCAGCAAACCGCGCATTGAAAGGATCTTGTCCATGCCTTCGATTCTTTTTATGACACCATCTTTCAAAAAAAACAATAACATGCAATAAACCGAATTGTTTGAAGCAATTTTATTTTGATCATCCAACAAGCTGTAATCGCTGCACGCAAAAGTTCCATTTAAGGCATAATTGATATACATCTCGAGTGTGTCTGTTCCGGTCATATCCTTAATAAGCAGATATTCGCGTGTTGCCGTCAGGCGCACTGTCAATTCTACTGCATAATAATTATCACCGCTTACGAAAAAGCTTATCTGAAATGTTCCATTCTTTATTCCCAGATGATTTGCAAGCTTTACAACTAATGGATGAACATTATTATAATATTGTTCATAGTATCTTGATGGGTACACAAATGCAACGGGATATGGAACTGTTCCTCTTCCGATTCGATTCATGTCCTTATCCATCAATAACGACAACTGAACATTACCATTTTGAACAGTGTAATATGTAGCAATATAATCACAGTTCATAAAGCGCTCAACAATGAATTCTTTTCGCTTTGAGAATCTTTTTGCCCTCTCCACAGCATTATCTACCATTGTTTGATTGCAGCATACTGTGATTCCCTTTGAGCCGCTGTTATCTACCGGTTTTATCAAAACAGGGTAATCAATCGAGCTGTTATTTTCAAGCGATACTTCGGGAATGGTTTTTAACCCAACCTCAGCACAGACTTCCTTGAACCTGCGTTTATTGGTTCCGCATTCGAGAATCTCGGGATTGAGATAGCACGGAAGTCCTGCTCTTTTACATATTTCATAATAATACGGCAGGGTAGAATCAATATAGCCTGTTATAACACCGTCGATTTTTTCATCGCGAATCAAGCTGAGTATGGCATCAACATCGGAGGTGCTGACCATATACGATTTATCCGCAATTTCCTTTGCCGGAGAATTTTCATACCAGTCTGTTACTACAGTATATATTCCCATTTCACGTGCTTTGTTTACAACATCGCACAGCTTTTGCTGACCGCCAAGTATTAACAGCCGTTTCTGTGGTTTCATTACATATTCACCATATATACCATTATTTACGTTTAAGCTTTTTCTTTATCATGCGTAAAACCATATTTTTTGTTGCCGCAAAGTACGGATTCTTTCTATAGAATACGAAAATAATTACAAGCGGCACTATAACTGCTACTACGCCATGATATATAAAGCTGAGAAATACATTTTTTATCGGAACGATGTTCGCTATCAGATATGCCGCGGCACAGCTGAGAACGGTCAATCCGAGCATAGTCAGGTATTCAAGATAATACTTCCACGGTTTCTTTGTAAAGACATGCTTATGAATAAGGTAAGCATCAAACCATACCTGAGTTGACATTCTTGAAACAAAGGATGCAAGGAATACACCCAATATACCCCAGAACTGAACAAAAACTATGCTGAGAACAATATTCAGTACAGCCATGATCGCCGGACGCCATTTCCCCTGAACAAACAGTCCGTTTGCGGTTCTGAACGATTCTACGGGGTATACCATAACAGCAATAAAGAAATTGACAGTAAGAACCGCAACGATTTTGAGCGAAATTCTGTAGCTTTCGTCAAACCATATCTCGCTTACAAACGGATTGAGAAGTACAAACAGGCATGTACAGCAGAAGCAGCTTACGGAAAATGCAATGAAATTCATTGTATGAAAGATATGCTCCTGTTTTTCCTTTGTGGATGTTGCGGCTAAATTTCCGATGCTTGCCTTTGTAGACTCAACTATCTGCTCTATTGCCGTACGAAGACTTGTTGTGATCATCGTAAAGCTTCCTATAACAGCAACCGATGCAGTGCTTACGAACGCAGAAATAATTATACTCGGTGTGCTGTATATCATAACGCCCGACACCTTGTATATTCCCAATGCGGATATATCCTTGAACAACGATTTCTTTTCTTCTTTTTTCAGCTCTGCACCCTCTGATGCCGATAAATATTGCGGGAAGGTTTTTTCTGTTATTTTCGACAGAATTATATTTCGTGTTATTGCTCCGACAAGTCTGACTATCAGATAGGCAAAAAACTGCTTGAATATAAGAAGTAAAATAACCTCAATCGCACATTCGACAAGCTCTGCTATCGAATTTATCTTCGAAATAACTCGCGATTGCTGATTGGCACGCAGCAAAACAGTTTTATATACAAGGAAATAAGAAGCGGCTGAGGTCAGAACATACATGATGAACAGCAGCCTTATATCTTCCTTGATGTTTGGAACATCTGTTACAATGTACTTTAAGAAAGGCGTGCATAATGCACCGACAGATATGATCAGGCATCCGATCGTTCTGTATGCCTTCTTGTAAAAGCCCATCAGTGCAATGATTCTCGTTTTATTGCCTTCAGCCAGCGGTTTGTAAAGAGAAAAAACCAAGGCCGATGCCATGCCAAGATCCATCAGAGACAGCACCGATAATACATCTGTAAATAAGCTTGAAACTCCGGTATATTCCTTTCCAAGTAAATATACAAATGCTGTTCTGATGATAAATTGAACAAAAATGTGGCTCAGCTTGTACAAGATGCTCGCACCGGAATTTTTCAGTACATTACTGGTTCGAGTATCTTTTGCTTTAATTTTTCCTTCCACCTAATCTCTTCCTTTCTGACAATGCACTAACGCCAATTGCAATACATGCCCAAAACGGTAAAAGATGCCAATAAGTTCCCGATATCAACAGGTGGCATGCTCTTGAAAAGAAGATCAAAAATACCGCATTCCAATGTTTGTTTGGCATTGAAAAAATTCTATACGAGGAAGTGAGCAGCATAATAATTATCACACTTCCTGCGATTACACCGAAATCGACCAGCACCTCAAGGAAAAACTGATGAGGATGTCCGACAACATGAAGGTAATAAACGACATGTCTGGTTCCCATCATTCCCCAGCCAAATGGGTTTTCCTTTATCATCTGGATCGCTGCATTCCATAGCGGTTCTCGTCCGTTATCATCTGAAATATTGCCCTCGAGAATCATTCTTATTGTTCTTGATTCGATGTTCATGGACTCAAGCAATTGAATTATTGATGTCATTATCGATTCATAGAACAGTAAGAATGCCAGCGACACTGTTACCAGACCGACAATACACATAACTTTATATTTCGAGTTTTTAACCCATAGTATAATATAAATTATCAGGAATATTGCAATACACATCAACGGGCCTCTTGAACCGCCCAAGATGATCATAACAAAGCCTGCAATAGCCATGATCAAATCGATAGGCTTTTTTTCGCTCAATGCGAAGAATAAAAAGACCAGACAGAACAGCAGCAGGTCGTAACCAAAGGAAAGACTGTATGCCATGTGTATTGTCTGACCGTGAGCTCCTTCATCCACCCAATATCCCGCTTGTTTTGCAAGGTATAGCAAATACGCATAGTATGGATACATGAACCACGCCGATATTTTCATGTTTTTAAGGATGTCCTTTGGGTCATCCATCAGCCTTATGAAGAAATATGCGTACAGGCCGTTATCCGGTCTCAAAACATAATCTACAACCCCGTAGAAATCTCTTGTGTATACAAAATGATATTCCGGATGAAACAGATATGTAACGAGCGCAAACATTGAAACTCCCAGCAAAACAAGGAAGAAATCAAGCTTGATTGACTTGGGATAAAACAGGAGCAATATAACTACCGGCAAATAAATAAGTATCAGTGTCGGGTATATGGCAAAAGATGACATTCCTACTCGTACAAGCACAAATCTGAAGCATCTGGTAATTAACGGCCTGCAGAAAAACAGAATGAAGGCGATATCCTTCAGCAGTTTTTCTGTAATGCGAATGTTTCGAATTGAAAATTGCTTAGCAACCATTTTCTAAATCATACTCCTGTTGAATTGGATTTCCATTATAGATCTTCCCTGTTACAACACTGTATATTTTGGCTGTATCATCAATGAGCTTATTCTTTTGCGCGTCATCCTTCAATGTATTATACAATTCGTTGACCGGGTATACGCTCAATGCATGCTTTTTGTCCTCGACGATCTTCAATATGGAAAAGGTTGTTTTTTCAACAGCTCCGTCATTTAAATAAATATGAACCGCTATTCCGTATTCCGGTAAATTTTCATGGAGCAAATATACGGAATTCGGAGACATGCTGAAATTTCCCGTGGAATAGAAGCACGGAATATTGTTCTTTATTACCGCCTTCTGAACCACATGGGCATGTGATGCAATTATTGCATCGCAGCCTGCTTCTATCGCCTTCTCAAATACAAATTCGGAAAAGACACCCGGCTCCTTATTGAATTGTCCGCCTACATGAGGACAGAAGAAAACTATATCGGCTTTGGATTTAGCCAGTGCTATATCCTTCTGCAGCTTCTCGATGTACGGCTTAGCTGTATCCTCATTCAGGCTGTCGTCCTGATGGGCGGTATTTACCGTCATTCCGAGATATTTTCTTACGTAATAGCGTTTTTCTTCCGTAAACTGCTTTAAAAACTTGTTTATCACGCGCTGCTTAAAGGTTCTTTTTGATGATGGTTTGGGAATAAAATATAATTCCTCCTGAGGTCTCAGCAGATTTATCATGTCCTTCTGATCCTCATTGAGCTTTGTTCGGTTCGCCGAATAATTTGTGCCGTATGTATATGATATAACAGCACAACGTTCATTCCCCAACTCAAAGTATGCTGCCTCTGACCTTTCACCGTTATCCGCATAAGTACCTGTATGCAAAATTCCTTTTTTATCAAGAACTTCGATCGTACGAAGCATTCCCTTGATGCCTCGATCGATACAGTGATTATTTGCAGTCAGTACAAGGTTAATACCGGCATTTTTTATTGCATCGGCAAAGGAATCCGGTGTATTGAAAGAAAATAAGCCCTCGGTATATCTCGCTTCTTCTCCGGCTAAAGGTGTTTCAAGATTTCCTATTACATAGTCGGAATCCTTAAGCATTCCGAGCGTATTTTGAAACACGCAGCTGAAATCATATTCGCCGTTTTTCTTAGCCGCCTTCATAAGTATCGGCTCGCACATAATGTCGCCTAAGAATGTTACTTTTTTCTGCATTGCCGAGCTCTCCTATCGCATAATAGAGAAATTATCACACAAAAAAGCTGTTATCTTTTTTTCAGATATTCAGCCAGCGATTTTCTGTCTTTTCCGACCGGCTTAAGGTATGACCTGATTTTACCATTGAGCAGCAGCCGTTCTCTTTTCTTTCTGCACATATATAATTCTCGCAAATTCCATAACAAAGCATTATATTTTCCATATTTCTTCGGATTTAAATATGCTTTTATCTTTCTTTCCGAATATATAAGTCCTCGTGCAGCCTGAGGCCATAATACTTTATATTCCGATGCCTGTATATCGGTAAATATTTCCGGTGCATCAGCTTTGCAGATCATTTGCTCTTCGCGGTCGATCTTAATCGGAAATTGTTCCCATTCGAACATATCCTCCGAAATATTCAGGCGTATCAGCATTCCTCGGTCTGTGTTATGCTGGGCTCGCTGATAGTCGGTGTCGAAAACAAAATTTCCAAGGGAATAAAAAATCATCTTATCCCCTACACGCTCATAGTTCTGGACAACATGGGGGTGATGGCCGACTATTATATCCGCTCCCATTTCCAGAAAGCTCATATATTTATCTCTTGTGTACGGCATCGGCATGCCCGAAAATTCGTCTCCGCCATGAATTACAATAATGCACCAGCGACAGGTCTTTTTTATGCTGCTTATTGTCTGCCTGATCAAATCTGTCTCACCAAGGTTTAAGCATCGGCATGTTCCACCGTTTTTTGGTTTGGCAGGTGAATATGTCAGAGCAAATATTCCAATGCCACCGCCGCCTGCAAGCATCAATGGTTCGGCAGCTTCCTCAATGCTTTCACCGCCGCCGATAACATCGCACTCGTTATTTTTTGCATTTTCTAAGGTTTGCTTTATTCCATCATCGCCAAAATCAAGCATGTGATTGTTGGCGACATTCCAGATATTGATATTCCATTCGGAAATCAGTTTTGCATAGGATTCGTCAGTATAATGTGCAAATTCCTTTTTTTCTTCAGATTTTGCCGCCATTATTGGGCCTTCGATGTTACCCACGCAATAATCCGAGGCTTTCAGAAAATCTGTTACAGCCTGAGATATTATCTGATTTTTTTCATTTGCTTTGCTGAAATATTTTGTAAATGAAAGATCACCTGTAAATGCAATTGTGACAGCCTGAGCATCATTTGTTTTTGTCGATGTCATATTTTTCACACCCATTTATGCTTGTTGAATAAAATGTCAGATAATCAGGTCCATATTGCTCATAATTTCCTCGACCTCGGCCTTTACACCGTGTCTCCTTACTATCTGAGGACCGATCAGCTGACTCATTCCATTGCCCTCGATCACGACCCAGCCCTTATCGGTATGGGCAAAATCCCAGCCGACAAATCTTACTGTCGGTGTCAATGCGGATAATTCTTTTGCTAATTCAATTGCCTGTTCAAAATCCGGCAGTTGATATCCCATGAACTCTACATCAGAGTCGGGGTGAGCAGGATATCTTGTATTGAACTCATCATATCCGTCTGAGTTCAATACACCTGTTTTTTCGTCTATTCCCGTAAGGATGCCGCCTGCTCCTCCGTTATCGATAAAGGAACCGCTTCTTCCGCTCTTCATAAAGCAATACGGAACAATTATTCCGTCTTTTGTCTTAAATGTAATGCATCTGATAGTATTAACGCTCGATTTGTTAAATGCAGCCATAGCATCGCTCTGTATGATTCTTTCCTCAATAAGAGTTTTTCCCTGCGAGATCAGCTCGTCAAACAATTCCTTTTCGCTTTTGCCGCATGTTCTGATATCGATCAGCTCAACACTTCTGCCCATTGCTTCATATACGTTTTTCTTAACGAAAACCGGATGCGCTTTGACAAACTGCAGAAAGCTGTCGTAATCGGCAGCATTTTGTATTACTACAGCCTGTCTGCCGTAGTATTTATTGAAAAATAAATAGGTCTTTGCCTTATCGTTGTAAATCGAAAAATCGATCCTGTCATTCATTCTGTAAATATAACACATTAAATCTGTATCAGATACAAAAGAGAGTCTCTCTTCGGCATTTTTATGCTCCATCTCATAGCAGATGTATTCATCGGGCTCAAACCCGTATGCATATTTGCAGAACATAATATCGGTATGCAGATCTGTATCGTTCTGTCTGTCCTTGTATTCCGGTGCTCTTCCAAGCTGACGCATCATTAAAGCCTCTGCTTTTTTTGCGTTCTGAGGATACTTTGCCTTGAATTCCTCCACAGCCTGCTTCTTCAGTGTCAGGTCATTTTTCGCACGCTCGGCTGCTGCCGGATCCATATATTTGCTCTTATATAAAAGATATCTTTTTTCATTGTATTTTTTTCTTACACCCGATGCAGCCGGAAACATTCTGACAAATGCAGCTATTATTTTTTGTTTATTCAAGTGGTTTTCCTCCGATACTCTTTGTTTCGATAAGCAGCATAAAGCTGCTCTTTTACTGACCGATAAATCTGTTATTTACTTCTTTTGCGCGCTCATCTGCATATCCTTCGTCATTTCTTTTTGCCGCACTGACAGATACATAGTGCTTTTCATCTTCCTGTGCATGCAGCAAGGTATGTGAAATTCGGCTCACAGATACTTTGCCGTCTTCTTTTTTCAGAAAGACATCAAACAAAACAGAGTATTCCGGTGCATAATCGAAAGTTACATAATCAGCACTCGGCGACATATTCACACTGCCTAAAGAATAGGCACGTATTCGATCATTGTTCTTTTCCAGCCTCTGAACAACATGAGGATGGTTTCCGATGATCAGATCTGTATACGGCTGCAGCATATCATACAACTGAACGCTGTGTGTTCCCGGTTCTGCATTGAACTGACCTCCGCAGTGCACGCATGCCACTACATAATCGCTCTGCTCACCGGCCTTTTTCAAAATGTCGATTGCACGTTCGATCTGTACGAGGTCTTCCTGCAGAATTTCGTTATTATCAACTCTGTATTTTACAAGCGGAATTCCTTTTTTTCTCTTTAATTTTGCCTTGGTCTGTTTGATAAACTCCATCGGCAGTAATTTCTTTATAAGCTCTTTTACGGAATTTCCGGACGCATTTCTGCGGTAAATCCGCAATTGATTGACCTGATTCCATTCTTCTTCGGAATGAGCGGTTCCGTCAGCACGTGCATTCATAGAATCTGTAAGCGAAACAAAAGAAACCCTGATGCCGTCAAAATCCTTCACCAGGAAACGTTCTTTATCCTCGTCGTTTCTTTTGTATGTGCCTGTGTGCTCCAAGCCCAGCTTATCCATCAGCTCAATGGTTCTGTCGATTCCGGCTGCGCCGCAATCGAGGCAGTGATTGTTCGCTGTTGTCAGCATATCTATGCCGGCATTTTTGATTGCACAAAGCAGTTCATCGGGGCTGTTATAGGTTACAGGCTTCGGATTATATCCCAATGCTTCTCCCGCAAACACTGTTTCCAGGTTTCCGACAACATAATCGCTGTCTTCCAGAATAGGCTTAAGTGCCTCGAGTGATGCATCAAACTCAAACTCACCGTTATTGCTTTTTGCAGCCTTCAGCATTGGGCGATCACAAGTAAGATCTCCCAGAAAGCTAAGCTTTATTTCCTTTTCTGCAGGTGTTTTTATTTCAAGGTTATCCATTTGTCAACTCACTCCAACGCTGTTTAAGACCGCCGTATGTATCCTGCGGTCCGCCGATTTCCCAGTCATCGTTTCCTTCAAGAAGAACAGGGCCGTTTTCTGTCAAAATAACATCCCAGCCAATGGACTGGATCTCATAGAACTGCTTATGAGCATTCTTTACAAGCTCTACTGTTTCTTCCCAGTACGGAAGCTGATATCCCTCGAAATGAATACCGCTGAGGGGATGCTCCTCCAGCTTGACGCCGAAAGAATCATGCGGCAAACCGTATTTCATAAGCTTACCTGTCTGCAGATCGACTCCTATTCCCAATCCGCCTTTTGCGCGGTTGTCTACGAAGCTGTCAGCAGATGCACTTAATCTCAAAAATGCCGCAAACACACCAACTGCGCCGCTTTTACCCTGTATCGTAACGACACGGATGGTATTTACGCTTCTTGTTCCGAATGCCTGTAATGCAGAATGCTGTTTTACAACATTCTGAACAATTATTTTCTGATCTTTTATACTTTCGATAAATTCCTGTTTTGTATATACCTTGTCGTCAACACGGACGCTTTCGCCCTCTGTATTGACAAGCATAACTCCATCGGCGCATTCTCCGTCGATCACTTTATATACCAATTCTCCGTCTGCCTCGAGGAATTCTTCGAGAGAGATCCATTCCTTTTCAAGGTTTTTAAATACCTGTCCCTTGCTTATCAGCGCAACGTTTGAAACAACCTTGTCCTTGCCTATGGTAGATTCCAAATATGCGGAAAACGCATATTTATCTCTAAGTAAAACAATGTAATTGTATTCACCGGTCAAGGCCTTTTTAAGCGCCTGATTTCCTTCGTTTCGTATAACACAAAATTCTCGGTGAGGAATAAATGAATTTATGTCATGCAAGTCTTTGATATCAAGGCCGTAGCTTGTGTAGAATTTGTTCAATTCCTTATTCTTGCACAACCATTTAAAATTTTCTCTCCACATCTTGCCCTTGGATTTTCTTTTCAGTTCCGGGTAATATGTAGGCTTCTTGATTATTTTTGAAATGCCGAGGACCCTCTTCGGGAACATGACAAAGTCCTTGAACTTGTCACCTGCTGATATCATACCTTTATAGAACTTATAGAAAACTCCGGATGCCATTTATTATTCCTCCTGCCCGAAAAATTTATCTGCCCTGAAAATCATTGATTCGCTGATCGAGGATCACGCCGTTCTCAATAGCCAGAGCCTCGCGCAGTACTTCGCCGGGATTGTTTTCGATCAGTTCGTCCAGATATCTTGCCACTACCGCAGAAATTCCCTGTGTAGCTGTTTTATAGAACAATGTAGGTGTATGATCCACTGCGTAATGTGTAATTCCGTCAACAATGTATGTCGGTTCTTCTATTGTTGTCGGAACGCAGGTTTCTATTGCACCGTTTCGGTCACAGCTGATATCTATTATCAGAGCATTGTTTTTCATTCGTTTCAGATCTTCGCGGTAGATTATATGATCCTTGCGTCTGGTATCCCATAAAAGCGCATTGACCACAACATCGTACTCGCCCAATTCCTTTTGGAATAATTTTTCGAGCCTTTTGTTGTATATTGTGACATCTGCACCGAGACAGGTGAGTATTCTAAGTGCGCCTGTCGCAACATTTCCTCTGCCGATCAGAGCAACCTTCGTATTATAAGGCATTTCGCCGAAGCACTGAAACGCATGCATTATTGCAGCTTCTCCTGCCATCTCGTTATTGTGCCAGAAGCTGTGGCGTCCAAGCTCAAACATATCCTCCCAGGTGTATGCCGTTGCCTGATTATTTACTATAGCATCGGTAATGTCTCTGTTCTGAACTGCATGAACCCAGCCAAATATAGTCTGGCCGCACTTGAGATCCTTCAGATATTCCGCATCGCCTATTTTAGGGTCGCAGATAATATCCTTTGACAAAGCCTCTTCTCTTGATACGATTTTGGCTCCGTACTTCTGATAATCTTCATCAGAGTAACCAAGCACCTCGCCGTAGCCTGCCTCAAAAAAGAGCTGCTCCGGGTGAGCGATCTTACCTAAATCAGCAGGGATCAACGCCCTGCGCTTTTCATTTTCCTTGTGTCCAATGGGAAATCCTACGGTTTTCATACTTATCTCCATTCTTAACCATCCGTCAGCATTGCAATAAAACTGATATGCAGCAAGATTTTATAGTAGTTTGACTTAATTTTATTAAATCATTGATTTATGCTTTAAGAGCTCTTTTTTGATGAAGACCTCTTCCAAAACCTCTTCTGTTAAATCGCCGAAGGCAGGTCTGCCGCTGCCGATCTGATTCTGAGCCATTTTGATGTTAAGCTCGATAAATACGGGATCTCCCTGATCATCGACCGCAAAATCCCAGCCTATCAAGCGGAAGAATGGCATCTGAGTATGCATTTTTTTGATTGTTTCAATTATCCTGTCGTAGCTGGGAACCTTAATTTCCTTGAATTTCAATCCGTTAGGATGTGCATCTTCCCATGTATACTGTCTTGTAAGAGCCTTTTCCTCAAGCCATCCGTCGGGCTTAATGGAGCAAGCGGTGCCGCCTGCGGCAAAATTGTCTACTCTTGAGCCGTTAACGCCCATTCGCAGCTGTGCCGACAGAATATATACTTTATCATTAAAGAAGAAAGAAATTGCACGCACGGTGTTCAGAGAAGTGGGGTTGATCCTTGCAAGATCGGGATGCTGCTTTACAAGACGCTGAACGACAAAATTGGAAACAAATTGCTCGAAGTACTTATCTACTGTGTCTTCGGGCATTTTATCCTTTTCAAAAAAGTTGACGCTGCGTCCTTCGCCGCTGTCTATTGCCGGCTTGAATATGAGGTTTTCCTCTTTTTTGCAAAGTGCTATAGCTTCTTCCTTTGAAATAAGTACATTGTCTTCGGTATAGAATACTCCGCAAATGTTTTTAACGACCATTTCCGGCTTTTTTACACCGGGGAAAACACGGTCGTACGTTGCCTTTCCGGAGTAGGCGGTTCTTAAAAGTATGTGATTAAAATGAGGAATAATGTACTTATACCAAATGGAATCGGGAATGTATCTGGGATTGTATGCACCTTCGCTTTGTCCGTATATATTGTACCAGAAACGCTTGGGGCGGATTCCGTAAGGCTTCCAGTACTTTACGACATTATTTCGAAATTCCTTTGCAGAACCTTTATATCCGCCCTTCATGGCTTTATATGTCTTTTTTCCGTTCTTTGTGAGCTTTATAGCCTGTAAGGATTGTACCGTGTTAATATGCACCTTGTGCATTAGTTTATGAACATACAACTGGAGTCTGAATTTCATTCTGTGAAATCCCCTTTCTCTATTTTGAGCATCCGTCAAATTTTCTTATTTTTTTCGCAATAATATTTTACTTGTTAAGGCGATTTATATCAAAAGGCTTGTAGAGCATGTTGTTTCCGTCAACGTCCTCGACCTTGACAAAACTCTGTATCTTCGAAATTGTTTCCTGTACTTTCTTGATATCCTCATCAATAATAATTGCTCTGAAAACCTGCTGGAGCAGCGGTTTTGCATCAGTTATTTCTTCACCGACCTCATGGCGGTACTCTGCAAGCTGTATATTTTCTATCTTACGCACTTCTTCGATTCCGCTCATTGAACCTATAATGCCGGGATGTGCCCAGAGATTGAAGGTCACACTGTACTTTGAAAAGAACGGATTATCCATCGAGAGCTCGTAGCCCTGCATTTCACCTGTCAATGCATGTGCGATCATCATCTTCATGTAGTTAATTCCGTTTTCTCTTGAGATATGACGGTAATCGCTTGCTCCGTTAGGTCTGTAGCCCATTTCAAAAACAGCAATTTTTTCATCTGTTGCAACACCCTGGAAAAATACGCTGCCGTCTGTTGCCTTCATGCCCTTGAGCATACGTTTAATAGCTATATCGGTAGTTTCGATAAAACGCTTTGTATAGCGCGAAGGATTTAAAAGCACATCACCCTGAGACTGTATATCCGGATTGTCATGAGAAATATATTTGTCTCGCATAACAGATAAGCTTACTTCTCCGTTTTTCAAGGTGTATGTAACAGTTATCTCATCTCCGACCATATATTCTTCCACAAGAATATGCTTGCTCGGAGAAATACTCATTGCGTAGTCGTAAGCATCACGAAGCTCGTCAACGTTTCGGCAAATATTGATCCCGCGTCCGCCGTACATATCTACAGGCTTAACAATGACAGGGAAAACAACATTGCTGCTATCTACGCCGTTTTTCTTGATTTCTTCTGTATAATCTGTCGGAACGGGAACCTCATATTTCAGGCATGTTTCCTTGAAAAAGCTCTTGTCACGTGATAATCTTATCTGCTCACGCGTTGCATAAAAGTGGTATCCCATTCTGTCGCAGATCTCTCGTGCGTAAGGCAGCATTCCGTCCATAAATGCAGTAAAAATTCCGTCAATGCGTTCCTTTTTGCACAGCTCAACCACGGCGTCAACATCTGTAGTGCTGACCATATATGCCTTATCGGCTAATTTTTTTGCGGGAGAATCCGGCAAATAGTCTGTAACTACGGTGTATATTCCCATTTCCTTTGCATATTCCACAGCTTCGCACAGCGAACGGATAGCGCCCAGGAAAAGTATTCTCTTACCCTTTAAATTCTCGTACATTCTAACTTACCTCCTAATATCTGAATAGCAATTTTTTACGATTTGTATAAGCTGAAGCATATCTTCTTCACTGTACCTCTGATCAACAGGCAGCGGCAAAAGATAATTACTCAGGTCTGCCTCGATCGAATCACTAGGAACAACATCAAGCAGATATTTCCACCATTGCGGTACATACACCTTATTCTCTACAAGGCTTTTTCTCAAAGCATTATCCTTTACATACAACGGGTAATTCATTCCCGGTTCCACGTTGATCTCAAAAGGAAGACAGTTTATATCCTTCAGATTATCATGAAGGATCTCAAAATTACGTCTGCGCTTTTCCATTAACACGGAATAATCAACAGCCTTAAGCATCTTCTGCGTCAAAACAGACATACATCTGATCTCTTCGCCCAAATCTTTTTTACTGTCCAGATTTTCCTTATATGCGGCATTTGTTCCAAGCTCGATGCTCTTAAATAAAAAAGCAGCTCTGTCCCACGAAATATCCTGCGGATAATCCGAGAAGACCTTTCTGTCTCCGCCCCATATAAGGTAAGCGCCATCACACAAGCCCACAAATTTTCTGCATGAATATACATTGAATATATCCGGATCCAGAAGCGGTTCTGCGTAAAACGCCTGTGTATTATCAAAAATCACACGACGATATCTGTTTTTTATCTTATTTAATCTCTCTTTTGAAATTATGCCAAAATAATTGACATAAAGAAGCCACTCATCAGGTTCGATATCGGAAACCTTCGGCTCAAGATTTTCATCTAAGAAGTAATACTCTATGGGCACATCATATTTTATCAATGTGTCCCGAACAACATTGCAGTTGTAATACGGTATATAGACCTTCTTAGGTTTTACGCTGAGCATTGCGGCTGCAATTGCATTTCTGCCGCAATTGAGTCGTAAGATATTTGCACCTTCGTATTTTGAAAAAAGCTCTTCCCCTTCCGTCAAATCAAAGGGCAGATATCCGCCAAATTCTTTATGCACACCGATTCCCCTTCCATCAGTGATATAACACGGTTTATGCTGTTACAGCTGTTTTGTAAATGAATATTTTAAGCTTCTCTTACAGCCAACACTTTCCTTGAAATCACACAATCCGTAATTGGGTATGCTTTCTTCCGTTGCGGTTGCCTTGTCGAGAATCTTGTAGTTCTGTTCCGCATAATAGTGAATTGTATAATCGGTCAGGAAATTCATTCCGTTGTACTGCCAGCATTCAGGTATGTATCCGCAGTAAATGCCCTGAACGATCCTATCGTTTATGCGATACAGGACTTCTGCCACGATACCTTTTCCTTCATGTCTTACAATAAAAACATCATGCTCAACCAATTTCATAGTGTCCATAAGCTGCTCCAAGGTAAGTCTTGTGGGTCTTCCCTTGGAATCATGGTTGTATTTTATGATGTTGTAAGCCTCTTCTATCTCTTCATCGGTTTTGCAGTGCTGAACCGTAAGACCCATTTTTTTGCTTTTTCTCAGACCTTTACGTCCTTTTTCGGGAAGGCGGACCGTATAATCGCCGCAGGTCAATTCCTCAAGATCAAGCGCATAGCTGATGTCAAGATTAGTCACCTTGTATGATCTTCTGTAAAATGCACTCACCCACGCACTGAGCAAATGCTCATTGTAAAAAAGCGGCGGAAAGATGAAACGTATTTCCTTTACCCCAATTTCATTACAATAGCTTTCCAATGCCTCCAGCGCTTCGTCCACTGCCTCGACCTTTGCACCTGAACGAATCTCAACCGGATACGAATACGGCGCGGAAAAAGGGCATTTCATTACACCGTTCAGAACGCCGGCGATCAGTCCAAATCTGTATGAAGTATCCTTAGCTATCAGCAGGTAGTGAACTTCGTCCACTTTATTACTGTTAAGCTCACAGAATGCAGGTTCATTAAAAAACACTTCTCTGTTTGGAACCGTTTTTTCGTATTCCTCTTTTGATACCCTTATAACTTTCATTGACCGGATTTCCTTTCATACTCTACTCGTTATTTGCCGTGATAAGATCCTGTTCCTCATCTGCTTTTTTCGGTATGCTGTAACGTTCTTTTGCTCTTCTCAGGCCGATAGCATATCCATCTTCACCATATCCTACAAAATAAATCGCTTTTTCTGCATGTGCACCTCTTTTTTTCAATGAAAAAGTCATCTTTATAAGCAAGAAAATAAGCTTGACATCGGTTGCAAAGCTTACATTCTCGACATACCATACATCATTTTCAAATTTAAGCTGATACAAAGCTTCTTTATTTTCCAGGGTAATAACTCTGGGGCATTCAAGACCCGGACGGACCGCATGTCTCATCTTGTGTCTTTCGCTCATTCTTTCCGCGAAGAACACAGGCACAGGTCTCGGCCCGATAATGCTCATATCACCCTTAAGGACATTCCAGAAGTTTGTAAGCTCATCCAATGAAAATTTACGCATAAATTTACCGAATTTTGTAACTCTCTGCGCCGCCGGGAGAAGACGTCCGTTTTCATCAAGCTTATTATTCATATTTCTGAATTTTGCCATTACAAACAATTTTCCGTTTTTGCCGACTCGGCTTTGTTTATAGAGGATAGGCCTTCCGACATCACATAATGTGAGAAATGCAAAAATTGCATAAATCGGAAGCAAAAGAAGGCATATAGGAAGCGAAACGAGAATATCGAAAAGCCTTTTTACAAAACAAGTGTATAATGTTTTTCTTGCTTTTACAGGCTTGTCGTTGGCATTTACACTGTCAAGGAAGTTTTCTCTAAGGAAATTTGCCATCTCCTCTTCCTCTTTTGAAACCAGATTAAAATTGCCGACCACCGAAGGCTTTTCCGTATTATTATTTATTGTCTCTTCCTTGTCTTTTTCCAAGATAACCTGTTTCATAATTTCTATACCTCATTCACACTGATTAAAGTATTCTGCACAAGTAAAAATCCGCATTTATGCTGTGGAATTTATTTGTACTCGTTAATTACTTTGATAACATAATCAATCTCTTCATCCGGCATACCTGCATAGAGCGGTATGCTGACTTCTTTTCTTGCATACGCTGATGCATTGGGGAAGTCTTCCCATTCGTAGTTCCATTCCTTGTAGCACTCTGCCACGTACGGCGGAATGGGATAATGAACCTGTGTTCCTATTCCGTTATCAGCTAAGTACTTCTGAAACTTTTCGCGCTCTTCGCAAAGTATCGGGAAAAGGTGGTATACATGGGTAACGTTATCGCGAACCTGAGGAATTTTTATATTTTCGTTCCTGATACCGTTTATGTACTTTTCTGCAATTCTTTGTCTCTCTCGGGTAGTCTCGCCGATGTGAGACAGACCGACTTTTAAGCACGCTGCCTGAATTTCATCCATTCTGCTGTTTATGCCGTTTATTTCATTGCAGTATTTCACCTTGCTGCCGTAATTGCGAAGTAATCTCAGCTTTTCCGCAAGTTCATCGTTGTTTGTTACAAGTGCACCTGCATCGCCCAAAGCGCCGAGAGGCTTTGTCGGATAAAAGCTGAAGCAGCCAAGATCGCCGAAGGTTCCTGTAAGCTGTCCGTTAAAGGTGGAGCCATGGCACTGGGCACAGTCTTCCACGACAAACAGTCCGTATTTTTTTGCAAGCGCTGTGATCTCGTCCATTTTGCAGGGCTGTCCGTAAAGGTGAACCGGAAGGATTGCCTTTGTGTTTTTATTGATCTTTGACTCGATATCAGCCACATCGATCTCCATGTATTCATCCGAATCAACAAATACCGGAGTCGCACGATTTTCTGTTATTCCTATAACCGATGCAATATATGTACCTGCAGGAACGATAACCTCATCTCCCTCGCCGATTCCGAGCGCACGGAATGCAAGTATCAATGCATCGGTTCCGGAGTTTACCGCTATGCAATGCTTTACACCAAGGAAAGCAGCAAATTCGGCCTCAAACGATTCCATTTCCTTGCCCAGAATATACCATCCGGACTGAAGAGCTCGAAGTGCTGCATCTTCATATTCATCCTTATAAATATCATACTGACGCTTAAGCACAGAAAATTTTACATCCATTGCTCGATTTCCTCCAACAGCTTTTATGTTTATATAAGTTCGGGGTGATTCTTCATATATTCAAGAAACTCCGTATAATCTCTCAGATAATCGCTCTCATCATATCTATCTGAAGCAGCTACGCACAACACCGAATCACTTTCCATCCAGTCCATTGTATGCCATACACCGGGACCAACAATAAGTGCCTTGGAAGGTGAATCCAATAAAACATCATCCTTTTCTCTGCCATTGTCAACGTTGACTCTTATGCTTCCGCACGGACAAAAAAGCAGCTGCCACAATGTCTTGTGAGCATGATGTCCTCGTCTGATTCCTTCTTTGGTTCCGCTTATGTAATAGACACGTTTAATATCAAAATTTATATCTTTTCCTGGCTCAAACACAGACAGACAACCCAAAGCTTCATCGTTTCCATGGCGAGTATTGATTGTAATCAACTCATATAACATAACAAACCACTCTTCTTCCCTTGATAAAATTCCTGTTTTTTACCTTTTTCTATTCACTGTGTTATTTTCATTATCTCTTCATGAATATCTTCTATACTGCGCATAGCACCCTCATTTGTGCACTTTACAATCTTCCATCCAAGTTTTTCAGCACAGTAATCGGCAGCCCTTCTCGACTTGTTCAGGTATTCAAGATTGCTCTCGTGAATATCCTTTTTCTCCTCGTTGCCCTGATAGCGCTTGGTCATCAGACCCTGGCTGACCTCTGTATCGGTCTGAAGATAGACAACACAATCCGGTGCGGGGATACCCATCAGCTCGTATTCATGCTTGAAAAGCCAGTTTAAATATTCATCCCACTTGTCCTCCGTCAGCTTTGAGCACTGGTGGATTGCATTCGATGTGGTATATCTGTCGGCAATGATCACTCCGCCATTGTGGTAAAACGCTCCCCAGTCTTTCTTGTAACTTGCATAACGGTCAACTGCATAAAAGCACGATGCAGCATAGGCATTTACATCCTCAGGATTTGTTCCGAACTGCCCTGCAAGGTACATTTTGACAAGCGCCGAGGAATCGCTTTCGTAATCCGGAAAAGATACTTTGCGAACCTGTTTGCCCATATTGATAAAAGCTTCTGTGAGCTTGCCTGCCTGTGTTGCCTTGCCGCTTCCGTCAAGACCTTCGATAACAATCAATTTTCCGTTCATTTTTACTTCCCTCTGTTCTTATACATCATTTTCCGAGAATAAGATTAAGCTTACGCTAAAAAATTTCCGTCTGTGAGTCTTATGTCAAGACTGATTTTCACAAAAAAGGAGTGCCCGCAGCTGCCATCCCCTTGCCTGTTGATTTGAATATTCATTATCCTGATTTCAAACCGCAAATCGGCACCGCAAAGCACCGATGTCAACATGCCAGTCAATGAGCATACCCGTCCAGTCCATGCAGCACACGATATTGTGTATATCACGCGCGTGTATAAACATAGATATACAAAAAACTACTAAAATTATATCTGTTTGAACAAAAAAGTCAATAGAATTGCCCTTTCTAAATATGTACAAACTGTAAACTAAGCAACGTTTCGTTTCTTCGTAAAATCGACTATTTTATCGTAAATTATACACAAAAATCACCTGTTTCGACACAATTCTTTTCATGTGTGTAGGTTATTTTAACATTACGCCGTGTTTTTTATCGATTATTTACTAAAAAGTCTCTGAAAATACTGCATTGCGGGATTTTTCAGCCAATTTATTTTTTCTTGTAATTTAATGTTTTTCCCTTGATTTACCTCTTCCAAAAATTTTAAATTTTCTTTTTTGTGAGAAAAATTTCATGATACCGTGATTTTATAAATATTGCTTTGCATCATTTGACAACTTTAAGGATTTTGTTTCTTATAAAAACTAAATATACGGCTAACAGTTGAAAATTTACTTCAAAAACAGTCTATTGAAACAAAGAAAAAAGAGCAGAATTTTATCTTCTGCTCTTTTTTTATTCAGGTATCGCTATACGCCACGAAACATTCATGGTTTCCTCGTATTCGTCCCATTCGAATTCTTCCATAAATTCGGGCTTGAGTATATACAGCTCGGGGACTTCCTCAAACTTGTATTTATCTCTGTCCTCGGCAGGTATCTCCATTTCCTCAAGGTCAAAAACCACCGGAGGTAGATCGAAGGAATACAGAACCTCATCGCCTTTATAGTGATAATGCTGTATCCATTCCGGCTCGCTGATATCGTAGCCGATAATCTCAAGCTCAACGCCAAGTCTTTTTGCAATCTCCCGCAAGGTCTCATCGCCTTTATTCATACTACGAACATCATAGCGGCATTCGCCGAACGCACAAAGGATAAAGTCATCATCGGCGCCGTACTCGCCCGCAACACCTCTGTCGTAGCTTGGAAAATCAGCGTTGAACATTTCATAGCAGGCATCCTTTCTGCCCTTGATTCTCATTTCAAATGTACATACATTTGCCATTTTTGTTTTCTCCCTTATTTGATGTATTTTCTGTTTATCGGGTCATATTTTCTTTCTTCATCCCAATCCTCGTCTTCGTCCCAATCTTCGTCGTTTTCCGAATACATATATCTGAGAGTGAGAATACCGTCCTTCAGCTCGCCCTCCTGTGCAAGACTTCCGCCTGTATCAAAGCCGCTTACAATGCCCTTGAATTCACAATCGGGAACTGCCTCTGCAAGAGGCTCAAACAAATCAAGAGAATAAATTCCGTTGAATCTTCCATAAGGTCCCATGATGGCTATATAGAGAGTGTCAGTAACCTGAGAAAACAGCTCATCGATTTTATCCTGCTCTGCAAAGCGGGTCAGAAGATTGCTGCTCCAGTCACGAGATGCGTTTATTGAAACAAGGTCGAAATAATAACAATTACGTTGGGTTTGATATTGCTCGCGCTTTTCCTCACTCAGCTTTTTTACTGCTTCGTAAAAAGCGATAAGCTGTTCTTTTGTGCCTTTTACGACTATCTCGGTATTTATATCTGCTGACATTTGCCCTCTCCTACCTTAATCGTCCATGCTGAAAACCTTTCCTTCTTCGTCATATTCGATTTCGAAAAGGTCAAATATAGTGCTTTTCAGAGTTTCAATAAAGTCCCAGAAACTTTCAAATTCACCGTAACCTGCAAGCTCCCTGTAATAAATCATGTAGCTTTCATAGTTTATCGGATCGCCGTCATAATCCTCGACTCCCATGGTTTCTGAAAGCTCTGCAAGCTGTTCGGGGGTGAGACTTTCGATGATATTTTTAACTATCGCTTCGTCATCTTCACCGACTTCCATTTCTGCTTCGATCTCTTCGGGATATTTGCACACTGCACAGCCAAGGTCAATAAATCTCGGCAGTCTGTCCTCCCACCAGAGGTCTTCAAGCCTAAATTCGCAGTAGCCGTGGTCAGCGCACTTCCATGTAACGACACCGTCATCGTTTAAAACAAAATAGTCCGTTCTGTCGTTTTCGCCGAGCTTCACCTCATCAAAGCTCTTTTCTGCCGCAGCACCGCATCTTATGCACTTGTATGTAACTTTTTCGTTTTCCTTGTCAATGCTGCAAGCGAACATCGCACCCTCGCAGGGACAATCGAAATATTCTTTCAACACCATTTTTGCCATAATAATATTTTCTCCTTTTAATTTTCTGCAGCTTCGTCCTCATCGGTAAATTCAATGAAACCGCCTCGGCCTTCGCCCTCAAATTCACAGCCGTCCTCACAAAGAGTGTATTCCTTTGTTTCATTGTCAAAAGTAAAGGTACGGTACCAGTAGTCGCCTCCCCAGCCTTCCTCCTGACCCTGAATAAAAATCTGCTGGATATCGTCCATTGAGCCTATACGCTCTTTTATCTCGCAGATAAAGTCGGATTCATCGGATAATGCTCTGCCATAGCATCTGGAACCTGAAAAACCGTCTTCAGGGAAGCCCTCGCCGTAAACACCGTTGTTTACGACAGAGTTCTTGAGCATTTCAACAAGCTCGTCTACATTCTTGCAGGCGCAAAGCTGCTTGGGGCTTTTCAGAGCTGTAAGCTGATAATACTCATATTCACCTTCGCAGTCGGATACACCTGTAAAATCTATCAATCCGCCCTCTTTAAGTTCGATGGAGATCAAGAGAGTAAAGCTGCTTGAAGAGGAATTTGTTACGAAATCTGTTCTTATTTTCACTGCTCTTCCTCTTACTTCAGTATAAATTCGGCATAACGAACCACTTTTCCGGTTTTCATGTCAAGGTACTGACATTCATTGCCCGAAACATTCTCCGGGGCAAAGCCGCTGCAAAGCCTTTCGGCTACTTCATCAATATCGTCCTCAAGAACATATCGGATATCCTCGTAGCCATGACCAAAATAATCGCCCACACGCTCTTCGTCGGGGGTGTCGATATATTTAAGAAAAGCCTCCTTTGCACTTTCCTTCTCCTCGCCCTCAGCATCAAGATATGCCTGTGCAAGGTCACAAAGCTCATAATCATTGTCTGCGATAAGATCTGCATATTCGCCCCACGCATCATATTTGCGGATCACGCGAATGGTCTTTATTTCGGAAAGGTCAGAGACATTCTTTATTAGCTGCTCGGTAAATTCTGCTTTCCTTGCCTTCATTACATTTATGTGATTTTCGGGATCATCGTTTTCTTCGCCGCGATAGTCGTCCTTCACCGCTGCTGTCAGGAACTCGCAAAGCTCTGCAACGTCAGCGCATTTCGCCGCATTCTCAAGGTTTGCGTCAAATACTGCGGTGCCGCCGCAGTCTACGTTATATTCGGTCGGAATATCCTTAAGCACATAAACCCTTCTGTCAATATCCTCAACAATGAGATTTACGCAAAAGCTGCTCGACGAAGAATTTGTTACAAAATCAGTTCTTATTTTCATCGTTTTACTCCTTAACTCAAAAGCTTTCATTGGGATTTTCATCCCAGTCGGATAAATATTTACCCGTTTCGTAATTATACTCCTCCAAAGCTTCCCACGGACGAGCTCCCCACGGAAACGAAATCGATGAGCCTACAGAAAGAAGCTTTACCTCTGCAAAATCCAATGCTCGTATCTCAGCTATCTTCTCATCGCTTGTTGTGAGCTTATAATCAAGTATATTGATTTCATCGAGAAAAAGTGCATTAGAGAACCATTGAGCAATATACTCAAACAGCTCATCGATATGCTTTATTTCCTGAAACTCGTCCTCGGAAAGACCGAAGGGTGCAGCACCTGCATCGATCTGATCATCCTGTCCGTCAAGGCTTGAAAATGCCGCTCTGAGCATTTTACCACTCTTAGTTTCAATAGTAACATTCGCAAACATTCCCATAATGCTTTACTCCTTAGTCCAAAACAAACTCAGCATAACGGGTTATCTTGCCGTTTTTCATATTGATGATATCGTAGGTTGTCCCTTCGACAGAATTCGGTCCATAGCAGCTTTGCAGTCTCTTGCAGAGCTTTTCGATATTTTCATCTGTGGGGTCAAAAATGTATCTGAAATCCTTGTATCCCTGACCGAAGCTTTCGCCCTCTCTGTCGCCACAGGAGGCATTTATGTATTTTATAAGCTTTTTCTTTGCTCTCTTTTTCTTCCTACCCTCAGCCTCAAGATATTGCTTTGCAAGATCACAGAGCGTTTGATCGTTATCTGCAATGAGATCTGCAAATTCGCCCCATGCGGAATAATCATGGTGTACTTCTATTCGGTCAATGTCTTTTACCTTTTTGATTCCTGATGTGACTTCTTCCCTGAATTGTTTGCGGATTTCCTTTGATATTAGCTTCTGAAGCTTTTCATAGTCTTCCATTCCGTACATTTCGTAATACTCGCCGGCAGTCAGTCCTTCGGGAATTTCATTCTCCTCTTCACATTCTTCGTCTTCATCACAATCTTCGTCGTACTCATCATAGAATCCGTCGTCTGTGCTGTCGAGGAGATAATCACAAAGTTCCTCTACGGTCTTTTTCTTTCTGAGGTCTCCGATGTTACCGCAGAATCTGCTGTCTCCGCCGTCTTCATTAAGCGCATACTCTGTGCCGAAAGAATAGAGCTTTCCTTTTTTGTCATATATTCTGAGTGTTACAACAAAGCTGCTCGATGATGAATTTGTTACGAAATCTGTTCTTATTTTCATTGTTATACTCCATTATACATCCTTTTCGTCGGCATCAGTCTGCTGCACCTGTCCGTTTTTGAGATCGAACACAATTGCATAGCCCAGAATAAAATTACCTTCCAAATCCTGCGGCAAATCCTCACCGATATCCTCGGGGTCTGCCATTTCTCCGAAAAGGAGCGCGCCCTCGGCATATCTGACTGTTCGAACATCAGCTTTTTCTACGGCTTCTATATTCGGAAGCTCATCACCAAAGGCTTCGGTATAAAGAAGATTATCACTGCCAATGCCAAGAAGCTTCATAAGCTTGGTTATATTCGACGCACTCATCATGTCTTTTAATGCAGAATTTTCCTCCTCAAAAAACTCGGGATCGACGCAAGGCTCGGTAAAGGCATAAATGCCTTTTTCGGTTTCTATCCTTATGGTCACAAAGGAACTTGAAGAAGAATTGGTCACAAAATCGGTTCTTAATTTCATTTTTCACATCTCCTTTTTTCACTGCCGCAGAATACTATCTCGGGCATCAGTGGGCAGCCGCCCATGCAGAGAGCTTTTTTCTCGCAATCGGGACAGGCTTTTCTCATACGGTCTCTGAAACGCTCAAAGGGTTCACTGTTCCATGCTTTTGTTATGTCCGTCTCTCTCAGCGATACTTCATATCGCTTATCCTGATCGAAGCTGCAGGGAACCATTATCATATCGGCTCCTATATAGCAGCTGTATCTGCCGCCCTCGCAGGTGTCGAGAGATTCGGGCATTATTGATTTGCAGAAGTGTATCGCACCCGGTACATTGCAGCTGTCCATTCCTACCTTGAACGGATGGTGTTTATCCACCTCTGCGAAAAAAAGCGCGACTCTTTCGTCATCAAAGGAAAGCATATTCTCCTTCGAACCCTGCCCTGCGGGCTTATGGAGCAGGAAAATGACAGCATTTATTCCTTTTGGGAAATCATTTCTTTTCAAGCGGTCGATCGCTTCATCTATACTGTTTTTTCCGAGGACATAGTGTATATTGGTTTTTACCCCTGCATCAAGCAGCATATCGACTGCTCTGAGGGTGTATTCGCTTCTGTACCAGCTGACGGCAACGGCGCCGCAGTATTTTTTGCATAATGCAGCTATTTCAGGCGTCATGCCGTAGCCCGAGGTTGTAAAATTCGGAACAAGGATATTTTCACGGCAGATTTTGAGTATCTCTTCAAAATGCTCGTGCTGATCAGGGTCGCCTCTGCCGCCAAGGGCAAACTGATTGCATTTGCCCTTTGACTGCTCTGCTATCCACCTGAAATCATCAAGTGACATATTCGGCTGTTCTATGAGCATTCCGCTCTGATAGCAGCCTATTCCCGCCTTTGCACAGAGGCCTGTTTTTCCGTGTATGCAGTGTCCCATTATTCCGACATCTATCAGATGCGGATATGATGCCATAAACGGATCGACACCTGTATCCTTCCCGTTTTCATCAAGGATTCCCGTGCGTACATACGCGCCTGTTTCTGTGTCAAACGCCGACTTAAAACAATATTTTTTATCGTTGATTATGTATCTCATTTTTTGTCCTGCTTTTTGTTTTTTGATTTTTTAACATATAAATTATCAGATTTATATTATTATATGATATATATCTGTTCATGTCAAATCAATTCACGCTTCTAACAGAAAAACCGATGCAAAGCATCGGTTTTTTCTGTTATCTTGATTTCATTGCTCTGTCTATATCGCGTTTTGCGTCGCGTTCGGCTGCCGATGCCCTCTTATCATGGAGCTTTTTGCCTCGGCAGACACCTACCTGTACCTTTACGAGCGAGCCCTTGAAATAGAGAGAAAGCGGAATTATAGCCAGACCCTGCTGCTTCTGGATGCCCATAAGACGCATTATCTCCTTTTTGTGCATGAGAAGTCTTCTTTCGCGAAGAGGATCGCGATTGAATATATTTCCCTGCTCATACGGGGATATATGCATATTGCGTACCACAAGCTCTCCGTCCTGTATGGTACACCACGCATCCTTAAGATTAACGCTTCCGCCGCGGATGGATTTTACCTCGGTGCCGCACAGCTCTATGCCTGCCTCATACGATTCCTCGACAAAATAATCGTGGAACGCTTTGCGGTTTGTCGCTATCACTCTTTGTGAATTTTTATTGTCTGCCATATCGGCACCTCCTTTTTTATCAAAGCTCGCTTCTGCCCTCAAGAGCATGCTTTAGGGTAAATTCGTCTGCATATTCAAGGTCACCGCCTACGGGGATACCGTAAGCAAGACGTGTCACCTTCACTCCCAACGGCTTGAGAAGACGGCTTATGTACATAGCCGTTGTTTCCCCCTCAACTGTCGGGTTTGTCGCCATGATTACCTCTTTTACTTCTCCCGACTGTATCCTTGCAAGCAGCTCCTTTACTCTCAGCTGCTCTGCGCCGATGCCGTCCATGGGTGACAGACAGCCGTGAAGCACATGATACCTTGCGTTAAATTCGTGAGTTCTCTCAAGCGCAATAACATCTCTCGGTGACTCCACAACACATATAGTAGTACCGTCACGATTTGGATTTTTGCATATAGAACAGACCTCACTGTCGGTAAGGTTACAGCAAACATCGCAATATCTCAGCGTTTCTCTTGCATTGATTATTGCATTGGCAAAGCGTTCCGCCTTTTCGATCGGAACATCCAGCATGTGCAGTGCAAGACGCTGTGCGGTTTTATGCCCTATTCCGGGCAGGCTTTCAAACTGCTCGATGAGCTGTGAAAGCGCAGCTACACTATATGACATATCAGAAAAGACCGGGAATGCTCAGTCCGCCTGTGAGCGGTCCGAGGCGGCTTTCTTTTTCTTCGTTGATCTGACGGATAGCTTCATTGACAGCCGCGGTGATAAGATCTCCAAGCATCTCGGTGTCCTCGGGATCTACGACCTCGGGCTTGATTTCGATGCTCTTGAGCTCCATTGCGCCCGTCATCTTTACAACAACGGCATTTCCGCCCGAGCTTACTTCATATTCCTTTACGTTCAGCTCTTCGGTTACCTTCTCCATCTCTTCCTGCATCTTCTGTGCCTGACGGGCAAGGCTGCTCATATTATTCGGCATTCCTCCGCCGTAGCCTGCGGGTAATCTTGATTTCATATTATTGTCCTCCAATTGATTTATTATTCAGTCTTGCGACTCTATTCCACTGCTTTTAAGTCTCTCTATAAGTGCATTTCCTGCACTGTTTTCAGGCGTTTTGCCCTTCTCGCCGGGTCGGTACGGACCGAGTCGGTACTGCTTTCCCGATACCTCTGTGATAATGGAACGAAGATTATTTTTTACTCTTGCCTGCCTGAGCATTTCCGCGCCGAAATCATTGCAGTCAACAAGCAGGTAATCATCGCTTAAATAAGCCCTTGAGCCTGACAGAGCAGCAAAGATAGCCGACTCCCTTCTTTCTTCGAGAAGTGAGAGCACCTTTGTCCAATCCTCAAAGGGGACTGCCTTGTCGCTCAGCTCCTGTACCTGTCTCGAGGGCAGGGCAGGTGATGCCGAGGGCACCGGCGGCGCATTGTCCGCAGATACCTGCTTCATAAATACGCCTGAGCGTATCTGCTTTTCGAGTGCCGCTATGCGTGCGGCAAGATCACCCGTATCCGTCTTCTGCAGATCTCTTGAGATCCTTATAAGACTCATCTCAAGCTCTGCTCTTCGCGATGCGCCGCGGCTCATTCGCTCAAGCACGGTGTTGAGAGTATCTATTATATCTATGGTCTGTGAGAGCGAATATCTCTGTGCATCTTCCGTGAGCCTTTTAAGCTCTGCCGTCGAAACAGTCAGCACTGCTTCCGGCTTCTGCACCGAATTGATTATCATCAGCGAACGGAAATGATTTATCAGCTCCTCGCACACTCTGTAAAGATCCTTTGCCTCAGAATAAAGGGCTGCGATATATTCGATTATTCCTGCACAATCACCGCAGGAAACCAGCCGTGACAGCTCAAACAGGTGATCCGTGCCTGCCATTCCCGCTGTCTCGGTGACAACGTCCTCTGTAACCTCACGGTCACGCACGAGGCACTGATCGAGCAGTGATATTGCATCGCGCATTCCGCCATCGGCAAGCCGCGCTATAAGGTTCGCCGCATCATCCTCAAGAAGTGCGTGTTCCTCATTTGCAATGTATTTCAGCCTTTCTGCTATATCCTCCGGCGCAATTCGCTTGAAATTCAATTTTTGGCATCTCGAAAGGATAGTTGCCGGTATCTTGTGCTCCTCTGTCGTTGCAAGTATGAATATTACATAGGGCGGCGGTTCCTCCAATGTTTTCAGCAGCGCATTGAAAGCCGCCGCTGACAGCATGTGGACCTCGTCTATTATATACACAAGGTATTTGCAGGCCGTCGGAGTGAAGTTTACTTTATCGCGAAGCATTCTGATGTCATCGACGCCGTTGTTTGAGGCTGCGTCCATTTCTATTACATCTGTTATGCTTTCATTTTCTATGCCCCTGCAGATTTCGCATTCATTGCATGGGTTTCCGTCAACGGGAGCAATACAGTTTACCGCCTTTGCAAGTATCTTTGCACAGGTGGTCTTGCCTGTGCCTCGGGTTCCTGTAAAGAGATATGCGTGTGCAAGCTTATTTCCTTTAAGTTCGCTGAGCAGTGTCATTGTCACCTGCGGCTGTCCGTATACATCATCAAAGGTCTTCGGACGCCATTTTCTATATAAAACCTGATACACGCTTTTCACCCCGATTCATACATTTTATAAAACAACAACCTGCGTACCGCCACACGGACACCAGGTTGACTGCGGCGCCCAAAGCAAAACGCTTAATGCTGCTCGGTTCCCCGCCTGACATGATTCACGTCGCTCTGTCGCACAGGACCCGGCATCCGCATGCCGCTGCGCAGGTTAGCTGTTTTCAGTAATGGCTATTTTAGCATATCGACGCTCAGATTGCAAGTATTTGAGGGGCTTTTTTCTTATTTAATGTAAATATGACCTGAAAACGCCCTTTACTCCTTACAAAAACATGTTTTATCAAATCGTTAATATTAAACAAATGATATGTCTGAATTTACATATTCATTCTCACAAGCAACAAACACGCACTAAACTGTTAAAGTGTTACCTCATTGTCAATTGTGCATTTTATACATAATTCTCAAATTAAATATAGTTAAATAATATGTCTTTGTCGGCGTGTCGCACAAAATATTTTTCAAAAAGTTGTTGACATTGACGAAAGCCGTGCTATAATAAAACCGTAATCAAGAGGGAGCCAAGAGAACCCGTGATTACACACTCGCAGGATATAACATGACGCAATGATACACCTTCAGTGTATTGCGGAAAGGATGATCCTAATATGAGAAGCACAGTATGGTCTCTTAACAATGTCGAAGTAAACGATTTTATGAAGCTCGTTGAAGAGTGTAAAGGAAATGTTTACCTCGTAACCCCCGAGGGCGATAAGCTCAACCTCAAGAGCACGCTTTGCAGCCTTATTGGTCTGGCAAGCATTATCAAGGGCGGAATCGTCGCAAACGCTTCTCTCCTTTGCGATAATGCAGAGGACGAAAGCCTTCTTCTCAAATATAAGCTGTACAAAAAGATCGATCCCGTCAGAGCAGCCGCACAGGATGAGGTGTCTGACGAGGAAGCAAAGGATGAAACCGCTGCCTGATTTGCAGCGGAAAAAGTCAGCGTAAGTCAAATCAAATGACCTGCGAGTGGCGATACACTTACGTCAAAAACAATCACAGGCAATCGGGCACTGCCCTGCACGCCTGTGTCCACATAAATCTCCTAATCATGAATTTTGCCTATATCTTTCTCTTTTTCATCTTCACACCTTTTTTAAAAGCTCCCCTTAAGGGGAGCTTTTAAATTTTACTCGTTGACTGATATATTCAACAATGCTATGATTGATTCGAAAGGTGTTGAAAAATCACTTGAAAGAAAAAATAAACAAACTGTTCGATAAGCTGTTTTCCCGTGAGGTCATAATGTATCTGATTTTCGGTCTTCTCACGACCGCTATAGACTTTGTCGTTTTTTACTGTGCATACAATTTTCTGCATATTGACGAAATGATAGCCACAGCAATAGCTTGGTGCATCGCTGTGATTTTTGCCTACATCACAAACCGCCTTTTTGTTTTTGAAAGCAAGGAAAAAGAAAAAGCGGGTATTATTCGTGAATTTTCCCTGTTTATCGGCGCAAGGCTTATTTCTCTCGGATTATCCGAGCTGATCGTACTGCTGATGATGAAGGTCATGGGCTTTGACGGGCGGCTCGGCAGCATCGTCACAAAGCTTGTCTGCGCTGTTGTCGTTATTATTTTCAATTTCTTTGCAAGCAAGTTTTTAATTTTTAAAAGGAACGGCGAAATTTCGTAGGATTTTATGAAAATCCTCGACATTATATGTTTTATGAGTTATAATTTTTTCAACATATTGTAAAGGAGATCATATTATGTCATTGGACGTAAAGGAAATTTTAAACACCGAAGACACAACAGCAAGCATGGATGCCGCGGACATCAGGGAGAATAAGGGCATTACAATCCTTTCTTACATAGGTCCGCTCGTATTCGTTCCCTTTTTCGCAAGAAAGAACTCAAGGTTTGCTCAGTATCACGCTGTAAGAGGCCTTAACCTGTTTATCATTCAGGCTATCATTTCCGTTGCGCTTGCCGTACTCGGCTTTGTTCTTGGTGGCTCTGCCTTTGGACGCATCATAAACTGGCTCATCTCCACCCCTATAAATCTTGCAATGCTTGCTTTTTCCGTTATCGGAATCATCAATGCTGCAAAGGGAAGATGCAAAGAGCTCCCCATCATCAGCGGTATTAAGTTTATAAAATAAAATCCTTGCAAACGACACAAAACGCCTTCGCAGAATTGCATCTGCGAAGGCGTTTTTTTAATCTTCGTCTCCCTCTTCGTCTTCCTCATCTTCACCCATAATAATATTATAGGCTATCCATTCTTCGTCTATTGTTGTTTTACCATCACCGTCAAGATCAAACATTCCACCGAAAAAATCATCGTCCCATCTCATATATTTTCCTCCTGCATTATTTATATATTTACAGATATTTTAATACTTTTTTGCTTTCTTTTCAACTGCTTGCCGTTACTTATCTCTGCTTAAAATATTCTCTTTGCAAAATCCGTATATTACCGCAGCTTTTGCAAACTATACATCAAAAGGACGAAAGGGAGTTCGGTATCGAAGTGCATACATCAAAATCGGTATACAACAACGGTCATTCGGTCGCACTGCCCTGTACAAACGAAAACGGCTGCTATGAAATGCGGCTTGAAAGCATAGGCGGTCTGGGGGCAAATCTTTGCGGAAAGCTTTTAGGTGAGCTCGGCTGCGCGTATTTGGGGCTGAACGCATCGGCCTTTTCAAGCTACGGCTCGGAAAAGAGAGGTTCACCTGTAAAATCCTATGTTCGCTGGAGTTCTCGCGAACGGGCTATACTGCATAACAGTCCTGTTGAGCATCCTCATCTTCTGATTCTTTTTCATCATGCGCTGTCCAAAACCATGCCTGTGACTGCAGGAGCGAAAGATGATTGCATTCTGGTCGTTAACACAGCCTCCTCCCCGAAGGATATTCGTGACGAGCTTCGGCTTTATAGCGGAACAGTCTGCTGTGTTGACGCGCTCTCTCTTGCAATGCAAAGCAAAAGCCGTATAAACATGGTCATGCTCGGTGCAGCAGCCAAGGCATCGGGATTTATTCCCATTGATGCGGTAAAGGCTCTGGTTTCCGATACCTTAGGAAAAAAGTATCCTTCCATGCTCGAGAATAATCTCAAGGGAATTGAGCTCGGTTTTGAAAATTTAAAAAACCAGACCTTTCAGCCTGATAATCGTTACGAAAAAGTTCCGTATCAAGAAATACAAAGCAGATGGGGTTACGAAAATGCACCTTTGGGCGGAGCCAATCCTCATTTCGGAAGTACGGTCTCAAATGACTTATCGCCATCAAGAGAAGGCTTTATACCGCTTTTTATTTATGAAAGGTGTATCCATTGCGGACTGTGCGATACCACATGTCCCGATATGGTCTTTCAGTTTCTGCCCGGAGAATATCGCGGCAGGCAGCAAATGATGAACAGGGGTCTCGACTATCACCACTGCAAGGGCTGTCTGAGATGCGTCGATGTATGTCCTGTCGAGGCACTGGTTGTGGGCAAGGAGTCGGAGCACCCCGATAAAAAATGGTTTGTGCGCAACAAGGATCTTATTGTTAAAGACCTTGACTTTGATCCTGCAGGCGCCGACCCTTGGATCACGGGAGAATCGTATTTGGACGAAAAGAGAGTGGACGGAGGTTTGTTATAGTATGGAAACAGCCGCACAGAAGCTGCTTTTTGAAAGCGGAAATGAGCTGGCAGCTTATGCCGCAAAGCAGATAAATTATCATGTAATGGGATATTATCCGATAACTCCCTCCACTCAGATCGCAGAGTATCTTGATCAGATGGGTGCGGACGGAGAGCATTCGATCGCTCTGATACCTGCAGAGGGAGAACACAGTGCCGCAGGTATTTGTTACGGTGCATCCGCAGGAGGAGGAAGAGTATTTAACGCAACCTCTGCCAACGGACTTCTTTATGCTCTTGAACAGCTTCCCGTACAGTCCGGCACAAGACTTCCGATGGTATTAAATGTAGCTTGCCGCACTGTGTCAGGACCTCTTTCCATCAAAGGTGACCACAGCGATATCATGTACACTCTCAACACCGGCTGGATCGTGCTTTTTGCTGACTCTCCCCAGGAGGTCTACGACTGCAATATATGCGCCGTAAAAATTGCAGAACAACTGCGTCTGCCTGTGATAGTCGCATTCGACGGTTTTTTTACAAGTCATCAGAAACGCAACTGTTATGTATTTTCCGACGACGAGACCGTCAGAGCTTTCATAGGCCCTGTCAACACCGATTATACCGTGCTTGACCCTGAGCATCCGATCACCATCGGCTCATACATGAATGAGCCCGATCTGATGAACAACAAATATCAGCTTCACATGGCAATGGAAAAGGCGCGTACGGTCATCCCCGATATATTCAACGAATACAAGCATTTGTCCGGCAGAGAGCTTAGAACATTAAAATCCTACCGCACCGATGATGCCGAGGTTCTTTTATTCGTTTTGGGTTCAGCATATCACACAGCAAAAGCGGCCGCAGACGAGCTTCGCAAAAGCGGCAAAAAAGCAGGCGTATTTTCTCTTGGTATGCTCCGACCGTTTCCTGCAGAGCAAATTGCCGAGCTTTGCAGGAATGCACACACTGTTATTGCAGCCGATCGACAGGACAGCTACGGGGCAGGCGGAGGCAACATGTCGCTTGAGATACGTGCCGCCTTGCAGCAAAATGGAGTAACTGCACGTGTTTTAAGTCGTGTATACGGTCTTGGCGGACGGGATTTCTTTGAACGTGATGCGGTTTCTCTTTTCAGCATCGGCTTTGACTGTAATGCCCCTGCCTTCGATTACCTCGGCATCTATCCGGGAGAAGCCGATTTTGAGCCTAAACCCTATTTCAAACCGATAACGGCAGCGAGCGGATATTCCGCGCTCACCTCTTGCAGTGAAAAGGACGGAAAGGTGACAGTTACAGGCGGCACGGTGCGTGATACTGCGGCACGGCCAAAACGGCTCGCACCCGGACACGGTGCATGTCCCGGCTGCGGAATACCTGTTAATGTAAACCTTCTGCTTCGCGGTATTGAGGGCAATGTAGTTCTGCTCTTTCAGACAGGCTGTGGAATGGTGGTAACTACCGGTTATCCCAAAACCTCATTTCGTGTCCCCTATGTCCACAATCTGTTTCAGAACGGTGCCGCTTCGCTCTCGGGACTTTGTGCAATGTATCACAAAATGCAGGAAAGAGGCGAATTGCCGGAGGGTGACATCACATTTATAATGGTCAGCGGCGACGGAGGCATGGATATCGGCATGGGTTCGGCTATTGGCACGGCTCTTCGCGGCGACCCTGTCATTCTGTTTGAATATGACAACGGCGGATATATGAACACCGGTTATCAGTTGTCCTATTCCACTCCTATGGGTGCAAAAAGCGCCACCTCTCATCTGGGCGAAAAGCAATGGGGCAAAAGCTTTTTTCACAAGGACATGCCGCGCATTATGGCATCTGCCGGTATTCCCTATGTTGCCACAGCCGCAGAATCGGACCCCAACGATTTTATTAAAAAAGCCGCTAAGGCTCAGTATTATGCAAAGCATTACGGCACAGCATATATCAAATGTCTTTCTGCGTGTCCTCTCAACTGGGGCGACAAGCCCAATACAGAAAGAAAGGTCATTGCCGCGGCGGTAAACAGCTGTTATTTTCCGCTTTACGAGGTCGAGCAGGGTATCACCGCTCTTTCCTATGACCCTGAGGAAAAGGGTAAAAAAACACCTGTTGCACAGTGGTTTGGTATGATGGGCAGAACAAAGCATCTTTGCTCAGATGCTTACGGCGATATTCTAAACATCATACAGCAGGAAGTTGACAGGCGCTGGAAGAGGTTAAAAGCTATGTCGGATAATCCCGAGCTGTGATAATTTTATTTTTTCAGTCACAAGACAAGCAAAGTACCGAAGAAGGGAGTGATATTTACGTCTGACAGAAAAGAAAAAGGACAAAAGCAGAATTCTGAGAGAAAAAAACTTACAGTCCCCGGCGATATCAAGGGCAAGATAGAGATATCCGACAAGCGCGAACGCAGAGACGGCCCCGGCGGCAACTGATAAACGTCCTTCTCCGCGTTACCGTTTCTGTTCTTTGAAAAAAAACAAATGAGCTCGATTTTGCACCGAGCTCATTTGTTTTTAATAATTCATTTTAAATTATTCGATCTCTGCTTCATCTGCTGTATAAAATTCATACACCTTGAATCTGAAAACAGCTCCGACTATTCTGTCGGGAAACATTTTTCTCTTGCAGTTATATTCTCTTACAAGAGAATTATAAATTTTGCGTTCTTTGAATATTTCAGACTCTATTTCCGCAAACTCAGTTTCAAATGCTGCAGCATTGTCCTTATCGCAGTAATCTGTCAGCATTTTTTTGATCCTGCATCGCAGTACTGCATCGCACTCAGCCTTTGCTTCCGGCTTTTTTGCAGAAAGAGCACACTCTTTTGCTTTGATGAGCTGTTCGTTGTCACAGCCACATTCGCCCGATTTCTTAAGCAGCTCATCGGTAAAGGCATACAGCACATCAACAGCGCCGCATAACCCTTTATATGCGTGCTTAGTCCGTTTTTTAAGTTTAATAAACGACCTCATGGTGCCGAAAATCCACCATATCGTCAACAGAAGTACTACCGCACCAACAATAATAAGGATCAACTGTGTCGTTTTCATACGCCACTACCCCTTTGCTGATTTTCGTTTACTGCTCCATTATTCCGAGATATGCCTTTTCTATCACAACATCACGAAGAGGTTTATCATGTCCGTCAGTACGAACCTTTGCAATGGCATCAACTACATCCATGCCTCTGAAAACCTGACCGAAGACGGTGTGAGCATAGCCCTGGGGAGAAAGACCGCCATCGAGATATGCTGTGCCGCCAAGCTCGTCATACTTGTCCGCTGCCCAGTCAGGCCAGCCGTGAAGCTTCATATCCGCTGCTCTGTACGCACTTGAGGATGCCTGCACAATAAAGAACTGCGAGCCGTTGGTATCGGGACCTGCATTAGCCATGGAAAGAGCACCGCGGAAATTGAAGAGGTTTCTTCCGCACTCATTTTCAAAGGGCTTGCCCCAAATGCTCTCGCCTCCGCGGCCGGTGCCTGTGGGGTCGCCGCCCTGGATCATAAAATCGTCGATTACTCTGTGGAATATTATTCCGTTATAATATCCGTTTGCAACGTGAGTTCTGAAGTTTTCGACGGTCTTGGGACACTGCTGAGGGAACAATCTTATAACAATATTGCCCATCGTTGTCTGAAGAACAACTACCTCTTCGCCCTTTGCAGGCTGCTCAAGCTGATAACCGTCAGCTGCTTTTACAAATTCGCTCATAAATTTTCTCCTTTACTTAACCCTTAAACTCAGAAACTATAACATCGTAAATATATATATTCTTTATAGGTTTGTCCTTTGTTGTCGGATCCTGACTTGTTTCAACAGCGGCAATAGCATCAACCACGTTCATTCCTTCATAAACCTGTCCGAACACGGTATGTGCATAGCCCTGCGGAGAAAGACCTCCGTCGAGATGCGGTGTACCGCCCAGTTCGGCATATTTTTTCGCCGCCCATTCAGGCCAGCCGTATGCCTTTAATGTTTCTGCGTCCGCACCTGCGTCGCTGCTCTGTACGAAAAAGAACTGCGAGCCGTTTGTATTCGCTCCGGAATTTGCCATCGAGAGAGCTCCGCGGAAATTGAAAAGATTCCTGCCGCACTCATCCTCAAAGTCTTCTCCGTAAGCACTGTCCCCGTAATATCCTGTGCCTGTGGGATCACCGCCCTGGATCATAAAATCATTCATTACACGATGGAATATCATTCCGTCAAAATAATCCTGCTTTGCAAGCTCGACAAAGCTTGTCACCGCGAGAGGTGCCTGCTTGGGGAACAGCTTGACATGTATTGAACCAAGATTTGTTACTATCTCTGCTACCGTGTCACCCTTTGCAGGTGCTTTCAGCTGGTCGCCGTCCTTTGCTTTGGTATACTTTGCTGAGACATCGGATTTTTTGATGTGCTTAATAGCCTTTTCCTCGTAGTTGTATTCGGTGTCGCTGTAGAATTTGCCGTTATATTCCGAGCCACCTTTATTCTCTTCGGCTGCATCCTCTTTCGGTTCAGAAGCCGCAGCGCTGTTCCCTTCATAAAGGCTGTCATCACGGTTTCCGGCGATAACTTCGTTATCCTTTCCGCAGCCTGCTGTTGCAGCAAGCATCGCAGCACACAGAATACCCAGAAAAATAGATTTTAATTTATTCATATAGATCTCCTGCTTAATAAAATAACTTTTGATAAAAATCAAAATTTCTTACCGCCGAAAACAGCAGCACACCTATAAGTACTGCCCACAGGTATTTTTCATTTATTCTCAGCGGCTCGTAATTCTTTTTGAAAATGCTGATCACAAGACGAACATAACATACCGCGGCAAAAATACCACACAGTACAATGAACGGATTATAATAGAACGCCTTTACTATATCACCGTTCATCAGCGCTCTTGCACATCTTGTTCCTCCGCACAGAAAGCATTTTATTCCTGTCGCAGTACGAAGCATGCAGTCGGGGAAAAGCATAGAAACCCTATATTCTGCTGTCGCAAAGAACAGATAGGCAAGCAGTGCTGCGGCGATTATCAAAACTGCAAGAGCTGCGGCCTTTTTACGTGTTTCAAGCAGCGGAGGGTATGTATTGTCCTTTTTCTTCTGCAATTGTTTTTATTCCTCTATAACGCTTGTGCAGTGAGGGCAGCGTGTTGCTTCGATATCGATCTCGCTCTTGCAGTAGGGGCACTTCTTTGTTGTGGGAGCGACTTCCTCTGCAACCTCTTCTTCCTTCTTTCTGAGGCTTGTAAGCTTTGCTATTGCCTTGATAAGGAGGAAGATAACGAAAGCGATGATAATGAAATTGAGAACCTCGGTAAGGAACTTGCCGTATTTAAATGTGGGAACACCATACTCCTCAAACTGTGCAAGAGTGGTAAGATCGCCGACTGTAACAGCGTCGGTCGCACTTGTTGCCTCTGCTACAACATGAGCCTTATCCTTAAGCGGAACGAGCAGATTGGTAAAATCGTTGCCGCCTGTGAGAAGTCCGATAAACGGCATGATAAGGTCGTTTACTACGGAGTTGATTATTTTCTGGAATGCTCCGCCGATGATGACCGCTACTGCCAGATCAACAACGTTGCCCTTGAGCGCAAATGCCTTGAAGTCGGCAAAAAACTTTTTGAGTGCGCCTAATTTTTCTGTCTTGTTTTCGTTGCTCATTTTATTCTTTCCTTTCGTTTGGTAAAATCCTTTAATGATCTTACTTATTGTCAAGCATTATACATGATATCATATTTTTTCTTCTGAGTAAATAATTATTAACAAGTTTTAACTTATTTCTCAAGCTTAAACTCGGGTATATAGCATTCGTCAGCGGAGGAAAGCTCCTGTGTATAGCCTTTTATCCCAAGCTCGAGCGCTTTTGTACAAACCTTATCATACTCCCTTTTCGTTATTCTTCGGTTTATTTCCGGGAAATCGAGAATATCTCCGTGGGGGGTATATTGACTCATCAGGCTCACCGGCACTTCATTTCCAAATTCCTCTGCGATGCGTTCAAGCACAGCAATTGAGTTTTTTGTGTTCGACGGAAGTATAAGATGCCGAATCAGCACTCCTTTTTCGGCTATTCCGTTTTTATCGGTTGAAAGTGAGTCCGAAAGCTCCAGCATTCGCTTTACCGCCGCAAACGCAATTTGCGGATAATCAGGGGCTCTGCTGTATTTTTCTGCCTTCTCGTTCAGAGCATACTTTATATCCGGAAGCCATATATCAACATAATCGCTCAGCCTTTCAACAGTTTCAAGGTTTTCATAGCCGCCTGTATTCCATACGACCGGAATATTTGGTCTGTATATCTCAAGGGCTTCTATTATTTGCTCGGTGTAATGGGTACCTGTTACAAAATTTATATTATGTGCGCCCTGCTCTTCGAGGCTTTTTATCTCTTTTGCAAGCTGCTCTGCGGTATAGACCCTGCCTATAGCTTCACGGGATATCTCGCTGTTCTGGCAGTATCGGCAGCCCAAAGAACAGCCGGCGAAAAATATTGTTCCCGAGCCTTTAGTGCCGCTTATGGGAGGTTCTTCACCAAAATGCAGTGCCGCTCGTGCAATACGAATTTCATCCGTACAGCCGCACAGTCCTGCTGTTTTGGTTCTGTCAGCTCCGCATCTGCGCGGACAAAGTGTGCAGTTTTTCATTCTGTCACCTGCTTTAAAACGCATAAAGCAGGCAAAACGCCTGCTTTAATTACGTATCTGATTTATAATGCAGTCTGCCTGCATTACGCATGCTTGTTGTCCTGCGCGCATATAGCACGGCGTATAATCTTTCCGCTCGTTGTCTTCGGAAGCTCTTTTACATACTCTATGCGCCGTGGATATTTATAAGGTGCCGTAGCATGCTTTACATGGTTCTGAAGTTCCTTGGTAAGCGCATCGCTGGGTTCGTAGCCGTTTGTAAGAACAATGGTTGCTTTGACTATCTGTCCGCGGTCAGGATCGGGATATCCTGTTACCGCACATTCGAGAACACTCGGATGTTCAAGCAGCGCACTTTCCACCTCGAATGGGCCTATTCTGTAGCCGGAGCATTTGATAACATCGTCGTTGCGTCCAACGAACCAGTAATATCCGTCACCGTCACGCCATGCCATGTCGCCGGTGCGGTAAATTCCGTCATGCCATGCTTTTGCGGTTGCTTCGGGATCCTTGTAGTATTCTCTGAACATTCCCACAGGGCCGTGAATTCCTGCGTTTCTGATCGATATAACGCCCTCGATACCGTCCTCGCAAAGTTCATCGTTTTCATCAAGAAGCACCACATCGAATATAGGCGCAGGCTTGCCCATTGAACCAGGCTTTATAGGGAAGAATCCGAAATTTGCAATTATTGCGGGAGTTTCGGTCTGGCCGAAGCCCTCGAATATCTCCAGACCGGTCTTTTCCTGTATCTTGTTGTATACCTCGGGATTTAAAGGCTCGCCTGCGACGGATGCATGCTTTATAAACGAAAGGTCGTAGCCGCTTAAATCGTCCTTTATCATTATGCGATATATCGTTGCAGGCGCACAGAAGGAATAGGGCTTAAGGCGAACGATTGCGTCAAGCATTGTATCGGTCTTGAACTTTACGGTATCGAAAGCACCGATTGCCGCTCCGCATATCCACTGGCCGTATATCTTGCCCCATGCGAACTTTGCCCATCCTGAATCGGTCTGGGTCATGTGAACGGTGTTTTCCTTAACTCTGTGCCAGTAACGTGCTGTAATAATATGTCCCAGGGGAAATGCAAAATCGTGACGAACCATCTTTGGCATGCCGGATGTACCGGAAGAGAAATACAGAAGCATAGTATCATCGTTCTGTGTTGCATCTTCTCCTGTGGGACGCTCAAAGCATGGCTCGGTGCCTGCAAGCTCGGCAGCATAATCGAGATATCCCTCGGCAGTATGATCTTTGCCGTCAAAGGTGTATACGTACTCCAGCGTCTTGCACTTGGGTACCGATTCTCTTACGTAGTCAATAAGTCCCTCTTCGGGTATGAAGATAAAGGCTTTCACCTCCGCCGCATTACAGCGGTATATGATATCTTTCGGCGTAAGCTGAAAGGATGCGGGAATACAGGTAACGCCAAGCTTGCAGAGTCCCACAAGAGTAAACCATACCTGAGGACGCTGACGAAGTATCATCATCACAACGTCGCCCTTTTTAAAGCCCTTTTTCTTGAAATATGCCGCAACTCTGTCGCTCTCGCGTTTTACATCGGAAAAGGTATAGCGTTCTACTGCTCCGCTGTCGTCAGTCCATACAAGAGCAAGCTTTTCAGGCTCAACCCTCGCCCATTCATCTACTACATCATACCCAAAATTAAAATTTTCGGGCACATTTATAGTGAAGTTTTCTTTCATGTCCTCATAGCTGTCAAATTCCGTGCGCGGACAGTATTTGTTTATAAGATAATCCATTTATATCAGTCCTTATTCCTTTATAACAGTCAAAAATTCAGCAGGCTCATCAACCGCATGCTGTCCGTGAGGGAGCTTTGGATCAAAGTAGATGCAGTCACCGGGATTGAGCACGTGCTCCTTGTTTCCGATAATGATTCGAACCTTACCCTTTAAGACGTAATTAAATTCCTGTCCGCCGTGGCTTACAAGCTCCGGCATTTCATCCTCGGGCAGAAGATGCACAAGCATAGGTTCCATCTCCCTGCCGATAAAATTATAGCACAGGCTGGTATAATCATAACCCGGGTAACGCTCGACCACCGCACCTGTACCTGCTCTTACCACTGTATAGGACTTCATTTTAGGACTGTCACCTGTGAGCAGGGTTGTAAAATCCACTCCCAGAATCGATGCAACCTCATAAAGCATACTGATTGGTATATCCTTTTTTCCCGATTCTATTTCATTGTAAAAATCGACGTCTATTTCAAGCTTTTCTGCCATTTCCTCGGGTGATATCTCAAGAATATCACGCAATTCGCGGATTCGTACAGGTATATTTTCATAGTGCTTCTTCATGCACGACACACCTTTTCCTTAAATTTAAAAGTTATTTTATCACATTCACGGCACCGATTCAAGTAATTTACAGCGATAAACTGTTCAGTCGATGAATTTATTACAATTTCGTCGCAATCGGTTAAAATACAGATATATTTTACACAACAAAATAATTTTGTGTTATTATATAAATGATAAAAAGTTCCCTTGTTTTCGTATTTTACCTCTCATTTCTATATCTCTTCTTATCTCTACAAAAACAGAAAGAGCCTCTTTTTCGAGGCTCTTTCTGTTTTACTTCCCCCGTCATATCTTGAGCTAAAAATAAATTCGTGATATTTTTCGACTATATATTGTGTTTTAACTATTATTATGATATCATAATCTGTGTGTATGGATAAACAGATTTATTCGGCGTTTACCGCCTTAACCGAATGCTATCGAAAGGAGTAGTTTTTCTCTTTTGAAAAACTTGTTTTAAGCGTATGCGTATTCTTAAGATCGTACATACGGGCGACCTTCACCTTGGTTCATTGTTTACCTCCACCCCCGAGGTTGCCTCTCAGAGAAAGATCGACCAGTTTGAGACTCTTCGCAAAATAATTAACATCTGCAATGAACGCGAATCCGATGTTCTTCTTATTGCCGGCGATCTGTTCGACTCGCTCAAGGTGGAGCCTCAGCTTCTCAACGAAACAAAGGATCTTCTTACCACCTGCAATTGCGATGTCTTTATCACTCCCGGCAATCACGATCCTGCCACTCCTGACTCCTGTTATGCTCAGGGCGAGGACTGGCCAAGCAATGTCCATATCTTCCGCGGCGGTCTTGAATGTATGGAGATTCCCTCAAAGAACGCCTGTGTATGGGGCGCTGCATTCACAAGAAGCTTCCAGTTAGAGCCGCTTCTCGGCGAAATGAAGCTTGATGACAGCAAAATAAATATACTTCTCATGCATGCCGATCTTTACAGCGGTTCAGCCGGCGAAAGCCGCTATAACCCCGTCTCTGCAGAAAAGCTCTGTTCTCTCGGAGTTGAATATGTAGCTCTCGGTCACATTCATAAGCCCGAGCTTCACAAGATGGGCGATTTTCTTTACGGCTACTGCGGTACTCCCGAGGGACGCGGATTTGACGAGCAGGGCGACAAGGGAATTTATGCAGGCTATGTAAGCCGCGGATTTGCCCACATGGATTTTGTTTCCACCTGTTCGAGAAAATATATAAGCGACACTGTGGATGTTTCAGGCTGCAGTGTGACAAGTGAGTTTGCAAACGCCATAATCGCGACATTGGAAAAGAGATACGGTGCTGATTATGCACTCAATCTTTATGATATCACCCTGCGCGGTGAATTGCCCAGAGGTATTATGGCAGATATACCCATGCTTGTTTCCGCCCTTCGCGAAAAGCTCCACTTTGTGCGTTTTACAGATACTACAACTACCGAGCTTGACATCGATATGCTCGGTAAGGACACCACTCTGCGCGGCGCTTTCGCCAGAGCTATTTCCAGCAAGATCCAGAAGGATGAAAAGAACAGAGACAAATATCTCAGAGCTTTGCTTTACGGTCTGAGAGCCTTTGACGGTGAGGTGATTATCAGTGACGATAAATGAGATCTATATTAAGAATTTCGGAAAGCTCAGCAGCTATAAGCTGACCGCTCACGACGGCATAAACATAATTTACGGACCGAATGAAGCCGGCAAGTCCACCATAATGGCATTTATCAAGTCTATGCTTTACGGTGCCGGAAGAGCTGAAAATCGACGCAAATACGAGCCGTGGAACGGCGGTAAAATGGGCGGTACACTTTCCTTTGAGTGTGCAGGCAAGCATTATTCCCTTTCAAGACAATTCGGTTCTACAAAGGCTCAGGATAAAATAGAGCTTTGGTGCAAGACAACAGGCGAGCAGGTTGATCTTCCCGAAAAGGTCGAGCCGGGAGAATATCTCCTTGGCATAAATGAGATGTCATTTGTCAATTCGGTTTTTATCGGTCAGATTAATCCTGCCATATCAGGCTCAAATGACGAAATATTAAAAAAGCTTATGAATCTTGCCTCTGCAGGCGATGAGACAGCATCACGAACCGAGATCGAGGGAAGACTCAAGGACGCCGCCTCCAAGCTCAGCTCGAAGCGCTCCGACGCTATTATCCCTGCTCTTGAAGCTGAACAAAGCGAGCTTCTCGGCAAACGTTCCGAAATAGTCGATCAGTTTAAGCAGGCAGATTCGCTGCGTGAAAGTGTCAAGGAGCTTGAGGAAACTCATGTGCGTCTGAGCAGCGAGTATAACGACCTTATTTCATTGCGTGAAAATGTAAAAAAAGCGGTTCGTCTCAACGAGCTCGATGAGATAATCACCACAAAGCAAAGCCTTGAAACTGACGAAGCAAGATACCAGAAGCTCCATGAAGCCATGTACGGAAGCGAGCTTAGCTTTGACGATGATTTTGTTGCAAGGTCAAGAGAGCTTCTTGAAAATATACGCAGTGAAGAGAAAATCATAGACCTTAAAAAAGAGCAGCTCGCCGAATGCAACGAGCAGCTCGATTCGGTTGACCGTTCCAGAGTAGGTCTCTGGACCTCTATCAGCAACAACCAGCAGCGTATTGACAACGTTCTTATGGAATACGACAAGCTTCTCGATGCACGATATGATGCGGACAGAAGACTTGAGGAATACGAAAATGAGGTCAGCGCCACACAGATAAGCCCGAAAAACATCGCTATCATTGCAGGTCTTCTTGCACTCGGTCTCTTCTTCCTCGGCTTTGTTCACTGGATCTTCTTTATACTTGCCGCTCTTGTTGTGGGCGGCTGTGCAGCATACTTCATACTGAAGAAAAAAGGAATCATTCCAACTCCCACCTCGGGTATTGAAAATGAGATTCAGGAGATAGATGACGATATCCGCGAGCTGAGCCGTTCCAACAGAAAGCTTCTCGATGAGCTCGGCGTTCCCCATATCCAGGCAATGCGTGACGAGGTTGCCGAAATGGAGCGAGTTTCCGCCCTTACCCAGACTGAGGTAGGAAAAAGGAAAAAGCTTAAGGCTGAAATCGAAGAGCTTACTCAAAAATGCGCTGCAATGAAGCAGGATATCCGTGATTCACTCAGCTCCTACACAAGAATAGACAGCGATCAGCAGGCTGTAGCCATTATCTCTACTCTTGATAAAAAGCAGCGTGAGCATGCTGTTCTTGAGCAGAAGCTTCAGAGCAGCAGAGAAGCTCTTGAAAAAATGCTTGACGGCGCTGATTATGACCTTCTCGTTCTTGAGGCTCAGGAGCTTGAGGAAGCACTCGGCGGCAAGCAGAAGCTGTCGGGCAACGAGCTTGAGGAAATCGAAAAACGCACGGATGACACCTCGGCAAAGCTTCTCGAGATTGGTACTGAGCTTGCAAGAAAGCAGGCCGAGCTTTCAGGCTGCAGCATGAATATTCAGGACATCGAGGAATACAACGACAAGATCAAGCTGCTTATAGCAAAAACCGACAAATATAAATTTGAGCTCGATTCCATCAATATTGCTATCGAAGCTCTGGGCGAAGCCTTTGAAACCATGCAGAGAGATTTCGGCCCCATTCTTAATTTCAAGGCAGGGCGCATTCTCAACGAGCTTACAGGCGGCAAGTATCCTTCCGTATTTATTTCCGAAAGACTTGTCCCCTCTGTTACCGAAGGCCCCAACAGCTCAAATATCCGCAACTGCACAAGCCTCAGTCTCGGCACAAACGATCAGGTATACCTTGCTTTGAGACTCGCTATTGCAGGTATACTCAGCGATGTGCAGCTTCCTGTATTTCTTGATGATGCCTTTGCCCAGTATGACGACAAGCGTGTGGCCGAAGCCATGTTTTATCTTGCAAAGGAAAGCGGCGGCAAAGAGCTTGGTCAGGTTATAATCTTCACCTGTCACAGCTCTGTCGTAAAGATCGCAAAGGAAATAGGTTTGCAGAATCCTGTTATTAAATTAACTGATCAATAAACAAAAACTCACCATGCACTGCGGTGCATGGTGAGTTTTTTTAGTCTTCCCAGCTTATAGTAAGCTCTATTTTTCCGTCTTCATTCAAGGTCTGTTCGATATTGTATATTTCGCTGCAGCTTTCACATTCCGTTACCATTCGGATTATTTCTCCCAGTGATTCTTCTGTAAGTTTTTTACAGCATTCAAGCTCACTTATTCTGCCGTAAAGCTCCTCCATTTCGCATTCCTCACGGTCTTCACCAAGAGCCTCTGATATATCCTCCCATGCATCTGAACCCAGAACCATCGCCAACACATCACTCGACTCCGGACACTCCTCTCCTCGTGACAGCCATTCCATTGATATGTTTGCTTCCTCAATATCCGAAACAGATGTAATGTTTTCTGTTAATGCCTTGTGATATTCGCTCTCCTGCTCTCTCCAACGGGACAGAAGTTCTGATGTTTCTTCATTTACCTCTTCATTATAATTTTCACTGTACTCATCATCCTCATAAAACTCTTCATTACTGCGATCTGCACCTCTTTTAAAAGGCTCCTCAAGAGTCATTATGAGGCTGTCCACGCTTTTCGCCGCAACAACATCCGCCAGATTGAACTTTGACTCCTGCAGATCATACAAATCAATAAATTCATACTCAGGTGCAAACATATTCGAATCGTCATAACTTTCCATATTGGAATCAAAGAGCACAGTTTCATCGGTATTCTCAATTCTCACTCCTGCCTGCCATGTTCCGCCTGCATCGCCCGAGCCAGCTCCAAGCTCTCTGAATATCTTTTTTCCGTTTTTGAGCTTTATTTTAAGCTGTACTACAAACGAACTGCTGCTGGAATTTGTAACAAAGTCGGTTCTTATTTTCATCAAGATTCTCCTTTATTGCATACTGACCTTTTTCTAAATATATTGTAAACGAACAGCAAGTATTTTGCAATCGGAATTATTGATTTAAGATATATTGCGTGATATAATAATTTTATAACATTTTAGAAATTCTGCTTATACAAAAATCTCAGGCCGAAAGAATATTGAACTAATCTGCACCGCAGCTATAGCATAATAGTTCGGATTTGTATTCATTTGATGGAGGATATTGCTTTGAACAATACAAAATCTGCATTTGTCGCCATTGTCGGCAAACCCAATGTCGGTAAATCTTCAATATTGAACGCGCTTATCGGTCAGAAGATAGCGATCGTTTCAGCCAAACCCCAGACTACACGCACACGCATTATGGGTGTGTTGACAAAAAACAACACTCAGCTTGTTTTCACTGATACTCCCGGTATGCACAAACCAAAAAACAAGCTCGGTGATTTTATGGTAAAGTCGATCGCCGACAGCGTTGACAACACTGACATTTGTATGCTTGTTGTCGATGCCACCGACAAGGATATCCGTCCTGCGGAGTCTGAGCTAATCGAAAAATTCAATGCTTTCGGATTGCCTGCAATTCTTGTTATCAACAAGATCGATCTTGTCGATAACAAGGAAGTTCTTCTCGAAAAGATAGCCATGTTTTCCTCTCTTTACGAATGGAGCTCCGTTGTTCCTGTCTGCGCCGTTACAGGCGAGGGTTTTGAGGAGCTGCTTTGCGAGCTTTGCAGTGCTGCAGAGGAAGGCCCTCACTTCTTCCCCGACGATACACTTACCGATCAGCCCGAAAAGGTTATAGCCGCCGAAATTATACGCGAAAAGCTGTTGAGGCTTCTTTCCGATGAGGTTCCGCACGGTATCGCAATTGATATCGAAAGAATGAGAGAGCGTTCGGGTGCTCAGGAGGCCGATGAGCGGCAGGGCGACATAGTTGATATAGACGCAACTGTCTACTGCGAACGCGACAGTCACAAGGGAATAATCATCGGCAAGGGCGGCGCTATGCTTAAAAGAGTAGGCTCATACGCGCGAGAGGATATTGAAAAGTTCCTCGGCTGTAAGGTCAATCTCAAGCTTTGGGTGAAGGTTCGCGAGGATTGGCGAAACAGCTCATCGAATCTTCGACGCTTCGGCTTTAAGGAAGAGGACGTCTGATGTCCGCTTTTACAGAAAATGCAATCGTTTTAAAATGCAAGCCATACGGCGAGAAAAACCGTATTGTTTATCTGTTGACCGAAAATCACGGTGTTATCCATGCATTTGCAAACGGTGCAAGAAGTATTCAAAGCAAAAATTTTGCGGCTACCTCACAGTTTGTTTACGGCACCTACGTGCTTACCCCTTCAAAGGATTCCTTTACCATAAAGGAATCTCACGCGGAAGCAAGCTATGCCGATATGCACGGCGATATAGGTGCTCTGGCACTTGGGCAGTATTTCTGTGAGCTTTGTATGGAGCTTGCTCCCGAGGGAACAAATGCAGAGGTCTATCTGCGTCTGCTCAGGGCAGCACTGCATTATCTCAACACCGGCACACGCGATAAACGTATGATAAAAGCAGCTTTTGAGATGCGTATAATGTGTACTGCAGGATATATGCCGGATCTGCTCATGTGCCGCTCGTGCGGTGCATACGAAGCAGACACTATGATGTTTTATCCTGTATCAGGTTCGCTTTTGTGCAGAAAATGTGCCGATGAAAAGGATCCCTATTCAAACGGAGTTCCTTTATCTCCCGGTGCTATGACCGCGCTCAGGCACTGCGCTCTTATCGATCTGCACAAATTATTTTCCTTTTCTCTTGCCGATCAAGCGCTGCATTCGCTTTCTTCTGCATGTGAACGCTATCTGATATCCCGGCTTGAGAGAAGCTTTCGGACTCTGGATTTTTATAATCAGATAAAAGAATGAGAGGCTGACAGAAGCTTTTCAAAAACACGATCATCATAAATTAAAGGAAATTGGCTATGGACACTAAATTTATGCGAGCATTGGAGCTTGACAAAGTTCTTGACATGCTCGGAAGGGAATGCTCCTGTGAGGATGCGGCAAATACCGCACGTTCGATAGAGCCGGAAACCGACCTTGTAAAGGTTCGGCAGATGCTCAGCGAAACCTCCGACGCTCACATGCTTCTCGGGCGTTTCGGCTCACCCTCCTTCGGAGGTGTGCGAAATATCACCAATGCAGTAAGACGCGCACAGGCAGGCGCTGTTTTGACCATTCCCGAGCTTATGCGGATAAGCGAGGTTCTCAGGATCATCCGCTCGCTTCGCGAATGGCGCGGCCACTGCGAGGGTGTCATCACTTGCATCGATCCGCTTTTTATGGGGCTTGTTCCCTATAAAAGCATTGAGGACAATATAAATACAGCAATTTTAAATGAGGACGAATTATCTGACAACGCTTCTGCCGATCTGGCCTCCATCAGGCGCAAAATACGCTCGGCTCAAAGCAGAGTCCGCGAAAAGCTTGATGCTCTTGTACGTTCCTCCACTCATTCAAAATATCTGCAGGACGCTATTGTCACCCAGCGCGGAGGGCGTTTTGTCGTCCCCGTAAAAGCAGAGTTCAGAGGTGAGATAGCGGGGCTTGTACACGATACATCATCTTCCGGCGCAACCTTGTTTGTCGAGCCCATGGCAGTTGTTGAGGCAAACAATGAAATACGCGTACTCCAGACGGAGGAGCGCGCAGAGATAGAACGTATCCTCGCAGCTCTCAGCTCTCAGGCAGGCGACTGTGCAGACGGCATAATCACCTCCTACAATATGCTCATGGAGCTTGACCTGCTTTTTGCCAAGGCAAGGCTCGCCTACAACATGAAGGCATCTCTGCCTAACGTCAATGAGGACGGCATAATAGATCTGAAAAAAGCACGCCATCCTCTTATCAACCGCGACAAGGTCGTTCCCACGAACATTCGCCTCGGCAGAGATTTTGACACTCTTGTAATAACAGGTCCCAACACGGGCGGTAAAACAGTTGCTCTTAAAACTCTCGGTCTGCTGTCTGCAATGGCAATGTGCGGTCTTATGCTTCCTGTCAGCGACGAGAGCGAAATTTCCACCTTTGAAAATATCCTCGCCGATATTGGTGACGAGCAATCTATTGAGCAGTCCCTTTCAACCTTTTCCGCTCACATGACCAATATTATCAGATTCTTCAAGATCGCAGATTCACGCACTCTTGTGCTTCTTGACGAGCTCGGTGCAGGCACCGACCCTGTAGAGGGTGCTGCTCTCGCCACTTCCATAATCGAGCACCTGAGAATGCAGGGCTGCACTATAGCCGCAACTACTCACTATGCCGAAATAAAAGCTTTTGCAATAAGTACACCCGGTGTTGAAAACGGCTGCTGTGAGTTCGATGTTAAAACTCTTCGTCCCACCTACAGACTGCTCATAGGCATGCCGGGACGTTCCAACGCTTTTGCAATAAGCGAAAAGCTCGGCATACCCATCGAGGTGGTCAACAGAGCAAAGGAGCTTATTTCCGAGGACGATGCACGCTTTGAAAGAGTTGTTGAAGATCTTGAAAAGAGCCGTCAGAGTATGGAGAGTGAACAGGAGAAGGCTCAGAAGCTTCGAATAGAGGCTCAGAGGGTCAGGGACGATGCGGCAAAATCACAGCAAAGACTCGAGAAGGAGCGACAGGATATTCTCGAGCTTGCAAAGGCTGAGGCAAGCAGGATAGTTTCCTCTGCACGCGCTCAGTCGGAAGCTCTCATTCAGGAGATAGATCAGTTCAGAAAAGAGCTGAAAAATCACGCCGATGCAGCATCTCTCAGCGTCAAGGCAAAGCAGGAGCTGAGAAGCCGCATAAAGGGCCTTGAGGATACAGCCGATCCTATCGTCACATTTGAAAATGACGAAGAATATGTTCTTCCAAGACCTCTGCGTGCAGGCGATTCGGTACTCATCGTAACCCTTGAAAAGAAGGCCACCGTCTCTAAGGAGCCTGATTCCTCCGGCAATGTGGAGGTTCAGGCCGGTGCATTGAAAATGCGCGTCAAGCTTTCCGATCTTCGTCTTCTCGCGCCCGACAAAAAAGCTGAAAAAGCAAAACAGAAGGATTATTCGGTCACCAAGAAGCTTTCGAGAGATGCCACAAGCGAAATAGACGTACGCGGTCAGAGTGTAGACGAAGCCGTTCTTGAGGTTGACAGCGCCATAGATTCCGCCGCAGTAATGAATCTCGGCGAAATAAGGATAATCCACGGCAAGGGCACAGGTGCTCTTCGCGCCGGTCTGCACCAGCATTTCAGGCGGCATCCGCACGTAAAAAGCTTCAGGCTTGGCACCTTCGGTGAAGGCGAAGCCGGAGTTACTATTATTACACTCAAATAACAAGGAGGAAAAACTATGTCTGAAGAAAATAAGATCATTTCTCTCGGCGGAACAATCGACGAAAATGCTCAGCCTGTTTCAGAGGATAACACCAATGCGTCAGAGAGCAGGACTCCCGGAACCCTTGCCACTCCTTTTGAAACGCCCGCAGAAGCTTATATCCCCACTCCGACAGAGGTTCAGAAGGTCGTTGACAAAAAGCCCGAGCAGGTAAAAAAGAAAAGAGGCAAGCTTATAAAGGGTATTCTTATCACCTTATTCTCCCTTATCTTTTTAATTGTAATCTGTGCAGGCATTCTTGCTTTCCTTGTTATTTACGATGATATGCCTGCCGCACCTACCGATACGGTCGATACCTTCACTGTTGTTTCCAATACCATCGGTGAATTTGTCACAGATTCGGGACGCATGGAATTTACCACAAGCGAGGTAAACGGACTGTACGAAAAAATAAAGCCCATGCTTGAAAACGCCGTAGCATCCTATGGCGCAGAGCTTTCAGAAAGCTTTATCGTTATAAACGATAACAAGATGACATACTATGCAAGGATCAAATACAAGGGCTTTACAATACCTGCACGTATTGTTCTCAAGGTCCATTATGAGGCTCCCTATGCGTGTGTTATGCTTGATAAGCTGACCGTCGGCAAGATCAGCATTCCCGACGATATCTTATCCGCATTCCTTGCAAGGGTATCTTATCCCGAAAATATCAGCTTTGATGCGGAACATACCACCTTTAAATACAACACCGAGGATCTCAACGATATTTTCATCAACTTCATTCGTCAGAACAAGCTTATGACCAATGTCGAAAGCTTCCTCAATTGGGGCGCAGGCATATTCGGCGGCTCATTCAAATATGAAAACACATTTGATATTACTATAAAAGAATGTCAGATAATCGATAATCAGCTTGTATTTACCATTGATAAGGTATTCGCATAAGATAAAATAAGAACAGGGCGGCATTGCCGCCCTGTTCTTATTTTATCTCTCAGCTTGCTGTCAGGCTTCTTTCAGCTTTATTTCATTCCTTTGTCACATAATATGGGCATACTGTAATCACAACAAAGAAAGCGAGGATCATGTTGTGAACAACAGCTCAAACAATTCAAATAACAATTTACCGCAAAGCTCAGCCTCATGGCAGCAGGCAGGATATGATCAGACGCAAAAAAACGCTGCATTCGGCAATAGGGCTTATTATGTAAACCAAGCTCAAAGGCAATATATTCCCGATAAAGAAAAATCAAATAAAAGTCTGTCTTATAAATACATTGCGGTTATGCTTGCATTTACGGTACTTTTTTCGTCAGGCGCGGGATTTTTTGGAGGCTATCTTGCAAACAGGCTGAATTTTTCCAAAGCAGAATCAGCCGCTCCTATCCCTGAAAATTCCACTGTTTTATTCCAATCTGTCGCAGGCGCTTCAAACGGAACGGACGATGCCTTTGTCGCTGCATCGGTTTCTTCCCTTGTTCAAAATTCCGTTGTCGAGATAACTACCGAAAGTGTGACCTACAACACATTTATGGGGCAGTATGTGACCGAAGGCGCAGGAAGCGGTGTTATAGTTTCTTCCGATGGATATATAGTCACGAACAACCATGTTATAGACGGTGCCAGAGGCATTACAGTCACACTTTCAGACGATACGGAATACACCGCCGAGCTTATAGCAGGTGACAGCAAGACCGATCTCGCTGTTATCAAAATAGCGGCAGAAAATCTTCCATTTGCCGTTTTCGGATCATCCTCCGAGCTGTGTGTGGGTGAGCCTGTTATCGCTATCGGCAACCCTTTAGGTGAGCTTGGCGGCACGGTCACAAGCGGAATAATCAGTGCTCTCGACCGTCAGATAACTATCGACGGTCAATCGATGACTCTGCTTCAGACAGATGCATCGGTAAGCCCCGGAAATTCCGGCGGCGGGCTGTTTAATTCAAGAGGTGAGCTTGTCGGTATAGTCAATGCAAAATCATCGGGTAGTTACGCCGAAGGCCTTGGCTTTGCCATTCCTTCCGATACGGCAAAGGAAGTGATAGAACAGCTCATTGCCTTCGGATATGTACAGGGACGCATCTCTCTCGGGCTTTCTCTTGCAGATATAAACGACCGCGTCACTGCCGCAACCTACAGAGTATCTGCCTACGGTGTTTATGTGCTTTCTGTTGCAGAAGATTCGAGCGCGAAACGGGCAGGATTTATGCCCGGTGACAGGCTGGTATCTATTGACGGAACCGAATTTTCATCCTCTGCCGAGCTTGCGGAAATACTTGACGATTACAAAGTCGGAGATGATGTCACCTTTACAGTATCAAGAGACCGCAGGCATCTTTCCTTGTCTCTTACACTTGAGCAGGCCAACGGATGAGTGCGGTGTTTGCTTTTTGGAAATATCTGTTTACAATTTATCCACCATTTTAACAAACCTTTTACTTCATCTTAATTCAAACGGTACAAATCCTTAACGATAAAAACACATTTATGAACTATAATCTGATCGTACCCCAAAGAGAGGTGATGCCTATGTGGTAAATCAGAACGCAATAAAACATCAGCATACAGATCATAACACAAATTGCCAAAAGGCAAAGTCAACCGGGGATATCCCCTTTTATATAGATTTCATTTCTTCTCTTCTTGTTCTTACTGCCAACCTGTCGGAGGGTCGGAATACCGCTCCGACAGGTTACGCAGACAAGTTGTTTGTGTCCGTTTTAAACGGACTTTTTTTATTTTTTTGCTTTTTTCTCCATCGTCATGATTTCTTCACATTGATAGGCTACAATAGATATACCACTATGTATAAGGGGGATTTTCATTGAGCAGGATCCTTATTGTCGATGACGAGAAAATGATTCGTGACCTCATCAGAAAATATGCTGAATTTGAAGGCTTTGAGGTTTTCGAGGCCGCCGACGGCATGACCGCTGTCTCGATATGCCGCAAGGATACCTTCGATATTATTATAATGGACGTTATGATGCCCGATCTTGACGGATTTTCCGCGCTTCGTGAGATACGTAAATTTTCCGCTACACCTGCGCTTATGCTCTCTGCTCGCGGAGAGGAATATGACAGGATACACGGGTTCGAGGTCGGTGCAGACGATTATGTCGTCAAGCCTTTTTCTCCAAAAGAGCTGATGATGCGTATTTCCGCCATATTAAAACGTGTTAATCCTTCAGCCGCCGCATCCGATACCGTTTCCTTCGAAGGGCTCACGGTAGACTTTTTGGGAAGACTTGTATATATAGACGGAAAACGTGTTGACTTAAGCCCCAAGGAGTATGAGCTTCTTTTCTATATGGTCAGAAACCGCGGCATAGCGCTTTCACGTGAAAAGCTTATTACCGATGTATGGGGCTATGATTTTTACGGCGATGACAGAACTCTTGACACTCATATCAAGCTTCTTCGGAAAAGTCTCGGCGAATACAGCAAATTCATTGTAACTCTCAGAGGGGTAGGTTATCGTTTTGATGGCGCATAAAAAGAAAAAACCACGGCTCGGCATTACCGTAAAGCTGCTTATATGCTTTCTGAGCTTTACGGGACTTACGCTTTTGCTTCTCTGGGTGTTTCAGATTACCATGCTCGACACCTTCTATAAAAACATAACAGAACGAAGAATAAGAAGTCATGCTGATTCGATCGCCACCAACATAGACAACGAACATGTTTATGAGCTTGCGGCGCGTATTATCGAGGAAGGCGATATGTCCATGAAGGTTATATATTTTTCGGGTGGTATATCCTTTGACGCCTTCATGTCTGCCAATTCAAGGCTTCTTCATTCTCTTTCCGATGCAGAGCTTTACAAGCTTTATACTCAGGCAGTAGATTCCGGAGGCTGTCACACGGTCATATATGACAGCAGCTCACTCAGTCAATCGGAATATAACTTTCATGACTTTCTCGGCCCTGTGCCGAAGCATGACAGCAGAATTTCGGAAACGATGATCTATGTGCGTACGGTGGAAACTGCCGATGCTTCCGCTGTCATATATATCGGAGCCTCAATTTATCCTGTTGACAGCACTGTGAGCACTCTTAAGGTACAGCTTATATGCGTGACTATAATCATGGTGCTGCTGTCAATGATCATCGCCTTTATTATTGCAAGAGTTATTTCGAAGCCTGTTGTTCATCTCAACAAAAGCGCAAAGGTGCTGGCAAAGGCGGATTATACGACCACCTTCTCTGCAGGGGGATTCCGCGAGCTTTCCGAGCTGTCCGACACTCTCAACACTGCCGCCTTTGAGCTTGGCAAGGTCGATCGCCTTAAAAGCGAGCTTATCGCTAATATTTCACACGACCTGCGTACGCCTCTTACCCTTATTTCCGGCTACGCTGAAATGATGCGTGATATCCCGGGCGAAAACAACGAGCAGAATCTGCAGATAATAATTGATGAAACTCAGCGGCTGACTTCACTCGTTTCGGATGTTCTCGACCTTTCAAAAATACAGTCGGGCACCCAGAATTTCACATTCACCCGTTTTTCACTCACCAATACGGTTCAGGCTATTATCGGCAGATACGCCAAGTTTATCGAGCAAAGCGGCTACACCATTGTTTTTGAGCCTGAATGCGAGGCGTTTGTCATTGCAGATGAGATACGGATATCTCAGGTTATTTATAATCTTGTCAGCAACGCCGTGCATTATACCGGCGAAGACAAAACTGTTGTCATTCGTCAGCTTTGTGATGATGACAAGGTTCGAATCGAGGTAGCTGACAGCGGTATTGGTATATCAAAGGAGGATATTTCACTTATCTGGGACAGATATTACAAGGTCGATAAGGAGCACAGGCGCAGTCAGATCGGAACAGGTCTCGGCCTTTCAATAGTCAAGAGCATTCTCGAACAGCACAACGCGGCCTTTGGAGTCCGCTCGCAGCTTGGGCAGGGCAGTGTGTTCTGGTTTTCCCTTCCCGTTTTCAGGGAAAATTGATTTTTTCCGATATTCCGGCAGTTATTCAAAAAACTGTTGGAATATCGGATTATTTGTAGTATAATCAATTTATTGATTTTTGATTTCGTTGTGTTGCTTTATCAATAATTCTAAGGAGGGAGTTTATTTTGAAAAGATCGGTATATACTTTTTCTTCTTTGTCGGTATGTATCCTTCTGTTTATTTCAGTGCTTTTCGGCTGCACCGCCAAAACATCTGAGCAATCGAATCCCTTTCCTGACGAAGGCTCCCTGATTATCAACGAAGTTATGTCCTCAAACAGTCATTACGCTCAGTCCAAGGACGGTGAGTTTTATGATTGGGCAGAGCTTTACAACAGCACAGATGAGGATATCGATCTTGAGGGCTATTATTTTTCCGACTCCGGAACAGAGCCGCTCAGATGGACTTTCCCTGCTGTTACAATAAAGGCGCATTCTTACATTATTGTATATATGTCAGGTCTTGATAAATGGGACGGTGCCTATGAATTACACACCAATTTCAAGCTCAGCTCAACCGGTGAGCCTCTCATTCTGTCTCACTCATCAGGCGATATTATCCAGCAGATGGAAATTCCTCCCGTTCCGCAGAACGTTTCCTACGGACTCGAAAGCACAGCAGATGAATATCTCTTGTTCTCCGTCCCATCTCCCTGCGGCAAAAATTCGGGCGGTGTTGCGACTGAGGACGAGCTGGTATTCCCCGTCTATGATGTTGTTGTAAATGAATACATGTCGGAAAATTCCCATTGCTTTGCCGACAGCACGGGCAATTACCATGATTGGGTCGAGCTTTATAACTGTTCTCTGAATGATATAGACCTTTCAGGCTTTTATCTTACGGACGACAGATACGATATTATGAAATGGACCTTCCCCAGCGATACTGTGATCAAGGCCGAAAGCTACATGACAGTATTCTGTTCGGGTTTAAACAGCACCGCTCCTTCGGGAGAAATGCACACCTCTTTTGCAATAAGCGACAATGACGACAGGATATGTCTTTATACTCCTCAGGGCATTCTGTGTTCATATCTCGATATCTGTACTCTTGCTGAAAACACCTCTACAGGTCTTTCCGAAGAAAATATTCAGCAGTTGTTTTCCCGTCCGACTCCGGGAGAGGCAAATTCAACACCTTCATATCCGATAAATTATGTTTTATCCGCAAATTTTAACGACGGTATATTTATCTCCGAAGCAATGAGCGTTTCAGGCTCGCGCTCTAAGTATCCGAACGATTGGGTTGAAATTTTCAACTCTACCGATAAGGATATAAACCTTGGCGGATACGGTCTTTCTACATCAGACGATACCGTAGAATTCACCTTTCCCGATACTGTGCTTAAATCAGGCGCTTATCTTCTTGTTTACTGCACCGGCACCGAACAGACTGCCTCGGGAAACACTCTCTATGCACCGTTCAAGCTCAGCAATTCAGGCGAAACTCTTTATCTCACCAATTCTCTCGGACAAATAACAGACATATTCTCTACAGGAAAACAGCGAGACGGCATTTCCGCAGGACGCAATGAAAGCAGTCCCGATGAGCGTTTGTTTTTTACAGTCACAACACCCGGCAAAGCCAATAACATAAGCGTTAAATATTCTTCATACTGCTCCGCTCCTTCCTTTGACACCCTCGCAGGCTATGTCGAAGGCGGAACCTCTGTCAAGGTTTCCGTTCCAAAGGGCACTTACGTGGTCATTACCAAGGACGGTTCTGAGCCTTCCGCCGACGGCAAGGCATATCATGAGGATTTTTCCGTAACGATCAATGAAACCACCGTATTGAGAGCACGCGCCTTTGCCGACGGCTGTCTTTCCAGTGATATTATCACCTCTACCTATCTTGTGGAGGCGGCACACAGCATCGCGGTCGTAAGCCTTGCAAGTCCTCCCAACGGTCTTTTCAGCAATAAAAGCGGCATTCTTGCAAACGGCCCCGGCTATACCGAAAAGAAGCCCCATTACGGCGCGAATTTCTGGAAGGATTGGGAACGAGCCACCCATATTGAATATATTTCGACCGATGGCGTATGTTCTGTGGAATTTGACTGTGGTATCCACACCTTCGGACAATTTGCAAGAGGTCTTCCGCAAAAGGGTCTGGCTCTTATCCTTCGTGAACAGTACGGTACGAATGAAATTTCATATCCGTTTTTTGCAGATAACGGTGTTGCAAGCTACAAATCGCTCCTTTTAAGACCTGAAGGACAGGACTGGAACCGTGCAAAGCTGCGCGATGTTCTTGTTCCTGCACTTCTTAAAGGCACTCATTTTACCGCCGTGGATTATATGGATTACACGCCTGTTGCGCTTTATATAAACGGCGACTACTGGGGCCTGTATTATCTGCGCGAAAAGCTTAATGATAACTATCTCACCTACAAATACGGCTTCGAAAAAGAAAATATCGACCTTATAAAAGGACAGACTATCGTTCAGACAGGTTCTAAGTCCGATTTGAATGCTCTTAATAAGTTTTTAAATTCAAATAAGCTTACAAGCGCCAAAAACTATGAATACTTCTGCTCGCAGGTTGATATTGATTCCTTTATTCAGTTTTGGATAGTGCAGACCTTTGTTTGCAATGCAGACACCGGAAACATTCGTCAATACAAAGATGAAAACGGCAAATGGCGCTGGATGCTGTATGATTTTGACTGGGCGTTTATGTCGGAATATGTCAAACGTGATATGATTTATGCCCACATGTACGACCCTGAGGGACACGGCTCGGGCAATAATATGAGTAACCTTATGGCGCGCAAGCTGCTTGAAAACAAAGAGTTTAAAAATAAATTTGTCACCGAATACATAAAAGCTCTTAAGTATGTTTTCAATTATGAGCGTTCAGGTAAAATACTTGCAGAGCTGCAAGCTTCTATCAAATCTGAGATGCCACGCCAGCACAACCGCTGGAATGCGCCATCTCCGTCCTTCCAGAAGAGTCAGATCGACAATGTTGACCTGTTTTTGCAAAAACGCTCCGCTCATATAAAAACTCAACTGAAAAGGCATTTCGATCTTTCCGAAAAGAAATTCCAGCAAATCTGGGATTCTGTATGACGACATTTTAACCGCCCTTCGAAAGAAGGGCGGTTATTTGTTGACCTGCATGAATACATGTGATATAATTGTGAAGATGTCGAATTATGTCTTTTTTAATTTTATTTTGGAGGCTTATTTATGAGAGAATTTTTCGAGTGGACTGCATGGAGTATGGAAAAACCGCCTGCTTACGGCGCTTTTCATCTCGGCTTTTTCTTTGCTGGGCTTGCGCTGTGTTTCCTGTTTGCATTCCTTTTGAGAAAAACCGATGAAAAAGGCAACCGCATAGTCCTCCTCTCCTGCGGCATCTTCCTCATGATTACGGAAATATATAAGCAGCTTTTCTATTATTATGTTGTAAATGTAGCGGAAAACGGCGTATGCGGATATCAGTGGTGGATATTCCCCTTCCAGCTTTGCAGTATACCCATGTATTTATGCATCATTGCGCCTCTGCTTCCGAAGGGAAAGATTCAGGATGCACTGTACAACTTTATGCTTGCATTTAACCTCATGAGCGGATTTATATCCTTTTTGGAGCCCTCGGGACTTGTTCATGAATACTGGACTCTCACGCTGCACGCTTTTACATGGCACATGATGCTTGTCTTTATAGGCTTGTATATCGGCTTTTCTCGCCGCGCGGCACTTAAAAAGTCCGATTACAAGGGTGCTGTCGCGGTGTTCACTATTTGCTGCGTTATCGCGTTTGCGCTCAACTGTGCTCTTTGGAAGGTCACCGACGGCACTATGAATAATTTCTATGTAGGTCCGAAAAACTCTCCGATCATTGTATTCAAAAGCTTCTGCGAATGGTTCGGCTGGTATGTTAACACACCTATCTACATAGCTTGCCTGTGTGCCGCCGCATTTATTTTCTTCCTGCCCTTCATGCTCTACAATAAAAAGCATCCGATCAACGCAAAATAAACCTAAAAGCCGTCCGCAAGGACGGCTTTTTTATAATATGCCGATTATTGCAGTATATAACCTGCTATCGCAATATACTGCATCACACTGCCTGCCAGGCAGAACAGATGAAAGACGGAATGCATATATCTGTGCTTTACGCCCAATCCGTACAGGACGGCACCGAGAGTATACGCAATGCCGCCAAAAAGCGTCCACAGCACTGCAGGTGTGCTCATTGCCTGTATCGCCGTTTTTGCGGCTATGATAATGCACCAGCCCATGCCTATATAGCATATCATCGAAAGGACATTATATTTTTTCAGATCTATTGCGGTAAATACTGCCGCTACAGCCGCACAGCCCCATACTATGCCAAACAGTATCCACGCCCATACAGGTGAAACCAAACGGATAGAGCACAGCAATATGGGAGTATAGGTTCCTCCTATAAGGAAATAAATCGTGCAGTGGTCTATTATCTGCATTATCTTTTTTCCTGTGTTTCGCGGTAATGCGTGATATATTCCTGACATTGAATACAGCACCACCAACGATGCACCATATATTGCTCCGCTGACGATTCCCCACACATTGCTTTTCGATGCAGGGATCAATATACATGCAACAAGCGCAAACACTCCAAAGATCGCACCTGCCGCATGGGACAGAGCATTGAATATTTCTTCTCCCACGGTATAGTCAGGAAGCTTTCTGTCGCATATTTTTGTTCTGGTCATTTTTTATTCTCCTTTCACTGCCGCACTTTCCTTTGGCTTTGTCTGCATTATACCCACAGGAAAAGAAAAAACTCAACCTACCGATAGGTTTTACGGCTATACAGCTTAGAGTAGAGCGGTAGAGCTTCGATTCTACATCTCTACCGACGGTAGAATCAGCCTGTTTATGCGTTTTTTACACACAAGCAAAGCTTCGCGGCCGTTTTTCCCCGGGCCGTCGTTGTTTAATTTTATATTTTTCTTTTTT